>BLAA01000001.1:0-624001 GCA_017312345.1 Candidatus Denitrolinea symbiosum | reverse complement strand
TTCTTCGAGTTCAAATTCATAGAGTTTGTACGTCATTGCCCCAGCATGGAGCAACGCTTTGACAAGATTCTTTTCAATGGTCTTTTTGCTCATGTGTCACCTTGTCGCCAAGTATACCAACATTGACCTGATTCTACCCACCACCGCGGACAGGTTCTTCACCACCTCATCATTCCTGAATCGGACGATCCTCAGCCCCATCTCACTCAACACCTTCTCCCGCCGTTCATCCTCCTCTTTCTGCAAATCGTGGACATTGCCATCCGCTTCAATGACCAGCAATGACCTGCTGCCTTCTAAACCCAACACCCAACTGACACGCCTGTAATTCTTCCCACAAGATATTCTTTCATCTTATGGCGGAGTTCTTTGATGCACCATTTGGTTTCACTCGGGCAGCTGCCATGGATAGATAAACCCAACCTCTTCGGAAGTCCCGTTCAATCCAACAATCAGATGATCCTTTACGCCGAAGGATTCCTTCCAGGTATGAATACCTGTCGGGATGTTTCGTGGAAAACTCAACTTTGCTTCGATGGGGATTACTTTTTTTCCCGACCGCAAAATAAAATCAACTTCTTTCTTGTCCTGTGTGCGCCAATAAAATACATTGTCGGTTCCATGCGCCTTTATCAATTCGGCGTAAATGCTGGTTTCAAAGACCGATCCCAAAACTTCTTTTTGTAATTGTTTCAACCACAACATTTGCATCAAGCCTGTGTCGTAGAAAAAGATCTTGGGCGTCCTGGTCAATTCCGAGCGGAGGTTGCGGCTGTAGGGACGCACAAGCCGAACGATGTACGTCTGCTCCAGCAGAAACAGATACCGCTCGACGGTCTCGCGCGAGAGCGAGCAGGTGGCGCTCAACTCGCTGACGTTCAACAAGTTTCCGCTTTGCGAAGCCAGGACTTCCAGCAGGCGGTTGAACTTGTTGACATCCTTGATCTCCGCCAGGTCGCGGATGTCCTTGCGGATGTAGGTATCAATGATCTGTTGCAGGTATCTTTCCTTCATGCCGATTTCGGGAGTCAACACGATTTTTGGATACCCGCCATACATGGCAAACTCGGTAAACAGGGACTTCAATTCGGCGGTTTTCTTTTCGGTGTATCGTTCGGCAGGGACAAAGGGGACGTCCCTGAACAGCAAAAACTCCCGAAACGAGAGCGGATGGATCTCAAAGTTGACCGTCCTGCCGACCAGCGAATCCTTGAATTTGCTCTTCATCTCGAAACTGGACGATCCCGAAACGATGATCTTCAAATAACGGTGATGATCCGCCAGCAACTTCAAAAAGGAGGATGGATTCGCTAGATACTGAATCTCGTCAACCAACACAAAGAGTTTCTTCCCCGATTGCCTGAACGCGGACAGGTCAAATCCCTGTTCCCCCAAATACGCGGCAAATTCATCCACGCCCTTATCCAGCGTGGACACGAAGCGGCTGTCTTCCAGATCAATGTAATACGTCCGTTCGCCCGCCGATTCGAGTTGCTCCTGCAAATACATCAGAATAGACGTTTTTCCCACCTGCCGCGCGCCGTGAATGACGACGATATCGTCCGTGTGAAGATACTTGGAAATTTCATCTATCGCCGTTCGCTTGAAAAGGGAAGTGGACATGGGCAAACTCCTTCACAGTCCACCTTATTTTATATCAAATAATTTGCAGGGTCAACCATGAGAATTATTGGAATGTCAATTCTCTGATCTTCCCCACCACCGCGGACAGTCCCATCATCACCTCATCAATCCGAAAGGGAATGGATGAATTATGAATGATGAAGGATGAATAATGCCCCAGTTGCAAGGAAATGCCCATCGCCGAGTCTCCCCCAAATCCGACGATTCGAACTCCCCATTTTTATCCCAGCTTTTCATTGTCGCATTTGGGGGAGATGTCCGAAGGACAGAGGGGGTCAACCAAAACCCCTCTCCCGTCTACCACTCCGCTCCGCTTCGGGTACGATGTCCCCCAAGGGGGAGAGGCTAAAACCATCCTGAAACGAAACGTTGCTCTGGAAACCCAACACGCCACCAGGCGCAGAAAAGAAGTCAACTCCATACCCTTCGCGAAGCACCCCTGTGGAGCTCCATTTGGAGAGGGGCAAGCGGACATGCCGATCAGCCCCGCCAATCAGGGTGAGGTCCCTCCCTCCCCCCTTTGCTTTTGACATATCACTTATCGTTTATACTATGTGGAATATCACTGTAAACATTATTTCATCAAGGACATTATATGAAAACCAGCGTTGTCCTTCAACCTTCAAGTGTCAAAATGGGAGAAATCATCAACGACCTTCTCTCATCAGAAAATCCCTTCTATAACAAAGTTTGGTTGATTTCTGCTTTTGCAAACGCACAGGCAATTGACCGTCTTACAGAAAACATACTTGCTTCAAAAAATCGTGGAGCAGAGATTTCTATAACTGTGGGTTTTGATGTAAAGTCAACCTCTGCAGAAGCTCTTCAAAGAATAGATTCTCTTAGAGTAAATTCAATTCTTGTCCATAATGCTAGAAGAGGGCACACTTTTCACCCCAAAATTTATTTATTCGAAGCGACAGGCTTAAAAGCAGAGCTTTTCGTGGGTTCAAGCAATCTAACAGATGGTGGGCTTTATACCAATTACGAAGCATCAACTCAAACTACTTTTAATTTCCCTCAAGATATCACCGAATATACTGAAGTCCTTTCGTCATTAAACAGATACTTAAATCCTCAAGGAAGCACAGCTCAAGTTCTAAACGGTAATCTGATCGATACTCTGGTAAGGAGAGGTGAAGTACCAACTGAAAGAGAGATTACAGCAAATCAGAGGCGGTCTTTGAGAGCACAAGATCGTTCAGACTCTCCAGCTTCGCCATTTGGCGTAGAAATAATCAATCGTCCATCTCGTACACGCCGATCATCAACTCCCCCTGCTGTCAGACAACCAAGAAGAACTCGACAACCTGCTCCTACACCAAATGAGCCATCACCGCGAAATATCATAGGAGATTTAGTTTGGCAAAAACTCAACCTTCCTGCTTCTGATGTTCAAAGGCAAGCAGGAAATGTTACAGGTGGCTTGAGATTAACACAAGCGAGATGGAGTGTAAATGACGATCCTATTGACCAAACCACATACTTTAGAAATAATGTGTTTGGCAATTTAGATTGGCGGGAATGGAGAGCTTCGCCCTATAGCGAACGAACAGAAGCCGACTTTGATATTTACATTCTTGGAGAGAGTTATGGTATCCATGAGCTTATGATTAGCCATAAGCCAAGTGGAGAGGCAGGACAGCACAACTACACTACCATTCTGCATTGGGGTGAACTGGGAGAGGTTATACGAGAGTTAAATCTTATTGGAAGAACATTTAGCCTTTACGCTCCGCCCCCAGGAGAAGTTGAACCATTTACAATTCAAATAACCTAAAGTTTATTCTTCCAAAACTTCATCAGCATCTTGCCTTTGACGACGCAAGCGTAAGCGCGACCATGCTTCTAAAAGCGTGGTCGTTTCCTTTTTACCAAAACCAAGTGGTAATAAAACTTCTTTATCTCGTTGAGAAAGTAATTCTTCGGATGGAATTCCGTTTTGAATAAGGGTGTTGAGTTTGTAAAGTTCTTTCTGGTCAAACTTCTGGATTGGAACTAACAACTTTCTTATTTCAGAAGGTACAAGTTCCAAAACTCCGCCGCCATAATGCCTTCCCTCAATCTCCGCGCTCAATGCGGTAAGGCTATTAATGAAAGAGCCAACGATTGTTGCTTCATTGAATTTTTTGTGTTTGACGCGATAAGTGGTGTCAGTTGTATATGCTTGTGCTTTATTGAAAACCAAGCGTGGAAAATCATGGCTTCGCTTTAGCATTCCAAGAGATGTGGCATAAACCGAAGGAACGCTATACCAAGGCTCTCGAATTCGGCATTTATATCTTTTATGTATGTTTTGCAATTCGCCAAGATGAATGTAATTCTTTACTGGTTCTGGCAATTCGCTCATTTTTTCATCAGAAAACCAAATGAAATTAGTGGGCAAGCCCAGCTTTCTATTTCTTTCAATGGCGTCTTCGTCAAAAATAACCCCTGGAACATGCTCGCTTTTACCGAACATGGGATATGCCCATTTTTTCAAAGAATACTGCTTGACAATCTCGTCTGATACGAGAAAGAACTTGTTTGCGCCTGTAACAATACCAACAGCGACTTCAGCAATATCATCGAAATAATGAACGCCTGAGTTTACCTTTGCCTTTCTTAGTACATCACGTTCGTCACTTGTGAGTAAGGCAAGCATCCATTTGCCTTTTACAGTTTCCCCATTTGTATATTTGGCTTTTTCGAAATAATCTTCTGGGTCTTCAGATAGAAAATCTTTGCTTCTTGTAGCGATAATTGACACGCCTTTGAAGTGTTCTTCAGGTTCGTTCTTTTTTTCAGCCATTAATAAAATAGCGCCCTGAAGCGTATCTTCAAACCAAATTTCTTGAGGGTCAAAAATCAGAACACGAGAACATACCTGAGTTAGATATGCCCTTAATGATTCTGCGTGAAGCACATGTAATAATTCAGAAGGCACAACCATCGCCAATCTTCCACCTGGGCGCAATAGAGCCAATGAAGAGATCACAAAGGGAACCCAAGCATTTGTATGTTTCGTAAACGGAAGATGGAAAACCTTGAAAATCTGCTCTGAAATGTTTTGCAGGCTACTATCTAAATATTGATAACGAATAAATGGAGGATTCCCAACAACGGCATCAAACTGTGGCAGATTCAACAGTTTAGTTAGTGACCAACCAAGAAAGTCTCGTCTTTCAATTTCAACGTCAACTTTTTTGAATTGATTAGCCGATTGTTTTGCTTTTCCCGCTTCAACAGGTTCAATTTCAAATGCTCTAACAGACTTCAAGCCATTTGTACTTAATGCTGAAAGCCCACGCAAAAAAACGCCATCACCGCAACTCGGCTCTAAAATAGATTTTGGATGAATATTCAAAACCCATTTCAGAAGAAATGCAGCAATATCGGGGTCTGTGTAATAACCACCACGTAATTTAGTTGGAGTCTCGTCAATTTTGAAGTTCATGGGGCTGCTTTTAATTTTATAATTAGCACGTATATTCTACAAATGTCATTATAAGCGAGAAGCAAAAATTATCAAGAGTCAGTTTATCATGTAATGCGGGCTAACAGCGTAGCACAAAGCCCCTCGAAGCCGAACCAACTCCCCCGTAGAAAGAAGCGGGGGTTTTTCATCCTAAAAACAATCATCGGGTAAAATACCGCCACTATGAGTAACGAAACCACACAAGTAATTTATTCAATGAACAAAGTGGGGCGCATCGTCCCGCCCAACAAACAGATCCTGCGCGACATCTCCCTCGGCTTCTACCTCGGCGCAAAGATCGGCGTGCTGGGGTTGAACGGCGCGGGCAAATCCACGTTACTGCGCATCATGGCAGGCGTGGACAAAGACTACATCGGCGAAATCTCGCAGTCCAAAGGCTACACCGTCGGCTTGCTCGAACAGGAGCCAAAACTCGACGAAAGCAAAACAGTCATCCAAGTCGTGAAAGAAGCGGTGGCGCCCATCGTCGAAATGCTCGCCCGCTACGATGAAGTCAACGCCAAGTTCGCCGAACCCGACGCCGACTTCGACGCCCTCGTCAACGAACAAGCCAAACTGCAAGAGGGACTTGATAAACACGACGCGTGGAATCTCGACAGCCGACTCGAACTCGCCATGGACGCCCTGCGCTGCCCGCCGTCGGATACGCCCATCCGCGTCTGCTCAGGCGGAGAAAAACGCCGCGTCGCCCTCACCCGACTCCTGCTCACCGAACCCGACATCCTCCTGCTCGACGAACCCACCAACCACCTCGACGCCGAATCGGTGGCGTGGCTCGAACATCACCTGCGCGACTACAAAGGCACCGTCATCGCCGTCACCCACGACCGCTACTTCCTCGACAACGTGGCAGGCTGGATCCTCGAACTCGACCGCGGCTACGGCATCCCCTACAAGGGCAACTACTCCTCGTGGCTCGAACAAAAACAGGAGCGCATCCGACTCGAAGAGAAAGCCGAATCGAAACGACAAAAGACCCTCGAACGCGAACTCGAATGGATTCGCATGTCGCCCAAAGCGCGTCAATCGAAGGGACAAGCCCGCGTCAGCGCCTACGAAAAATTGTTGGATCAAGAAGCCGAAGCGCGCCGCGAAGAACTGGATATCTACATCCCGCCTGGACCTCGCCTCGGTGACGTTGTTTTTGAATTTGACAAGTTGACGAAATCCTACGACGACCGCCTCATTCTCGACGGGTTTTCTGCTACAGTTCCCCCAGGCTCTATCGTCGGGATAGTGGGTCCCAACGGCGCAGGCAAGACCACGCTCCTCAAGATGATCGTCGGCAAAGAGACTCCCGACAGCGGCACGATCAAAATCGGCGAGACGGTCAAACTCGCCTACGTTGACCAATCCCGCACGCTCGACCCCGACAAAACCGTCTACGAAGAAATCTCAGGCGGCGCAGAGACTCTCGAACTCGGCAAACGAAGAATCAATGCGCGCGGCTATTGTTCGTCATTCAACTTCACAGGTAGTGACCAGCAAAAGAAAGTCGGCATCCTCTCAGGCGGAGAACGCAACCGCGTCCATTTAGCCAAGACCCTCACCGAAGGCGCCAACGTCCTCCTCCTCGACGAACCCACCAACGACCTCGACGTCAACACCCTCCGCGCCCTCGAAGAAGCCCTCACCGAATTCGCAGGCACAGCCCTCGTCGTCTCCCACGACCGCTGGTTCCTCGACCGCATCTGCACGCATTTGATTGTGTTTGAAGATGACTCGCAGGCGAAGATGTATATCGGGAATTGGTCAGACTATGAAGCGATGATGAGGGAGAAGTTCGGCAAGGATTTGACACCCCATCGGGTCAAATATAGAACGTTGAAACGGTAGGACGAGATAATATCTCGTCCTACTTAAAATTGAAACGCTGATTTTAGAAGAGGATATCATGCCATTATTTGACTTTTTCAAAAAGCCATCGAAAAAGGA
The DNA here is from genome assembly GCA_017312345.1 of Candidatus Denitrolinea symbiosum. Lineage (NCBI taxonomy): Bacteria > Bacillati > Chloroflexota > Anaerolineae > Anaerolineales > Anaerolineaceae > Candidatus Denitrolinea > Candidatus Denitrolinea symbiosum. The sequence goes on along the minus strand of BLAA01000001.1, from coordinate 616,944 downwards.
TGCTTCTGCTCAAGCTCAAGAAGTGGATAAAGATCTCATTTCGCCTGAAATGCAGAAGAAACGTTATGAGGCGGCAATGGAATTTGTAAAGGAACTTCAAGAGAAAATTCCGCTTGTGAATGGCAAGCCCCATGCGGGTACCGTTCTAGCCATTGCAGCGCGAATTGCTGGTACAAACCTGTACAGAGCGATGAATTACAGTCACGCTGTTGAACCTGGGGTTGTTGTCCTATCGGAAGAGGTCAACCAAGCCTGGCCTCAATTGATGAATTTGTTTGCATTTTATTGCAAGCAAAATGGAATTGATGTCATGGCAAAACCTGTTGTTACAGAATTTCCCGAAAAAGATAAGCCTTTAATGACAACCGAACAGGTTCAAGCCGAGTATCAAGATCAATATGACAAAATCATGAAAAAGTATGGGCTTGATTATTTGAACGCCGCTCGCGCAGGTATGGTTGTCTCGTCTATAGTTTTTCAATATCACATCACTAGCGCAAAAGATATTGATCCCTATATAGGCGCTGGAATCATAGCAATGGGAATTGTCGAAGGGGCAAAGACAGTGCCGCCACCGTTGAAGTCTGGAAACTGACAACGTATCGGCAACTGGTCCGATTACGAAACCATGATGCGCGAGAAGTTTGGCAAGGATTTGACCCCACATCGGGTGAAGTATCGGACTCTAAAACGGTAGAGCGGGATACTATCCCGCTCTACGGATGAAGTATCGGACATTGAAATGACAACCCAAATCGTGTCACTGCGAGGGCGGTGTTCTGCCGCCCGAAGCAATCTCCTTGTAACACGAGATTACTTCGACCCGCTTCGCGGGTCTCGCAACGACATTCTTTGGCATCGCGTAAATATAAGGGGAGTGAAGAGTTTGCGAGAACGGGACGACTCTCGCACAGGAACGTTACTTGCAAATCCCATTTAGGAAGATCGTTGCTACTTCCTGAATTACTTCGTTCGGCAAGGGAGCGTCGCCCGAATGCGTGGGATAAAAATAGGGGAACATGATTCCCAGCAGCGCCCAAACCGCCACTTCAATTTCTATCTCGCGAAATTCGCCGCCGTCCATGCCTTGCTGCAAAATGGACTGCACTTTACCGACGAACTTCTCGCGGTACAGGGCGGCGAACGCTTTCCGCGCTTTCGGGGTCAGGTGGACAATCTCCTGGCTGGCGAGGCGGATGGTGGCGCGCTGTTTAGATGGCTGAGCAAGCACATACTCGATGAAATGACGGATCTGTTCACGACGGGGAGCGGCTTCAGATTGGATGCGGTCCAACGCCTCGCTCATATCGTCCAAATATACTTTCAGGATCGCCAGAAAAAGTTCTTCCTTGTCCTTGAAGTAATAATACAAGGCGGCTTTGGAAACATCCAGCGCGTCAGAAATCTCGCGCATGGACAAGCCGTGATAGCCCTTGTTGATGAACAAATCCTTTGCGGTTTCAAGGATCTGTTCGTCGAGACCGGTCGCTGTGTTTGCCATGAACGAATTGTAACATTCTCGCCGCGCGGTTGACGCTCTCCAGCGTTAGTTGCGCGCAAGATTTTAAAACCACCCGCTCCACAACGGCGGCTTGACCACCATGAAGAAGACAATCAATGCCACGAGAACCGTAACGATAAAGATGAGAGTCATCCCCTGCCGGGCTGTCTGTAAATAGGCTCGACTCCGCGTCCCTTCGCTCTCGGCGAGTTTGAGTTGTTTGCGAAAGATCGGGGCGTAAACGCCAAATCCCAGCGCGGCGATGAGCAGATAAAGAATGATGGAAGCCAATATCCAAGGCGTCATGAGTGGGAATGGGACGACAAACGCCATCCACAAACCCGCGAGGAGCGTCACAGCATAGGAAGGGTTCGCCAGTCGGCTGTCGAGAAACCGAATCGTCTTGAGCGTGAACACGGTCGTTTCGGGACGGCGTGCCGCGTTGATCAATAACAGGTTGTAACTGATATTCGTCCCGACCGCGATCATGGCAGAGAATACATGCACGAACTTTAAGATTGCGAAAGAGGACATTAATCGCCTCCGTGCGTCGCCACAGTTTGGAGTTGCGCGGCGCGTTTGATTTCTTGCTGACGACTCTTCAACCCGAAGGTCAGCAGAACCAGCATCACAGAGATGACGCCAATCGCCAAATAGGCGACGCCGTACCCGTTCACGCCGCCGCCCGCCGAAGCCGCGACAGCGCCGACCAGCGCGCTGCTGATCAACTGCCCGACGCTGGTGAAGACGACGATCGCGCCCTGCGCCGAAGTCCGCTGCGATTCAGGCGCTTCGTTCAGCATGATGTAGCGGATCGGCGCGCCCAGCAGAGCGGAGAGTCCGAGTCCGATCAGCGCCCCTTCGGCGATGAACATCCAAAGCGCCGAGTTCCAAATCCCCAGCATGAGCGAACCAGCGGCGAGCAGAATCGTCCCGACGGTCACGACCGCTTTGGAGCCGAATTTGTCCAACATGCGTCCCGCGAGCGGTGAGCCGATCCCGAGCGCGAGGACGACGGGCATCAGCAAATAACTGGACGTGTGTTTGTCCACTACGCCAGGCAGGGCGGCGATTGCGAGCGCGGGGATGAAGACCATGCTCACTTCGCCGATGCCCGCCCCCGCGGAAAGCGCGCTCGCCAAAACCGATTGACGACTCTTGAATAAGGTCAGTTGCAGAACGGGATCGCTGGCTTGATTCTCAATGCGGACGAACACGAACAACAGAATCGCGGCAAGCAGGATGAAGGGCAGAACGTTCAGCGAGAAGAAACTGCCTACAAAGTTGGCTGTATCAATTTGATTTAATCCATACGCGAACGCGGACAAAAGAGCGCCGAGCGTGATCATGCCTGCCCAGTCGAACGCGCCGCGTGTATCGGGTCGTTGCGCGGGGAGCAACTTCCATCCCATGACGATCACGACCAGAGCGACGGGCAGGTTGACGATGAACAACCACTGCCAGGTCGCGGCGCTCATGATAATTCCACCGAGGATGGGCCCGATCAAAAAGGCGAGCCCAAATACCGCGCCGATCAGACCGAGCGCGCCACCGCGCTTCTCGGGCGGGAAGGTGTCGCCGATCACCGCGCTGGCAACGGGGAAGATTCCGCCCGCGCCTAGGCCTTGTAATGCGCGCCCGAAAAGTAGTCCTGCGAACAGGTTTGCAGGCGCAAGCGCGACAATCAACGAGCCGAGCGCGAAGAGAACGATATCCAGAATATAAATGGAGCGTCGCCCGAAGGTGTCCGAAAGTTTCGCCATCAGCGGTGTGCCGATCAGGTTAAACAGCACGTAGATAGTGAAAGTCCATGTGAGGGCGCGGTCGCCGATGCCATAATAGGTTTGGATGGCGGGCAGGGCGGGCGCGACAATGGCAATATCGAGCGCGCCCATCAGCACGCCAAGGAAGAGAACCAGGAGCAACTGGTTGCGAGTTTTATCTGTCATTTTTTCTCCTTGTTTCAAAACTTACCGAGCGGTCAGTAATCAATATACAGCGAAACCCCAGGCCTGTCAAGGGGAGGCACGATCGTTTATTCTCAACGCGCACGCCGCCGCGCGTATCGGCAGGCGGACGGGATACCGCGCAGGGGACGGCAGATCGGCTCATCCTTCTTATTTGACGGTCCGCCCGCCCCTTTCCATATTGCCAATTGGCAATCCGAAGGCGCGCGGTAAAATCAAGATTGGAGCATACGAAAAATGGCGCCAAACATGAACGGCGACTCCCCTGACCCGCAGCACAGACCGTCCCCGCTGGATTTCTACGGGGACGAACAGCGCATCGCGGCGATCTTCAAATGGTTTCTCGGCCTGGCTCTGGCCGCGCTGCTCGCGGGCGCCCTGATCCTGTCGTTGAGCGGAAATGTTGTCAGCGCCGTCGCCATGGGCGTCTCCACGCTACCGGTTTTGGCGGGCATCCATCTGGCGCGTCGGAAAAAATATGAGAGCGCCGCCATCCTGCTGGCGCTCGTCATGCTTACCGTAATGACCTGGCTCGCAAGCCGCGGCCAGGGCGTGCACAACATCAACATCCTGGGATTTCCAGCCATCCTGATCATCGTCAGCCTGGTTGCCCGGAAACGGGCGCTGTTTCTTCTGACCGCTTTCAGCATCGCCTGCGTCGCCTGGCTGGTTTTTGGGGATATTTACGGGCTTTATGAACCCAATCCGTTCACGCACAGCGTGACCGGCGACTTCTTCTCCGTCTCCCTGGCGTTGATCCTGACCGCGGTGATGGTACGGCTGGTCGTTGAGGCGCTGTTTCAAAGCAATCGGCGCCTGCAAAAAGAACTGGTCGAACGACAGCAGATCGAGGCCGCGTTGGCATTTTCGGAAAAGCGTTTCCACCAGGCCTTCCACTCCTCGCCTGTGATGATGACGATCGAAACCGACCGCCGCTTTGTGGACGTGAATCAGGCCTTCTGCGACATTATGGGCTACGCATATGAAGAAGCGGTGGGACGGAAAGCCTCGGAACTGAATTTGTGGGCATTTGACGAAGACATCCAAAAGATCGTCAAGCTGACGGAGGAGCGCAGGGAAATCAGGAACCTGGAACTGCGCTTCCGCTCCAAGTCTGGGGAGATCGGCGCCGCGCTCGTATCCAACGACCATTTTGAAATCAACGGCACGCGGTATGAGCTGACCTCCGCGTTGGACATCACGGATCGCAAACAGGCTGAGACCGACCTGCATCAACGCGAGACCATTTTGAACGCGGTGGCCGCATTCGCCGAACGACTTTTCAAAGCCTCCGACTGGCGCAGCGAAGTGGACGACATGTTGGAAAGCCTGGGAAAAAGCATCGGCGCCTCGCACGCCTACCTGTTTCAAAACACAAAGCTGGAAGACGGCCGGCTGACAACCTCCATATTGTTCGAGTGGACTATGCCGGGTTTCGAAAGCGACCTCGGGAACCCGCGTTACATCCAATCGCCGCTGGGCGAAGACGACCTGGAAAGCTGGCATCAAAATATGAGCCGGGGGCTTCCCTACATCGGAGATCGCAAACGCCTGAACGACGACGACTACCAGTTCATCCTGGGGCGCGGCATGAAAGCCCTGCTCGACGTGCCGATCTTCATTGACGGTTTCTGGTGGGGCTGCATCGGCTTCGACGACGCGGCGCGGGAACGCGCCTGGACCAACGCGGAGGTGGACGGGTTGGTGGCCGCGGCCAACGTGCTGGCGGGGGCCATCCAGCGCAGCCAGATCGACGCCGCCCTGCAAGCTGAACTGGGCGAACGCAAAAGAATGCAGGACGTGCTGTTCGAAGAAAAGGAACGCGCCGAAGTGACCCTGCACTCCATCGGGGACGCGGTCATCACCACAGACGTCCACGCGACCGTGGAATACTTCAACCCGGCCGCGGAAATCCTCACCGGCTGGAGCATGGAGGAGGCGCAAGGACAACCCCTGCGCGCCGTCTTCCGCATCATCAATGAAGACACCCGGCTGCCCGTCGTCAACCCGGTGGAGCGCTGCCTGAGGGAGGGCAAGGTCGTCGGGCTGGCTAATCATTCCATCCTGGTCAGCCGCGGCGGCCGGGAACATTCCATCAACGACTCCGCCGCGCCGATCCGCAACCGCAGGGGAGACGTCATCGGCGCGGTGCTTGTATTCCAGGATGTCACCGTCGAAAGACGCCTGTCGCGGCAGGTGGCGCACGACGCCGCGCACGACAGCCTGACCGGCCTCATCAACCGGCGCGAGTTCGAAAGGCGGCTGGAACGGGCCTTAATCAACACCAGGGAACGCGGCCTGTCGCACATCCTTTGTTACCTGGACCTCGACCAGTTCAAAATAGTGAACGACACGGTGGGACACGCGGCGGGCGACGAATTGCTGAAGCAGGTCGCCGGGATGCTGGGAGGCCTGTTCCGCCAACGCGACACGCTGGCGCGGCTGGGAGGCGACGAATTCGGACTCCTGCTGGAAAACTGCCAGCTGGACCGGGCCCTCGTCATTTGCGGCGAGATCCTGGCCCGGCTTCACAACCTGCCCTTCATTTGGGAGGGAAACACGTTTCTGGTGGGCGTAAGCATCGGCGTGGTGCCGATCACGGCGGAAAAGGAAAGCGTCAAACAACTGCTCACCCAGGCAGACGTCGCCTGCTACACCGCCAAAGACCTGGGCCGCAACCGCGTCTACGTCTACCAGACCGAGGACAGCGAAACCAGCCAGCGGCACGGCGAGATCATCCAGGCCGCGCAGATGCGCGACGCGGTCGCCAACGATCAACTCCTGCTTTACTGCCAGCCCATCGAGCATCTGAGCGAGCCGGGGAGCGCGTTCAAGCACTACGAAGTGCTGATCCGCATGGCAAAAGAGAACAATGAAGTCCTCCTCCCCAACGCGTTCATCCCCTCCGCCGAACGTTACGGCCTGATGACGGCCATAGATCGCTGGGTGATTCGCCAGACCTTCCACGCCATGTCCACGCACGACACTGAGGGGCTTCAGGTCACCGTCAATCTTTCGGGCAATTCGCTCGACGACGACAACCTTCTGGAGTACGTTCTCGAACAACAGCGGGAATTTTCCATTTCTCTCGAACAGATCTGCTTCGAGATCACAGAGACCGCCGCCATTCACCACATCGGCAAGGCGCAGCGCTTTATTCGGGACTTTCGCGAACTGGGAGGCCGGATTGCGCTCGACGATTTTGGGAGCGGATTCTCCTCCTTCCGTTATCTCAAGACCCTCCCCCTGGACTATATCAAAATTGACGGCGTTTTCGTCAGCGACATGCTGTCGAATCCGGGAGACCAGGCCATGGTGGAGGCGATCACCCAGGTGGCGCATACGCTCGGGATTCAAGTCATCGCGGAACACGCCACGAATCAAGAGACCATTAACCGCCTGCGGGAAATAGGCGTGGAAAAAGCGCAGGGCTACGGCATCGGACGCCCCATTCCAATGAGCGCCGCCTGGAGGAAAAAGACCGCCCCGCGTTAGAGACTGTTTCTTAAATACACGGATGACGCGGACAGAACCATAAAAAAGCCGCCGCGTCGAAACTCCCCCCAGACACAGGCTACACTTCCAATATCTGTTCCCGCTCCGGACCCAGCGACACCGACTTGATCGGCGTCTCAGCCAGCGCGCTGATGCGTTCCAGGTATTTTTGCGCGTTCTTCGGCAGGTCCTTCCAGCGGCGGACCCTCGTGATATCCGCCCGCCAGCCGGGGAATTCCTCGTAGACCGGGGCGCAGGCAGAAAGCCCGTCCGCGCCGCCGGGCAGGTCGTGGATGAGCGCGTTGTTGACGATATAACCGGTGCAAAGCTGGATCTTGCTCAGCCCGGAGAGAATGTCCAATTTGGTGATGATGAGGTCGGTCAGCCCGTTGACGCGCACCGCGTAGCGCAGCAGGACGCCGTCCAGCCAACCCACGCGGCGCGGACGGCCGGTCGTCGTCCCGAATTCATCCCACGGGTTGGCGCCGGTGCCGCGCAGACGGTCGGCCATCTCCCCTTCCAGTTCGGTGACGAACGGCCCCGAGCCGACGCGCGTCTGGAAGGCTTTCGTCACGCCCAGCACGCGCGCTTCGCGCGCCGCGGCGATTCCCAGCCCGAGCCCGGTCAGCGCGGCGGGCGCGACGGTGGCGGAACTCGTCACGAACGGATAGGTGCCGTGGTCGAGGTCGAGCAGCGTTCCCTGCGCGCCCTCGGCAAGGACGGTCTGTCCCTGCTTGAGGGCCAGCGCGAGTTCCAGCGCCACATCGCGGATGTAGAGGGCCAGGCGCGAGGTCGCGTCGAGGTAGGATTCGGCCTCGGCTTCCACCTCCAGTTCGGGAGCGGAGAGCAGGTTGAGGGCGCGGTTGGAATCGAGCAGGTGGGCGCGCAGCCGCTCGGCGAAGTCTGGCGCGAGCAGGTCGGCCATCCGCAGGCCGCGGCGCGCGGCCTTGTCCATGTAGGCGGGACCGATGCCGCGTCCCGTTGTGCCGATCCGGCTGGAGCCGCGCGCGGCTTCGTTGGCGTTATCCAATGCGCGGTGGGCGGGCGTGATGAGATGCGCAGCGGGCGAGATGTGCATGCGCTGGGGAGCGATGGACACGCCCGCCGAGCGCAGGGCGGTCATCTCATCGAGGAGCGTGCGCGGGTTGACGACCATGCCGTTTCCCATCACGGCGGTGGTGTGCGGATGGACAATGCCCGAAGGGACGAGATGCAGTTTGAAGATCTTTCCGCCCACGGTAACGGTATGCCCGGCGTTGTCGCCGCCGTTGTAGCGCGCCACATAATCGGCCCCCGCGGCCAGGTAATCCACGATGCGCCCCTTCCCCTCATCGCCCCACTGGGCGCCGACGACGATATTCAAAGACATGCGACCTCCTGCGGTGACTGGATTATATCAGACGCGCCCAAACCCGTTTTCTGCCGAAAAACGGGTTTTTGTCAGTGTATAATCCAGACAATGAACCGACGTTTCCTTCTACTTTCAAGCCTGTTCGCCGCCGTCGTCGTTTTCTTCGGGTTGGCGCTTCCCGCGCAGGCCTCGCCCCCGCTGCAGCTTCCGCAATACGCCACGCCCACGCCCATGCCAGACGGACGCATCATCTACATCGTCAAGGAGGGCGACAACTGCATCAGCATCGCGGCCTTGAATGGGCTGACATTGGATCAGTTGTATGGTCAGAATCCCCAGTTGAGCGCGGACTGCTCCGACCTTACGGCGGGCATGCAGCTGCTGATCGGGATCGGCGGCCCGGCCGCCTACACGCCCACGCCAGGGCCTTCCCCCACGCCCACCGCGCCCCTGCCCACGCCCACGCCTTTCACGGGGACGACCCAGGTCTGCATCCTGCTCTTCGACGACATCAACGGGAACGGCCTGCGCGAGACGGCCGAGTCTGGGCTGGCCGGGGGCGAGGTCAGCATGACCGACGTGAACGGCATGTATTCGCAAACGCAAAGCACGGTCAACGCCTTCGACGCGGACCAGGAGCCGGTCCAGGCCTGCTTCACCGACGTCCCGGCGGGGACGTACAATATCAGCGTTGCCATCCCCGAAGGATACAATCCCACCCGCGAAATGTCCTACAAACTGGACGTTCAGGCCGGCGACCTGGCCTTTGTGGATTTCGGCGCGCAGTCCAAGAGCGTGCAGGCCGCGCCGGCGGAACCCGCGCCGACGGATGGCGGGCGCGTCATTCCGTGGGCGGGAATTTTGGGCGCGCTCCTTTTGCTGGGGGGAATGGGGTTGGGCTGGTACGCCATGCGGGCCAGAAAGCCGCCCAGCCGGCTGGGACGCAGATAGCCGATAACGGTAGAGCGAGAGATTTTCTCGCTCTATTTTTTATCCCAACGCCAGCATCTGACGTCCGCCGAGCAGATGCAAGTGCAGGTGGAAGACGGTCTGCCCGCCCTCCGCGCCGGTGTTGACGATGAGACGGTAGCCGCTCTCGGCGAGTCCCTGCTGCGCGGCGACCTGCTTCGCGACGACGAACATGTGTCCGACCAGCGCCGCGTCGGATTTCTCCAGGTCGTTGACCGAGGCGATGTGGCGGTTGGGGACGATGAGGAGGTGAGTCGGCGCGGCGGGACGGATGTCGCGGAAGACGGTCACATGCTCGTCGCGGTGGACCAGGTCTGATTTGAACTCGCCTTGCACGATTTTACAGAAGATGCAGTCGCTCATGGCGTAACGCTCCAAAATGGGATGGGAGAATTTCTACGGGGCGAGGGCGGGGATCGGCCCCAGCGTCGGCGCGCAGACGATGTCGTAGTAGTCCAACTCGACGGCCTTGTTCTGCCCGGCGTAGGCGGCGGCCTCGTTGCCGATGATGCGGACGGTGTCCAGGTTTGCCAGCACCTGCGAAGGCCAGTAGCGCGGCAACACCATGCGCGGGTCGTTGACGTATCCCTCCGAAACGTAGGCGGGGCGGCCGGGATCGTCTGCATCGGCCAGCGGAATCCAGTTGAACATAATCGGTCCGCGCGGGTGCGTGGTGAAGCCGATGCGGAAACCAAATTCGCGCGCGATCTGCACGGGGCGGATTCCGAATCCGCCGCCAGGCCAGATGATGGCGACGGGCTTCTTGCCAAAGTTCTGCTCGAGGTCGGTCACCGATCCCTGAAGCTCACTGCGGATGTACTCGTCGCTCGAGGCGTCGGTCATGTTGATGTTGTGGATCGTCCCGTGCGATTGGAAATCCACGAGGCCTTCCTGCCCCAGCGCGATATTTTCCGCAAGGATGCGGGCGCGAATGCTATCGTCGAAACTGATCCACGCGTTCACCACCGGCCATCCCAACTCCTGCCAATACGGGCGGAACCAGTCGTTGTAATTTTCCGCGGAGTGACGGTCATCTTGAATCAGAATCACCGAGCGGGCGGGGATCTTCGCGTTGGTATCGAGAAAGTCGGCCAGTTGGCTGGCAGTGATGGCCTGAAAGCCGAAGTCGTGCAGATTCTTCATCAGGCGCTTGAAATCGCCCGAACCAATGTGCATGGGATTGGACGAACTCTGCACACCCTGTTCGATGCTGTGAAACATGATCGCCATCACGATCGTGCCAGGCGCGCTGTTGTTCGGGTCCCATTTGGCGCGCAGATATTGGCACGAGTCGGAAATGTACGTGTGCGGCGTATCGAGCGGATTCAACGCGCCCGACCGATACGCGGGCGGCAACTCAGGCGGCGGGCCGCTACGCGTCGGCGTGGCGGACGGGACGGGCGTTTCGGTTGGCGCTTCGGGCGCGGACGCGGAGGCGGTCGCGGTCAGCGCGGCGTTGACCGTGGCGAAGGCCTGCGTCATGGCGGCGTTCGCGTCCACGGTCGGGGCGGGAGTCGACGCGGGCGAGCAGGCGGAGATGATGCTCGCAAAGAGGAGCAGCGTGAGAAAGATTCGTTTCGTCATGGGGGATACGAGTTACAAGTTACGTAACTCGTAACGTGTAACTGGCAACATGCAACTTATAGCCGCCTATTCGTCGCTCTCTCCCTTGATGAACGCTTCCACTTTTTCGCGGCAGACGTCGTCGCGGAATTGTTTGGGCGGCGTCTTGAAGAAGTAGGAGGAGGGGCCGACGATCGGTCCGCTCAGGCCGCGGTCGAGGGCAAGCTTGGCGCAGCGGATGGCGTCTATCATCACGCCCGCCGAGTTGGGACTGTCCCACACTTCGAGTTTAACCTCGGCGTTGAGAGGCACGTCGCCGAAGGTGGTGCCTTCCATGCGGATGTAGCACCACTTGCGGTCGGTCAGCCACGGCACATGGTCCGAGGGGCCGACGTGCACGTTATCGGGATCGAGTTTGTAGGGCAGCATCGAGGTGACCGCGTTGGTCTTGGAGATCTTCTTGCTTTCGAGGCGTTCGCGTTCGAGCATGTTGAGGAAGTCGGTGTTGCCGCCGAAGTTCAGTTGATAGGTGCGGTCCACGCGCACGCCGCGGTCCACGAACAGGGTGGTGAGGGCGCGGTGGACGATGGTCGCGCCGACCTGCGATTTGATGTCGTCGCCGAGGATGGGGAGTTTGGCGTCGCGGAAGCGCTTCGACCAGTATTCGGACGAGGCGATGAAGACCGGGATACCGTTGACGAAGGCGCAGCCGGCCTCCAGGGCCTGTTCCACGTACCACTTCGTCGCCATCTCGGAGCCGACCGGCAGGAAGTTGACCACCACGTCGGTCTTCGTCTCTTTGAGCAGTTTTCCGATGTCCGCCGTTGGACCGGGCGCCTTGACGACGATCTGCGAGAGGTATTTTCCGAGGCCGTCGTGGGTCATGCCGCGCACGACTGGGACGTTCAGGTTCGGAACGTCGCAGAATTTGTAGGTGTTGTTCGGCTCGGCAAAGATGGCATCCGAGAGGTCCTTGCCGACCTTGGTGATGTTGACGTCAATGCCGAGGGTGAATTCCACGTCGCGGATGTGGTATCCGCCCAGGCGGGCGTGCATGATTCCGGGGATGACGTCGTTGTCTTTGGCGTTCTTGTAATATTCCACTCCCTGCACGAGCGAGGAGGCGCAATTGCCGACTCCGATGACGGCAACGCGAACTTTTTTTGGCGACATTTAAATCTCCTTGAAATATGTTTTGCAGGTCTCCATTTTACACGGTTTCGAGACGGGCATTCCATCAATTGACGGCCTCAAAAAGGCAACATCTTACCGGCCCTCAAGTATAATCTGCGCGGGCATCTTATGGACATCGAACGCATCAACCGCCTCCTGACCGTAGTCCAGACCCTGGGCGCGTCCCTGGAGTTCGACGCGTTCATGCAATCTGTGGTGGAGGAGGTCTGCGAACTCACTTCGAGCGAATCGGCCTCCATCCTGCGCTACGAATCCGGGACGGACAACCTGCTCTTCATCGCCGCGCCGCCCGAGCAGCTGCAGTTCCTGCGCGGGGTGCAGGTGCCGCTCGAAGGCAGCGCGGCCGGCTGGGTGTTCCGTCACGCCGAGCCGCTGTTGGTGCAGAACACCGCGCACGACAAGCGTCACTACAAGGAAGTGGACCGCCTGACCGGCGCGCGCACCCGCTCCATCCTGGCCGCGCCGCTCATGTTCCGCGGCGGCCCGCTCGGCGTGCTGGAAGCGGTCAACAAAAGGAAGGGCGAATATACCGAGGAAGACATCGCCGTGCTGGAGACCCTCGCCGCGCTGGCGGCCTTCTCCATCCACGAAAGCGAATTGCAAAAACAGATCGAACGCCTGCAGGCGGAGACCTCCAGCCTGGAACGTCTCAAGGCCGACTTCATCGCCATCGCCTCCCACGAGCTGCGGACTCCCCTCGGGCTGATCCTCGGTCACGCCACCTTCCTGCGCGAATTGACGGACAAGAAATATCACGAGCAGTTGGATCTCATCATCCGCAACGCCACGCGGCTGAAAGAGATCGTGGACAATCTCTCCAGCGTGGACAACTACCAGAGCGGCGCGGCGCGCGTCCGGCAGAAACAGGTCGTGATGACGCGGCTCGCGCAGGACGTGGTCGAATCGTTCCACGAGGAGGCGCGGCGCAAAGGCGTGGACCTGTGCCTCGCCGCGCCGTCATCCCCGCTGACGGCGGAGGGCGAAGCGGGCAAGATCGAGGTGGCGCTCAGCCACCTGGTGCGCAACGCCATCACGTTCACCGAACCCGGCGGGCACGTCCTCGTCAGCGTGGAGGCGGTGCCGGGCTACGTCAAGGTCTCGGTCGCGGACGACGGCATCGGCATCCCCGCGTCCGACCTGACGCGCGTCTTCGAGCGGTTTTATCAGGTGGAGAATCACCTCACGCGGCGGTACGGCGGTATGGGACTGGGACTCTCGGTTGCCAAAGCCATGGTGGAAATGCACGGCGGACGCATCTGGGCCGAAAGCGTGGAGGGACAGGGAAGCCGCTTCATTTTCCTGCTCCCGATCAACGCCTCGCAAGCCAGCGCGGCCGAGAAGGTTTTTATTTCCTAGGCGGAAATCCACAATTCATGAATCCGTCCTTTTTTGTCCTGGTCGGCCAGATCCGACGCGAATACCTGCTCCCGCCCGTCGGCGCGCCCCGGCTCGATTCTCCCGGCGGAAACCTCCTCTACGCCGCCGGCGGGCTGGGCGTGTGGGAAAAGCGCGTCGGGCTGGTGGGACGCGCCGGAGAAGACCTGCCGCGCCAATGGCTGAAAGACCTGGCGAGCCGCGGCTGGGACACGCGCGGCATCCGCATCCAACAGGGCGCGCTCGACCAGCGCGCCTTCATCGCCTACAACGAAAACTTCGAGGCCACGCGCGCGAACCCAGTCGGACAATTCGCGCAGCGCGGGATTCCCTTCCCCAAAGCGCTGCTGGGACTCCGCTCCGACTCGCAGACGGCGGGCGCGCCGCCCGACCCGGCCTCGCCGCAGCTGGCCGACCTCCCGACCGATTACTCGGACGCCGACGCGATGCACATCTGCCCGTTGGAACTGTCCACACAGCGGCAGTTCACCGACCGGCTGAGCGGCGCGATGCGCGTCCTCACCCTCGACCCGCCCGCGGCGGTGATGCTCCCCGAACGTCAACGCGAAGCGCGCGTCCTCGTCCACGGGTTGACGGCCTTCCTGCCCTCGCTGGAGGAGCTCGCGTCCCTCTTCTGGGGCGAGACGCGCGACCCCTGGGAGATGGCCGCGGCCATCGGCCAGTGGGGCTGCGAATTCGTGATCGTCAAATGCGGCGAGCGCGGACAACTGGTCTACGACGCGGTGTCCCAACGCCGCTGGGAAGTTCCCGCCTACCCGGCACGTCTCGTGGACCCCACCGGCGCGGGCGACGCCTTCTGCGGCGGTTTTTTAGCGGGCTACCGTAAAAATTTCGACCCGCTCGAAGGCGCGCTGTTCGGCAACGTCTCGGCTTCGCTGGCGGTGGAGGGCTCCGGCCCGTACCATCCGCTCGACGCCATGCGCGGACTGGTCGAAGCGCGGCTGGACGCGCTACGAGAAACCGTCCGGGTTGTATGAAACGAACTATGGAAAACGACCGGCAGAATCATATAACCGAGCGCGTGATCGAACTGGCTGTCCAAATCCAGCAGATCCCCGCGCCGACCTTCGACGAACGCGAGCGCGCGGAATTCGTGCGCGCCCGGTTCCTCGCGGAAGGTTTGCTGGATGTCGGAACCGACGCGGCTGGCAACGTCTTCGGGCGGATTCCCGGCGGGGACGCGCCGCCGCTGGTCGTCAGCGCGCACCTCGACACCGTGTTCCCGCGCGGGACCGACCTGCGCCTCACGCGCGACCCGGAGCGGATCCACGGCCCAGGCATCGGCGACAACTCGGTGGGCGTCGCGGCGCTCCTCGGCCTCGTGTGGAAACTACGCGAGCGCGGCGCCCGCCTGCCGGGCGATCTCTGGCTGGCGGCAAATACCTGCGAAGAAGGTCTCGGCGACCTGCGCGGCATGAAGGCTGTTGTGGAGCGCTTCGGCGCGGGCGTGACGGCCTACCTCGTCGTCGAGGGGATGGCGCTGGGACACGTCTACCATCGTGCGATGGCGGTGCAGCGTTACCGCGTCTCCGCGCGGACGGCGGGCGGGCACGCCTGGTCGGATTACGGCCAGCCTTCGGCGGTGCATGAACTGGCGAATCTCGCGGCGCGCATCGCGGCGCTGTCCCTGTCAACTTCGCCGCGCACGACGCTGAACGTGGGGACGATCTCCGGCGGGACTTCGATCAACACCATCGCGGCGGAGGCCGCGTTCGAATTGGACCTGCGCTCCGAATCCACGCTGGCGCTGGCGAATCTCGTCGCGGGCGTGGACGCGCTCGTCGAAGCCGCGAACCGCCCCGGCGTCCGCGTGGAGGCGGAGTCGATCGGACGGCGGCCGGGCGGGGAGATCCCCGCGTCGCATCCGCTCGTCCAATGCGCGGTCGAATGTCTGCGCGCGCAGGGAATCGAGGCGAGTCTCATCGGCGGTTCGACGGACGCGAACGCGCCCATCAGCCGCGGCCTGCCCGCGCTGGTGATGGGCGTGACGACCGGCGGCGGCGCGCACACGTCCGCCGAATTTGTGGATGTGGCGCCGCTGGCGCGGGGACTGAACGCGCTGGCCGATTTTGCGGAGAAGGCGTTTGCGGTGAGACGATGACGGAGCGCGATTTCGACAAGGCCGCGCTGCGCGGCGAACCCTCGTATGTGTGGCGCGCCGGACAGGACCGCCGCCTGGCGATGATCCTGCGCGCGGCGGGGGCGCGCGCCCGCGGGCGCGTCCTGGAAAACGGCTGCGGCGTGGGGATGTATGTGGAGAAGCTCGCGGCGCTCGGCGGGACGGTGTTCGGGCTGGAGTACGACTTCGCCCGCGCGGCCGAGGCGCGGACGCGTTCGCCGCGCATCCTGAACGCGGCAGGGGAACGTCTCCCGTTTCCGTCGGAGTCCTTCGACCTGATCCTGAGTCACGAGGTGCTGGAGCATGTGCAGGACGACCGCGAGGCGGCGCGCGAGATGATCCGCGTGTTATATCCCGGCGGGCGGGCCGTGATCTTTTGTCCGAACCGGGGCTATCCTTTTGAGACGCATGGCATCTACTGGCGCGGACGGTACAAGTTCGGCAACATCCCGCTGGTGAATTACCTGCCGCGCGCCTGGCGCGACAGACTCGCGCCGCACGTGCGCGTCTATTCGCGCCGCGACCTGGAGAAACTGTTCACGGGACTGCCCGTCCGTTTCGTGGAACGCACGGTCGTCTTCGGCGCGTACGACAATATCATCGCGCGCTTCGGCGCGTTCGGGAAGTTCCTGCGCGGCGTTTTGCAGTTTTTGGAAAAGACGCCCCTGCGCGGGCTGGGACTGTCCCATTTTTGGGTGGTGGAGAAAATATAGCCGCGCTGGTTAGAGTGGCTCCATCCGCCCGTTTTGGGCGAGCGAATTTCGATTTAAAAGTCAATTGCCAAAGGAGATTTCCATGAGTCCGAAGAAAAGCGCACAAAAGCCCGAGAATAAATCTGCGGGATTTACGGATGAAGAAAAAGCCGCGATGCGGGAACGCGCCAAAGAACTGAAGGCGGAAGAGCGCGCCAGCAAAGACAGGGAAGCCGGGGAAAAGGCCGTGCTGGCGGCGATTGCCGCGATGACGGAGCCGGACCGTTCCATGGCGAAGCGGCTCCATGAGATCGTCAAAGCCAGCGCGCCGTCCCTCCTGCCGAAGACCTGGTATGGGATGCCTGCCTATGCCAATAAGGACGGGAAGGTGGTCTGCTTTTTCCAGTCCGCGGGAAAATTCAACACAAGGTATGCGACGCTCGGTTTCCAGCACGACGCGCATCTTGACGAAGGCGCGATGTGGCCGGTCGCCTTCGCGCTGGAAAAGTTGACCGCCGCCGAAGAGACCAGGATCGCCGCGCTGGTGAAGAAAGCGGCGGGTTAAGGATACTTTATGCTGGGTTGAAGGTAAAATACAGGCATGAGAAAAGTAAAAGAACAAGCCCAAATTGCATATTCCATCAAACAAAAAAAATTACAGGATACGGCTCGTGAAAACAGCAGTCAGGCCGCCAAATTAAACCTGGATCAAATTTTAAATGGCGATTGTTTGGAACTGCTTTCAACTTTCCCTGATAATGTCATAGATCTAATCGTTTTTTCCCCGCCCTATGATGGAATTCGAGATTATAAAAAAAATTGGTCTTTTGATTTCGAAAAGCTCGGCAAACATCTATACAGGATCACAAAGGACGGCGGAGCGGCTATTGTGGTTATCGGCGATGGGACAAAGAACTTTGCAAAATCGCTCACGTCATTTCGACTGGCTGTCAATTGGGTGGACGAGGCCGGGTGGAAACTTTTTGAAAGCGTGATATATAAACGTGATGGCAACCCGGGCGCATGGTGGAATCAGCGTTTTCGAGTGGATCATGAATATATTTTGATTTTCTTCAAGGGAGATCGCCCCAAGACTTTTCATAAAGAACACCTTATGGTGCCTAGTAAACATGCAGGTAAAATCTATTCGGGAACGGATAGGCTGACAAACGGCGGTTTCAAAACGATCGAGCCAAAAGCAGTAAACCCGATGAAATGTCGGGGGACGGTCTGGCAATATTCAACGAGCAATACGGAAGGCAATCGGTTAAAGCTTCAACATCCCGCTACATTTCCAGACAAACTTGCCGAGGATCTGATCTTATGCTTTTCTGAACCGGGCGATGTTGTTTTGGATCCCATGTGCGGTAGCGGTACAACATGCGTCATGGCGCACAACAACGATCGCAAATATATCGGAATTGAGGTTAGCAACGAATATTGTGAGATCGCGCGCAGGCGGATCGAGAGTGAGTTTCGATCCCAGCAAAAGTTGTTTTAAGGAGATGACATGACGGTGAAACGTGATATTCTATTGGCAAAGAACCTGCTGAATGACTTTCCTGTCTTTTGGGACGGGCGAAAAAGTGTATTGGAACTAAAAGCGGCAAATTTCAATTGGCGGCAAATGGAGTGGTGGGGGTTCTATTTTGAGTACATCGCGTTTGAGAAATTGGCAGGATCGTTTTTAATTCCTGGCGACAAATTTGGAAGAGTCAAAACAGCATGTTTCGACTTCAAAGGGACAATCAATTGGGATTTGAAAGCCAAGGCTCTAAAATCAGATGATCACCGGTCAATTCTAAACGACTCGGAAGCAATGGATTGGAGCATCAAACAGTATGGCGCGCACGGACTTGTTATCGCCCTGTGCGATGTCGAATACAACGATATGAACAGGTCGTTTCAAAAATGGCACGGAAAATTAAAAGGAGGCAAATCAAAATACGAAATTGATCGCGAACAAAGAACCAGCGTATCGCGTTACAGAAAAACGAAGGCGGAACTTGTCGAAATATTATTTCTGGTTGTGACCTCAAAAAACAGATCTGCTCTTGGCATTCATCACCAGGGACGAAATAGTAACGGCAAGCCGCGCCCTCCAAAATACATGCTGGATTACGACACAATCGGGAAATTTTTGGTTGATAAGATCGTTTTTCCTCCATCCCCCGATGGTTCGCGAAAAATTGCCGAGCCGGGCGGCATCTACAAAATAAATTCCGATGAAACTCCAAACATTGAATGAATGATAAAAAAAACGGGACGGCAGATTGACTGCCGTCCCGTTGATTTTAATTTTGGATATGTTCTATTTGGTCGGCGAAGTCCGCAGCCTGCGCGCCAGCAGAATGACGACGACCAGCGCCAGCGCCATCACAAAGAGTCCCGGCGCGCCGGCGTCGTCGAAGAAGCCGGTGTTGGGCAGCTGCGTGGTAGTCGGCATGGCGGTCACCGTCAATTGGGCTTGCGCGGCCTGGGTCAACGCCGCGGCGACGGTGGCCGTTTGCGGGTCGGGCGTGTCGGTGGCGGCTTCAGGGGTGGTCGTGGACGGCGGGATGAGAGGCGTGGCGGTCGGTTCGAGGGTCGCGGTGGCGGCCGGCGTTTGAGAAAGCGCGTCCGAGACGGCTTTTTGCGTCAAGGCCTCGTTCACTTGCAAGTTCTGCGCCACCAGCGTGTTTTGCTGGTTTACGGCCGCCTGTTTTTGGCGCGGCAACACATACAGGCCATACACAGCCAGACATGCAATGGACAGAAAGACAATCCCGCCTAAGATCGCGGCCACAATCAGGAAGGCGCGGTTCCCCGATTCTTCCGGGGGATTTTCGTCTTCCAGGGTGTCCAGGTCGTCGCCTTCATACATGGGTCACTCTCCTCTTGCGCGTTGTCCAGTTTCATTGAATGATAGCATAATTATCCCACAACTTCCAAATTTGCCAGAGGGACAATGGTCTCGCCGCCCGCTTCGAGGCGGACTTCCGCGGCGGGCGCGCGCAATCCGCTCGGCAGGGTCGTCAGCCCGGGCAGCAGGCGGACGATGGAGGCGATCGCTCCGTAATGCGGCGCGGCGCGCAGGCGCGCCTGCTGGCCGGCGGCAAACTCCTCCACATCCAGAGGCGGCGCGGGTTCCGATGCCACCGGCAGGGGGATGATCGCCTCGGGGCGCGCGCCGCTATAGCGGTCGAACGTCTCGGCGTTGACGGTGGCCTCGCGGTTGACGTTGGTGCTTAACAGGCGGTAGGCGGCGGAGTTCATCGGCAGTTTGCCGAAGCCGTCCATCACCAAAATAGGATAGCGCATTTGCAGCGCCGTCGGGATGAGCGCGGGATGCAGGCTGGAGAGGATGAGT
Source organism: Candidatus Denitrolinea symbiosum (assembly GCA_017312345.1). Lineage (NCBI taxonomy): Bacteria > Bacillati > Chloroflexota > Anaerolineae > Anaerolineales > Anaerolineaceae > Candidatus Denitrolinea > Candidatus Denitrolinea symbiosum. The sequence continues at coordinate 597,349 of BLAA01000001.1, read as the reverse complement.
CCGCGCACGGGCAGTTCGGCCGCGGCCCGCAGCGCCTCGGCTTTGCCGGCCGCCCCGCCGAGGATGACGAACCCGCGCAGGCTCACGTCCAGCCGCCCGGCGTCGAATTCGGAATCGGGTTTCTCCATCAGGTTGATCAACTGGCCGGCGTCGATGCGCCCGTTGCCCCAGACGCCCTGGACGAGCGCCCCGGCGGTCTGGATGACAACGCCGCGGTCGGGGACTATCTGCGTCACCTGGCCCGGCAGCCCGGCGCGCAGTTCCACGTTCACCTCGCCGACTTCGAGCAGGACGCGGCCCCCGCCCACCACGGCCACGCGGCCATCGCGCGGGGCGCGGACTTCGCGCGGGAACACGCCTTTCCCGCTGGCGATCAGCGCGTTGGCGACCACCTGGTCGCCCTCCGCGCAGCGGATCAGGCGGTCGGCCACGGCGGACGCGACGCCCAGTTTGCGCGCCACGTCGATCAAAACGTGTTCGCGCGCCCAGTGGGCTTCGGCCACCACGTCGCTGGCCGAGACGCGCTGGTTGATCCGCGCGTTGACGACGCCCGGCACGGGCAGGAGACGTTCCCGTTGGATGGCGGTTAGCGCAAGAATGTGTGTGACCGGCGCAAGCATGGTTAGCCTCCCAGCGTCCACAGCCATTTTTTGAAGAGCTCGCGGCGGCGCACCGCGTCGGACGGCAATTGCAGCGGGCGGCCGCGCGCGTCGATGACCAGTCCCAGCGCGCCTCCGTGGACGGTGATGGTCTGGCCGCGGCCGGGGCCGAATCCCACGTCGGCGCGGTGGAGCGGCTGCAGGGTGAGTTTGGCCGCCTCCCCGGCCCCAAGCGGGAGCAATTCCAAAGCGCCGCGCTTGACTTCGATGTTGGCTTCGTTGCGATCGGCGTATCTCAGGCGCGCCCGCAGGACCGGAGCGCCGTGCGAGGCGGCGCTGACGACCGAAACCGTCGTGCCGAGGTTCAGGAACGCGCCGGATTCCAACGCCTGCACCGGCAGGAGTTGATTCAAATCGGCGGCCGCGCCCAGCAGGGGCAGGAGGTTGTTGCGGTCGAGCATCGCCTGGGTGACGCCCGTCGGCTGGAGGGCGTCTAAGAGCAGGAGCAGGTTCTGGCCGGGCGTAGCGCCGTCGGTGAGGGCCGCGCCGCTGGCGAAGATGAATTCAAAGGCCGGCAGGAGGTCGGACCGCGCCGCGGGCGGGAAGTCGCGCTGGGCGGCGCGCACGGCTAAATGCAGGGTGTGACGCGCCAACGCCTGCGAGATGGCGCGTTCCTCGGGCGTGGCCGGCACGGTGGACGGATACAGCGAGCGTTGATAGATGGCGTCGCGCACGCTGTTTTGGTGGATGTCCAGCGAGAGCCAGCGGATGAGTTCGTCCAGGTCCGTGTTTTGGGCGAGGGCGGCCAGGTTTTCGCCCAGTCCGTATTGCGGGTACACGCGCAGGCACAGGTCGCCGTTGAAGCCCGCGGCCACGCTCGCGGCGGAGGCGCCGAGGGTTACGCTCAACACGCCGCCGGAAGCGCCGGTCAGGCGGCTGAGGAAGCGCGTCATACGCCCGGTGGCGTAGGCTGTGGGGAAGACGTGTCCGTTCGACCAGGCCTCCAGTTCGTCCACGCCGCGCAACTGTCCGCGGCGGATGCCGGTGACGATTTGCGAGAGCTCGCTCATGGCCGGGTCGAGGTCTTCCACGTCCAGCGAGGGACGCAGGTTCGGGCTGAAGTGCAGGGCGGGCGTCAGGCTTTCCAGCAGCCGCTTCACGTCGTCGGCGAGGCTGTTGTTTCCGGCGAATAAAATGGCGGGACGTTTCTCTTTTGGCATGAGGTAGCAGGCCAGTCCCGCTGTGTCGAGCATCATGTGGACGGAGCGCGACGCGCCGCCGTCCGTCCCGCCGGCCAGCACGATCAGGTCCGGGCGGGCGCGCAGGATGGCGTCTATCTGCTCGTCGGGGCGGCGGCGGTCTGCCAGGCTGAGACTTTCGACGACGCGGCCGTAGGCGGTCTCCGCGAGGCGGCGGGCCGATTCGAGCGAGACGTCGGCGAGCAGACCGACGATGACGGTTCGGATGGACGGCCCGGCCGAAAGCGTGGCCGTGAACAGGTCCACGCCCGAACCGTCGGCGCGGGACGGCGAGATCAATTTGCGGTCCGCGTCGAGAAAAGTCCGCCCCGTGATGGACTGGATGTTTTCGATGGCGGCGCGCACGCCGAGGCCGATGTCTTTGAAGGGCGCTTCGGCTGTGCTGGGGGCCTGTCCCACCGCGAGGAAGCGGTAGCCGCCCTCCACCACGTCGAAAAGCGCGGCCCGCGTGGTCGTGGCGCCAACGTCCACAGCCAGCAGGGAATGGTCGTCCGTCAATGAGATCGGCATAATCAGAATCCAAAAATGGAGAACAGGGAATGAACGCGTTCCACCAGCGCGGACAGCGCGGCGCTATAGACGCCCGCGAACAGCGCGCCGAGCGTGAGGGCCACGAACAACTTCCCGAGCCAGGCGAAGGCTTCGAACAGGAAGCCGCGTTTGACGGAACCGTCTTCGGCGCGGCGCGCGCCAAAGTGGAAATAGGCCAGCGTGGCGACCGCGCCGACCAGCATGACCGCGCCGTTCAACAGCGACTCGATCGGGTTGACGCCGCGCTGGATCAGGGCGGCGATATTGAACGGTTCGGCGGCCGCGCCGACCTGCGGGAGGATCGTCCCCAGTACGGCTCCGCCGACCGCCACCGCCGTCCCCGCGCCGACGAGGTAGCCGACGGCCGGTCCGCCCAGACGACCGAGACGCGGCGAGATCTTCATCAGCATCAACACGCTCAAAATCAGGGGGATCAGCAGGAGGCCGCGTTCCAGCATGGGCGCGCTCATCAGCGGGGCAACCAGGTAGGGGATGACGACCTGGTAAAGCGCGATCACGGCCACATATCCCGCCGAGACGCCGACGAAGACATGCACGGCGAAGCGGAAGAGGGCGTTATCGCCGACGAGGTAACTTAAGATCATCAGCGTGAGGATGAAACCGACGATGCCGGAGATGAGTTCAGGATTCATGTCGGGCCTCGTCCGAAACTCGGCGCGAGCGCGCGCCGGCAATGAGATTCCACAAGCCGCCGAATGCCATGAGCAGGACGGCGAGCGTGAGCGTGAAGTTGTACGCGTCCCAATATTTGCGGACGGGGCCGCCCGTCTCGCTGGAGGCTTCGAAGGCCGCGCCGTCGCGCAATCCGCTCACGAGGGCGCTGACCTGTCTCGAAAGCAGGTAGGGCTGGATCATGGGCGCGGCCTGCGCGCTGGCGACGACGATCAGGGGATGTCCCGCGCGGTGGGCGGCGGTCTGCTCCACCCAGGCGCGGGCGGTCTCGGCCTGGTCGGTGAGCAGGACGACCGCGGCGTAGTCCGAGAAGCGGGATACGCCCTGCGCGGCGGGCGCGTCCCAGGAGCGCGAGGGGAGCGCGGCGCGCGGGTTGACGGCGAACGACAGGATGCCGGTCTCGCCGCCGGGCAGGTAGCCCAGGTTGACGTAGTCCTGTCCGGGACGGTAGTTTTGTCTCGCGACGCTCGCGGCAAAGAAACGCTCGGCCAGCGCCGGGCCGATGGGAGAGGTCGAAAGGACGGTCACGCGCGGGGAACGCAGACCCAGCAGACGGTCCACGAAGGACGCGGCGGCGGCTTCGAGTTCCCCGGATAGCGCGGGGTCGTAGTCGAAGATCATCAAAATCGGCGCGTCGTTCGGCAGGGATTCCAGAATGGGCAGCGCCAGCGCGCTCTCAGGCGAAAGCGCCGCGGGCAGCGGCACGGCCTGCGTGCGGCCAAGGATGGCGGCGCTTGCCAGCAAGATGAGCAGGGCCGAAAGGACCCAGCGCAGGACGCGCTGCGAACGGAAGAGTCTCGCGCCGCGCAGCGGCTTGGGCTGCGTCTCGGCGGCGATCAATTGCCCGAGCAGGGACGCGTCCTCCTGCTGGGACTGGCTGGCTTGGAGGCGGAACGACTGTCCCACCGGCTTGCCGGGTTGGACGATCCCGCCGACGAAGGGCAGAACGCCGCGCAGTCCGGCCAGCGGCCCCGCCTCTTCCAGCGGACCTTCGACCGCGGCCTGCGCCGACGGCGCGTCGGGCAGGACGGTCTCGACCGGGCGCATGGCCTGCACCCACGAGGGCAGTTCGGCCGGGGCGATGGGCTGGTCGGGAGCGGATTCGTCCGCCGCGGGCGCTTCAGTTTCGACGGGCGCGATGTTCGAAAGCCAGTCGGGCATTTCGATGGAGAACAGGTCGTTCGCTGGGGTTTCGGCGGCCGGTTCCGCTTCGGGGACGAAGGCCGGGGCGGCTGGCGGTTGTTCGGCGGATTCGGGAGGAGAGACCTCAGGCGGCGCGAACGGCTTCTGTTCACGGAAGGAAGCCATCCAGTCGGGAAGTTCGGCGTCCGCGGCGGAGACTTCCTCCGTCGCGGCGGGTTTCATCCAGTCGGGGAGGTCTATCGTCTCGTCGAAAGACGCAGGGGACTCGCTGGCGGCGGGAATCTCCACATCGCGCGGCAACTTCGAGAGCCAGTCGTCGAGCGATTCCTCCGAGGCGGGCGCGGACGGTTCGGCCGGCGCGGCAGGTTGGGCGGCGGCCTGTTCGAGCCAGTCGGTCAATTCGCCGGTGTGGGGAGGTTCGACGGCGCCGTTCGAAAACGGCGTGACCGGCTGCGAGGGTTCGCGGCCGGCGGAGTCGGAGGCGGCTCCGTCGCGAGCCTGCATCCAGGGGAGCAGGGCGTCGCCGCTTTCCGGCGCGGGCGTGACGGGCGTGGTCGCCATGCCGCCGAGTTCGTCCGATTGATCGTCTCCCCAGCGGATTTCGGAGCGGCGCGGGAAGGCCTGCTCTTCCTTGTCGGGTTTCGCGGGGGCAGAAGAGGGCGCGGCGCCGCGCATCCATTCGGGGAGTTCGTCGTCCTGGTCGTCGCGCGCGGCCGAGGCCAGCCCGGCTAAAAAGTCGGGGACTTCCTCCTTCGGCGCGGGGTTTTCGGCGGCGGCCTGGGCCTCCTCTGCGGCGGTCTCGGCGTCGGCGCGGCGGGCGGTCTCGCGGGCGTCGCGCAGCCAGGCCGGCAGGATGGGTTCCAGTTCGGCGGTGGTCTTTCGGGTGGGCGTCTCGCCGGGACGGATGCTTGCCGCGCCCGCGTCCACGCGCAGCGACTGCTGGCAGAACGAGCAGACTTCCTGCTCTTCCGCGTTGGGCATGCCGCAGTTGGGACAGAATTGGTCGGCCATTATTTTCCCCCGTAGGGACGGTCAAGGGCGAAGAGCGCGCGCAAGCCGGTGACCAGCGCTCCGAGCGCCACGCCCAGCAAAAGTCCGCGCGCGCCGCCCGCGACCGGGGTATAGATCAGCCAGGGACGCACCCAGTCGCCCAGGATGGGGATCTCGCCCAGCAGGGGCAGGGAGATCGAAGCAGCCAGCATCAGGATGGCGCTTCCCAAAAAGACGATGGTCATCGTGTCGGCGCGGCGGCGGAGCAGGCGGATGGAGGCGTAGAGCAGCGTCACCGCGAGCAGCGCCATCAACGAGGCCTCCGCCGGGATGATGATGGCCGTCACAACGGCCTGCATCCACGGATGATCCGGGCCCGTCAATACGCCGACCAGCAGCGTCGCCAGCATCGCCACGAGCAAAGTCAGGCTGTAGACCGATCCCTTTTCGCGGCGGCGCAATTTCTGAAAATGAACGCTGAAGAGATTTCCCACCCCCACCAGAACGGCCACGCCCGCCAAAATCACCGCCCAATGCAGCAGTTCGATCCGAACCGGGACGAGGAGCGGGATCGGCAGGAAATAGCCCAGCAGGATAATGATGCCGACCGAAATGGCGATGGCCGCGGCTACAGGGCGAGGTTTCATGGCAGTCCCGTCATTTTCAAAGCGGCCGCGGCCAGCAGAGCCAGGATGACCAGCCAGCGCAAGACGTCCTGCACCCGCAAACTGGCGCGCTGGGCCGCGTCGTTCCCGACGTAGGCGGGCGCGGCGAACAACTCCTCGCCCACCAGCGGCTCGGACGCGGACGCGAACAGGATGGCTTGCGCGGCCGGGTCCACGGCGGCGGCGATGAGGGCGGCGTTCTCGCGCTCGGAGGCCTCGGCCAGCAGGCCGACCTCCGCGCCGAAATCGCCGACCGCCGCGTTCGTGGAGACCTGCTCCTGGCGCGCGACGGTCATCGCGCCGGCCGCGTACGAGAAGGGCGTCAGACCGCCGAGGCGTCCGCTGTCGGGTTGGAAGGACTCCTCCGCGCCCGCGGCCTGGTAGGCGGCCTGCAAAGTATCCTGTGAAAGCGCGGCCACCACCGGGTCGCCGGAGGTGGCGACGGGCGGACGGTCGCTGATGGAGGTCTGCTCGCCGAGTTGACGCAGCAACGCCAGCGACGACAACGAGGCCGCGCCGCGCGGCGAGATCAACCCGCCGCGTCCCAGCGAGACGTGGAGGCGGGTCCCGTCTTCAACGGACATTCCCGCCGCCCGCCGCAATCGCGTGAAGGCCGCGATCTCGCGGAAGACGGGCGGCGATTTTCGTTTAATGAAGGTCAGGGCTAAAAGGAGGACGGCCGCGAAGATGGTCAGGCCGAGGGCGATCAATTCGTTCATGCCAAAGCCTCCCCTCGCAAATACGCGGCAAAGGCGCGCGTCTCGTTTTCATCTTCGAGCATGTTCGCGATGGCTTCGCTCTGCGCGCCCAAAAAGGGACGGGCGAAAAAAAACGCCTGCGCGCCCAGCAGCGCGAGAGGCGCGCCCGCTTCGAGCGCCCAGGCGGCGAGGACGTCGAGTCGCCAACGATGGAGTTGCTCTGCCCAGAGGGTCCAGTTCGGTCGCGGCGTTTGCATGGCAAAAGTATAGCACAATTCTTTTAAGGAAGAGCGGCGAAATGAGGCGGAAAATTACATTGTCATTGCGGAGTCTCTTTTTTCGCGACGCTCTCGAATAGCGCCAGCGTCTCGGCGAGTTTGTCGCGGCGGTCGAAGTGACGGACGAGGTAGCCGCGCGCCGCGCGTCCCATGGCGCGGACGCGGTCGGGGTCGTTCGACAGTTCGCGCAGGACGCGCGCCAGTTCCGCGTCGTCGCCGGGCCGGACGAAGACGCCTCCGCCGCTGGCCTCGATGACCTCGCGGATGACGCCGTCTATCACGAGGACGGTGGCGCGTCCCGCGGCCATGTGGTCGAAGACCTTGTTCGGATACGTCATGCGGAAGCCGGGGATGTCCATCAGGATGGCGAGGCACACGTCCGCGGCGGCGACGACGGAGGGCATCCGCGTCTTGGGGGCCGCGCCCGCGAAGGTCAGGTTGGGGAGGCGCAGGCGCTCGGCTTCGGCGCGGAGATTGGCGTTCTCCTTCCCGTCGCCGAACAGGACGAAGCGGATGCGCGCGTCGTCGCGCAGGCGCTGGGCGGCGCGCAGAATGGTGTAGACGTCGTTGGCCTGTCCCATCGCGCCGGCGTAGAGGACGACGAACTTGTCGTCGAGGCCGAGTTCGCGGCGGACGGGGGAACCGTCCGCTTCGGGCATGAACATCGCGAGGTCGGCGCCGTAGGAAATGAAGGCGATCTTTTCGGCAGGGACGCCGCGTCCGACGATGTAGGCTTTATAGGCGGGCGAGTTGACGAGGATGCGCGCCGCGCGGCGGTAGAGAAATTTTTCCACCATGTAGGCGAGGCGGATCACAAGCGGATTTTTGATGACCTGCATGTCAATGGCGAACTGCGGCCAGAGATCGCGCACTTCGAACAGGAAGGGTTTGCGCAGCAGGAAGGCCGCCACCCACGCCGCGAAGGCCTGGAAGATGGGCGGCGAAGTGCCGATGACGAAATCCGCGTCGCGGACGCGCAGCGAGGCGATCACCGCGCTGACCATGAATCCCATGAACGAGACGATGCGCCAGAAATAATTGCGGTGCAGTGACGGCAGCATGAATCCGCGCAGGACGCGCACGCCCTCGATCTCCTGCTCGGCGATGAAGCCGCGATGCTCCACGATGCGCCGGCCGGTCTGGTAGTTCACGTCGCTGGCGACGATAACCATCTCGTGTCCGCGCTCGCGCAGGTATTTCGCCATCTCGAAATGACGGGTGAAGCCCGGCTCGTCAAACGAGACAAAGACCTGGTTGACTAAAAGGATTTTCATTCAGGGAAATCTCTTAAACACAAAGTGTCACAACCCACAGGGCGCTTCGCGGAGTCAACGAAGGAAAATCTCGTGAGATGAGGGCGCTTTCATCCTTTATAACGGCGGGAGGCCGAAGTCCGCGCGGATGAAGGAAAACATGACCGCGTCGTGGACTTTTTCGCGCACCGTCATGCGGTCGCGCAGGACGCCCTCGCGGCGCGCTCCGCTCTTTTCCGCGGCCCTGAGGCTGGCCGCGTTTTCGACGGCGACGACGATCTCCACGCGCAGGAGTCCCAAACGCTCGAAGGCGTACTTCGCGGCGAGACGCGCCGCCCGCGGGGCGAGACCGGCGCCGCGGCGCGAAGAGCGGATCCAGTAACCGAGGTTGCAAAAACTATAGACGGGGTGGACGTGACTCAAACTGGCCGCGCCGAGCAGCGTCCCGTCGCGCGCGTCGGCGATGGCGAAGGCGTAGTAGCGTCCGCTCTCCCAACTGTCCGCGACGACGCGGAGATATTCGGCCACGTCCGCGCCCGCGTAGGAGGGATTCGCCCACGACATCCACGGGATGAGATCGTCCAGCGATTCGCGCGTCGCGGCATAGAGCGCCTCCGCGTCGCGCGGCTGGAAGCGGCGCAGCAAAACGACTTTGTCGGTGAGCAGGGGTTGTTCGAACATGACAAAGAAAAGCCTGCGTTTCCGCAGGCTGTGGGTTACGTGGCGATGTATTCCCTCAGGTTGTGTTCCACCGCGTAGGCCGCGGCCTCGGCGCGGTTGTTCATGCCGAGTTTGGAAAGGATACTGCTGACGTAGTTCCGTACCGTCCCCTCGCCGAGGAACAGGTTCTTGGCGATCTCGCGGTTGGTCTTGCCCTCGGAGACCAGCAGCAGAACGTGCTTCTCCTGCTGGCTGAGATGCGCGAAAGCCGAGGCCTCCTCCTCCTTGACCGCGCGGCGGACTTCCTGGAAGACGCGCTGGGTCACCGCGGGATCGAGCAGCGCCTCGCCGCGTCCGATCGCCTCGAGCGCCTTGACCAGGTCCTCGCTCCCGATCTGCTTGAGGATGTAGCCCGAAGCCCCGGCGCGGATGGCCGAGAAGAGCATTTCATCCTCCGCGTAGGAGGTCAGCATAATGACTTTGGTGTTGGGGTGGCGGTTGACGATCTCCTCGCAGGCTTCGATCCCTGAAACTCCCGGCAGGCGGATGTCCATCACCACCACGTCGGGCTGGAGGCTGTTGACCTGTTCCAGCGCTTCGCGCGCCGAGCCGGCTTCGCCGATAACGTCGAACTGGGGGTGCCGTTCCAGCAGGGATTTTAATCCCAGCCGCACCACCTCATGGTCGTCCACGAGCAGGATGCGTTGTTTTGCCATTGCTTCTCTACTTCCTCTGGTTAGGCTAGGATTTTAGTCGAGGGCGGAATGTCTGACAAGGGCGGGGAAAACGCGCCCATGGCTGTAGCAAAGTCTGAGGATTTTCATCGCGAATGCCGCGAATTTGCGAATGACGCGAAAAAGCCTAAGAAAATTCGCGAAATTCGCCCATTCGCGCTATTCGCGTTTCATATCGGCCAACTTGTCAAGCGACTTTGCTACGGCCATAAAACGCGCCAACCCAGGGCGGAAAAATCCTTTTCCCTTGTCCCCTCGTGGTTTATAATACCGCGCATGAAGAACAACGGATGGTTCAACCTAATTTTCCTGATCGTGCTGGCGGCGGGCATCTACTTTATCGTCACCACCGTGCGCGACGCGGTACATCAGACCGCGGCCAACGCCAACTCCGCGCTCCAGCCCCTGGCGCAGGCCAACCAGTCCATGCAGACGCAGGTGGCGCAATTGATGAATCCCACGCCCACGATCATCCCCGACCCGGTAACGTACATCACCGAGATCCGCGCGCTGGCGCGTCTGGAGACGATCCAATACAGCGTGGAGAAAGTCATCACCGCGGAAAGCGGACAAGGCTCCCTCGACTTCCTCTTCGGCGACAAACTGCTCTTCGTCGCGCACGGCCTCGTTATCGCGGGCATCGACATGAACAAGATCGAGCCCCAGCACATGCGCTACGACGGCGGCGTGCTATATGTGACCCTGCCGTCTGCGGAAGTATTCGTCGCCACGCTCAACAACGAGAAATCCTACGTTTACGACCGCAACACGGGAATTTTCACCAAAGGCGTCAACGATCTCGAAACGCTGGCGCGCCAGACTGCCGAGCAGGAGATTCTCAAAGCCGCGATGGAAGACGGCATTCTCACACAGGCGCAGATCAATGCCGAGGCCTACCTGCTGCGCTTCTTCGCCGCGCTCGGTTTTCCCAACACGATCTTTGTGAAATAAATTCGCAATTGGAATCCTGAAGTTCTACTTCAGGATTGGTCCAAACCGAAAGTAGAACTTTCGGATTCCCTTTCCCAACGGCCAAAGCCGAAAGTAGAACTTTCGGATCCCCTTTCCCAAATTTCCGCCCGACTCGTTGTCGGGCGGTTTTTCTATTCTTTGGATTTCAGCCATCCCATGATCGCCCACGGCGACATCGCAAAGATGCCCGCCAGCGCCGCGCCGCCCAATTGCTGGACGGCGTCGGGATCGAGGCAGGTCAGGATGTTTCCCAGCCCGGTGACGATGTAGACCGCGACCGCGATTCGGTCGTCCACACCCCGCGCGGGGTCGCCGTTTCGACGCGTCAACAGCCAGAAGACGAGGAACACGCTGAACGTCGTCAGCCACCAGCCCCAATAGTTTTGAAGCGGGACGCCGAAGTACGCGCCGTTCGTCTCCCAGACCCAGTGACCGCCGCGCACCAGCATCGGGTCCATCACCACGTCCCAGGCGGTCATCACGATCCCGCCGAGCGCGGCGACCGTCAACCCGCGCTTCCATCCGTCGACGCGCGGCGCGACGCGCTCCGCGATGACGAGGGACGGGTACATCATCATGAACCACGCGGCCGGTATCATGTACGGGACGAGGCCGAGGAACTTCGGTCCCAGTTTTTCGGTGTAGCGATACGGCCCGTAGACCAGTCCCGTGGCGACGCCGACGCTTTCGAACGCCAGGCTGACGACGAACGAGACCGCGAAGAGGGTCAACGCGGCGCGCCAGTTCCAGCGCAGGCTGGCATGCAGGAGGGCGGTCAAAAGTCCAAACAGCGGGGTGACGGCCGTGACGAAGAGATAGAACGGCGAACTCAGGTTCAGGCGCAGCGCCGCGATATTGAACGCGGTCAAAACGATAAAAATACCGAGAAAAACCCACATCAATTTCCGAGCCATGCCAGCCTCCATGTCAATTTTGGTGTGAATCGCGAAAAACTTTCGTGAAGTCCTGATTTTACATCTTCTTACAATTCAGTGTATACTCGCCGAAGATTTTCCAAAGGAGGCCCGTAGATGAAACGCGCGGTCAGCATCAGCATTGGATCGTCGAAGCGCAACAAGAAAGTGGAAGTGACGCTGCTCGGCGAACAGGTCAGCATTGAACGCATCGGCACGGACGGCGACATGGAAGCCGCCGCGCTCAAATACAAGGAACTCGACGGGCAAGTGGACGCCTTCGGCGTGGGCGGAGCCGACCTGGGCGCCATCGTGGAGGGGAAATTCTATCCCTTCCATTCCGTCCAAAAACTGGTGCGCTACATCGAAAAGACTCCCGTCGTGGACGGCGGCGGGTTGAAAAATACGCTCGAAAACAAAGCCCCCGCCTTCCTCGAAAAGAAGATCAAGGATTACCTCGACGAACGCGGACGCAAAGTGATGATCACCGTCGGCGTGGACCGCTGGGGACTCTCCAAATCCTTCGTCGAGGCGGGTTACGAAACCGTCTTCTGCGACCTGATGTTCACGCTCGACGTCCCGATTCCCCTCCGCTCCATGAGCGCGCTGCGCGTCCTCGCGGCCATCATGATCCCCATCGTGACGCGCTTCCCGTTCGAGTGGCTCTACCCGACGGGCGAAAAGCAGAACGTCCGCACGCCGAAATGGGAAAAGTACTATCAGTGGGCGACCGTCGTCGCGGGCGATTGTCTCTATATCAAACGCAACATGCCCGACGACATGAAGGGCAAGGTCATCGTGACAAACACCACCACGCCCGAAGACGTGGAACTCTTCCGTCAATGCGGCGTGAAATACCTCCTCACCACCACGCCCGTCATGGACGGACGCTCGTTCGGCACAAACATGATGGAAGCCGCGCTCGTCGCCGTGGCCGGCAAGGGACGCGCCCTCTCCTGGCCCGAATTGACCGAAATGCTCGACCGGCTCGGCTTCGAACCCCAGTTGCAGGAACTCAATTGATTCGCGGTTTCGATTGACGATCTCCAAATCGCAAACCCAAGGAGGCTATATGTACGCCATTGTCACCGCAGGCGGAATTCCACAACCGGAAGAACCCTTATATGTCCATTCTAAAGGCGATTCCAAAGCCCTGATAGACATCGCCGGCAAGCCGATGATCCAATGGACGCTCGACGCGCTCAACGCCGCGCGTCAGGTGGACGAAATCATCCTGGTCGGCCTCTCCGCCAAAAGCGGACTGGTCAGCGCCAAGCCGGTCCACTACCTCTCCAACCAGGGACGCATGCTCGCCAACGTCGTGGCCGGCGTCCACAAGGCGCTCGAACTCGATCCGAAGACCGAATACGTCCTGATCGTCTCGTCCGACATCCCCGCGCTCAAAGGCGAGATGGTGGACTGGCTGGTCTCAAAGTGCATGGAGACGAGAGACGACATCTACTATGGCGTCTGCCCGCGCGAGGTGATGGAGGCGCGCTTCCCCGGCTCGAAGCGCACCTACACCCGTCTTAAAGATATTGACCTGTGCGGCGCGGACATCAACCTTACCCACGTCCGCATGGCGACGGAGCATCTCGATCTTTGGGAGCAGTTGATCGGCAATCGCAAGTCCCCGATGCGGCAAGCCTCCCTCGTCGGCCTCGACACTTTCTGGAAAGTGATCACCCGCAGCGCCACGCTCGACGAACTGGTGGAACACGTCTGCAGGCGGCTCAACATCAAAGGCCGCGCCATTGTCTGGGAGCGCGCCGAGCCGTGCATGGACGTGGATAAGCCGCACCAGCTCGAACTCCTGCGCGCCGACCTCGAAACGCAGCAGGCCAAAGAGAAGCGCGCCGCCAAATCCGCCTAGAGAAAAGCGGCGAAAGCGGCAGCCGTCAAAGAGACTGTGAAGAAGGCCCCCGCGAAGAAACCGGCGGCCAAAAAAGCCGAACCGAAAGCAAAGGCAAATCCGAAACCCAAAACGCCCGTCAAAAAGAAATGACCTTCCGCTCCATCCTCGAACTCGACGCGCGTCTCTCCGACCGCCTGCGCGTAGCTGAGAAGCCCGGCCTCCTCCGCGCGCTGGCGGTCTTCTTTGCCCATTCGGGCGATTCCTGGTTCTGGGGGCTGGGACTGATCCTGCTCTGGCGGCTGGGCGACCCGTTTTGGAAACGCTGGGCGCTCGTCCTCTTCGCGGCCATTGCCATTCTCGCCGTCATCGTGCTGACCGTCAAATTCACCGTCCGCCGCCGCCGTCCCGAAGGCGAATGGGGAGGCATCTACCGCAACACCGACCCGCACTCCTTTCCCTCGGGACACGCGGCGCGCGCCTTCCTGATCGCCGTCCTCGCTCTTGGACTCGGTCCCGGCTGGCTGGCGATTCTCCTCTGCGTCTGGGCGCCGCTCGTCGCGCTGGCGCGCGTGGCGATGGGCGTCCACTATGTTTCGGATGTCGTCGCGGGCATGGCGCTGGGAATCGTCGTGGGGATCATTGGCCTCAAGATCGCCCCCGCGTTTCTGGCGTGGCTCGGAAACCTCCTGCCCTTGTTGGTTTAAGATTCCCGAAGTTCCGCCTCGGAACGAATCGCCGAAAGTAGAACTTTCGGATTCCAACCTGCCAAAAAACTCAGAACCCAGCTTTCTTAAAGAAACCTGGGTTCTCTGTTTAACCCTGCACCGTTTTCAAATGCTCCTCGATGTGCGCCAGCGCGCGCTCCACCCAGGCTTGGATGGTGAAGCCGCCTCCGTACGTCGCGTGACGGCCGGGACGCGTCCACGCCTCGGGAGGGAGAGTCCGCAGGCGCGCCGCGTTGTCTCGGACGGAGGCCGCCAGCTCGTCGAGGATCGAAGCGAGCGGCTCGTCGGCGCGGTAATGTTCGGTCATGTAAGTCTCGCCGTCGAAATTCTCGAACAGCGGATCGTCCTCCTCGAGCGTGCGGCGGACGCGCGCCCCGTAGACGAATTTCTCGACGTCGCGCGTGTGCGCCGCGATCTGGCGGACGTTCCACCCGCCCGCCTCGCGCGGGATGTCCGGCTGGGGCGCGGCTTCGACGGCCTCGCGGAACTCCCGCGCGGCGGCCTCGTAGCGGTCGAGCAGTTTTTGGCGGTATTCGAGCAGTTGTTCCATGCGCGCCTCCGGCTTCAGGCGAAATTTTATCCCGCCTACGGCAGGTTGACGATGTGACCGGTGAGATGCGCGGCGCGCGGGCTGCACAGGAAGAGGATCGCGCGCGACAGGTCCGCGGGGACGGTGGCGCCGGTGTTCTGGAAGCGTCCCAGCCCGCGTCCCACCGCGTGGACGCGGATGCCATAGGCGAACAGTTCGCGCGCCGCCTGCCGCGTCAGCCCGATGAGGCCGAAGAGACTGGTAACGTAGGCCGAACGGTCGAGCGCCACTGTGCCGCCGGAGAAGGAGGCCAGGTTGACGATGACCCCGCCGCCGCGTTCGCGCATGATGCGGCCTGTCGATTGCATGGCGAGGAAGGCGGCGGTCACATTCACGTCGAGGGTGCGGCGCCAGTCCCACTCGTCCATATCGAGCAGGGGAGAGTGCGGCTCGACCGAAGCGTGGTTGACGAGGATGTCAATGCGGCCGAAGTCGTCCTCCACCTGTTTGACGAGCGCCTGCACCCCGACCTTTTTGGCGACGTCTTCCACGTAGGTTTTGATGGACTGTCCGCTCAGGTTGAGTTCGGCCGTCAGCAGGTCCAGGCTTTGCGGCGAAATATCGTTGGCGGCCACGCGCGCTCCCTGCGCGGCGAACGCGGCGGCCACCTGGCGGCCTGTGCCTTTTCCCGCCCCGGTGATCAGTACGACTTTATCTCGGAATTCCATGATGCCTCCTCTTGAAAAAAGGGATGAATCGGGGAAATGGAATAACGGAATGAAAAAAAATGAGGGGAATGCAGCCGCGCCAGGGCGTTACAGAGAGGCGGCTGACCGTCGTTGTTCTTTGCGTTCAATTCGATGCCGAAATACGGAGAGGGGTCGTACGTGTTGCGGATGGATAACTCGCTCATAAAATTCCCCTGTCCGTCGTCTTTCACGATGGAGAAATGCAGGTGGACGCCGACGGGATTGTTTGGGTCGCCGGAGTAATCGCCCTGGCGGCCGAGGAAGGTCCCCGCGGCGACGAAGATTTCGCTCGCGCCGGGCGGGAATTCCTCGGCGATGAAAGAGGTCCCGTCCGCGGCGGCCATGTGGGCGTAGTAGAGCCAGATCTGACGGCCGGGAGAGAGCGGATCGCTGGGGACGCGCATGATGACGGCGGACTTCCAGTCCGCGAGGCGGGTGAGGTAGCCGTCGTAGGCCGCGATAACCGGGGCGACGCCCGCCTCGGTCCCGGCGAAGATGTCAATGCCCTGGTGACGGTGGCCGACGCGGAAGGAATCGTCCCAGAGGAAGCCGGCCATCCCGTCGGTGGGGAAGATGAAGGGGGCGGAGCCGCAGCGCGAACCGGCGGCCAGTTTCCAATCCGCGTGGGACGCGGGGTCGGTCAGAAAATCCCACACCCGCCCGGAGCGCGCTCCGGATGGGGTCAACTTCAGATAGATCAAAACGCCCGCCACAATTGCAATCACGACTAACGCGGCCATGACCACTCGGTTTCGCATCGCTGAGATTATACCTTCTCCCGCGCGGTTCGGACAAATATAAAAAAGACCGCCGCTCAAAGCGGCGGCTTCTTCGTTCTTTATTTCGGCCTCTTCGCCAGCGTGACAACGATATCCACGGTCTGATCGCCGCGCAGGACGGTGAGCGTGACTTCGTCTCCCGGCGCTTTGTTGTTGATGAGGTAGCGCAGGAGGTCGTCGAAGGTCTGGATGGGACGACCGTCAATGGCGACGATGAGGTCGCCGCCCGCCATCAGTCCCTGGATGCTGGTGTTCTGGCTGCCCGCTTTGAGGCCAGCCTGGTCGGCCGGACCGCCTTTAGCCACGTCCAACACGTAGGCCCCGGTCTGGCTGTTCAGCCCCAGCGCTTCGATGATCGGCAGGCTCAAGTCGTTCATCGAGGAGAGGCCGAGGTAGGGATAGTCGTAATATCCGTTTTGGATCAGGCTCGGCATGACGCGTCGGATGATGTTCGACGAGATTGCGAACCCAATTCCCGAGTTGAGCGGGTCGCCCGTGTTGGTGGAGTTGACCGTGCGGATGGCGCGGTTGACTCCGATCACTTCGCCGTTCAGGTTGAAGAGCGGACCGCCCGAGTTGCCGGGGTTGATGGCCGCGTCGGTCTGGATGATGTCGCCGGCGGTGAAGACGCCTCCGCCGGAGGTCTGGTGCATCGAATCGAGCGTGCGTCCCAGCGCGGAAACGATGCCGGTCGTCATGGTGCTGTTCAGCCCGAAGGGGTTGCCGATGGCGATGACCGTCTGCCCGACCTGCAGCGCGTCCGAATCGCCGAGCGGGAGCGGGCGCAGTTCCGCGGCGGGCGCGTCCACTTTGACGACGGCGAGGTCCGAGTCGAGGTCCGTGCCGATGACCGTCCCGTAGGCTTTGAATCCGCTGGTGAAGTCCACCTCCACCTGCTTCGAGCCTTCCACGACGTGGTAGTTGGTGACGATGTGTCCCTGCGCGTCGTAGACGAAGCCCGAGCCGAGCGCGCCCGCCTGCGCGCCGACCGTCTTGATGGCGACCACGCCGGCGCTCACGTTTTGGAAGAGCGCCGCGAACGCTTCCTGGTTTTGCGTCGAGTTCACGACCGAGGCCGAGGATTGCGCCGGGGGCTGGACGACCGGCGCAACCGGCGCGGTCGGCGCGGTCGGCGCGGCGGGTTGAACCAGCGAGCAGGCCAGCATTGCCAAAACCAGTACCGATAAAGCAATTGCTATTCGTTTCATTCTTTTCCTTTCATTTGACATCTTATGCCGACGTTAGAGTGTTTCTTCACTCCTTTTTGTACACGGATTTGACGGATTGCACGGACAAGCACGGATTTTTTAATGATTCCATCCGCGAGAATGCGTCAACTCCGCGTCATCCGCGTACTTAAGAAACAGTCTCCTGGAGAACGTCTCTTATGCGAGGCGGCGCGCGTTTACAGACAGGTTCTTAAAATTTGATCTTCGAGGCTTCTTCGATCAATTCGCGTTGTTTGTTGGAAAGATACTTTGGCACCTGAACCTTCAACTTCACGAACAAGTCGCCTTTCTGGCTGCGGTTTTTGAGGTGCGGCATCCCGCGCCCCGCGAGGCGGAAGACCTGGTCGGGCTGCGTCCCGGCGGGAATGGTCAACTTGACCTTGCCGGTCATCGTCTCCACTTCGGCCTGGCCGCCGAGCATGGCGGTGAACGCGTCCACGCTGGCGGTTGCGCGGAGGTTGTCGCCGTCAATTTCGAAGCGCGGGTCGTCCGCGATCTCGATGATGAGGTACACGTCCGCGCCGCTGGGACCCGCGCCGGCCGCGCGCACTTTGGAGCCGGTCCGCACGCCGGGGGGAATCTTCACCTGCACGCGGCGCGCCTCGGACTGCAACTGGCGAGTCGTCCCGTTGAAGGCCTCCTCGAGCGAGATGACGAGGGGCTGCTGGTAGCCCGTTGCCTGGCGCGCCCGGCCCGGGGTCCGGGCAGACGCGCCGCCCATCCCGCCGAAGATCGAGCGGAAGAATTCGGAGAACGCGTCCCCGCCCGCGCCGCCGAACAGGTCGTTCAGGTCTTCCACGTTCACGCGTTGACCGCCGGTCGTCCATTGTCCCCAATCGAAGTTGCCCGGCGCGCCGCGTCCCTGCCAGTTGGAGTAGGCGCTGCCGAGTTGGTCGTAGCGGGCGCGCTTCTGCTCGTCGCTCAAGACCTGGTAGGCTTCGTTGACTTCCTTGAAGCGCTCCTCGGCGGCCTTGTCGCCGGGGTTGCGGTCGGGATGATATTTGAGCGCGAGTTTGCGATAGGCCTTGCGGATGTCGTCCGCGCCGGCTTTGCGCTCCACGCCGAGAATTTTGTAATAGTCTTTGTAGTCCATCGCCTGAATTGTAATCCTTCAATTTGGCGAGTCAAGCATACGGCGCTTTGACTAATACAACTCTAACATGGCGCGTTTTGCCAAATTGGGTTAAAGTTGCGACATGAAATCCATTTGCGTTTTTTGCGGATCGTCCGATTCGGTCCACGCGGACTATCTGGCGGGCGCGCGGACGATGGGCCGCGTCCTGGCCCGGCGCGGGATGCGACTCGTCTTCGGCGGCGGCAAGACGGGACTGATGGGCGCGGTCGCCGACGGCGCGCTGGAGGCGGGCGGCGAGGCGGTCGGCGTGATCATCCCTTCGATGCACACCAACCCGCTGGCGCACGCCGGTTTGACGCGCATGGACGTGACCGAAGACATGCACGCGCGCAAGGCTCGCATGAACGCCCTCTCCGACGGCTTCATTGCCCTGCCCGGCGGTTTCGGCACGTTCGACGAGTTGTTCGAGACCATCACCTGGGCGCAGACCGGCGCGCACCAAAAACCGATCGGCCTGCTCAACCTCCGCAATTATTACGCGCCGCTGCTCGCCATGGTGGATCACGCCGTTGACGAGGGCTTCATCTTCCGCGAACACCGCGATGCCCTGTGCTGCGAATCCGACCCCGAAAAACTGCTGGACGCGCTGGCGAATCACCGTCATCCACAGGAGGCGGTGAAGCGCTGGATGCGGGAGGCGGAGTAGCGACTCTTTAATTTGTCTTGGTTTGGTACACGGATGACGCGGACTTTGAAGATTTGCACGGAAAAATTTAAAAGATCTGTGAAAGTCCGCCGTTTCCGTGAAATCCGTGTACAAACAATAGAGGAAACATGATCGTCATTTCAGACATGATGGGAACGCTCAGTACCGGCTCGCCGGTGCTGGGACTGGTGGATTGGGTGAGACATCGCCAGAGCAAGTGGCAGGCAAAACTCTACATGGCTTCGATCGCGCCGTCTTATTTTCTGGCGAAACGCCGCTGGATTGACTGGCAGAAATGGGGACAGGGCTTGATGGTCAACAGCCTGTCCCTGGTGCGGAACGCCACCCCAGAGAAGATGCAGGAAATCGGCGAATGGGCCGTCGAACACGACCTGTGGGTCAAACGCCGCGAGGACGTGATCGCGCGCCTGGTCGAACATCGGCAAAACGGCGCGCAAGTCTACATCGCGAGCAGCGTGGTCGAGCCGATCATCGAGCCGTTCGCGCGGCGCGTCGGCGCGCAGACCATCGGCACGCCGGTCGAATATCGGAATGGACGCGTGCGGGTCGCGGGAGACCTGGCGGCGGCGGAACACAAAATCGAAAAAGTGCTGCAACGCCTGAACGCGGCGCGCGTGGACTTTGCCTACGGCGACACCGAGCAGGACATCCCCCTGCTCGAACACGCCGAACATCCTGTGGCGGTTTATCCCGACGAGAAGTTGAAGTCCACCGCGCTGGAACGCGGCTGGGAGATCATCGGGGATACGCCCAGTTATGGATGACAAAAGACCCGGACTTCATTTTTGGGTAATGGGTTCAAACAAATGATGTAGAGCGAGATACCATCTCGCTCTACTGCTGTCATTAGTTACTCCGAGCCATTCCCCCCATTTTTGCGTTTACGGCAGGTAGCCAGCCAGCGCGCCCTGCGGGTTGATGATGGAGGCGAGTTCCGCGTAGGGGACGAGGACCGTCTGCGGGCCCGCGGCGTACGGCGCGACCTGGTATTCGTTGAACGTGATCAGCAGGCCGTCGGGGGTGATGTTCCAGACCTGGTAATTCTCGGCGGTAGGTTTCGCGCCGTCGGTGAATATATCCGTGAAGCCGATATCGCGCGTCTGGAGTTGGGCGGCGCAATAATCGGCGATGACTTGCAAGTAGGACGAGTCCGACGTGAAGAGGGAATCCAGGCTGATCTCCTCCCCCGTCTCCAGGTCGTAGTTGAGCGAGCGGGAGACGTGGTACGGGTGCGCCATCCCCTCGACATATCCCTCCGATTCGAACTTGATGCTGACGTATCCCGGCTGCGCGGAAAGCGACGTGTATTTCAAGGTATATCCGCTGGCCGCGCCGATGTCGGGCAGGGGCTGGAGGTCGGTCATGGTGGATTTGAACTCGTCCACGCCCTGCTGGACGATGGAGGCGGCCAGGGCGTTGAAGGCCGTCACGCGAGGATCGTCGCTGCCGGTCAGCGTGGGGATTTGCGCGGCGACGGTGTAGTCGGCGGGGTCCTGTCCCGTCTCGTTTTTGTCGGTGGGATTCAGCGTCAGGTTCAGATAGAACGGGACGGAGGTCGCGGCGGGCGGCGGGAGGGGCGCGTCCGTCGGCAGGGAAGGCGGAGTCGGCGCGGGGGAACAGGCAAAGACAAACAGGGCGGCGATCAGTATCGTCCAATAAACTTTCCAGGCGGGTTTCATCGAAGAATCTCCTTTAGTATTTCAATGGTCTCCTCTTTGCCGCCGATGCCGTTTTCCCCGGCCGGGCCGACGCAGGAGGGACAGCCGTCTTCGCAGGGACATTCGCTTACGAGTTCGAGCGCGCGGGCGAGAAGTTCGTCGTGGATCTCGAACAGTCTCTGGCTGAAGCCGATCCCTGCCGGCATTTGATCGTACAAGACAATGGACGGCTGGCCGTCGAAGATCGTTCCAACCGCGTCGACGTGCAGGCCGAGGTCGCCGGGATCGCACATCAGGAAGAGCGGCGCGAGTTGACCGAGCAGGTAGCCGAGTCCCGCCAGCCCACTTCGCATACGGACGTTCTGCTCGGCTTTGCGATGACAAGAGGCGCAGAGCGTCACGAGGTTGTCCAGGCGATGGGCTTGCTGGAGCGCGGCGGCGCGGTCCTCGCGGCTATGAGACTTCCGCACGAAGTTTCGGAACGGGACCTTGTGATGGACGTCGTGCTGGCGTCCGTTTTCGGGCTGGCCGCACACCTGGCAGCGGAATCCGTCCCGAGCGCGGACGCGGTCGCGGATTCTCGTCCAGTCGGGGCCGTAGTCGTTCGGGACGCTGGACCAGTTGCCGGTCTCGCGCAGACGCGCTGCCGTCTCCTCGGCGAGGGAGAGCCAGTAGCCGGTCGTCTGCAAATCGGAAGCAGGCAGGTCGAGCGGCTCCTCGCCGAGGTTTTCGCCGCCGAGCCAACTGCGTTTGCGGAAGCCGGTCACTTGCGTTGTGACCTGCAACTCTCCCCAGAATTTTGCGACGGGAGATTGGGAATTGGAGATTGGAAATTGGTCGGCGGTGGAGAGAATTTGAATGGCGGTTTCGCGCAGGGGCTCGGTGTAGTAATCCAACCCGACCGGGATCAGCGAGGCGACGTTGCGGGTCAGGTCGAGTTCCTGCACAAAGTATTGCTGTCCCTCGTGCAGGTAGACGGCGCGCGGATGCGTCATCCAGACCGCGCTGGCGAGGTCCACTTCGCCGATGACGCGCGCGCCGTCCTCGTCTTCGGTATGGAGGACGACCCTCGCGGGCGAGGCCGAACGGAGCGAGACGTTCGCGGCGGGATACGCGTCCGCCATCCAGAAGACTTTGTCCGCCGAGGCGTGCGCTTCGTTATTGGCGACCAGCACGTCGAGATATTCGTGGACGGTCTCTGCCGGAAGTTTGCCGAAGCCCTCGCCCGCTTTGAACGGCAACTCGAACAGCGCGCAGCGCAGATGCTCCAGCAGGATCAGGAGATGGTCGGGGTTGACCAGCGCCTGCTCGGGCGATTGCCCGAAAAAATATTCGGGATGGTGGGCGAGGAACTGGTCGAGCGGATTGGGCGACGCGACCAGCGCCGCCGCGGCCGCGTCGTCCCCGCGTCCCGCGCGACCCGCCTGCTGCCATGTGGACGAGACGCTTCCCGCGTAGCCGACGAGGATGGCCGCGCCGAGTCCGCCGATGTCGATCCCCAGCTCGAGGGCGTTCGTCGCCACCACGAGGCGGACGCTTCCATCGCGGAGTCCCTTTTCGATCTCGCGGCGCTGACCTGGTAAATATCCGCTTCGGTATCCTCGGATGAAAGAAGAAAGAGGAAAGAGATTGCCGCCGGTCTTCTTTCTTCTTTCGTCTTTCAGGTCATCGTGCAATCTTGTCAACAGAATCTCCACACTCCTCCTCGAACGCGCAAACATGACTCCCTGCACGTTGTTTTCCAGCAGGTCCCGCGCGAGGCGGAGCGATTCGTCGAAGGCGGATTTCCGCAGACCGATGGACTCGTCCACGATGGGAGGGTTGTAAATGAGGAAATGACGCTCGCCGCGCGAGGAGCCGTCGCGGTCTATCAACGCGACGGGTTCCTCGATGAGATTCTCCGCCAGTTCTTTCGGGTTGCCGATAGTGGCGGAGGCGAGGATGAACTGCGGATGCGCGCCGTGGAACGCGGCGACGCGTTTCAGGCGGCGGATCACGTTGGCGACGTGCGAGCCGAAGACGCCGCGGTAGGTGTGCAACTCGTCAACGACGACGAATTTTAGATTACGAAAGAATTCCTCCCAGTTGGCGTGGTGCGGGAGGATTCCCGTGTGGAGCATGTCGGGATTCGTCAGCAGGATGTTGGCGGTCTTGCGGATCTGGGCGCGGCGGGATTGAGGCGTGTCGCCGTCGTAAATTGCCGCCTGAATATTGGCAGGTTGGAAAGTTTGAAGATTAGAAAGTTGATCCTGGGTTAAGGCTTTGGTCGGGAAGAGATAAAGCGCGCGGGCCTGCGGGTTTTCGAGGAGGGCGGCAATGACGGGGAGGTTGTAGGCGAGGGTCTTGCCGGAGGCCGTGCCGGTGGCGAGGACGACGTTCCCGCCGCGCCGCGCGGCTTCGAACGCGGCGGACTGGTGCGAATAGAGGGCGTGTATCCCGCGCCGGGTCAGCGCGGCCGGCAAAAGGTCGGGGAGAGGCGGGAGCGGGACGAGGTCCGCGGGACGCGGGGGGAGAGTCCGCCAGGCGGCGAAGTTGGGGGCGGTGTCGGGGTCGGTTTTCCAGCGGGAGAGCAGGGAGACGAGAGTCAAGTCAGGCGTCCGAAAGTTGCAGGCGGCGGAAGGCCCACGCGCCCGCGCCCAGCAGCAGCCAAAAGGTGACGGCGCGATAGACCAGCGTGACGACCACCGCGGCTTCGTAGGAGACGCGCAGGCTGGAGAGGGCGAGCGGCATGACGCCTTCCACGATGCCGATGCCGTTGGGGGTGGGGGAGACGACGAGGAAGAGGTAGCCGATGGCCCAGCCCGCGATGATCGTCCCGGCGGAGAACGGCACGTCGAACGAGAGGAACGCGCAGAGCAGGATGCCGATGAGCAGGGCTTTGTTGAGGAGCGCGTGGAGCAGGGGACGGATCAGCCGCTGGACCGAATGCTCGGGCAGGCTCGACAGTCCCTCGGCCACTTCGGAGGCGAAGGCGTGGGCGCGGTCTTCGCTGAGGTAGTCGCGGTGGATGAAGGGGCGGACGACGCAGTTGACAAGGCGGGCGACGCGCGCCAGGGCGCGGCCGAGCGCGTCTGACGAGCGATAACCGAGGTAGATGAAAAAGCCGAAAATACAGGCGAGGACCAGCAGCGTCAGCGAGGCGGAGATCTCCCCGGCGTTCAGGTTGTTGCGGCGCAGGAGGACGATCCAGCCGAGGGCGAGGACGGCCAGGAAGGCGGCCTGGTCCACCAGCAGGAAGAGCGCGCCGGCCAGAGTGGCTTTGCCGGTCGGATAGCCGCGCCGCCTGGCCTCGTTGACGAAGAAGGCGATCCCGCTCACGCCCGCGGTGGGCGCGATGATGTTCACAAAGTAGGAGGCGACCGCCGCGAGGGTCAGACGGCCGCGGTCCTCGTTGATCCCCAGAAGGCGGTAAATGGATTGGTAGGTCAGCCCGAGGTTCGCCATCCACGCGACCTCCAACCCCAGGGCCAGAAACACCCAGCGCAGGTGCGCTTTTTGCAGGGTGGCGAGGGTTTTTTCCAGTTCCCCAAAGCTGAGGGCAATCAGCGCCACGCCGAGGAAGAGGACGACTACGACCATGAATTTTTTCATCGGGGGGAATTGTAAAGGATGAAGGATGAAAGATGAAGAGGAGGCCGGCTGGAATATCGCCGGCCCGGAGCAAAATAAAAAGCCGGACTCTTGCGGAAGCCCGGCCTCGAATGGATGAGACGATCAGTCCCTGCGCCGCCCGCCCATGCCGCCGACGAGCATGACGTAGTAGAGAAGTTGCGAGAGGGCCGAGACCAGCCCCGCGACGTAGGTCAGGGCGGCGGCGTTCAACACGTTGTTGACGCCGCGGATCTCGTCGTCGCCCTGGATGATCCCGCTTTGGACGAGGATGCGTTTCGCGCGCGCGGACGCGTTGAATTCCACGGGCAGGGTGGCGAGGGCGAAGACCGCGCCCGCCGAGAAGGTGATGACGCCGATCCACGCCACGCTGATTCCCCAGCCGGCCCCCGTCCACGAGTAGAGGAGGATGCCGATCAGGATGAGAATCCAGCCGAAGTTCGAGCCGATGTTGACGGCGGGGACGAGGGCCGAGCGCAGACGCATGGGGAGGTAGCCTTCGCTGTCCTGCATGGCGTGACCCAGTTCGTGCGCGGCGACCGCGATGGAGGCCACCGAGGGGGTGTTGGCCACACCGGGCGAGAGATTGAGCGTTTTGGTGCGCGGGTCGTAGTTGTCGGTGAGATTACCGCCGATGCCCGCGATGCGGACGTCGCGCAGGCCTTCGCCGCCCTCGTTGATATAGTAGGGCGCGTTCTGGATCAGCCGCTGCGCGGCCTGCGCGCCGGTCAGCCCGCTTTGAGAGCGCACCCGGCTCCATTTGTTGTAGGCCGACTTCACGTACCACGAAGTCAACGCCATCAACAGGAAGGCGGGAGCCATAAAACAAAGATAGGTGGGATCAAGAAAGAACATGGCGAACCTTTCTTACGGAATAGGCGTAACCGTGGGCATGGAGGTGGGAAGAGGCGATCCCGCCAGCATTGCCAACAGGGTCTGGATGGCCGCGTCCAGCTGCGGGTCGCGGTCGTTGTTGTAATCGTCCTCGGTCATCGAAACGTACACTTCAGGCGTCAACCCGGTTTTGTCAATGGCGCGTCCGTCGGGCGTCAGCCATTTCGCGATGGTGACGCGCACCGCGCCCTGGTTGTTGGACAGTTCATCCCAAATTTGCACCGAACCCTTGCCGTAGGAGACGACGCCGACGAGTTTGGCGCGTCCGTAATCCTGAAGCGCGCCCGCCACGATCTCGGAGGCCGAGGCGGAGCCTTCGTTGATCAGCACGACCATCGGGATGTTCTCCGCGAGCCCGTCGCCGAGCGCTTCGTCCGAATCTTTTTGTCCCGAACCGTATTGCTCGTAAAGCACGACTTTCCCCTTCGGGATGAACTCGGACGCGACTTCCACCGCAGTGTCCTTGTAGCCGCCGCCGTTGTTGCGCAGGTCGAGGATCAGGCCTTTGGGATTCTCGGCCATTAATTTGGCGAGCGTATCCTTGAGTTCCTGGGAGGTCTTTTCGCCGAAAGTGGAGATTTCAACATAGGCGATACCGTCGTCGAGCATTTTGCCCTCGGCGCTGTGGACGATGATCTTGGCGCGCGTGATCTTGACGTCGAGCGGAGCCTCGTCCCCGCGGCGGATCGTCAATGTGACGACGGAACCGGCCGGCCCCAGCACTCTCTGGCGGGCGAGCTCGGGGTTGACGCCGGTCATGTCCTGCCCGTCAATGGCGATGATGATGTCGCCGTTGCGCAGCCCCGCGGCTTCGGCGGGCGAACCCGAGATCGGGCTGATGACCGTCAGGTAGTCGCCGGAGATGTCCACGTAAGCGCCGATGCCCTCGTATTCGCCGGCGAGATCCTCGTTGGCCTGCTTGAATTCTTCGGGACTCATGTAGGAGGTATGTTTGTCGCCGAGCGAGTCCAACATGCCCTGGATGGCGCCGCGCATGAGCGCCACGTCGTCCACAGGCTGGTCTACATACTGTTCATGCACCAGCGTCCACGTTTCCCAGAACGGCTGGAAGAGAGTCTGAAGTTCGGTGGGAGTATTGCCCTGGTTGGATGGAACGCTGCCGGGCGGCGCGGAAATGGCCGGACCATTTTTGCCGATGGGCAGAAAATGCCCGGTGATGAAGCCGCCGGAAAACGCGCCCGCCAGCAGGACCATGCCAATAAAGAGGCCGAGAATGACTTTAACGGTTTTGTTCATAAAATGCTCCTCGCTGCCAAAGTGTTCAAAAATCGAGATTATCACGCCCGCATTAAGGCGGGATGAAATAATTGTCTGGAAATTGTAAGAAGATTGCAGGAACTAGAAAAATCTCACTTTTTTAAATCGTCCACCCGCCTGTGTAATTCGTCCAATTCTCTGTTCTGTTTCTCGAACGGCTTGCCGATGGCGTTCTGCGCGCCTTTCAGAAAATCGCGGGTCGCGTTGTCGCCGCGCGCCCACGAACGCGCCCACAGGAACATCAGCCCGTTGGCGAGGACGACGATCCCGATGACCAGCGCCGCCACGAGGATACCGTCTGTGTTCATGGTTTACTCCCGTTCAACAGCGCGGGCAGGACGCGCCAATCGGTGAAGGACGCGTCGGCGTCGGGCTGGGGGGCATCCTGCCCGTAGAGGATCCCGTACATGCCGAACTCGCGGGCGGCGCGGGTGGTGCGCGGCAGGTCGTCAATCATCACGCAGCGCGCGGGATCGGTCTCGCCCGCGGATTCCATCGCGATCCGAAACGACTCGGGCATGGGCTTGCAGTACGGCGCGACCGCGTTGACGTCTACGATACCGTCGAAGAGGCCGTCCAGTTCGAGCGCGGCGAGGACGCGTCGGGCGTGGGAGGCGTCGGCGTTGGTGAAGATCCACTTTCGGGTGGGGATCGAAGCGATGACGGGGCGGAGAGTCGGATCGGGAGTCAGGTAGTCCCGCAGCGGGAGGTCATGCACGAAGGCCAGGAAATCGTCCACATTGATCTGGTGATTGGCTTGCAGTCCGCGCAAAGTCGTGCCGTATTCGCGGAAATATTTCTCGCGGACGGTCGGGATCTCGGCGGGGTCGAAGCCCATGCGGTCGCGCATGTAAACGTTCATACGTTCTTTGATGGCGAGCCACAAACCCGTCGAGGCGGGATAGAGCGTGTCGTCGAGGTCGAAGAAAACGGCGGCAAATTTCATGGGGCGATTATAATTCACCCATGCCCATTCATTTGCTCGCGCCCGAAGTTGCCTCGCAGATCGCGGCGGGCGAGGTGATCGAACGCCCCGCCTCGGTGGTGAAGGAACTCGTCGAAAATTCGCTGGACGCCTCCGCCCGCGCCGTGACCGTGACCGTGCAGGAGGCGGGACGACGCCTCATCGAGATCGCGGACGACGGGACGGGGATTCCCGCCTCGGAACTGGAACTGGCGACGGCGCGTCACGCGACCTCGAAGCTGCTCCAGGCCGCCGAACTTTTTTCCATCTCGACTTTGGGATTCCGCGGGGAGGCGCTCGCTTCCATCGGCTCGGTCTCGCGGCTGACGATCGTCTCGCGCGCCGCGGGCGCGGACGCGGGCGCGCGCCTGAAAGTGGAAGGCGGGATCAACGGCAGACTCGAACAGGTCGGCGCGCCGATCGGCACGCTGGTGCGCGTCGAGGATCTGTTCTACAACGTCCCCGCGCGCTTGAAATTCCTGAAATCCGACGTGACCGAACGCCGCGCCATAGACGGCCTGTTGACGCGTTACGCGCTGGCATACCCGCACGTGCGCTTCAAGTTGACCGAGGATAAGAACGTCACGCTGCAAACTTCGGGCGACGGCGACCGACGCGCGATCCTCGCGGCGTTGTACGGCGTCGAGGTCGCGAAGCAGATGATCGAAGTCGGCGCGGAGGAAGAGGGACTCAGGCTGACGGGTTTCATCAGTCCCGTCGCGCTGACGCGTTCCAACCGCAAGGACATCACCTTCTTCGTCAACGGCCGCTGGGTGTCGGATACGCCGCTGACGACGGCTCTCATCCAGGCGTACCACACCCTGCTGATGGTGGGACGTTATCCGATGGCGGCGCTCTTCCTCGAGATCAAACCCGACGACGTGGACGTGAACGTGCATCCCGCCAAAGCCGAGGTGCGGTTCAAGAACCAGGACCGCGTGTTCAGTTTCGTCCAGCGCTCCGCGCGGCGGACCCTGCTGGCGTACGCGCCCGTCCCGTCGGTCGCGCCCGTCTTGTGGGGAGGCGCGTCGCGTCCCGCGGAGACGCGGCAGGGTGGACTGGATTGGACAATGGCGAAAGACAGCGATCAGTTACCAGTGGGCAGCGATCAGCCGCCTGACGCCTCGCGCCTGACCCCTGACACTCGCTCGCCATCAACGTTCAACCTGCCGCTTTTGCGCCTCATCGGTCAGATCGGACAGACCTACATCGTCGCCGAGGGACCCGACGGGTTGTATCTGATTGACCAGCACGCCGCGCACGAACGCGTCCTGTTCGAGAAGTTGATGGCGCAGCACGACCAGAAAAAAATTCCGTCGCAATCCCTTCTTTCTCCCGCTGTCGTTCAACTGCCTCCGCAATCCGCCCAATTGATCGCCGCCCAATTGCCGATCTTAAACCGCTTCGGATTCGAGGTGGAGGAATTCGGCGGCAACTCGTTCCAAGTGCGCGCCATCCCGACGTTGTTCGCGGGCGCGGACCCCGAGTCCGCGCTGCGGGCGGTGGTGGAGGATTTCGAGGAGGACGAATCCCCCCTCCAGTCCGAGGTGGAGGCGAAACTGGCGGGACGCGTCTGCAAACGTCTCGCGGTCAAGGCTGGGCAGACGCTCTCTCCCGACGAACAGCGCGCCCTGCTCAACGACCTCGAAGCGTGCGAGTCGCCGCGCACCTGTCCGCATGGCAGGCCGACGATGATTCACTTGTCAGTGGATATGCTGGAGAGGCAGTTTGGAAGAAGAGGCGCGCGGTAATCAAAAACGCCCCCGTCAGACGACGGGGGCGGCTCTTTCAGGATTCGGTTTGCGGAGCGGAGGAGGCGCGGCGCGGGTCTTCCTCCACCATGCGGATGCCGTTCCGCACCTGCGAGGCGATCTTCTCCAGTTCGTCCTGTAGATGCGAGAGCGCGTCCACCACGTAGTCGTCGGCGTCGCGGCGGGTGGCGTCAGCGTCCAGGCGCGCCTGCGCGACGATCTGTTCGGCGCGGCGCTGCGCCTCCTGCACGATCAGGTCGCGCTGGACGAGATCGTCCGCTTTCTGGCGGGCGATGTCCACCGTGCGGTTGGCTTCCTCCTGCGCCTGCGCCAGGAAGCGCTCCTTTTGCGCGATGATCTGCTGCGCCTTTTTGACTTCTTCGGGAATCGCGATGCGCATCTGGTCTATGATGTCCAGCATCTTGTCCTCGTCCACCATCACGTTGCGCGTGAGCGGGACGGCGCGTGATTCGTTGAAGAGTTCTTCGAGGCGGTCAATGAGGTGAAGGATGTCCATAAAGGCCTCCGTGGAACAGATAACGTTATTCTATCGCATTTTGTTGAGGGACAAATTGACAATTTGTCCTACTCAATCGCGTAATGCATTCGGCGGTGGCTGGTGATTCCCGTCGCTGATCTTGCGGCGGAGCGCGTCCGCGACGAACGGCGGGACCATGGAGGTCACGTCCCCGCCCAGCATGGCGATCTCCTTGACGGTGCTCGATGAGAGGAAGGTGTGCTGCTCGGCGGTGATGAGGGCGGTGGTCTCGATGTCGGGCGTGAGACGCTGGTTCGCCAGCGCCATGCGGAATTCGAACTCGAAGTCCGAGAAGACGCGCAGTCCGCGCACAATGACCTGCGCGCCGATCTTGCGGGCAAATTCCACGGTCAGGCCAGAGTAGCCCGTCACGCTGACTTTGGGGTTATCGGCAAAGGCTTTCTTCACGAGGTCAATGCGTTCCTCGGGCGAGAACAATAAATTCTTGAGCGGCTTGTCGTAGACGGCCATCGCCACTTCGTCGAAGAGACGCGCCGCGCGGCGGGCAATGTCCATGTGACCGTAGTGGATGGGGTCGAATGTTCCAGGAAAAATAGCCTTTACCAATTTGTTCTCCATTTGATGGTAGGGGCAGACCTATGTGTCTGCCCTGGGCGGACCTATGTGTCTGCCCTGAGCGGACCTATGTGTCTGCCCTGAGCGGACCTATGTGTCTGCCCTGAGCGGACCTATGTGTCTGCCCTGGGCGGACACGCAGGGCGGACACGCAGGGCGGACACGCAGGGCGGACACGCAGGGCGGACACGCAGGGCGGACACGCAGGGCGGACACGCAGGGCGGACACGCAGGTCCGCCCCTACGAATTACGAAACGTCGCCCGTTCCTTTGCCCCAAAATCTTCCGAGGGCTTCGGCGAGGAGTTTGTGTTCGGGCATTTCCAAATTCGGGTCTTTCTCGAACAACATCTGCGCCTGGTTGCGGGCTTTCTCGATGAGGGGAATATCGGTGATGGACGCCATCTTAAGCGTGGACGCGAATCCCGCCTGGCGCGTGCCGAGGAATTCGCCAGGTCCGCGCTGCTGCAAATCGCGGTCGGCGAGGACGAATCCGTCGTTGGTCTCGGCCATGGCTTGCAGACGTTCGTTCTCGACCGCGTCCTCGTGGTCGGGGACGAGGAGACAGTAGGACTGCGCCGCGCCGCGTCCGACGCGTCCGCGCAGTTGGTGGAGTTGGGCGAGACCGAAATGGTTCGCGCCCTCCACGAGCATGACCGTCGCGTTCGGCACGTCCACGCCGACTTCGACGACGGTGGTCGAGACGAGGATGTCGTACTTCTTGTCGCGGAAGTCGGCCATGACGCGGTCTTTCTCGTCGGGCTTCATGCGTCCATGCAGGAGGCCGAGTTTCAGTTCGGGGAAAATTTCCTTTTGGAGTTTCTCGTGTTCCTCGGTGGCCGCTTTGAGATTGTCCATCTTCTCGCTCTCTTCCACGAGCGGATAGATGATGAAGGCCTGACGTCCGTCTTTGATTTGCGAGCGGATGAGCGAGAAGGCGCGCTCCAACTCTTGCGGACGGAGCACGTAGGTTTCAATGGGCTGACGGCCCGCGGGCATTTCGTCCATCACGGAGAGGTCGAGGTCGCCGTAGAGAGTCAGGGCGAGCGAGCGCGGGATCGGGGTGGCGGTCATCACGAGGAGATGGGGCGTCGTCCCTTTGTTGCGGAGGGCGGCGCGCTGTTCGACGCCGAAGCGGTGTTGTTCGTCAATGACGGCGAGTTGCAAATCCTGGAACGTGACGGGGTCTTCAATTAACGCGTGTGTACCAACAACAACTTTAATTGAGCCATTTGCCAACCCCTCGCGAATTTCGGCTTTCTCGGATTCAGGCGTGTCGCCGACGAGCAAACGAACATTCGTGCCATTCAAAAGATTCGTAAAGTTGCGGAAATGTTGTTCAGCGAGAATAGATGTGGGCGCCATAATCGCGGCTTGCGCGCCTGATTGATTCACGATGGCAGCGGCTAAAGCCGCCACTACAGTTTTGCCAGAGCCAACGTCACCTTGCAACAGACGGTTCATCGGGCGGCCAGCGTTGAGGTCGCGGCGGATCTCGTCGAGGGCGCGGGTCTGCGCGGAGGTCAGGGTGAAGGGAAGGCTGCTTAAACGCGCGCCCAGCTGCTCGTCAGAGATTTCGAAGCGGCGGGCGGTGGCGGCTTGCCAGTCGCGTTTCTGCGAAAGCACGCCCATCTGCAAGAAGAAAATTTCGTCGAAGGCCAGTCGTTCACGCGCCCGCTTTAAGTCGGCTTGCGAATCGGGAAAGTGGGCTTGGGCGACCGCGCGGCCGAGGGCGGAGAGTCCAGCCGACGTCCGAATCGAATCGGGCAGGTGATCCACGAGCGCGGGCGCCCAATACGTCACCACCTGGTTCATCAGTCCGCGCAGCCATTTTTGCGTGATGCGCTGTGTGAGCGGATAAATCGGCACGATGCGATTGGTGTGCAGGTGCTCGGCTTCCACGGGCTCGAAGTCGGGGTTGGTCATCACGAGGCGTCCCAGGGCTTGCGTGAGTTTTCCCGAGGCGGCGATGTTGTCGCCCACCTTCATGCGGTTGGCGATCCAGGGTTGGTTGAACCACGTGAGTCGCAGCGCGCCCGTGCCGTCGGTGATGACGGCTTCGGTGAGTTGCAGTTTGCCGCCTTTGACGGGGCGCGTCCCCACCGATTGCACCGCGCCGATGACGGTGACGATTTCGTTGACCCACAAATTTTTGATGGGTTTGAGCTGGCTGTAATCTTCGTAGCGACGCGGGAAATAATAGAGCATGTCGCCGAGCGTGACCATGCCGAGTTGACCGAGGGTCTGCGCGTGACGAGGTCCGACTCCCTGGAGGACGGTGAGTTGCGCGCCGAGCGCGGCGGGCGTGGCGGACGTCTTGCCGCCTGGCGCGGTGTCGCTTCTTCCCTGACTGGGAGCGGGCGCGCGCGACTGAGGCGGGCGCGGCGCTTCGGCTTTTTCGCGCGGCGGCGCGGGCTTGGTCTCTGGCTCCAACCACTTCGGCATTTCGTCGCTTTCGACTTTCGGCGCGGGCGGTTGCGGACGCGGTTCCTGCGGCGGCCTCGGTCTCTGCTGCGGACGCGGCTGGACTTGCGGTTTTTGCGTGGCTTCGGGATAACTCTCGCCGAGACGTTTCCACAGTCCCTTGAGCGAGTCGGCGCGGCCCTGGGGAGTCAGCGCTTCGTAGCCTTTCAGCCGCTGGGTCACCGCCTGGACGACGGCCTCGTCCACGCTCTCGGCGCGGGCTTCACTTTCCCAAAAGTCGAGGATCTTGACGAGTCCGCCAATGATGGCGGTGTTGTTGTAGCCGTTCTCGTGTTCGAGACGGAAGAATTTGCGGAGTTTTTCGAGGGAGGGGAGCATGGGGGTATTTTATCATGGGGGGAATGCGGTACACGGATTACGCGGATTGGACGGATTTCACGGATAATTCTTTTTAAACACGAAGGGGCACAAAGACAACGAAGGTGGGTTGAGTGAGGGGTGTGGTTCTTCGCTTTCGATCATCACGAGCGATGGTCGAGGGGAAGGCGGCACGTTGCGCCACGCAACAAACCTTTGAGTGACTTCGTGGACTTTGTGTTTAAGGTTTCCTCCATGCTATCTATCGTTGATACCTGTTTCAACTCCCAATGACACTGCGAAATTCCTCCGCTAGCTTTGAAATTAGTGGATCAACTCCAAGGAGAATTTCGGAAATTTTGGCCAAATCTTCTTTTCGTTCCTCTTCGGAATGATAGATTGGCGTTGATAATTCACTGGGATACCTAGGATCTAAAGTAAGAATACCTATTGCACGGACCTGCAAAGATTTCGCCCGTAATTGCGTGATGTCATCAACAAGGTGCTTAGGCAAATATATTTCGTTGTCCCCAAAATAGTCAATAAATTGATTTGTCGCAAGGTAAAAATCAGAGATTTTTTTCTTGCATTCGGATTGTTCGAATTCTTTTGAAGATAAAACATTTTTTAGCGAAATTAATTTTTTGCGCACCTCTACAAGTCTCTTATAAAGATTTGCAATAACATCAGAACGGACTTCATGTAATTTTGAAAATTTTGTATCCTGTTCATGGGCAAGTGTCCTCAACTCTGATCTGAATTGCTCCAGCCGTTTTTCGGATCTTTCGTCGATGACTCTTTGAAAGACATAAAGAAGTATACCTGTCACTATCAGGTTTACAAAAACTTGTAGCCAATCCATTTTGCCTCCTCTAAATTTCGTCCGAGTCTTGACTGTAACTGATGAAAACAGCAGGAGCGGTCATGGTGTCCCTCGTTGGACTCCCTTCCCCGTTGGGGGAAGGGTTGGGGATGGGGTCTTGCTTTCAGTATACAGAAACTTCCCCTTCAAAGCAAGCGATTTCGATATGGTGAGTCAGTGCCGCCAATCTGTGAAATCCGTGTAATCCGTGGCAAAAAAGGATTGACATCCTCCCCATCCCGCGTATAATTCCGCCCAACAAAAACATTGACGAGGACGAGTACGCGTTGGACGACGGTTCCAGAGAGCAGGCGGTTGGTGAAAGCCCTGCCCGAGACGACAGCGCCGAATGGACCTCCGAGTTGCAGGGCGAACTCTTCGGAAAGTATCCCGCGCCGGGCTGCCCCCGTTACAGGGCTAGGGCATAATCAGTGTTCAGTTTTCAGTCACCAGTAATCAGTGACAATGAACAGTGACGTGCTTGAAAAGAGTGAGGCTGGCATCCCGTTGCATCACAACGGGAATTTTCGTTAAATAGCCAATGTCCAGCCTAACCTGGGTGGCACCACGGATTCCACGTCCGTCCCATGATTGGGATGGACGTTTTTGTTTAACCAGTCCACGAAGGTGGACTTCGTACTTGTCGAGGCGATTTCAATCGCCCAAAAGGAGAAACCATGAACGCGCAAACTGAACCCACCGCCAATATCCAGGCCGTCGAGACCGCCGCGCTGGAGGACAAGTCCCTGCCCGCCAGCGAGACCCTCAGAGAGCGGCAGGCCGACGACGCGGAAACGCTGTCCGCGCCGGTATTCATCCCGTAGGAGGCCTTGCGATGCACCCCGTCACCTTCCACCCGCCTTGAAGAACGTGGATAAAAGCAGAAAGATGATTCTCTTTCATCTACAACTCTTGCGCAATATCGCGAAGCTTCCCCGCGGGCGCAGTATCCACTGCTCTCTGCTCTCTATTCTCTAAAACAAGGAGTTTTCCATGTCCGACCAGACCCGCTTTATCCTGAACGAATCCGACCTGCCGAAGTTTTGGTACAACATCGCCGCCGACAGCCCCCTCGCGCCGACGCCCGTCCTCCATCCGGGGACGCTCGAGCCGGTCACCCCGGACTTTCTGTCGGTACTCTTCCCGATGGACTTGATCCTGCAAGAGATTTCGACCGAGCGCTACATTCAAATCCCCGACGAAGTGCGCGAGATCTACAAACTCTATCGTCCCACCCCGCTCATCCGCGCCCGCCGCCTGGAGAAAGCCCTCGGCACGCCCGCGCACATCTACTATAAATACGAGGGCGCCTCGCCGTCGGGCAGCCACAAGTCCAACACGGCCACCGCGCAGGCCTTCTATAACAAAATCGCGGGGACGAAAGCCCTCACCACCGAGACCGGCGCCGGTCAGTGGGGTTCCGCCCTCGCGATGGCCTGCCAGATGTTTGGCCTCGACCTCGAAGTCTACATGGTCAAGGTCTCGTACCAGCAAAAACCCTACCGCCGCATCTTGATGGAGACCTTCGGCGCGCAGGTCTTCGCCAGCCCGACCGATCGGACGAACTACGGACGTTCGGTCCTGGACGCCGACCCGGGCAGCCCCGGCTCCCTCGGCATCGCCATCTCGGAAGCGGTGGAGGTGGCGGCCGCGTCGAACGGCGCGAAGAAGTACAGTCTCGGCTCGGTGCTGAACCACGTGCTGACTCACCAGTCCGTCATCGGCGAGGAATCCCTCAAGCAGATGGACATGGCCGGCGAATATCCCGACGTGGTCATCGGCTGCGTCGGCGGCGGATCGAACTTCGCGGGCATCGCCTATCCCTTCCTGCGCGAGAACTTGAAAAACGGACAGCGCGCCCGCCTGCTGGCCGTCGAACCGACCGCGACGCCCTCGCTGACGAAGGGCGCATACACCTTCGATTACGGCGACACGGCCAAGATGGCGCCCGTCGTCAAGATGCACACGCTTGGACATTCCTTCGTCCCGCCGGGCATCCACGCGGGCGGACTGCGCTATCACGGCATGGCGCCTTCGCTGTCCGCGTTTTGCGACGCGGGGCTGGTGGACGCGGTCGCCGTCCCGCAGGTGGCGACGTTCGAAGCGGCGATCCAATTTGCCCGTTCGGAGGGAATCGTCCCCGCGCCCGAGTCGGCGCACGCCATCCGCGCCGCGATAGATGAGGCGCTGGACGCGAAGGCCAGGGGCGAGACGCGCGTCATTCTGTTCAATTTGTCGGGACACGGCAACTTCGACCTCGCCGCGTACGAGAAGTATCTGCAAGGCGAACTCGAAGACTACGAGTACCCCGCCGAAGCGGCGGAGGAGGCGTTGGCGCGTCTGCCGCGGGTGACGATCCCCGCGTAAACGATCCGCCTGGCTTCGCGCGGCGGGCGGCGGTCTCTTACATATCGTATAAGTCTCATTATCGGTTTTCTTACAATCGGGCGATAAGATATGCCCAACGAACCAACCTGATCGGTAAATGGAGATTAAATTATGACTTTCTACGTCCAACCTTTCCCGCACCGCCATTCCATGCCGCGCCGCTGGATGCGCATGGCCGACGAATCCATCGAACGCCGCCTGGCCGCCAACGTCCGTGACGAGGAGGACGCCTTTGTGTTGACCGCCCTTGTGCCGGGCCTCAAAGCCGACGACCTGACCATCAATATCCTCGAAGAGGTCGTCTCTGTGGAGGGCGAGTTCCCGCAGGACGAGAACGAATACCTGCTGCGCGAACTGCCCAGCGGAAAGTTCAGCCGCTCGCTGCGCCTGCCCGCCCCCGTCAACGCGGACAAGGCCGAGGCGAAGATCGCCGACGGCGTGCTGACGCTCCGCCTGCCCAAGGCCGAGTCGGCCCGCCCGAAGAAGATCAAGATCGCCGCCAAGTAAGCCGGGCGCGGCCCATCCGCCGCCGAAACAACGTCCAGACTTCCGAAGCCGAAAACTTCGGGAGTCTTTTTTTTTAACCGTGACATTCGCCTGAAAACGTGCAATAATTGCGCCGTTCAGCCAATCATTCACAGAATTGTGAAAAGGAGGAGAAGATGTCCGCGTCAAAAATCTGGATAGGGATCGTCATCTGCATCCTGACCTTCAGCCTGCCCGGATGCCAGGCTGGGAATCACCCCCCGGCCGGCGGCGGCGCGGCCGACCAGTCGGCCGTCGTCATCGTTGTGGCGGAGGAGCCGCCCTCGTTCAACCCGGTCATCACCGACGCGGGCTACGACTCCCTCGTGATGGAACTCGTCATGCTCGGGCTGACGGATATTGACGCCCAGGGCAACGTCTTCCCCGAACTGGCCGCGGAATTGCCCACCGAGGAAAACGGCGGCGTGACGATCGATCCCGAAGCCGGCACGATGGACGTCACATGGAAGATGCGGCAGGACGTGAAGTGGAGCGACGGAACTCCCGTCACCGCGGACGACGCGCTCTTCACCCTCGCCGCCATCCAGGACCCCGACACAGGCACCTGGATCCCCGGCGTTGACTACATTGACAGCGTGGACAAGGTGGACGATTACGCCTTCACCATCCATTACAACGGCATCTTCCCCGGCTACCTGACGCAACTCGGCGGCGAGCAGGTCGTCGTCTGGCCCGCGCATTACTGCGACGCCTCGCAGGGGTTCTCGGCCTGGGACTGCTCCCGAGAACCCCTGAGCAACGGCCCCTACATCCTGAAAGATTGGATGGCCGGCGACCACCTGACCTTTGTCCGCAACGAGAACTATTACGTCAAAGGCAAGCCCGCGATCGACCGCGTCATCGTGCGCGTGGTCCCCGACCGCGAGGTCCGCAAGACGATGCTCCTCAAGGGCGACGCCGACCTCGACATGTGGACGACCGAGCCGGTCATCGAAGACCTGAAAGACGCGCCCAACGTCAAGGTTAGCATAAGCCCCGAAAACCGCTGGGTGATGCGCATCTTCTTTAACCTGGCCGCCAAAGGGACGACCGATCCCGCCGCCTCGCCTCACCCGATCCTTTCGGACCTGCGCGTCCGCCGCGCCATCCGCATGGCGATTGACGTGGACGCCATCTCAAAAGAATTCTACTTCGGCTACGCCCAGCCGGTGTGGACGGAATTCTTCCGCCCGCCGTACGCCTGCAACAACATCCCGCGTCCGGTCTTCGACCCGGCCGCCGCGGCCGCCCTGCTCGAAGCGGCCGGCTGGACGGATACGGACGGCGACGGCGTGCGCGAATGCCATGGATGTAAAACCGCCGAAGAAGGCTACAAGATGGAAATGGAGTTCATCACCTATTCCGAATTCGGCGAGGCGCTCGAACTCACCCAGCAGTTGATCGCGGAAATGCTCGGCAGGATCGGCGTCAAACTGAACCTGTCCGTCGTGGAGGGCAGCGTGCTGTGGGCGGCCACCGCAGACGGAGGCATCGAACAAAGCGGCAACTTCGACATGGACATCTGGGACGACGGCTACACCGGCCTGGATCCCGCCGAGTACCTGCAAAGCTACTATTCGGCCGGCGCGGCCGTCCCCGACATGGGCTACAATTACGGGCGCTGGGTGAACGCGGACTTCGAAGCGCTGCTCGACGAGACCTCCACCCTCGACCAGTCGGCGCGGCAGGAGGTCTTCTGCAAGATGGCGACCCTGCTCGACGAAGAATTGCCGGAACTGCTCCTCTTCACCGTTGTCAACGCCGACGCGCATTCCGCGCGGCTGCTCGGCGTACAGACCTCCGCCAACGACCTCGTCACCTGGAACGCGGCAGACTGGACGCTAACCAAGTAATCTTCCATGACCGCCTACATCGCCCGGCGCCTGACCCAGACCATCGGCCTGCTCTTCCTGCTGAGCGTTGTGTTCTTCGCGCTGGTCAATCTCGCGCCGGGCGGACCGTTGGCCGGGCAGGGACAAAGCCGCCATGTCCGCCCGGAAAAGATCGCCATCCTCAAGCGCCAACTCGGGCTGGATAAACCCCTGCCGACCCAATATCTCATCTGGCTGGCGGGCAACGACTGGATGAAAGTGGACGCCGACGGCGACGGACTCCTCGAAAGTTACGGCACGCGGCGGGGAATCCTGCGCGGCGACTTCGGCTTCTCGTTCCGCTCGCGCCAGCCCGTCCTGGCCGAGATCGCCCAGAAACTGCCCAACACCATCTACCTGATGAGCGTCACGCTGCTGACCGCGCTCCTCATCGCCGTTCCCATCGGAATCCTTTCCGCCATCCGCCAGTATTCCAGCTTCGACATCGCCGCCACCACCTTTTCGTTCGCGGGGCAGGCCATCCCCGAATTCTGGCTGGGACTGATTCTCATCATCGTCTTCTACGGCTGGCTGAAGAATCCGTTCACCGGCGAGCCGCTCCTGCCCGCGGGCGGGATGATGTCCATCCACGCGCAGGGACTGGCGCTCGGCGACCGCCTGGCCCATCTCGTCCTGCCGGTCGCCACCGGCGCGTTGGGCTGGATCGCCTGGTACTCGCGCTTCCTGCGCTCCAGCATGTTGGACGTGATGCACAAAGACTACCTTCGCGCCGCGCGCGCCAAGGGCGCGTCGGAGCGGCTGGTCGTCTTCAAACACGCGTTGCGCAACGCGTTGATCCCCCTCGTCACCATCCTGGCGCTGGATGCGCCATACATCTTCAGCGGGGCGGTCTTCGTGGAGTTTCTCTTCGCCTGGCCGGGCATGGGACGCCTGTATTACCAGGCCGCGCTCAACCGCGACTATCCCATCCTGCTGGCGGTATTGATCATCGGCGCGGCGCTGATCATCCTCTCCAACCTGCTGGCCGACATTCTGTACGCGCTGCTCGACCCGCGCGTGCGCTACGAGTGAGAGACGCGTTGAAGGAAACCGCCTCCCCCGTTCAGAACGAAGCGGCCCCCCCCGCCAGCGCGGGACAGGCCGTGTGGAAGCGCTTCCGCCGCCACCCGGGCGCCATCGGCGGATCGGTCGTCCTCGGATTGTTGATTCTGCTGGCGCTGCTCGCGCCGCTTTCCCCATACAGCGCCACCGCCTCCAACACGCCCGAAAAATACCAGCCGCCCTCCTGGTCTCACCCAATGGGAACCGACGCCATGGGCCGCGACCTGTTGACGCGCGTCCTATACGGCGGGAGGATTTCGCTCATGGTTGGGCTGCTGGTGGTCTGCATCTCGCTTGCCATCGGCGTCCCCATCGGCGCCATCGCGGGCTATTATGGCGGCTGGCTCGACAACGTCCTGATGCGCCTGACCGACGCCTTCCTCTCCCTGCCCTCGTTTCTCGTCCTGATCCTGTTGAGCGCCATCCTGCGCGAGACCAACGCGCCGCTCCTCGAGCGCAACAGCGTGTTCACCATCAGCCTGGTGATCGGCGTCTTCGGCTGGATGACCTTCGCGCGGCTGGTGCGCGCCGCCTTCCTCACGCTGCGCGAACTGGACTTCGTGTCGGCGGTGCGCGCCCTGGGAGGCTCTGACCGCTGGATCATCATCCGTCACATCCTGCCCAACGCCATCGGCCCCATCATCGTGGAAGCCACGCTCGACCTGGGCTACGCCATCATCCAGGAATCGGGACTGAGTTTTCTGGGTTTCGGCATCCAGCAGCCCACGCCCTCGTGGGGCAACCTGCTTGACAACGCACAGGAACACTTCACCAAATACCCCTGGCTGGGAATCTTCCCCGGACTGATGATCTTCCTCGCCATCATCTCGGTCAACTACATCGGCGACGGCCTGCGCGATGCCTACGATCCCTACAAAATGCTCGACCTGGTGGGAGAGCGGTAACCGAGCGTCGTCTCCCCCGGCAAAAAAGGCAGGGAAAAAGCCCCTTACAAGAACGCAAGCCACAGAAAGCGGGAATTCGATATACTCCAGTTACGCGCAACGCGTAGAGGTGAAGATGCCTAAACGACGCGAAAGCATCGCCGAACTGCAAGCCAAGATCGCCAGCCTTGAAAACCTGCGCCCCGAACTGGGCGACGACATCGTAAACCAGAAAATTGACGAACTGCGGGCGCGTATTCAGGCTGGCAGCGCCTCGGCCAAAAGCCGCAAACGCCCCGCCGGGCGCGGCCAGAGCCTCCTCCAAAGCGGGGATTCGAGCGTGGCCGTCCAGGGGGATGTGAACGACAGCGCCATCTTCCACGCCCAGACGATCGTCATCGCCGACCGCTTCTGGCGCGGACAAACGGCCTCCCTGCCCGTCCCCGACCTGAAACAAGCCACCGCATCCTACCTCGCCTACCTCGTAGACCGTCACAACTACCTCAGCTTGAAAGGTATGGGCGTGGCAGACCGCATCCCCCTGCGCCTCCCCCTGCTGGATGTATACGTGCCGCTCAAGGCCCGCCTCGAACTGCCCGAAGGCGAGACCTGGAAACGCGATCTCAGCCTGGCCGGGCGCCTCCCCACCGACGAAGACTCCCAGCCCCTGCGCCTCAGCGAACCCCTGCCCCTGCTCAACATCCTCAGCCAGCGCTCCGGCCTCATCATCCTCGGCGACCCCGGCGCGGGCAAGACCACCTTCCTGAAATACCTGGCCCTGCTGCTGGCGCGCGGCGAGGGCCGCCTCGTCGGACTCGAAGACCGCCTCCCCATCCTCCTGCCGCTGGCAGCCTACGCCAACGCCCTCCAGGAGGCGGACGTGCGCCTCGACGACTTCATCGCCGAATACTTCTCAGACATCGGCGCGGACCATTCCATCGGTCCCATGCTGGCCGAGGCCCTGCGCGCCGGCCGCGCCCTCATCCTCCTCGACGGCCTCGACGAGGTGCGCGACCTGAACCTGCGCAACACCGTCGTCGAACGCGTGATGGACTTCTTCGCCTTCCACCGCCGCCCCGGCAACAAATTCGTCCTCACCAGCCGCATCGTCGGCTACCGCGCCGTGCGTCCCTCCGCGGAGGGACTGCTGGAATGCACCCTCGTGGACTTCGACGACAGCGAAATCGAGGAATTCGTCCAACGCTGGATGGCCGCCATCGAAAAACAGGCGCAGGGCGACACCGACGTGGCGCGCGGCGACGCCGACCAGGACCGCCGCGAACTGCTCGACGCCATCTACCAGAACGCCGGCGTGCGGCGGCTGGCCTCCACGCCCCTCTTGCTGACCATCCTCGCGCTGATGAAACGCCAGGGCGTGACCCTGCCCGAGCGGCGCGTCCAACTCTACGACCAATACGTGACGACTCTCCTCTCTACCTGGAACCGCGCCCGCTCCCTCAGCGGACGCGCCCCCAGCCGCGACCTCGACGAACTGCAAACCGTGCGCGTCCTCGCCCCGCTGGCGCTGTGGATGCACGAGATCAGCCCCGGCGTAGGACTGGTCAAGCGCGAAGAACTGGGGCGCAAACTGGAGGAGATCTTCAAAGAACAGGGCAGCCCCTCGCCCGCCAACGCGGCCCGCCAATTCCTGCAAGACGTGCGCGAACACGCCGCGCTCCTGCTCGAACGCGGCCCCGGCGAATTCGGCTTCATCCACCTCACATTCGAAGAATACCTCTCGGCTGCGGCCCTGGCCCTGAAAGGCCAGGGCGAAGCCAAACCCATCGCCGAAGCCCTGCTCCGGCATGTGGGCGAGCAGGCCTGGCGCGAAACCACCCTGCTCACCATCGGCTACATCGGCGTCCGGCAGCAACTCTCCAAAGTGGCCGGCGAAGTGGTCGAATTACTGGCCGGCTCCAAAGACGGCGCGCCGGGCGAGGCCGCCGTCCTGGCGGGCGAAGCGGTGCTGGACACCTGGCCGGGCGGCGTCCCGCTCCAGAGCAAGGACCGCGTCCTGCTAGCGCTCGCCCCCACAATGCAAAAAGCCGAAGTCCACCCCGACCTGAGACGGCGCGCCGGGCTGCTGCTCGGACGCCTCGGCTGGCGTCCGCCCGACCTGGATCGGTTCATGGAGATCGCGGCGGGAGAGTTCCTCTTCGGCGCGAAAAAAGACAAGGTCAGAATCGAGAACCGCTTCTGGATCGCCAAATATCCCGTCACGAACGGACAGTTTGCCCGCTTCGTGCAGGCCGGCGGCTACCAGACCCGCGCCCTGTGGAGCGACATCGGCTGGGCCTGGCGCACAGGAAAATACGACGAACGCACGCTGGAGACGATAGAACGCGACTGGCTCGATCATCGTCCGCAGACGCGGCGAAACGCGCCCTACTTCTGGTACAACATCGAACTGGGAAATCCCATCTTCCCGGTGGTGGGCGTCTCGTGGTATGAGGCCGAAGCCTACTGCAACTGGCTCGCCAAAAACGTGGTGGCCGTGCCAGACGGCTACACCGTGCGCCTGCCCAACACCACAGAATGGGAATTTGCCGCGCGCGGCCAGAACGGACA
The DNA here is from genome assembly GCA_017312345.1 of Candidatus Denitrolinea symbiosum. NCBI lineage: Bacteria > Bacillati > Chloroflexota > Anaerolineae > Anaerolineales > Anaerolineaceae > Candidatus Denitrolinea > Candidatus Denitrolinea symbiosum. Next base: position 554,084 of record BLAA01000001.1, on the reverse strand, counting down.
CGAATATCCCTGGGGCGACGGCTTCGACAAAACCGCCGCCAACACCTGGGACAGCGACATCCAGGACGCGGGGCTGGGCGGCACAACGGCGGTCTGCACCTTCCCGCAGGGGACCAGCCCGGCGGGCGCCTGGGATATGAGCGGAAACGTCTGGGAATGGACCTGCTCGTGGTATGATGACGACCGCCGCTACCGCGTGGTGCGCGGCGGCTCGTGGATCGGCTACCAGTGGTTTGCCCGGGCCGCGTTCTGCAATTGGTCCATCCCGCTGACGTTCAACGACGACCTCGGCTTCCGCGTGGCGATCGCCCCGCTGGAAAGCCTGTAAATGGGACGGAGCGAGGCGCCCGGCAGAGACGGGCGCTTCGCGGCGAGCGCGCAACACGCATTGCGTAAAAGACGTTCTCTAACGTCGGCTGACTTATACAAGATGTCATGTAAACAAGGAGAGAATATGCCCACAAACAAACCATCCCGGCGCGCGGACCGCGTCGTCTCCGGCGGCGACGGAAGCATCGTCATCGGCGGCGACGTCAACAGCAGTGTGATCGTCTCCGGCGACCACAATCGCATCAACATTAAGTCCAAATTCAGCGAAATCTACAGACAGGTGGACGAGCGCGCAGACCTGCCCGCCGCCGACAAAGCCGATCTCAAATCCGAATTACAAACCTTCGAAGACGAAGACAAGAAAGGCCCCGAGTCGAACGAAGGCTTCCTGGCCCAGCGCCTGCGCAACGTGAAGCGGATCGCGCCCGACATCCTGGAGGTCGCGCTCGCTACCATCGCCAACCCGGCCGCGGGGTTTGGGGTGATCGCGAAAAAAGTGGCGGAGAAGATGAAAGCGGAGAACGCGGCCGCGGCCAGATAAAGACCTTTTGAAACGAGCGCTGGCGCGGCGCTTTCTGCAGATCCTTCAAGCCGCGCGGCAGGCTGTCTGCCTGCCGCGCGGCTCTTTTTGTTGTATACTTATTGCAACTTCTTGCATTAAGGAAATCCATGACCTGCGGCTCCTATCTCATTGACCGGCTGCACGAACGCGGCTTCCGCATGACCTCCCAGCGGATGGCGATCCTGCACGCGCTCCGTCAGGCGGGCGGACATCTCCCGCCCACCGAAGTCTACGCGCGGGCGCGGCGCGCCCAGCCCGGGTTGACGGAGGCCACCGTCTATCGCACGCTGGAATTTCTCGTCGAGAACGGATACGCTTTGGCCGCGCACGTCGGCGGCGGGAAACTGGTCTACGAATTGACGGAGGAAAACCATCATCACCTGATCTGTCGAAAATGCGGAAAGACCGTGTCGGTGGAGGCCGCGGCGTTGACGGGACTCTACGACCAGTTGAGCGCGTCCACGGGCTTCCAGTTGGACGCGAGTCACATCGCATTATTGGGCATTTGCCCGGACTGTCAAAAGTAACGCAATTTTCGAAATTGCGCCCGGCAAGTTGAAACTTGCCCTACAATTGGCTTGTCGCAAGAAAGGAAAATCGCATGTACTTCTCTCCTGCTCCCCTCCACATCCCAGACGGGTTTCTCAACCTGGTCATCTCCCTGCTCTTCTGGGCGATCACCGCGGTCACCGTCGGGGTTGCCATCTCCAAAACGAACCAATCGCTCGGAGAAAAACAGATCCCCCTGATGGGCGTCATGGCGGCCTTCATCTTCGCCGCGCAGATGCTGAACTTCCCGGTCGCGGGCGGGACGTCGGGTCACTTCCTCGGCGGCGCGCTCGCGGCGATCGTCCTCGGTCCGTGGGCCGCGGTACTGGTGATGACCGCCGTCATCGCGGTGCAGGGATTGCTCTTCCAGGATGGCGGCCTGCTGGCGATGGGCGCCAACATCTTTAACATGGGACTGCTGACCGCCTCCGTCGGCTACGGACTCTACCGCGCCGCAGCCGGACTTGGCAAGGGAGCGCGTTACGCGGCGGCCGGCGCCGCCGCGTGGATCGCGACGCTGGCGACCGCGCTGGCGACCTCCCTGCAACTTTGGCTGAGCGGAACCTCGCGCCTGGAGATCGTCCTCCCGGCCATGCTGGGCGTTCACGCGCTGATCGGGATCGGCGAGGCGCTCATCACCGTCGCCGCGCTGGCGTTCATCGAGCAGACGCGTCCCGACCTGCTGAGCGAAAAAGCGACCGCGGAAAAAGGCGGACGCGGCTGGGTGGCCGGCGGCGCGCTGGTCGCATTGATCGCCGTGCTTCTCTCCCCGCTGGCTTCGGCCCATCCCGACGGCCTGGAGCGCGTGGCGGAAAACATCGGCTTCCTCGGGCAGGGACAATCCGCGCCCTACCAGATCCTGCCCGACTACACCATCCCCTTCCTCGGCGAAACGCCGCTGTCCACGATCGTGGCGGGCGCGGTCGGCGCGGTCGTGGTTTTGGGATTGATGGTGGTGGTCGGGACGAGTCTGAAAAAGAAAAGCACGTAGGCCCGGCGACTCTCCCTGGCGCCGGTTACAATTCCCACATGATGCACGTCAACGCCTTTGACCGCTTTCACGAGGCCGACAGCCGGCTCCACCGCCTCGACCCGCGCGTCAAAGTGACGCTGACGGTCCTCTTCATCCTGTCCAACGCGCTCCTGCCCGACGGCGCCTGGGCCGCCTTTGGCCTGGCGTGGATTTTGCTTCTCTGGGCGAATCATCTCTCGAACCTCGGCCTGGACTTCACCTTTCGCCGTTCGTTCCTGGCCCTGCCGTTCGCGCTGGCAGCGGTCTCGGCCATCTTCTCCCCGCTGGGAAATCCGCTCGCGGAGTGGCGCGTCGGCCCGTTCGCGCTGACGCCCACCGACTACGGGCTGGTCAAATTTGCCAGCATCCTCCTCCGCTCGTGGCTGTCGGTGCAGGCGGCCATCCTGCTGGCGGCGGTCACGCAATTCCCCGACATGGTCCACGCCTTCGAGCATTTACGCGTCCCGAAAATTTTGACCACGATCGTCGCGTTCCTCTACCGCTACCTCTTCGTGCTGACGGACGAGGCGATGCGTCTGCTTCGGGCGCGGGACGCGCGCAGCGCAACCTTACCCCCCTCCGTCTCCCTTTTGCAAAAATGGGGGAGGAATAAGAGGGGGGTGGCGTGGCGCGCCAAAGTCACAGGCAACATGGCCGGTCAACTCTTCCTGAGAAGTTACGAACGCAGCGACCGCATCTACAACGCCATGCTCGCGCGCGGCTACACGGGGCAACTTCGCACGCTCCGCCCGCACGTGATGAAGCCCGGCGACTGGCTGTTTGCCGCGCTGGCGTTCGGCTCGCTCCTGCTCCTTCAATTGATCGGAAGACTTTAATGCCTGTTTCTCATCCCGCTCACAAATACGAAATCCCCGAATGCGAAGGAGACGTTTTGCAGGCGCGAGACCTGCGCTTTGCCTATCCCGACGGACACGAAGCCCTGCGCGGCGTTTCGTTCCGGCTCTGCGCGGGCGACAAGGCCGCGTTGGTGGGGCCGAACGGCGCGGGCAAGTCCACGCTGATGCTGCACCTGAACGGAATTTTGGAGGGCCGCGGCGAGATCGAAGTGATGGGCCTGCGCCTCACGCGCGACAACCTGCCGGTCGTCCGCTCGATGGTGGGACTCGTCTTCCAGAATCCCGACGACCAGCTCTTCTCTCCCACCGTCTTCGAGGACGTGGCCTTCGGCCCGCTCCACATGGGACTGCCCGAGGACGAAGTCCGCGCCCGCGTGGACGAGGCGCTGGCCGCCGTCCACATGAGCGCCTACGCCGACCGGCTGTCGCACCACCTGAGCATGGGCGAGAAGAAACGTATCTCCATCGCCACCGTCCTTTCGATGCGCCCGTCGCTCCTGGTGTTGGACGAACCCTCCGCAGGCCTCGACCCGCGCGCCCGTCGGACGCTGATCCATTTGCTGCGCGACCTGCCCATCACCATGCTCGTCTCTACGCATGATATGGCGCTGGTGAAAGAACTCTTCCCGCGCACCCTCGTCATGGACGAGGGACTCATCGTCGCGGACGGGTTGACGGGGGAAATCCTGGAAGACGAGGCATTGCTGGAAGCGCACGGGTTGGAGAAGGCATGATCGAAAACGCCAGTTCGGTCAGGGCGGAGGCTTCATTGGTTATAATCAAACCGAGGGTCAATCTGTATCATGGACGACTCGGCTGCGACTCACGGCCATCCCTGGAAAGTTTTCCTCCTCGGCGGCTTACGCATCTTTCATCGAGGCAGGCCCGCCGCGCTGCCGCCGTTCCGCGCCCAACTGCTGCTGGCGCGGCTCCTGCTCCATCCGTCCGAGCAAAAACGCGGCCAACTAGCGGGCGCGCTCTTCCCTGATTCCCCCGAAGACGCCGCCAGGGCCCGCGTAAGCGACCGCCTCTGGCTGTTGAAGAATAGCCTGCCGAAATTCCCCCTCGTCGCCACGCCCGCCGAAATCAGCCTCGCAGAGGGACAAGTTTGGCTGGACGTGAACGAGTTCCGTCTCCTCCTCCGCAAGGACGACCCCGCCTCCATCGCGCAAGCCATCGAACTCTATCGCGGCGACCTGCTCCCCGAACAGGACGCCGACTGGCTCCTGCTCGAACGCGAGAACCTCTACATCACCTACATCCACGCCCTGCAATCGCTCGGACAGCGCCATTTGCAAAACGGCGACCCGCTTCAGGCCATCCCCCTGCTCGAAAAACTCCACGCGCACGAACCCTTCGACGAAGCCAGCCTGCGCGGACTGTTGCGCGCCCGCCAATCCACGGGCGGACGCGGCGCGGCGCTCGCGGCCTTCGACCGATTCCGCCTCCGACTCAGGGACGAGTTGGGACTCGACCCCGAACCCGCCACGCTCGAACTGGCGGAGGCCATCCGCGCGCAGGGACTTCCCCCTCCGCCTCCCCGCGCGGAACTGAAACTGCCCGCGTCCGTCCCCGCTCTCTTCCAGCGCGGACAGTTCGCCCTCTGGCGCGGCGACGTCCCGACGATGAACGCCTGCGCGGACGCGCTCCGCCAAAAGTCGGGACAGACCGAGGCCGACGCGCTCGAATCCGCTTCCGCCATCCTGCGCGGCGATTTCGAGTCGGCCAAAAAAATTCTCGGCAGGCGCTCGTCCCCGTCCCTTTTGATCCAAGTCCAGCAAATTCATCTCGCGGCAGAACTTAAGGAATTTACCAATGTAGTCGAGCGATGTAAAATCGCCATCCTCGAAGCGCGTCGCCGGAAGAATGTGATTGCCGAGGCGCTCCTGTTGGCCGATCAAGGCTCCGCCTATCAGCGCACAGGCAACGCGCTCGAAGCCATGCGCTGCGCCAACCAGATCATCACGCAGGCCGAAAAGGAAAACCTGCCCTACCTGCTGGCGCGCGGACTTTTGCTCAAAGGCATTCTGCAAATCAGCCAGGGATTTGAGCGCGACGCGCTCGAAACCTTCCATCACGCCGCGGCCTACGCGGGCGAACACGGATTCCTGCCCCTGCTGGCGCGCGTGGAAGGCAAACTGGGCATCGCCTATCAACAGACCGGGAAATTTCGGACGTCCATCCAGCATTACGAGCGCGCCTTGCAGATCGCCCGCGACCTAAATATGAAACGCGACGAAGCCGAGACGCTTCACAATTTCGCCATCTCGCTCGCCTCGCTGGGACGCAACGACGAGAGCGTCCACTACGTCCGCCAGGGACGCGACCTCTTCGCCACGCTCCACGACGAGCAGGGCATGGCGCGCAACACCTACCACCTCGCCTTCGGGCTGGCGCTGGCCGAAAACGGCGACCTCGACGAAGCGCTCGCCCTCGGCCAACAGGCGCTGAAGATCTTCCAGAAGCGCCAATCGCAAGGCTGGATCGCCTCGGTGTACGCCATGCTCGGATACATCCACTGGCAGAGAAACGAGCCCGACGCCGCCATCGCCATGTGCGGGCAGGCCATCCCCATTTACCAGAAACTCGACGAGCCCGACTACATCCCCGAACTATACGGCTACATCGGGATGGCGTATCTGCAAAAGGGGAATCCGCGCAAGGCGCTGGAATTCACGTCCGCCGCGATGGATGAGATGACGCGCAGCGAACTGTACGACATCGCCTCCGAAATCTACTACGCCCACGCCTCCGCCCTCGACGCGCTGGGGCGCGCCGGCGAAGCCGAAGACTACCTCCGCCGCGGCTACGAAAACCTGCTGACCTACGCCTCCGAGATCGAAGACCCCGACGCGCTGGCGGCCTACTTCCGCCGCGACCCCACCGTCCGCGGCTTGATGGAGCAGGTCTACGCGCGCGGACTGGCTTCCCCGCCCAGGAAGGAGACGCACCTCGTCTCGTCGCGCGGACGCGCCCCCATCCGCGTCGCGTGGACCGTGGACGCGGGCGCGCCCGACGCGGCGTTGAAGAACGCCTCGGGCGCGGTCGCCCTCCGTCGGACGCGTATCCAGCGTCTCCTGCGCGAGGCGCGGGAGCAGGGCAGCGACCCGTCCCTCGAGCAGATCGCCGCGCTGATGCAGGTCAGCCTGCGGACGGTCCAGCGGGACGTCCGCGAATTGGAAGGACGGTAGGGGCGAACCTGCGTGTTCGCCCTGCATGTTCGCCCTGCATGGTCGCCCTGCATGGTCGCCCTGCATGTTCGCCCTGCATGGTCGCCCTGCATGGTCGCCCTGCGTGGTCGCCCTGCGTGTTCGCCCTGCGTGTTCGCCCTGCATGGTCGCGCGGGCAGACGCGCAGCGGGCAGACACGTAGGTCTGCCCCTACGTGGTTTCGTGACGTGATGGTTTAACGACAAATCCACGAGAGCGCGACGAGAGGGGTTGGGTATAGTGGGGATAATGACGATGCCGATTTCCCCCCATTTCAGTTTCATTGTCCGCTGCTGGCGCGGCGCCGACGGGGCGCTACACGGCTGGGTGGTGGACGCTCTCACTCAACGCGCCTATCCTTTCGCCACAGAAAGGGAAATGGCCGCGCATATCGCTCAACTCTCACAGGATACGGAAGCGAAGCCCGTCGCATCCGCCTTGCCGCATCCTGCCAATCGAAAAGGAGAACGCCATGAAAGTCCGTAAATTTTTCATCGCCGCCGCCATGGGCCTGTCCGCGCTTCTGCTCTCGGCCTGCAAGGTCAACTTCATCACCGAGATCGACTCCAACGGGGCGGGGAAATACGTTCAGGAGATCGGCTTCCAGGGCGACGAGGCCTCGATGGCCGGGCTGGGCAGCGCGGGGGAGGAGTTTTGCGCCAGCCAGAACGACGAGGTCCCGCCCGGCACGATCATCCGCCAGGAGACGCGCGACGAGAACGAGACCTGGTGCATCTATGAAACCCCGTTCGCTTCGCTGGATGAACTGAAAGCCATCTATGGCGCGACCGACACGTCCATCCACGACATTTCCCTCGCCGACGGGAAACTGACCTACGACATCACCCTCGACCTGAGCGGCGACAGCAACGCCCCGATGGGCGCAGACATGACCTGGTCGGTTGTGATGCCGGGGAACGTCGTCGAACACAACGCCGCCGCCCAGGAGGGCAACACGCTTACCTGGAAGTTGCTCGGCGGCGCGGCCAATGAGATCCGCGCGGTCAGCGAAGTCGGATCTTTCAGCGACAATGCGCTCTGGTACATCCTCGGCGGCGGCGCGCTGCTCGGCTTTTGCTGCCTGGGATTGATCGCCGTCGGCGGCGCGGTCTTCTTCCTCGTCCGCCGCAACAAAAAAACCGCTTCAGCGGAATCCCCCGCCGAATCCAAATCCAATTGACAGTTCAAAATCCAAGGAGAAATCTCATGAAACTCATTCGCCCATTCCTGGTCATCTGGCTTGCTGTCGGCTTGCTGGCGGCCTTCCCCGTCCGTTCAGTCCATGCGGATACGATCGGCGTCTCCAACTGCGACGACAGCGGAGCGGGATCCCTGCGCCAGGCCATCGCCGACGCGAACAGCGGCGACACCATCAACTTTTCGGTGGATTGTCCGGCCTCGGCGCCGATCACGCTGGCAAGTTCCCTTATCATCTCCAAAGCCATCACCGTCAGCGGCGCGGGGCGCGACGTGGTCATCAGCGGCAACAACGCCGTGCGTATTCTGGAAACCCTGGGCGCCGACGTGGCCCTGGAATACCTGACTCTCAAAGAAGCCTCCGTCAGCGATGGAGGCAATGGCGGCGCGATTTACGATAGCGGCAACCACCTGACGATCTCTCACGTGACGTTTGAGGGCAACGTCGTCAGCAATGCGGGAGACGGCGGCGCCATCTATCATTATTTGAACGGGTCGCTCGCCATCCAGAACAGCGTTTTCCTGGGCAACTCTGCCGATCTGGGCGGCGCCATCTTTTCCATGGCAAACACCACCGTCGCAGACACAACTTTTTCAAACAACAAAGCCTTCCGCGGCGGCGCGTATACAAATTACAGCGGCACAACAGCCACATTCGAGCGCGTAACCATGAGCGGCAACACGGCCACCGGCCCGGGCAGCACATTTGGTCAAGGCGGGGCAATTTACTTCGGGTTTGGGACGTTGAATATTTACAACAGCGCCATCTCGGGAAACGGCTCTGCCAGTTATACAAATGCAGGCGGCGCACTGTATGTCTATGACGCCAATGTGACCATCAAGAACAGCGCCATCGCCGACAACCTGATGGACACATCCGACCCAGGGTATCACGGCGGCGGTATGCTTATCAACAATTCCACCTTGAGCCTGTTCAACTCCATCCTGGCGAACAATGCCAAAGATGATTGTTACACAGAAGAAGGGCTGACCATCGCGCAAAATGTCAACAACCTGGTGGAAGTGAGCGTCGGATGCGGGACCCCATCCCTGACCGCCGACCCCAACCTCGGTCCGCTGGCCGATAACGGCGGCCCCACCTGGACCCGCGCCCTGCTTCCCGGTTCCCCGGCCATTGATGCCGGGGACGCCTCTTCCTGCCTCGCGACCGACCAGCGCGGGATCATCCGTCCGCAGGGCGTACGTTGCGACATTGGCTCGTTCGAATTGGAGCAGTACAGTCGGACCTTCCGCTCGGCCGGCGCGCAGGACGGCTGGGTCCTCGAATCCTCCGAGACCAGTAACAAAGGCGGGACGTTCAACTCCGCCGCCACCGCCTTCCGCCTCGGCGACGACGCGGCCAGGAAGCAGTACCGCGCCATCCTGTCGTTCAACACCTCCAGCCTGCCCGATAACGCCGTCATCACCAAAGTCACTCTCAAGGTCAAGCGCCAGGGCGTGACCGGCGGCGGAAACCCGGTCAACGCCTTCCAGGGTTTCATGGCTGACGTGAAGAAAGGAATGTTTGGGACTTCCGCCCTGCAAGCCGCCGATTTCCAGACTGCCGCCAATAAGACCGTCGGCCCGCTCAAACCGCCTCTCGTTGGCGGGTGGTACAGTCTCAACCTGACCGGCGCCGGGAACTTCGTCAACAAACTGGCGACCGCCGGCGGCATCACACAAGTTCGCCTGCGCTTCAAACTGGACGACAACAACAACGCCGTCGCAAACTATCTCAGCCTGTTCAGCGGGAACGCGCCTTTCGCCTCCCGCCCGCAGTTGATCGTCGAGTACTACATCCCGTAGGCGCGTTGTCGATAACTGATGCTACGCAGTTTCCAGTACCGTGCGGAATGAATCTCGCGACGCTACTAAATACGATCGAATAATGCATGCCATACGTTGGCGAAAAACGCCCTCGCAAATGCGGGGGCGTTTTTTACATCCTGCGATCAAGAGCGAAGCCATTTCATTTATCCCACATCATGCGAGAAGGCGGTACGCGGTTTTTGCGTGGAATCTTTCAAGCGCTGAAAGCGTGGGTGGTGAACCTCATGTATTCCCGCTCATTCAACGGATGATATCCAATATGTCCTGCTGTACGAGAGTTCGCCCGGCGAGCCGCGTAACTTCTTTGCGTAAATCTTCTCCATATTCTTCGATCAGTTGGGAGACTTTGTCATGCCCTTCCTTAATGGTATGCGAGGAATGAGTGACGTAATAAATGATCTTGACCGCCTCCTGTCTTTTATTTGTCAACAAGAAATACCTTGCGTGGTCAATTAACAAGTTGTTGAGCACAGCCTGCATTTGGTTTTCAACTGCGCTCTTGATTCCATTTTGAAGCGCCTGCTGCGCTTCGGCATATTTATTCGCTTGCAAATGAATTCCTGCCAGGGTGTTATAGACATACGGCAAAAAGACAATATTTCCACATTCGTTGAAATGATGCAGGGCCGCCTCCAGGTGTTCGCTGGCTTTGTCCAATTGCCCAAGCATGGCGTAACACTCGGCAAGATTGTTGTGGTTCACCGAAGGGGAACGGTGCAAATCGCCGTACTGGGCCGATTTTTCATTGCTTTCCAAAAACAGATCAATGGCCGACTGATACTCCTGCTGAAAATAGGCGAGGACGGCAAGGTTGCTTAGAATGCTGGCAGTGATCCAAGTAAATTGGTTGACTTTGGCAATACGCGCTCCCTGTTGAAGGATCTGCGCGGCTTGTTCGAGGTCTCCATCCATGCTGAGCATCGAGCCGTAGTGGTTGCAAGTGAGCGCCTCGTTCCATGGAGCCTGGTTGCCTTCGCAGAGACGCATGGCTGTTTCGTACAATTCGCGCGCTTTTATTTTCTGGCCTGTTTCATAAAACACGCTTCCGAGATGATTGGTCGCAAAGACCTGTTCTTCGATGCCGAGCAGGTCTAACCCACGCTCGACCGCGCCGCCAAGATTTTCCACCGCCCGATCTGTTTGTCCCCGGCGGAAACTCAACCAGCCATAATAAATCAACAATCTGTCATAAAAATTTTCCGAGCGTGTTTCAAATTCATTTCGCGCTTGCAACGCAGCGAGCGCAGCCTGAAAGAGGGTTTCCCCTTCATAAATTTTCCCCTTGATTTCAAAGAACCAGAAAAATGGCGAGAGCAATATGTTCAATGTTTTAAAATCCAAGACAGCAAGCGCCATATTCCAGGCGGCAGTCAGATTTAGCCATTCAAGCGAAAATTCATCCAGCGCATGTTGAACGCGAGCCGATTTCATACCCCGCTCCCATTGTCGGGCGCGGTCACTGTAATAGGATGTGAATTTTTCGTTGATTTCCCTTTCGGGGATCCCAATGGAATGCTGTTTTTTACGGGCGTATTGCTGCAACAGCGGGTGCAAACTATACAAGTCCCTGTCCAATTGGCGCACCAGGGATTTTCTGCTTAATTCATCCAGTAAATCAGAAGGGACGGCGCCAATCTCATGTGCTGCGGCAGCGGTAAAACGAGAGGGAAATATCCCCAGCGCGGCAAATGCCAGCTTTTCCTTCGCGCTTAAGAGATTCCATGAGTGTTCGAACACGGCCCAAAGACTACGATGGCGGGAGGGAATGTCCCGCAACGAGGAAGTAAGTACGCCGATATCTTGTGAGATTTGTTCTGCAATTTCGGCGCAGGTATATCTTTTTAACATGCTGCCCGCCAGTTCGATCCCGAGCGGTAAACCGTTGAGGACTTCGCACAAGTGTAAGGCATCCTGATCGTTTTCGCCGGGGGAAATGTGAAATTGGGGTTCCACACGCTGGGCGCGTTGCTCGAGGAGAAGAACGGCTGCAGGAAGTTCCCCCATCTTTTCTGCCTGAAGCGGCAAGCCAGTCAGTTCGAATATCCACTCGCTTTGGAGATGAAGCGCTTCCCGGGAAGTGACCAGAATGCTCAATCCAGGGGCATGGTTCAGCAACCTGGTTATAAAATCCGTCTCTGGCAACAAGCTCTCATAATTATCAAAAATCAACAGAATATCTCGATGACGAAGAAAATTGAGTAGATGCGCCTGAATGTCGCCCTTTGCGGGCAATTCGATTCCGATTACGTTGGCGATCACGCCCGGCAAGGCATTGGCGTCTTCGATATTATCCAGTGGAATCCAGTAAACGCCGTCCTGAAAGGCATATAGTTGCTCTTGTCCTGCCTGAAGCGCAAGGCGGGTTTTACCAATACCGCCGGGGCCGATTACAGTAACCAGGCGGCGTAACCTGGTCTGCAGATGTTCGGCGATTTGCAAAATCTCTTTTTTGCGACCGACAAACGTTGTGCCAAAAGATGGCAGATTGTTCGGCAGAACCGTCTCGCCGCCGGGAAACTGATGGTTCAAGATCTGTTGATACAGTTGAACCGTCTCTGGTTGTGGCTCCGCCCCAAATTCATCGAGCATGATTTGACGACAGGTCTGGTATTGCTTAAGAGCCGCGCTGCGCTGCGACGCGCTAGCCAGTAGACTCATCAACAGGAAGTGCGCTTCCTCCCGCCAATCGTCCATGGACAGCAAACGGCGCGCATAAGAAATTGCTTCCTGATATTCACGGCGTCGTTGATGATAAACCGTCAATTGCTCCAGCGCCATTATCGCTTTTTGTCGAAAATACTCGCGCCGGGCAACAAGCCAATCTTGAAAATACTGCGAATCCTTCAGGATGAACCCATCCAATAATTCCCCGCGATATAACTGCGCCGCCTGCGCAAGACGATGAGCGCACGCGAGGCATGTTTCGATTTTGCGATGAGGGTGTTTTTCGCAAGCGGATATCAGGCGTTCGAAAACATGCGTATCCAACCACAACTGGGGATTGTTTTTGTTTGCCTGAATTGTATCGGACTCGAGTAGAAGAAACGGATTCCCCGAATCAACGTCCTGGATCGTCTTTCTTAAATTCGAGAGCGCCTGGCGCATATTTTTGGCGGACTTAAACTCATCGCCATCTCCCCAAAACAACCCAATCAGGCGTTCGCGGCTATGCGGTTTCTCGGATTCCAGCATTAGATATGCCAGCAATGTGCGCACCTTGGCCGACTCGAAGCCTTGCAGGCTGGTTTCATCCAACTTTGCCGAGAACGCGCCTAGAAATGATAATTTTAGCATTTCATCATGCTCCTTGGATTACCCGAATTATACAATCTCCTGACGTTTTCCTGACGCGCTACCGATAGAATTTTGCTATGAAAAATTTTTCATCCCAACACCGCACCTTCCTTTTACGAGTTTGGCGTTCCAACTCAAAATGGCGGACTTCGCTCGAAGATCCCCTGAGCGGGGAACGGAATAGTTTTTCAAAACTGGAGGCATTGGTGGAGTTTCTTAGAAACAGCATCTCCCCGCCTGCCTTATCCGAAGAGGAGGATTTCGCTCCATCATCTGCTTCTTCCCAGCGTCTACCCCAACCGCCTATTTCATGATTTCAAAAAGGAGTTACCATGTTCAAAAAACAATTTTCCTTCCGCCCCCATTCGCTGTTAACCCCAGCCGATGAAAAAAAAACCAGGAACTTTCTGGTTCGCAGCCTTACGCTGATCGCCATGCTGATCTCGCTGTTCGGTTCGCCAACTTTTGTGACCCCTGCGCGCGCAGCCAGCATTGTGGTGAACACCGACCAGGAGATCGAGGCGGACAATTCGCTGTGCTCGCTCTATGAAGCGGTGTTTGCCGCCAATACCGACACCGCATACAAAGGCTGCCCGGCGGGTTCCGGCGCAGATGTCATTACCTTTGCGGACGATTACACCATCACCTTGTTTATTACAGAGCTGCAAATCGTGTCTCCCATCACCATCACAGGCAGGGGAATTACGAATACCGTTATTCAGGCAAGCGACTGCAACCCCATCACCACGCCCGGCGGATGTATGCCTGCATACAATCGGGTCATTTCTGTTTATCCTTACAATGTGACCATCAACGACCTAACCATACAGCACGGCAATTGCATCGGTTTGTGCGCAGACGTTAATAATATCGGCGGAGGGATATACAACGCCGGCGGCAACCTGACGCTCAACAACGTGCTACTTAACGCCAACAAAGCCGAATATGGCGGCGGTTTGTATACTGGACTTGGCGCAACTACATTGAACAATGTCACCATCACCGGCAATGACGCCGGCAACGGAGATGGCAAAGGCGGGGGCGTGTATATTTCCTATGCAAACACGACATTTACCGATGTTGCAATCACGGACAATACCGCCAAATTCGGCGGCGGAGTTTATAGTTACCTTTATCCCTACACCATGCTTCGAACAAGCGTGATAAACAACAGCGCAAGCTCCGCGGGAGGCGGTCTGTATCACGATGGAGGCACGCCATATATTACCAACTCGACCATCAGCGACAATAATGCCGATTTCATGCTTGGCGGCGGCGGTATATATAACAATGGCAGCAACCCCACGCTGACCAATGTGACCATCAGCGGCAACAGCGCGGAAAACAGCTATGGCGGCGGCATGTTTAATACCGATAGCAGCTATCCTATCCTGACCAATGTCACCTTCAGCGACAATCTCGCCAACACAAATAGCGGCGGCGGTATGTATAACATCCATGACAGCCACCCCAGATTATACAACACGCTAATCGCCAACAGCGCTGGTGGAGGAGATTGTGTAAATGCAATTAGCGCAACGATAGAAGGATCGTCAAATTACAACCTGATTGAGGATAACGCAAATGCCTGTGGATTGACTAATGGCGTGAACGGCGATATTGTCGGACAGGACCCCTTGCTGGGAGCATTACAAAACAATGGCGGGAACATGTTAACTCACGCGCTCCAAGCTGGCTCGCCTGCCATAGACGCTGGCACAAACACGGGCTGTCCCACCGATGACCAGCGCGGGATCATCCGTCCGCAGGGCGTACGTTGCGACATTGGCTCGTTCGAATTGGAGCAGTACAGTCGGACCTTCCGCTCGGCCGGCGCGCAGGACGGCTGGGTCCTCGAATCCTCCGAGACCAGTAACAAAGGCGGGACGTTCAACTCCGCCGCCACCGCCTTCCGCCTCGGCGACGACGCGGCCAGGAAGCAGTACCGCGCCATCCTGTCGTTCAACACCTCCAGCCTGCCCGATAACGCCGTCATCACCAAAGTCACTCTCAAGGTCAAGCGCCAGGGCGTGACCGGCGGCGGAAACCCGGTCAACGCCTTCCAGGGTTTCATGGCTGACGTGAAGAAAGGAATGTTTGGGACTTCCGCCCTGCAAGCCGCCGATTTCCAGACTGCCGCCAATAAGACCGTCGGCCCGCTCAAACCGCCTCTCGTTGGCGGGTGGTACAGTCTCAACCTGACCGGCGCCGGGAACTTCGTCAACAAACTGGCGACCGCCGGCGGCATCACGCAAGTTCGCCTGCGCTTCAAACTGGACGACAACAACAACGCCATCGCAAACTATCTCAGCCTGTTCAGCGGGAACGCGCCTTTCGCCTCCCGCCCACAGTTGATCGTCGAGTACTACATCCCGTAGGGATGTGTCCTTTAGGACTGCGTTCCGTAAACGCCTTCCAAAAGCGATGCCCCCGAATTTCGGGGGCATTTCGTTACTACAGACTATACAACTTGTCGTACTTGCTCTTGAGATATTGGATATACGGCTGGATGGTCAACCC
Source organism: Candidatus Denitrolinea symbiosum (assembly GCA_017312345.1). Lineage (NCBI taxonomy): Bacteria > Bacillati > Chloroflexota > Anaerolineae > Anaerolineales > Anaerolineaceae > Candidatus Denitrolinea > Candidatus Denitrolinea symbiosum. The sequence goes on along the minus strand of BLAA01000001.1, from coordinate 538,724 downwards.
GCCGCCGGTGACGCGCTCGACCAGTTCGGGGGCGGCGTACTTGCGTCCGTGGCGGTAGATGTTTTGGATGAGCCAGTTGTGCAGAGTCTCGAATTTTCCCTGCCGCATTTCGTCTGGGATTTCGGGATGCGCCTTGAGCGCCGCGTTGTAGAACAACGCGCTCATCACGTTGCCGAGCGTGTATCCCTGGAACGCGCCGCCGACGATCCCGCCGTACCAATGTACATCCTGGAGGACGCCGTCGCTGTCGTTGGGCGGGACGATTCCAAGGTCAGACTCGAAGCGTTCATGCCAGGCTTCGGGCAGGTCGCGGACGGAGAGAGTCCCTTCCAGCAGTTGCAGTTCGAAGTCGAAGCGCAGCATCACGTGCAGGTTATAAGTCACCTCGTCGGCGTCGGTGCGGATGAGCGACTTCTCCACCTTGTTGATGGCGCGGTGGAATTCGTCGAGCGGGACGCCCTTGAGCTGGTCGGGGAACTGCGCCTGGAGTTTGGGATAGAAATACTCCCACGCCTCGCGGCTGCGCCCGACGATGTTTTCCCACAGCCGCGACTGACTCTCGTGGACGCCTGCGCTCGTCCCACCTGCCAGCGGGGTCCCTTCGTGGACGGGATCGTTGCCCTGTTCGTACATCGCGTGTCCCGATTCGTGGATGTTGCTGAACAGCGTCTCGCCGAGGAAATTCTCCTTGACGCGCGTGGTGATGCGGACGTCGCCGATGGAGAACGAGGTCATAAAGGGATGGTGGGTCTTGTCCACGCGGCCGCGCTTAAAATCGTAGCCGAGTTGGCGGACGATGTATTCGCCGAATTTAAGTTGCTCCGCTTCGGGATAATGCTTGCGCAGGCAGGAATCGTCCGCGGGAGGCTGCGACGTGACGGCTTTGACGATGGGGACGAGCTCGGCGCGCAACTCCGCGAACAGCGCGCGGACGGAGGCGGCCTTCATCCCGTAGTCGGCGAAGTCAATGAGCGGGTCGGCGATGTGCTCGTAGCCGGGGAAGAAGTCGGCGAGGCGGCGGCTGAGGTCGAGAGTCCGCTCGAGGTTCGGGCGGACGCGGGCGAAGTCGTTGGCGGGACGCGCCTGGGTCCAGAGTTGGTACGTCTCCGCGCCGTGGATGTTGAGTTCGGCGAGGAAATTGGGCGGGACTTTGAGGGCGCGTTCGTAGTCGCGCCGCGTCACGCGGAGGAGGGAGGCGTCGTCCGAGTCGTAGGGCAGGCTTTCTTCGTAGGGACGGAGGTCGTCGAGCAGTCTGCCGATCTTTTTGTCGGTGAATTTTTCCTGCGCCACTTTCGCGAGCGTCGCCATTTGACGTCCGCGGGCGGGCGCGCCGCCTGCGGGCATGTAGGTGGCCTGGTCCCAGCTGAGGACGGCTGTGGCCTGGTTGAGGTCGCCGGCTTCGGCGAGCAGGGCTTTGAGTTGGGCAAGTTTCTTTTCTGGTTTCATGGGAGCCTCGGGGAAATGATTTGGAAGGGACGGATGTTCCTATTTTATCGCAGTAAGTCGGATTGGCAGCCCGACCCATCCCGATGCTATAATTGGGCCGATGAACAGGGACGAGATCCGTTTCCATTTGCGGGACCGCTGGAAGGCCGTGGAGGAGATCGAGCGGCAGGAGCTGCGCGCCATGACGCTGGAAGAGCATTGGAGAAAATTGAACGCGGCGGCGCGCTTTGCCATTGAAACAGGAATCGAGCGCGCAGACGACAACGGCGAAATGGAAGTGTGGTTGCGCTGGGTAAAAATCAGGGAATGGTATGAAGTTCGATCAAAATCTTGAGCCGTTTCGCGCGGCGATCGAAGCCTATGTAGATCGATCGTATAGCGTGCGCTCCCTTGCGCAGGGACGACGTTAGAGAACGTCGCCTACGCGTTGATTTTTAGCGCGTTCTGAACTATGAGATAGCGAGCAGATTTTGAACCCTCCAAAATAAAAACTTCCGAGACCGAAATCTCGGAAGTTTTTGAATTATCCCAACTGCGCCTTCAACTTCGCGGCGGACTCTTTGAACGTCGCCAGTTTGTCCCGTTCCTTCTGGACGACGGCGGCGGGAGCCTTGTTCGCAAAGTCGCTGGAGAGCAGTTTTTCGAGGCGGGCGATCTGACTCTCCGCCTCGGCGAGTTCCTTCGCCAGGCGTTCGCGTTCAGCGGATTCGTCCACCATGCCCGCGAGTGAAATGTGGATTTCCACAGAACCAACCACGAGAGTCGCCGCGCCGTCAGGTTTGGAAGCGAGTGAGGGGAGCACAGAGAGCAGAGAGTAGTCCAAACCCGCGAGGGAGGCGATAACTTCCGACTGACTCTTCAACAATTCGGTCTTCGCGCCGCCGACGATGGTCGCGGCCAGTTTCTTCGACATGGGCGCGTTCTTCTCGGCGCGCAGGTTGCGGATGGAGCGGACGATATCCTGGATCAACTCGAAGTCGGCGACCTTCGCGTCCTCCCAGCCTTCCGCTTCGCGCGGCTCGGGCCAGCGGGCGACGATCAACGCCTCGGGCCAGTCGGAGGCGAGACGCGAGATCGGAGATTCGAGGATCGCCTGGCGCAGGTGTCCCCAAATCTCCTCGGTCACAAACGGCGTGAAGGGATGGAGCAGCCGCAGGGAAATGTCGAGCGCTCGCGCCAGCGTCTCTGCCGTCTGCGTTCTGCTCTCTTCTCTCTGCACCTGTCCCTTCGCGATCTCCAAATACCAGTCTGCGAAATCGGACCAGAAGAAGTCGTAGATCAACTGTCCGGCCTGACCGTATTGGAAGTTTTGGAAGAGCCGCTCCACGTCGCGGATGAGGCGCTGGAGTTTGGCCCAGATCCAACTGTCCGCGAGAGAGTAGTTGCTGGAGAGCAGATGGGTGGTACTGTTCTCTGTTCTCTGTTCTCCAATCCCTGCAATCGCATTGATCACAAACCTTCCCGCGTTCCACAGTTTGTTGGCGAAGTTGCGGTTGGCCTCCACCTTCTTCACCGACAGGTTCATGTCGTTGCCGGGCGTGGACCCCACCAACAGCGTGAAGCGCAGCGCGTCCGTGCCGAGTTCGTCCATCACGATCTGCGGATCCAACACGTTGCCGAACGACTTGCTCATCTTCTTACCGTGTTCGTCGCGGATCAGCCCGTGCAGGTACACGGTATGGAACGGCGCTTCGCCGGTAAACTCCAGTCCCATCATGATCATGCGCGCCACCCAGAAGAACAGGATGTCGTAGCCGGTCTCCATGTAGGAGGTGGGGTAGAAATATTTCAGGTCGGGAGTCTCCTCCGGCCAGCCGAGCGTGGAGAACGGCCACAGTCCCGATGAGAACCAGGTGTCCAGCACGTCTTCGTCCTGAGTCAGTTGAGTCGAGCCGCAGGTCGCGCACGCCGTCGGGTCTTCGCGCGTCGAGGTCATGTGGCCGTCGGGGCAGTACCAGACCGGGATGCGGTGTCCCCACCAAAGTTGGCGGCTGATGCACCAGTCCTTGATGTTCTCCAGCCAGTTGAAATACACCTTCTCGAAATGCGCGGGGATGATGCGGATGCGTCCGTCGCGCACGGCTTCGAGCGCGGCCCGCGCCAGCGGTTCGATCTTCACGAACCATTGGGTGGAGATCATCGGCTCGACGATCTCCCCGCCGCGCTGCGAGCGCGGGATGGACGTCCGATACGGCTCGGTCTTGATGACGAGTCCTGCGGCTTTCATGTCGGCCCAGAGATTCTTCCGCGCCTCGAAGCGGTCCTGACCCGCGTACGGGCCGCCGTTTTCGTTGACCTTTGCCTCCGCGTCGAGCATGGACACGATCGGCAGGTTGTGACGCTGGGCGATGGCGTAGTCGTTCGGGTCGTGACCGGGCGTGATCTTGAGCGCGCCCGTGCCAAACTCGCGCGACACGTACTCGTCGGCAATGACGGGAATCTCGCGTCCGAGGATCGGCACGATGACTTTGCGCCCGATGAATTGCTTGTAGCGCTCGTCGTCGGGATGGACGGCCACCGCCGTATCGCCGAGGATGGTCTCGGGGCGGATGGTGGCGACGGGGATGTATTCGCCGCCCCCCTCTTTCTCTCCCCCTATTTTCTCTGAAGATGGGGGGAGACGGAGGGGGGTCTCCGGTGCGATCATATATTTGAAATAATACAACGTCGCGTCTTCCTCGTTGTACTCCACTTCGAGGTCGGAGACGGCGGTTTTGAGGCCCGGCGACCAGTTGATGAGACGCGGGCCGCGGTAGATCAGTCCCTTTTCAAAGAGGCGGACGAAGGCCTCGCGCACCGCGCGCGACAGCCCCTCGTCGAGGGTGAAGCGTTCGCGCGTCCAGTCGCAGGAGGCGCCGAGGCGGCGAATCTGATTCGTGATGATGCTCCCGTACTTCTTCTTCCAATCCCACGTTTTGCGGACGAATTCCTCGCGGCCGATCTCCTCGCGCGTCCGTTCCTCGGTGCGGAGCAGCATCTTCTCCACCTGCAACTGCGTGGCGATGCCGGCGTGGTCGGCGCCGGGAACCCAGAGAGCGGGAATCCCTTTCATGCGGTGGTAGCGGATCATCAGGTCTTCCATGCTGACGAACATGGCGTGACCGAGGTGCAGTTCGCCGGTGACGTTCGGCGGCGGGATCGAGATGACGAACGGCTTGACGGACGGGTCGAAGCCCGGCTTGCGCGGGTCGTTCCACGGCTGGAAGTAGCCGCCCGCCTCCCACATCGCGTAGACGCGCGGCTCGGTGGATTTGAAGTCGTAGGCTTTCGGGAGTTCGTGTTTGGTCATGGTTGCTCCTTGATGGGAGAGAGTAGATGATTAGAGAGTAGAGAGTAGTGAGTAGAGAGTAGTCAGGGACAGAGACTGCTCTCTGTTCTCCACTCTCTGCTCTCTTAAAATAAAATGCCTCGTCCAACAAGAGGACGAAGCGACGGCTCCGCGGTACCACCTCAGTTCGTTGTTAGTTTGCTAGTTCGCTGGTTTGCTGGTTGGCTGGTTGGCTAGTTTCAACAACGCTCTCGAATGCTGTAACGGGCTGACCCGCGCTGGTCTAGTGATCGGCGGCGCCGACGTTCTTCAGCGGATGCGTCCAAGCGACTTCGGCGGCGGTTTGCTGTGAAGGTTTCCAGCCAATGACCTTCTTCTCTATCAGTCAACAGACCGCTTACTACTCTCGGATGGCGGGGATTATACGCGGGAGGGGGAGGGGAGTCAAGAAAAAACGCGATAAAACCGGCGAACGCCTCTCCAATTACCAATTACCAATTACCAATCACCAATCACCAATCTCCAATTACCACCCCCCCAAAGTATACTTGCCCTATGCCCACCCTCCTCCAATTCCTCCTCGCCGCGCTGGCTGCCGTGGCCGCGGGCGCGGTCAACGCCCTCGCCGGCGGCGGGACGCTCATCACCTTCCCCGTGCTGGTCGCGCTGGGCATCCCGGCCGTCTCCGCCAACGTCACCAACACGGTGGCGCTCTGTCCCGGCTACCTCGGCGGGACGCTGGCGCAAAAAGCGGACCTGCAGGGCCAGGCCAAACGTCTCCGGGCCGTCCTGCCCGCGGCCGTTCTCGGCGGCGTCTTCGGCGGCTGGCTGCTCCTGCAGACCGGCGAAAAACTCTTTACCGACCTCATCCCCTGGCTGATCCTCCTCGCTTCGGGACTGCTCGCGGTCCAGGACCCCGTCCGCAGTTGGATGACGCGCCGCCTCGCCCGACCTCGCGCGGGCGCGGCCTCCCCGGACGCCGCCCCGCTGGCGGTCGGGATCGCCTCCGTCTACGGCGGCTACTTCGGCGCGGGACTGAGCGTCGTCGTCCTCTCGGCCCTCGGCCTGACCCTCGACGATTCGCTGACGCGTCTCAACGCCCTCAAACAGGCCGTCGCCTTTGCGGTCAACACGGCAGCCGCGCTCTTCTTCGTCTTTTCGGGGAAGGTCGTCTGGCCGCTGGCGCTCGTGATGATGGTCAGCGCGCTCCTCGGTGGGATTCTCGGCGGGAAACTGGCCGGGCGCGTCAAACCCTCCACGCTGAGGTGGACGGTGGTGACGATCGGCGTGATCATTTCCGTCGTTTACTTCGCGCGCGGATAGGGCGGCGCGGACTTAACACGTCTCCCCGTCTTCGTCCACGTAGCAGTAATCGCCCTGGAACTTCTGCCAGTCCTCCCATAATTTCCCCAACTCCCTGATGTAGGCCGGGATGGCCTCGCCGCTGACCGTCCGCTCGTTGTTCGTGATCACGGGCAAAGCCGTCCCCGCGCCGAACAATTTCTCGGCCTCCGTCCGCCCGACGACCACGCGGTCGTATCCCAACGCCATATCGCGGAATTCCGCCTCGATGGCGTCGGCTTGCGGACTGGTCTCTTCCCGGTAAAGTGTAATCATCTCGCGCCTTTCCGCGTTATCTTCAACTCGCTTTTCTTTGTTAACGATGGGAAGACGAGGGGGGTATCTTACTTCTGCGGCGGATTTTCCCACAGACGACTCGGCGGTGTCGCCCCTCATCCGCTCGACTTCAGCGCGGCAAAACCAGCGGGGACTCGAACAGCGGATGCTGCACCACTTCCACGGGCAGGCCGTAGGCGCGGGAGATCAGTTCGGGAGTCAACACCTCGCGCGGGGAGCCCAGCGCGGCGATGCGTCCGTCCACCATCAGCGCGACGCGGTCCGCGTAACGCGCCGCGAGGTTGAGATCGTGGAGGGCGACCAGCACGGCGAGATTATCTTCGCGGACGAGTTTCCGCGTCAACTCCAGCAGGCTGACCTGGTACTGCAAATCGAGGTGCGCGGTCGGTTCGTCCAACAGCAGGATGGGCGTGGACTGGCACAATGCCCGCGCCAACAGCACACGCTGGCTTTCGCCGCCCGACAATTCGCCGACGCGCCGCTCGGCGAGTCCCTCCGCATGGACGCGTTCGAGGGCGCGCCGCGCCAGTTCCTCGTCCGCGCGGGAGGCGTGACCGAGGAATCCCAGGTGCGGCGTCCGTCCCATCAAGACCGTCTCCCAGACGCTGAAGGCAGGCGGGAGCGAGATGGCCTGCGGGACAACCGCGATGTACCTCGCCCGCTGGATGGGCGTCAGCGCGTGGAAGTCGTCGCCGTTGGCGCGGACGCGTCCCGCCGAGGAGGGGATCACGCCGCTGACCGCGCGTATCAGCGTGGATTTGCCCGCGCCGTTCGGCCCGATCAACGCCAGCAGTTCACCCGATTGCACGTCGAGGGAGACGCCGTGCAAAATTTCACGGGAGTTATATGAGACAGAAAGGTTTTCTATTCGTAACATAATTCACCACCGTGACTGTCCTGGGCGGACGCGTAGGGGCAGTCCTGCGTGACTGCCCTGGGTGTCCGCCCCAACATTACCATTGCCCGCTCACCAATACCCCTGATTCTTCGCGCGGCGTAGCACCCACAGGAAGAACGGCGCGCCGACCAGCGCGGTGACGATCCCGACGGGCAATTCCTGCGGCGCGAGGACGACGCGCGCGATCACGTCGGAGAGGAGCAGCGCCGACGCGCCGCCAAGGACCGAGAGCGGGACCACGCGTCGGTAGTCCGCGCCGAACCAGATGCGGACGATGTGCGGGACGACGAGTCCGATGAAGCCGATGATCCCCGCGAAAGCCACCGCGGCAGCCGTCGTCAGGGAGGCGGCGGCGAGGATGAAGGCGCGGGCGCGCGTCACGTTGAGTCCCATCTGCTGCGCCTGGTCGTCGCCGAATTGCAGCAGGTTGAGCGCCTGCCCGCTGAGGAGCAGTCCGCCCAGCCCGAGGGCGAGATACGGAAGCAGGCTGAGGACGGCGTCCCAGCCCGTCAGGCTGATCCCGCCGAGGAGGTAGCCGAGCGCGCGGCGCACTTCGTTCGTCGAGCGGATCATCAGGAACGAGGTCAGGGAGGTGGCGAAGGAGGAGAACGCCACGCCCGCCAAAATCAGGTTGGTGGTCGGGACGGTGCGCCCGACGCGCGCCAGTTGATAGACGAGGAACACGGTGAGCAGCGCGGCGAGGAACGCCGCCAGCGGGACCGCCATCAATCCCCAGAACGAGTACGGCCAGCGGATGCTCATCGCGAGGACCGCGCCCAGCCCCGCGCCCGAAGCGACGCCGATGAGGAACGGGTCCGCCAGCGGGTTGCGGAAGAGTCCCTGATACGCCGCGCCGCTCCCGCCCAGCGCCGCGCCCGCCAGCGCGATCAACGCCGTGCGCGGCAGGCGGATGTTCCAAAGGATGACCGCGAAAGTAGACTCGCCCGCGCCGCGCAGAATCTTCCAGAGTTCATCGGGAGGGATGAACACGGAACCGACCGCGAGGCTGAGAATCAGCGCCGCGGCGAGAAGGGCGAGGGAGAGGAGGAGAGGGCGGGACATTCGGTGGTCAGTTGTCAGTGAGCGTGATCAGTCATCAGTGATGCGAGTTGCGAGTTATGCTTGTAGAGCGTACACAGGTAAACAAGGAAACGCGCGACCTGTTTACCTGTGTACTTTGTACCTGTCTACTTAAAGGCCTCTGGATGAAGCAAACGCGCCAGCGCTTCGAGGCCGTCCACCAGGCGCGGGCCGGGACGGGAGACCAGGTTATCGTCAAACGGGAAGACCTTCCCATTGACCACAGCGGCCAGCGTTTCCCAGCCTGGGCGCGTCTTGACCGCTTCGGGGGTGACGCCGTAATTCGAGTCGCCGAGGATGATGATGTCGGGCGGGGCCACCACCAACTGCTCGAGGCTGATCTGCGGATACGGCTCGGCGATGCCCGCCAGCGAGACCACGTTCACGCCGCCGGCGCGCGTGATCAAAAGATCAATGAACGTGCCGGGGCCCGAAGTCCAGGGCTTCGACGGGTCGGTCGCGTCCACCTCGTAGAACACCGCGGGTTTCTCGCTGAGCGGCGCGATCTTCTCGTCCACCGCGGCCACGCGCGCCTTAAGCGAGTCGGTCAACTTCGACGGGTCGCGCCCCGTCAGCGTAGCGACGATCTCGATGTTCTTATACAAGTCTTCGAGCGTCTTCGGGTTCGAGAGATAATACACCGTCACGCCGAGTTTCTCGAGTTGCGCCGCCAGTTCGGGCGAATTGATCTCGGCGGCCAGCACGAGGTCGGGTTTGAGCGCCACGATGGCCTCGGCGCTGAACCCGCTCCAACCGCCGACGGTGGGCAGGGCGAGCGCCGCTTCGGGATAATCCGAGGCCTCGTCGCGTCCCACGACCCGGTCCCCCGCGCCGAGCGCGAACAGGATTTCGGTATTGGACGGCGCCAGCGAGACGACGCGCTGCGCGGGCGATTCCAACTTGACCTCGCGGCCGAGGCCGTCGGTGAGCGCGATCCCCGCCGCGCCCTTCGACGGGACGGCGGGCGCGCACGCCGCGAGCGTCAACGCGGCGAGGAGGACGATAAAAAGCATTTTTCGAAGCATGAGTGAATCTCCAAGTCAGGTCTTTTTGTAGTTTGAATCAAAATCCCCAGCATGGGCTGGGGAGGTTGGGAGAGGCATTCCGGGCGGGCCTGTCCTCCACCTCCTTTCCGCGAGAGTGTGGTAGAACCGGCCAATTGCGGGCGACCTGACTTGTTCCAGTGATCGGTGATCAGTGAAGAGGAACTCACAGTTGCGGGACAGCGTTGGATTTGCACCAACTTCGCCGCAGACTGACCGTATTCGATTGTGACGCCATTTTATGCCGGGCGCGGGGAAACGTCAATGGGACGGGCGCGCGTGATTTGCAAAAATAAAAGCGCCAGCGCCGCCAGCGGCAGAAACAGATTCGCGCCGCGTCCGAGCAAGGCTAAAAGAAGCAAGGGGAAAAAATAAACGAGGGCCAGCCAGAGCCAGTCCATGCGGCGGGCAGACCAGGCGAGAAAGAACAATGGTACGAGCAGAAGGACGAAGTCATAATTGAACAAGTAAGGATCCGCGAGCAAGGTGACCAGGCTGGACGCGGCCACAAGCGCTGCCGGCGCGCGGAAGACCTCGCGGCGGAACAGAACCAGGGCCACGAAGAGGCCGACGAACAAGGCCGCGCCAAGCGGAAGCGCCGGGCCAATGTCGGCGCGGCCGGCGGCGAGGGCCACGAGTCCAACAGGGAGGCTGGCGCACAGTTCGCAGGAGGAGACGCCGGGCAGGTTGCGAAATCCAAAGAGGGAATGGAGATAACTTACAGGCCAGCGAGGGTCGGCGAGGAAGCCGGAAATAAAAAGGAGGCCGGCGGCGAGGAGAATGGCCCTGAGCGCGCGGCGGGAGAAGTCGTCGCGGCGGAGGAAAAGCCAGAAAAGGACCGCGCCGGCGATGGCTCCGCCGAGATGCGGCTTAAAGGTCAGGAAGGCGGCGGCGAGCCCGGTCAGGGCCGCGTTCTCGCGGCGGAGCGCGTACGTCGTCAACGCAGCGCCGAGCAAAACGGGAAAGACGAACTGTCCGACGTAGAGACCGCCGAGGACGGGAACGAAAACGATGGCGGCCAAAAAGGACGCGAGGCGAGGAGACGCTCTCCAGCCGTCGGTCAGCAGCCAGACGGAGGTCATCAGCATGGACAGGTTGAGTCCAAACCACAGGCGCGCGGCAACTTCGATTGGAAGCAGGGCCAGTGGAAGCGTGACGAGCGCGTACCAGGGCGGATAGGGAAACGGCAACACAAAGACCTGGTCGGCCGCGACGCCCGCGAGCCCGGCGATCATCCCGGCCTGGCCGGCGCGGTCGTAAAGAGGGACGCCGCGCAAGAGGCCGAGGTCCGCGTGATAGAGAACCTGGAAGTCGAGATAGGGCGGTATGGGGAGAGGAACGAGAAACGCGAAGAGAAAGAGCGCGAGAAAAAAGATGAAAGCAGAAAGAAGAAGGCTGAAGGGCGAGATGGGTCTGTTCATTTGATTCTTTGAACCCGTCTGGCGAGTCCGCGAAAAAAGATAACGCGAAACGGATACAGAAAATACCAGTAGAGAAATCCGCCGAAGCCGCGCGGGGCGAAGAAATAAGTTGTGACGATACCGCGGTCCGCGACGCCCTGCTCGATCCACTCCTCGCCGCATGGACGGGAACGATGAAGCAGGCTTCGCTGGGAATCCCGCAGTTCGATTTCCCAGCCCGGCAATTGAAGGTCGTTGCGGAATTCGCCGCCAGCCGGGACGGCGCGATGCAAAATGAAGAATCCCTCGTGCCTGAGCGAGCCGACGCGCCTGCCCGGAGTCCAGACGCGCTCGACGCGGGAGGGATGCAGTTCGTCCAGCGCGGCGCGGGCGGCGGAGTCGAAGTCCACGAGAGCCACTTCGGGGAAGACGCGCAGGGCCTCGGGATGGAGAACGAGGCTGTCGCTGGAGAGTCCGCCGACGAGGGCATAGGCGATGCGGCGCGGGACGGGCGTCACCAGGCCGATGCCGAACGCCATGAACCAGACCGGGAGTCCGGGCAGCAGCAGCAGGCGGCGTTTCAGTCCGCACAGGCGCGCGAAACGCAACATCAACTCGCCGTAGGTGGCGACGCGGGGGCCGCCGATCTCGAAGGCCTGTCCCTGCCCGCCTGGGTTGTCGAGCGCGGCGAGCAAGTAGTCAATCACGTTTTGGACGGCGATGGGCTGGGACTTGTTGCGCAGCCACATCGGGCCCGGGATGAGCGGAAACAGCCCGACGACGAAGCGGATCATCTCGAAGGAGATGCTGCCCGCCCCGGCGATGACGCCCGCGCGGAACTCGGTGACGGGGACTCTGCCCTCGCGCAGGACGCGTCCCGTCTCGATGCGCGAACGCATGTGCGGCGCGAGGCGCTGTTCGGGGTCGGCCAGCCCGCCGAGGTAGATGATGTGCCTCACGCCCGCCGCCTCGCACGCCGCGGCGAAGTTGCGCGCGCCTTCGAGTTCCCTCTCCGTGTAGCCGCGCCCGCTGGACATGTTGTGGATGAGATAGTAGGCGGTGTGGACTCCCTCCAGCGCGGGCGCGAGGCTGGCCGCGTCCGTCACGTCGCCGGGGAAAATCTCGACGAAGCGGGGCCAGCCGCGCCCGTCGAGCCGACGCGGGTCGCGCGCCAAAGCGCGGACGCGGCAGCCGCGTTCCAAAAGTCGGGGGATGAGGCGGCTGGCGATGTAGCCGGTCGCGCCGGTGACGAGGATGAGCATGCCGCGGTATCCGGTCAGCGCGCCAACATGCGCGCCCGCGAGGCGACGCCGCGCATCAATCCGTCGAAGATGAATTTATGGAACGGCCACATGGCGTACCAATAAACGAAGCCGAAGAAGCCGTGCGGCGCGAAATACGCGTCGACGGCGAGCAGGGTTTTGCCCTCGCGCGGCGCTGACGTAAACTGGAGCCAGGCCTTGCCCGGCAGTTTCATCTCGGCGCGCAGCCGCATGAGACGGCCGGGCTCCACCTGCTCCACGCGCCAGAAATCGAGCGACTCGCCGGAGCGGATCTCGTCGGGGTGACGGCGGCCGCGCCGCAGTCCCACGCCGCCCACGAGTTTGTCCAGCCAGCCGCGCAGGGACCACGACCAGTCCATGAAGAGCCAGCCGCGCTCGCCGCCGATCCCCGTGTAGGAGCGGAAGACGGTTTCGGGCGGCAGGTCGGTCAGCATTTGCCGCCTCTCGATGAACATGCCCTCTTCGACGGTGAACTCGTACGGCTTGACGTTGCCCATCACGGTGACCAGCGCGTCGGACCAGGAGGTCTCCACGTCGTCGCGTTGGATGCGTCCCAGCGCGAGGCGGACGGCGGTCCGAAAGTCCATCGGCTGGATGCGCGGGAAGAGCCGCTGCGCGGCCTCGTCCCGGACGATGAGGTTGGCGCGCAGTCCCTCGATGAGCGGCAGCACGATACGCCAGTGGATCGGCGTGACCATGTGTACCCAATACGCCGAAAGCCGCGGCGCGTAAACCGGCGTGCGGATGAGGCGCCGCTTCAGTCCGCGCTCGCGGGCGTAACCGAGCAGCATCTCCGCGTAGGTGAGACGCGTCGGCCCGCCGATCTCGATGACGCGGCCGACGGATTCGGGGACGTCCAGCGCGGCGATGAGATACGAGAGCGCGTCGCGGATGGCGATGGGCTGCGCCTGCGAAAAGAACCAGGCGGGACAAACCAGCACCGGCTCGCGCTCGGTGAGATAGCGCACCATCTCGAACAGCGCCGAGCCGGAGCCGACGATCATGCCGGCGCGGAATTCCGTCACCGGGACGTGGCTGTAGCGCAGTTGCGAGCCGGTCTCGTGGCGCGAACGCAGGTACGGCGAGAGGCGCGCGGTCGGGTCCACCAGTTCGCCGAGATAGATGACGCGCTCCACGTCCGCCCGTTCCGCGGCCGAGGCGAAGTTGCGCGCCAGTTGCAGGTCGTATTCGGCGCTGCCGCGTCCGCCCTGCTGACCGTGGATGAGATAATACGCGGCCGAGACGCCGCGCATCGCCTGCGCGGCGAGGTCGGGATCGCTCAGGTCGCACGCGACGACTTCCACGCGTTTCGCCCACGCGAAGCCCTCCAGCCGCGACGGGTCGCGCACGAGACAGCGGACGCGGTAGCCGGCGTCCAGCAGGCGCGGCGCCAGCCGTCCGCCCACATAGCCGGTCGCGCCGGTGACGAGGATGAGTTTTTCGGTCATGTCATCTGATTGAAACACAGAACCCGGTTTTCTTCAAGAAAGCAGTCTCGCCGATATGAAAATAAAAAGGATTCCGCAAGTTCTACTTGCGGCTTTCCCGAAGTAGAACTTCGGGATTCCAAATTTTCATCATTTGGATGCGAGACGCCAGAGACGTCAAAGCGCTCTCCTCGCAGGCCGGAGGACTGCTTCCCTACGGGATGCTGCGCGATCGCTCCGCTCGCAGCAACAGACTGTTAAAGCGTTTGCAACAGAGCACGAATAACTCAGACAAATTCGCCTAACTTACGCCAGGCGCAAGCGTAAGGGCATTTCTGCTACAATAACAGCCATGTCCCTGTCGCGTCCCCTCCTCCTGGTTTCAATCGCCTTCCTGGCGGGCACCGCCCTCGCCGACGCGGTATCCCTCCCGCTTTCGGTCTGGCTCGCCCTGGCCGGGACGGCCCTCGCGCTGGGACTGATCTGGCGCTTCCTCGTCCGCTCCCTCGAAATGGAGACGCTCGCCCGCGACCTCGCAGCCGTGACCGTCTTTCTCGTCGTCATCTTCCTCGGCGCGGCGCGTTACCAGGCCGCCGTCCCGGTCTTCGACGCGTTCGACCTCGGCTGGTACAACGACCGCGACTACGACGTCCGCGTCACGGGATGGGTGACCGAACTTCCAGACCGCCGCGACACCTACGCCAACCTGCGCGTCCGCGCCACCGGCATAGACACCGGCGACGGGAACGACCTGCCCGTGGACGGCCTGCTCCTCGCCCGCGTGGATCCCAACGAAGACTATTTTTACGGCGAAATCGTCCGCCTGCGCGGGAAACTGAAGACCCCCTCCGAAAACGAAGATTTCTCCTACCGCGATTACCTCGCCCGCGAAGGCGTCTACTCCACCATGAGCGGCGCCGAAGCGACGCGCCTGCCGGGGAAAAAAGGCAACCTCTTCGCCGACGGGTTGTACCGTCTCAAGAACTACGCACTCGCCACCGTCTATCGCGTCTTCCCCGACCCCGAGGCCTCGCTCCTGGCGGGCATCCTCCTCGGCGTGGACAGCGGCCTGCCCGACGATTTGCAGCAGGACTTTAAGAACACCGGCACATCGCACATCATCGCCATTTCGGGATTCAACATCGCCATCATCGCCGCCATCTTCCTCTCGCTCTTCGGACGCGCCTTCGGCCCGCGGCGCGGCGCGGTCGTCGCGGGGATCGGCATCGTCTTCTACACCCTGCTCGTCGGCGCGGACGCGGCCGTGGTACGCGCCGCCGTCATGGGCGTGACCGCGCTCTTCGCCCGTCACTTCGGCCGCCGCCAGGACGGTCTCGTCACGCTCTTCGCGGCCGGGGCCGGCATGTGCCTGTATAATCCCTACTACACCCAGGATGTCGGCTTTCAACTCTCCTTCTTCGCCACCCTCGGCCTCATCCTTTACGGCGAACCCCTCTCTGCTCTGACCGGGCGACTGCTTTCAAAACTCAACTTCCGCTCCTCGACCGTCGAAAGCCTGTCGTCCGTCATCACCGATTTTTTCCTCCTCACCCTCGCCGCGCAGATCACCACCCTCCCGATCATGGCCTATCATTTCAACCGCCTCTCGCTCATCTCGTTCATCGCCAACCCGTTCATCCTCCCCGTCCAACCCGCGGTGATGATCCTCGGCGGGCTGGCCGACATCCTCGGCATGATCTTCCTCCCGCTCGGGCAACTGGCGGCCTTCGCGGCCTGGCCGTTCGTGGCGTACACCATCCGCATGGTGGACTTCTTCGGAGGCGTACCGGGCGCGGCAATTTCGGTGGACTTCCCCCTCTGGGGCGTCTTCGCCTGGTACGCGGCGCTTCTCAGCCTGACCGTCGGCCGCGTCCCGCTCAGGGAATTTTTCGCGTCGCTGAAAACGCGTCTCCCCAAGATCCCCACCTGGGGCGTGATCGCCGCGCTGACGCTCCTCGCCATCTTCGTCTGGCGCGCGGTCCTGTCCCTGCCAGACGGGAAACTCCACATCACCTTCCTCGACGTCAACGCCTCGGACGCCATCCTCATCGAGACGCCCAACGGCGACACGGCGCTGATCAACGGCGGGGAAAGCCTCTCGCAACTTTCGAGCCAACTCGGCGGGCGGCTGCCCCTGACCAACCGCAAACTGGACTGGCTGATCGTCGCGTCCACGCGGGAAAACCAGGTCGCCGCGCTGCCGCGGCTGGTCGAGCGCTATCCGCCCGCGAACGCGCTGTGGGCGGGAAACGTGGAAGCCTCGTACCCGGCGCGGTCGCTCAATGCCTGGCTGACCAGCCATCAGGTCCCGGTGACGCGGGCCGCGGCGGGACAGAAACTGGACCTCGGCGGCGGGGCCGTCCTCACCGTCCTCTACGCGGACGAACGCGGCGCGGTCCTGCTGCTGGAATACGGCGGCTTCCGCGTCCTGCTCCCGGTCGGCATGAGTTTCGACGCGCTCGCCAAACTGCAAGCGGACGAATCCCTGCCGCCCATCACCGCGCTCCTGCTCGCCGATTCCGGCATGGCGCAGACCAACCCCGCCGAGTGGATCAATTTTCTCAACCCGCAGGTTGTCGTCCTGAGCGTCTCCGCCGACAACCTGCTGGGACTCCCCTCCCAGTCCGCGCTCGACGCGGCGGGCGGGCGCACGCTTCTCCGCACCGACGCGAACGGCTGGATCGAAATCTCCAGCGACGGCTCCTCCGTCTGGGTGGAGACCCAGCGCGGCGGCCCGGCTCCCACGCCCGCCCCCGGCGCGAGCGCCTCGCCCACTCCCTCCGACGCGCCAGCCATGACCGAAGAACCCGCCGCCACCGAAGAGCCGCTGCTCGAAGACCCTGATTTCACCCCCGAACCCTGACGCGCGTCTCCAACGTCGCTCCCGGCTGGCGAGGAGATTGCTTCTATGCCTCTGGCGCCTCGCAACGACAATTTGCGAAAATCAATCGGAAGCCCCAGGGGGATAATCGCAAATCTCACCGAATTCTTAATCCAACGCGGGGAAACTCTGCTACACTGGGCAAACCGCTTTATCGTCGAGGTGAACCATGTTCCGATCCAACATCCCTACGTCCGAGATCACGCCGAAGGAAGTCTATCTCTCGCGCCGCGACTTCATGAAAGCCGCCGCAGTGACCGCCGCCGGCGCGCTGCTGGCCGCCTGCGCGCCGCGCGCCTCCAGTTCCGACGCTCCCGCGCCCGCCGTCGAATTGACCGACACCCTCACCCCGCTCGAAGACGTGACCAGTTACAACAACTACTATGAGTTCAGCGGGGATAAACAGGCGGTGGGACCGCTCGCCAGAGACTTCCATCCCCGCCCGTGGGACGTGGAAGTGGGCGGGCTGGTCAACAACCCAAAAACCTACGCCATCGAAGACCTGCTGGCGAAATTCCCGCAGGAGGAGCGCGTCTACCGCCTGCGCTGCGTGGAGGCCTGGAGCATGGTCATCCCGTGGACGGGATTCCCGCTCGCGAAACTGCTGGCCGAAGCGCAGCCCGCCTCCGCCGCGCGGTACGTCCGCTTCGTTTCCGTCCTGCGTCCTGAGGAAATGCCCGGGCAAAAGAGTCCCTTCTACCAATGGCCCTACCAGGAGGGACTGCGCCTCGACGAGGCCATGAACGACCTGACGCTCCTCGCCACCGGTCTCTACGGAGAGTCCCTCCCCAACCAGAACGGCGCGCCGATCCGTCTCGTCGTCCCGTGGAAGTACGGATTCAAATCCATCAAGGGCATCGTCAAGATCGAGTTGACCGACTCCCAGCCGGAAACATTGTGGAATACCGCCTCGCCGCGCGAATACGGCTTCTACTCCAACGTCAACCCCAGCGTGCCGCACCCGCGCTGGTCGCAGGCCAGCGAGCGCCGCATCGGCGAATTTGCCCGCCGCCCCACGTTGATGTTCAACGGTTACGAAAAAGAAGTGGCGTACCTGTACGAAGGCATGGACTTGAAATTGAATTATTAGCGTTGCGCCCGATGAAGCGTTACACTCCCCTGCAAATTCTCGTTCACGTCGCGGCGTGGTTTCCCCTGGCGCGGCTGGTCTTCGAGGCCTTCACCGGCGGACTGACCGCCAACCCGATCCAGCATATCGAACAGCGCACCGGGCGCGCCGCCCTCACGCTGCTGATCCTCGCTTTGGCAGTCACGCCGCTCAACAGTCTCTTCGGCTGGAGCGAGCCGATCAAACGCCGCCGCGCTCTCGGCCTCTACGCGTTCATGTACGCCGTCATCCACGTCACCGCGTTCGCGGATCTCGACTACGGGCTGGCCTGGGGTCTCGTCGTCCAGACCGTCTTTGAAAAGCCCTACATCCTGCTCGGCGCGGCAGCCTTCCTCCTGCTCATCCCGCTGGCGGTCACGTCGTTCGATGTGTGGCAGGCGCGCTTAAAGAAACGCTGGAAGCGCCTGCACATGCTGATCTATCTCATCGCGCCGATGGTCATCCTGCATTACGCCTGGGGAAAGAAGGGCGACTTCTTCCGCCTCAGCGGAGACGTGACCCTGCCGCTGGCGTACGCGGCCGCCTACCTCGCGTTGATGGCGCTGCGCCTCCCCGCGCTGAGACGCGCGGCCGCGTCCCTCCGAGGCCGGGCGCGGCATCGTTTATTAAAACGCCGCGCCATACCGTAGGGGCGGACCTACGTGTCCGCCCCGATTAGATACGTGTCCGCCCCGATTAGATACGTGTCCGTCAATCAGAATATCCCGCGCAGGACGAGCAGGAAGCCCACGATCGCGAGCGGAATCCCGACGATGGCGCCGATCACCGTCAGGCTGACGAGGATCCCCGCCAGCAGCAGTACGAAGCCGAGGATCACAGCCACCAGGCGTCCCGTCAACGCTACGATGCCCGCGATCAACTTCCAGAGGGCCGCGAACGGCCAGGCGTACCAGGGAATCTGTTTTTTCGTTTCAGTCATTTCGTCTCCTTCAAGAGAGTATACGCACATTGACGGTTAAGGTGGCGGGCAAAACCCGCGATATAATTCCGCCCATGAACGAATCAACTCATTCAAACAAACCCGAAACCGTGACCTTCAAGAAGAGTCACTTCTATTCCGTGCTGGTGGTCCTGGCGTTTTTCGCGGGACTGCTCTCGGGCTACGCGCTATGGGGACGCGGGAGCGCCGCCGCGGCGCCTCCCTCCAACCAGGCCGCGGCTGCGCCCACCCAGCAGGCCTTCCGCCGCTACGACATCCCCACCGACGGCTTTCCGAGCATCGGCCCCGCCGACGCGCCCATCACCCTGGTTGAATTCAGCGATTACCAATGCCCCTATTGCCAGAGATGGTACGAGCAGGTTTACCAGCCGTTGATGGACGCCTACCCGGGCAAGATCCGCCTCGTCTACCGCAACCTGCCGCTGACGCAGATCCATCCGCAGGCCATGAGCGCCGCCGAAGCAGCCTTGTGCGCGGGCGATCAAAACGCCTACTGGGATTTTCACAACCAATTGTTCGAGAACTTCAACGCGCTGGGCGAGGACCTCTACGCCTCGCTCGCCGCGGACCTCGGGCTGGACGCGGCCGCCTTCGAGACCTGCATGTCCAGCCGCAAACACCAGGCCGCGATCCAGTCGGATATGCAGTTCGCGCTCGAACTGGGCGTGCAGTCCACGCCGACGTTTTTCATCAACGGCCTGGCCGTGGTCGGCGCGCAGCCGCTGAGCGTCTTCCAGCAGGTCATCGACCGGGAACTGGCGGGGGAAATCCCGTAATAGGCTTTATCGGAAATAATGCCGGCGTCTGTTTTCCGCCGCGAATGAAGCGAATTCCACGAAAAATGGGCAATCCGCGCGCATTCGTAAAATTCGCGGCAGAGAATCCTAATTCCGAAGGAGTCGGATGAAAAAATTCGTTGTCGTTGCGGGAAACATCGGCGTCGGAAAGTCCACGCTGGTGGGGATGTTGTGCGCCCGGCTGGGCTGGGAGCCGTTTTACGAGTCGGTCGCCGAGAATCCCTACCTGGCCGATTTCTATCGCGACATGACCGCCTGGTCCTTTCATTCGCAAGTCTTCTTCCTGACCCACCGGCTGAAGGCGCACCACGAACTTTCCCTGCGCCCCTCGGCCGTCATCCAGGACCGCAGCGTGTACGAAGACGCGGAGATCTTCGCCCAGAATCTTTTTTTGCAGGGACACATCCGCCCGCGCGACTATCAGACCTACCGCGAACTCTATGAGACGGCGCTGCGCTTCCTCCCGCCCCCGGACCTGGTCATCTATCTGCGGGCTTCGGTCTCCACCCTGCTGGAGCGCATCACGCGCCGCGGGCGCGACTATGAGCAGGAGATCGCCCCCGATTATCTATCCAGCCTGAACCAGCTCTACGAAAACTGGCTGGGAGGGTTCAGCCTCTGCCCGGTGTTGACCGTGCCGGGCGACGACCTCGATTTTGTGGCGCACCCCGGCCACCTGGGATTGATCGTCTCCAAGATGCAGGAGAAGTTGACCGGCCGTGACGAGGTGAGATTCGGGGCCGAGGAAGTGGCCCGCGCCGCGGAGGATTGAGAAAAAACAGGCTTCTGAATGAAGCCTGTTTTTTTATTGGTAGACCGCCAGCCATTTGTTGTGGGGATCGGAGATCCAGACCTCCTGTCCCTCGCCAGGGAAGGAATCCCAGTAGGCGGGATTCCACATTCCGCTGCCGCCGGTCTCCTCGCACTCGGCCAGGACGAATCCCCGCGGCGTGGAATCGGGCAGGTGACAGACTGGCTGTCCGCCGACCGGGAGCGGGAACCGCCCGCCCGTCAGCGCGTTGGCGAGGCCGGGCGTCGGGTAACAGCCCACGATCCAGGAGCCGTATCCGTCGGCGTAACGGCAGACGGAGGCGTCCAACACTTTGGCGATTGGATAGGCGACCGCGTCCACCAGCGAGTTGTTGGAGGCGCGGAGCAGGCGCACGGTGTCGCCGGAATCTTTCAGCTGAAGCCCGGACTGCGAGCCGTAAAAGACCATCCGCTCGCCCGGTTTGAGGGTCTGGCTGGGGAGGCTGAACACGGCCGCGGGGGCGGACGCGAGGCTCAGTTTGTAACTGCTCAGGCTGAGGTTGGACGTCCCGGCGTTAATCACCTCGATGAACTCGTCGTAGACGTCCACGCGGCCGTCGGCGTTCCAGTCTGTGCCGGCGCGCGCCATGACTTCGTTGAGGACCAAAACCGGCGGGCTGCCCGGCTTCGGGGTGGCCGTGCGCGTGGGCAATGCGGTGGGACGGGGCGTGGAGGTGACGGTAAACGCCCAGTTGGGATATTTGGGCGTGCCTTTGATGAAATTGCCGTTTGCGTCAAAGCCAAAATGGGGATTGGCGCCTGTGTGAGTGAAATAGGCGGTTACATCGTCGCTGCGCCAGTCCTGGCGTTCCATGCTTCCGTAAATGGAACTGCTGCCCGCAGGCCAGGGGCGGATGGTCCCCGTGCGCGAGCGGGCGTTGACGAAATCCACCAGCAGGGTTTTATGATTCTCGTCGCAATTCTTCGCCACCTGGATGTTATACGTGGAACACAGCAGGAGTATTTCGCCGGTGTTGTATAAACTTCCCGTATATTTCTGGTCGTAGGTCTCGCTTGTTCCGGGGAACGAGACCGCGTTCTCGTTGGCTACCAGCAGGAAGTACCCGCTGGTATCGTTCTGGAGAGTGGATGTGCGCGGGGAAATGACGCCTTTCAGCGCGATATCGAGATTCTTGTAAAACTGCGTTCCGCTCCAGCGGAAGGAGACGAGATGCCAGCCTTCCAGATTGATCTCGTCCCGGGTGGTGTTATACAACTCGATCCATTCGTGACTGCTGTTGGCCTGCGTCCCCATCCAGGCCACCTCGCTGATGATGACCGATTTGGATGGGACGGCGGTAGGGGGAGACGGTATGACTGTCGGCGTTGGCGTAGGAGAATTTCCGCCGCCAGGTGTGCCATGAATTAGATTTCCTGCGATATCGTGTTTCGACCAGCCTCCGGCGCTGGTGTACCAGCGAGAATCGGCATCTGCCTTTGTTCCCGACCGTTCCATCGTCCCGTGATCGGGCGAAGAGGTCGAAATGCCGGCAGGCCATGGACCGCCGTTATCATTAGCAGTGTCAATGACTTTTCGATTCGGATCTAAAAGTCGCAGCGTTTCGCCGCTGTCTGAAAGCAATCCGCTCTTATAAATCTGGCCCGATACATCGGTAATCACATTATCATCATCCCGCTCCAAAACCAAAAACTCGCCTGGATTAATCATGCCGCTCAGCGAGATGGATGGAGTGCCGTCAGCCGCTTCCAGCCGCCAATTCGTCAAGCAAATCGGCGCAGCGCCCGGATTGTATAATTCAATCCACTCATCCCCGGCAAAAGCCTGCGTCCCCATCCAGGCAACTTCATTAATGATGACAGCTCTTACCGATGCGTTTATTGTTGGAGTGCAAGTTGAGGACACCGTTCTAAAACTGAACGAGTAATCCATAGTCATCTTATCCGGCGAACCATCAATATCAGTGACCTGATCCTTGAATATCACCAGCACACAGGTCTCATCGGTAGCAAAATTGACGTCAGGATCAAGAATAAAAGATACAGGGGCAGGAGTAATCGGAGGAGCGGGGGGGGTCACCGTTACGGAATGTGCGCCGCTTGTTCCGCATATCACTGTAAACCAATTGCCGATTACAGATACAGGTTCGCTAAATGTAATTGTAATATTTGCATCAACGGCAACATTTGCAGCTCCATTGGTTGGCGTTGTATTGGAAACACTTGGAGGCAAATCAGCTAAAGTTTGTCCTGTATTCAGGCTTCCAAAGGAATGGGACGTCGTTTTCACCCAAGAAAAATTTCCGTAAATACTGCCAGTTCCGGATAATTGGAGGGACGAACCAACTGGCTCTGTGCCGTTCTCATTAACGCCTATATCAGTACTGCCCATACCGCTAGCTGCGCCGTTAGTTGCTGTGAATATCCCCTCGTAACTTAGAAATTGAACAACGTCGTTGCTGGCATTGACTAATGCAATACCATCTGGCGCTCCATTTTGGATTCCGCTAATTTGAAAAGAAAGAACGCCATACCCATTTTGCTGATTGGTTATCTGACCGCTTAACAGTACAGTCTGATAAACCGTCCCATCCGATCCGTTATACAACAAAATATTCCAGCCAGATAAATTTGTCCCCGCTGGACCAGCAATTTCTATCTCTTCATCAGTATCAGTGCCTATATTGTCATAATGAATTTCATTAATAAAAATTGACGTAAATGGATTATCGAAAAAATGAGGAGCAGCAATAACACTGTCCAGCGACCTCCCCGCCGCGCCGAAGAACAGGCCGCACAACACAGCCAGCGTCAACACAAAGCGCAGGGATGAACTATTTTGCCGCATGGATGGATTCTACCGTAAAAACAAAAAAAGGGACGCATAAAGACAGCCACTTTGCAAAGTGACTGTCCCTGATCGCTCGTCCCGCGTACAGTCGTAGTCTAAGAATCGCCGACAGCCGCCGCGCGCGCGTCGATCACCAGTTTGATCGCCGTGCGCACCTTGTCCTCGATCTCCACATCCACAAATTCCGGCACGCAGGCCACCTCGATCCCGTCGTTCTTCAGATAGCCCGAAGCCAGCGCCAGCGCCTTGATAGCCTGATTCACCGCGCCGGCGCCGATGGCCTGCACTTCCGCGTGTTTATGCTCACGGATCACCCCCGCGATCGCTCCAGCCACAGCAGAGGTACGGGAGTTCGCGGAAACTTTGATCATATCCATGGCAGCCTCCCAGCATCGAAGAATGGGGCGATGCTTCTGTCATTATTGTACAGAAAAACCCCGATCTATACAAGCAGTAGATTAGTATGATTAATGACTCTTAGTCGTATTAGTAGGGGCTGTGGAAAGTGTGGAATACGCTCCCATTTCCCTGCCAGTGGGGTTGGATTCTCATCCGTCCCCAGATATACGGTCAAACGGATGCCCGTCCATGCACACGCGAATGTGGAGACCTTCCGGACAAAACCGGAAAAAAACGCTGGATTTTGACCCGCTTCCACATTTAGACGCCTCCGCACAGCAGCCCCCACATATGGGCGCCGCCTCGCGCGTGACTTTGAGCCGCATCCCGCTTTGGGAGGCGTTTTATCCACACTGACAGGCGTTTATCCACAGTTTAGCGCGAGTTATCCACAAAAACGGCTAATTGGAGAATATCCACCCGTTTTCCACAGCCCTAAATGTGGGTTGGTTCGTATAGAGATAAAGCGCTCTGCTTCAAATACTTTAATGACGATGCAAAGCTTGGAATCCCGAAGTTCGCAATGACGATGCAAAGCTTGGAATCCCGAAGTTCGCAATGACGATGCAAAGCTTGGAATCCCGAAGTTCTACTTCGGGAAAGCCGCAAGTAAAACTTGCGGAATCCTTTTTATTTTTCAGGACAGTTACGAAGCAGATTCCCGCGAGAGCCTCGGTTTTAGCGTTTACAAACTCGTCGAAGTCTCCAGCCCGTGGGACGAGGCGATGTCGTCCAGCAGGATTTCCACCTCGTCGAGGAAGTGGTCCAGTCCCTGCACCTTCTCCGCGAAGGATTCGCCCGTCAAGCCGAGCTGCGTCATCGCGGCCTGCCAGCCTTGCAGTTCGGCGGGCGGAAGCGCCAGCGCCGAAAACGTCCACGTGTGGAGCAGCGGCCAGAGCGCGTCGATCCCGTCCATGGCCTCGAAAGCCTTGAGATAGTAATTTACACGCACTGGATGGATTCTAGCGTCCGCTTTGCCGCTGGCGGCTGCGGCGAGGAAGTCCTTTTGCCAGGCGGGCAACCGGTCAGCGGGGATTCCGCCCTCGAGACTGAGTCCGCCTAAAAGTCCCGCGAGACCCGCCGCCATTTGCGGACGATCCGCCTGCTCGGCGCGCTTCGGGAAATCCAGCATCAGCCGCCGCTCGGCCAGGGGATTCCCGTTCAGTTCCGCCACCGCGCAAGCCGCGTGATAGACGGATTTCAGGTAGTGCGCCACCTCGCGCGGGCCGGCGTCGTCCACTTCGAGCAGGTCGGTCCAGCAGCCGCGTCCGTGCGCGAGCAGCGTGCGGCAGCGTTGGAGCGTGAGATCGGGGCCGTCGTACTCGGAGCCGCCGCGCACCGCCGCCTGGATGAAGTCGAAGAATTTTTCGCGTTCGTAGAGCAGCATCGGCGCGTAGATTTCGGGTCCCAGCCAGGGGTTGACGCGCAGCTCGCGCGGCGGGTTGTACTCGGCGCGTGCGTGGTAGGTGATGTCGAGGTGGAAGTCGCCCGTCAGTTTGACGATCTCGCGCGTGCGCGGCGGTTTGCCCGCGGTGACGAAGACGAGGTCAATATCGGTCAGCCCGCCGATGAAGGGATCGCCCTCGTCGAGGAGCGAGCCGATCAGGTACGCGGCGACGATGTCTTTGTTGTCGAAGGCGCGGGTCTTGGCGTTTTCCCTGGCTAGTCGGATGAGTGTTTCCCGTGTGACGCGCATGTTGACTCCGAGTGGGTTTTCCGCAAAGCGCTCGAAGTTCGCTGAGAAAAAAGTTTTTGCGCTCTTTGCGGCCTTCGCGGTTGATGGTTTTCTATTTCATGGGCAGGCTGGGCTGGAAGGGCGCGATGCCCAGCGCTTCGCGGATCTTGTTCTCGACGAATTTCAAGTCGTTGGGGTTCTGCACGATGTTGATGTTGTTCGTGTCAATGACGAGGATCGGCGTGTGGTCGTAGGGGCTGGAGAAGAAGTCGTCGTAGGCGCGGTTCAACTCGTCAATGTAGCCGCGCTCCATGTTGCGTTCGTAGGGACGGTCGCGCAGGGCGATGCGCTGCATGAGGACGTCGGTATCGGCGCGCAGGTACACCAGCAGGTCGGGCAGGGGAATCTTCTCCGCCAGCGCGGCGTGGACGCGGCGATACATTTCCAGCTCGTCGCCTTTTAAGTTGATGCGGGCGAAGAGCGCGTCTTTGGCGAAGGTGTAATCCGAAAGCAGGTTTTTCCCCGCGCCCACCGTCTCGGTCACGCCGCGGCGCTGCTGGTGATAGCGCGAGAGCAGGAAGAAAATCTGCGTTTGAAAGGCGTAACGGGCGCGGTCGGCGTAGAAATCGGACAGGAAGGGATTCTCCTCGAACACTTCCAGCAGGATCTCCGCCTCGAACGCGGGCTGTAACAGGCGCGCCAGCGTGGTCTTGCCGACGCCGATGACTCCTTCGATGGCAACGTACATGCTCGCTCCGTAAGGTGGAATGAGGCAAGGATACCATAAAGTAAGGATGGAGGATGGAAGGCGAAGGATGAAGGATGAAAGATGAAAATTGGCGGGAGTCCTGAAGTTCTACTTCAGGAAAACAGGAAAACGACGCGGCCTCCGAAAGTAGAACTTTCGGAGGCCTGTTTCAGGCTTTCTTGCTTTGGAACTTTCGGATTCCTGCATGTCGGAATGTATAATACCCCCATGCCCAAAATCTGCATTTTTCCGCGCGTGGAGGGGACGGGCGGCGTGGCTTCCTTTCGACTCAAATTCGAGGCGGGACTCGCAGCCCGCGGCATCGAGACGACGAACGATCCCGACGAACCCGCCGACGCCCTGCTCGTCCTCGCGGGGACCCGCAGCCTGCTCCCGCTGCGGAGGGCGCGCCGCCGCGGGACGCGTCTCGTCCAGCGGCTGGAC
The DNA here is from genome assembly GCA_017312345.1 of Candidatus Denitrolinea symbiosum. Classification (NCBI taxonomy): domain Bacteria; kingdom Bacillati; phylum Chloroflexota; class Anaerolineae; order Anaerolineales; family Anaerolineaceae; genus Candidatus Denitrolinea; species Candidatus Denitrolinea symbiosum. The sequence goes on along the minus strand of BLAA01000001.1, from coordinate 512,609 downwards.
GGCGTCAACTGGGTGCAGCGCGTCCGCTGGACGGGGGTCCGCTACACGCTCCGCGCGGAATACGGCAACCTCGTTTTAACGTTCATCCGAAAATATCTCGCGGACCGCGTCGTTTACCAGAGTCAGTTCATCCGCAAGTGGTGGGAGGCTTGGTACGGCGCGGCTAAAGCGCCTGCGACCGTCATCCTCAACGGCGTGGATTTGCGAACCTACTCTCCCGAGGGCGCGCACGAACGTCCCGCCGACCGCGTCCGCATGTTGCTGCTGGAGGGGAATCTCAAAGGCGGGCTGGACAGCGGACTCTTCCATGCCGTTGCGCTGGCGGAGAAGTTGTCCGCAAAACGGCGCGTGGAGGTCGTCGTGGCGGGCGGCGTGGACGAGGCGACCCAGCGCAAGGTGAAACGAGTCAGCAAAGTCCCCGTGAATTTCCTCGGCACGCTGCCGCGCGAGCAGATCCCGTTTCTGGCGCGCTCCTCCCACTTTTTATTTTCGGCGGAGGTCAACCCGCCCTGTCCAAACTCGGTGATCGAATCGCTGGCCTGCGGACTGCCCGTCGCGGGGTTCGACAGCGGCTCGCTGCGCGAACTTGTCGGCGCGGACGCGGGCGTCATCGTCCCGTACGGCGCCGACCCGTGGAAGTTGGATCCGCCCGACATCCCCGCGCTGGCGGATGCGGCGGACGCGCTCCTGTCCGACCAGCCGCGTTTCCGCGCGGCCGCGCGAGCGCGGGCCGAGTCCGCGCTCGGCGTGGACGCGATGGTGGACGCGTATGTGAAGATGCTGTTGGAAGAAGAGAATAGAGAGCAGTGAGCAGAGAGCAGAGAGTAGAGAGCGGTGAGTAGTGAACAGTTGTCGGTGATCAGTGGTCGGTTTTCTGGACGGTTGGGGGTGCAGCAGCGCGTCCTGCCCGCGTACCGCGTCCCGTTTTTCGATCTGCTGGCGGGAGCCTGCGAGGGCGGGATGAGTCTCTTCGCGGGGATGGCGAGGGAGGAGGAGGCGGTCGTGTCGGCGGAGTTATTGCGTATTGCGTATTGCGTGCCCGCGCGGAATTTACATCTATTTGACGGGGCTTTCTATCTTTGTTATCAGCGAGGGCTTATTGATTGGCTGGAGAAAACGAATCCCGACGCGCTCATCATGGAGGCGAACCCGCGCTACCTCGCGACCCCGTCCGCTGTGAAGTGGATGCACGCGCGCGGACGAAAAGTGATCGGCTGGGGACTGGGCGCGCCCTCCTCCTCTCGCGGGGACGCTTCCCTCATTTCCGCCGAAAATGGGGGGAGACGGAGGGGGGTATGGCCGCGCTTCATCCGCCAGTTCGACGCGTTGATCTCGTACAGTCAACGCGGCGCGGACGAATATGCCGCGCTCGGTTTTCCGCGCGAGAAGATTTTCGTGGCGCATAACGCTGTCGCGCCGCGCCCAACGTTTAACGTTCAACGTTCAACATCGAATGTTCCGCCCGCGATCATTTTTGTGGGACGGTTGCAAGCCCGCAAGCGCGTGGACTGGCTGCTGCGCGCCTGCGCGGAAATGGAAACGAAGCCGCGGCTCATCGTCGTTGGCGACGGTCCCGAGCGCGCGAGGCTGGAGGCGCTGGCGCGCGAGGTCTGTCCCGCCGCTGAGTTTGTCGGCGCGAAGCGCGGCGCGTCGCTGACCCCGTATTTCGCCGCGGCTGATCTCTTCGTCCTGCCCGGCACGGGCGGGCTGGCCGTGCAGGAGGCGATGGCGCACGGACTTCCCGTCGTCGTGGCGAAGGGCGACGGGACCCAGGACGACCTCGTCCGCGCGGGGAACGGGTGGCAGGTCCCGCCCGAGGATTACGGCGCGCTGGTCCGGGTCACGCGCGAGGCGTTGTCGGACGCGAGTCGACTCCGCAGGATGGGAGAAGAGTCCCGCCGCATCGTCGTCGAGGAGATCAATATCGAGAAGATGGTCGAGGCGTTTGTGCGGGCGTTGAAGAGTTTATCGTAGAGCGAGATGTTATCTCGTCTTACCTGGAGATGAACATGTATCAATCGGGCGAATACCTTGACAAGAATCCGCGCTGGCACGCGGCGGATTCGCCGTGGAAGGCCGCGCAGATTTTGAAGATGATCCGCAAGCAGAATCTGAATCCCGCCACGGTTTGCGAGGTCGGATGCGGCGCGGGCGAGATCTTGAACCGCCTGCACGCGGAATTGCCCGCGACGAATTTTTTCGGCTACGAAGTTTCGCCGCAGGCCTATGAAATTTGTTCGGCGAAGACGAAGGAGCGGTTGCAGTTCAGGCTGGGCGACCTGCTGGAGACGGAGGAGCGCTTCGATTTGCTCCTGTGCATTGACGTGTTCGAGCATGTGCCGGATTATCTTTCGTTTTTGGAGAGACTGCGCGGCCGCGCGAGTCGGTTTATTTTTCACATCCCCCTCGATCTGTCGGCGCTGAGTTTGCTGCGCCCGGCGCGCCTGATGAAGACGCGTTACGGCGTCGGGCATTTGCATATGTTCACCGCGGAGACCGCGCTGGCGGTTTTGAAAGATACGGGCTACGAAACGCTCGACTCGTTTTTCACCGCGGGCGGTTTGGAGTTGGAGAAGAATCAAAAGCGGCTGCGGACCGTCCTCGCCAACCTGCCGCGCCGCGTTCTCGGAAAGTTCAGCCCGCGCCTCGCGGCGAGGATTCTGGGGGGATATTCGCTGCTGGTTTTTGCGAAACCCCGCTGACTTCCCCGGTCTCGGCGCGGCTCATCCGCGAGGGCTGCACGCTCGCGCCCGCGGGGCGGACGGCTTTCACCGTCTCCTCGTCCTTGATGCGGCGCGTCAAATGTTTCACCATCACGGCCTGGCGCTCTCCCGCCCGCGCGCCCAGGTCTGCCAGCGCGGGTTCGAGCCAGGCCTGGTACGAGCGCACGCGCAAATACACGGGACGCGTCCCGCGGGCGGGCAATGATCCGAGCAGGGACGCGAGGCGCTCTCCGGCGCGTTCGGAATCGGGATGGATGAGCGGGATCAGCATGACGCCCGCCGCTCCGTGCGAGACCTGGACGTGATGCCGCGTCCCTTCGCCGCAGACGAATCCCTCGGCGCGGCGCGGCATGGATTCGACCGCCTGCAAAAGAGGCGGGACGATCTGGTGATACAGACTTTGGATGGCGGGCAGGTCTGCCTCGCGGGTACGCGTCCAACCCGACCCGGCTGCGGCCTCCGCGATGGAGGAAAGGTCCCACACCCGCTGCCACGCGTAGACGGCGAATCCCGAATTGCGCAGCGCGGGGAAGGCCTCGCTGGTCTCGTCCACCTCGGCGACGACCTGGAACGCGCCCCACGTCCCGGCCTGGGCGGAGAGATTCTCGATGAGCGCGGCCAGCCCGGGGTGAGTCAGAAGCGGGGACGGGGCGAGGTAGAGGAGTCGGGCGAAGGTCTCGTCGGGGGCGTGGATCACGCATCCGAGCAGGGAGTCCCCATCCTCTTTTGCGATGGCGGTGTAGATGTGTCGGGCGGGATTGAAATGCGAGAGGAAGCCCGCCGCGCTGAGCGGGTTGCCGCGCGTCAACGCCCGCGTGGAATCGAGGAGGAGGGCCTCGTTGCGATAGCGCGACAGGATGGGGAGGTCGAGCAGGTCGAGAGGGCGGATGTTCACGGTTAACCCGCCAGCGACAGGAAGTATTCGTGGAAGCGCGTGTCGTCTGTGAGTTCGGGATGGAAGGAGGTCGCGAGCAGGCGTCCCTGTTGGGCGGCGACGATCCTCCCGTCGGGGGCCGAGGCGAGGATCCGCGCCTCGCCGCTCACCGATTCGATGATCGGCGCGCGGATGAAGACCGCGTGGAACGGCGCGTCCGAGCCTGTGGCGCGCTTGAGTTCGGGGATGTCGAGGTCCGCTTCGAACGAGTCGACCTGGCGCCCGAACGCGTTCCGCTGGACGACGATGTCCATGAGGCCCAGCAGGGGTTGGTCGCGCCCGGCGTCCTTCGAGAGAAAGATCATGCCGGCGCAGGTCCCCCAGACAGCGCGTCTTTTTCCGAACTCGCGCAGCGGCTCCATCAATTCGAAATCAACGGCCAGCTTGCCGATGGTCGTCGACTCCCCGCCGGGGATGACGAGCCCGTGCAGGCCGTCGAGGTGACCGGGCAGGCGCACCTCCACAGCCTCCGCGCCGACGCGCCTGAGCATGGCGATGTGTTCCGCAAAGTCGCCCTGAAGGGCGAGGACTCCGATTTTCATGCGTCGCAATTACCAGCCGCGGCCCGCGATCTTTTCTTCTTCGGGCATCTGCGAAATGTTGCGCCCGACCATCGCCTCGCCGAGGTTCTTGCTGACCTCCGCGAGGATGGACGCGTCCTGGTAATGCGTCACGGCTTTGACGATGGCCGCGGCGCGCTTGGCGGGGTTGCCGCTCTTGAAGATGCCCGAGCCGACGAAGACGCCGTCCACGCCGAGCTGCATCATCAGCGCCGCGTCCGCGGGGGTCGCCACTCCGCCCGCCGCGAAATTGACGACCGGCATGCGTCCGAGTTCCTTCGTCTCTTTGACGAGTTCGTACGGCGCGCCGATTTCCTTCGAATAGCGCATCAGTTCCTCGTCCGCCATCGTGGTCAACTTGCGGATGTCGCCCAGCACGGTGCGGGCGTGACGGACCGCCTCGACCACGTCGCCGGTGCCGGCCTCGCCCTTCGTGCGGATCATGGCCGCGCCTTCGCCCAGTCGCCGCAGCGCCTCGCCGAGGTTGCGGCATCCGCACACGAACGGGACTTTGAAATTGTGCTTCAAAATGTGGTTGGATTCGTCGGCGGGCGTCAGCACTTCCGACTCGTCAATATAGTCCACGCCCAGCGCTTCGAGAATCTGCGCCTCGACGAAATGCCCGATGCGGCACTTCGCCATCACGGGGATGCTCACGCTATCCATGATCTTCAGAATCAGTTCAGGGTCCGACATGCGGACCACGCCGCCGCTCGCGCGGATGTCGGCCGGCACGCGTTCGAGCGCCATCACCGCGCAGGCGCCGGCGTCCTCGGCGATGCGGGCGTGTTCGGGCGTCACCACGTCCATGATGACGCCGCCCTTTAACATTTGCGCCAGACCTTTTTTCTCGGCCCAGGTTCCGGTTTTGACTTCCATTTTACACTCCTTGATCCCGCTTATTTGACGGTATCCTATATTATGGATGGATCGTGCAAATGGAATTCTACCATGAGGAGGAGACGCCGGGCGGACTCCCCGCCTCCTTCCAACGGGACGGCGGCCCCGCCGCCCGCGGCTTTGTCCGCCCTTGACAAATTTCCAGGGACGGATACAATTGAGACATTGATACAATTATTACAAACGTACAAAGATACATTTCATGGCAAACAACAAACTGGCGCTTCAAATTGACTTCCGTTCCGGCTTGCCGATCTACGTTCAGATCGTCAACCAGATCCAGGCGCAGGCCGCGGGCGGAATCCTGAAACCGGGCGACCAACTCCCCACCGTGCGGGCGCTGGCGGAGGAGTTGCGCGTCAACTTCAACACCGTGGCGCGCGCCTATCGAATTCTGGACGAAGCGCGCATCATCTCCACGCAGCAGGGACGCGGCACCTACATCACCGAAACCCCGCCGCCGAAAGTGACGGAAAGACTGCGGCGCGAAGCGCTCGAAGGCTTGACGCGCCGCTTCCTTGAAGAGGCGTTCCGCCTGGACTTCTCGCAGGCGGAAATCCGCCAGATGGTCGGCGAGCAGCTCAAAGTTTGGAAAGAAACGCAGGATCTCGAAAAATAAAGGAGAATGACATGGACATCAAAACGAGGAAAGATCTGTCAAAAAGCCAGAAAGCCAACTCGCACGTTTCGGGCGTTGCGGGCATGATCTTCGCCATCCTGATGATCGCGACGGTTCTCGGCGCGACTCTTATGGCTGAAAAGGGTCCCGATTGGCTGGTTGGAACTTATACGCTGGGACTGACCCTGATCGCCGTCTACATCCTGTTCGCGCTCAAGATCGCCTCGCAGTGGGAGAAGGCGGTCGTCCTGCGGCTGGGAAAATTCCACAAACTGGCCGGCCCCGGCCTGTTCTGGATCGTCCCCATCGTGGACGCCATCCCCTCGTGGATAGACCACCGCGTGATGGTCACACCCTTCGCCGCGCAGAAGACGCTGACGAAGGACACCGTCCCCGTGGACGTGGACGCGGTGCTGTTCTGGGTCGTCTGGGACGCGGAAAAGGCCGCCCTCGAAGTGGAAGATTACCGCGCCGCCGTGGACTGGGCCGCCCAGACCGCCCTGCGCGACATCACCGGGCGCATGATGCTGGCCGACATCCTCGTCGGGCGCAGCGTGATCGACAAGGAACTCCAGCAGGTGATTGACGAGCGCACCACGCCCTGGGGCGTGACCGTCCAATCGGTGGAGATCCGCGACATCGTCATCCCGCAGGATTTGGAGGACGCCATGTCCCGCCAGGCGCAGGCCGAACGCGAGCGCCAGGCGCGCGTCATCCTCGGCGAATCCGAGAAGCAGATCGCCGAATCGTTCGCCGAGGCCTCGCGGGCCTACCAGAACAATCCCACCGCGCTGCACCTGCGCGCCATGAACATGCTCTTCGAGGGACTCAAGGAAAAGGGCGCGCTGGTCATCGTCCCCTCGTCCGCGGTGGATACGATGAACCTCGGCGGGATCAGCGGCGTGGTCTCGATGGCGCAGCAAAACCTGCCGGCGGAGAAATAGTCCGTTTCACGTGAAACATGCGAGGCGGAATGGCGTTCCGCCCCGCAAAAGGAGAAAAATGTCCACTAAAACATCCGTCATTGTTTCGCTTTGCCTGGTCGCGGTCATGCTCTTTGCCGCCGCCGTCCTGTACGCCCGCCTGCCCGACCCCATGCCCTCGCACTGGAACGCGGCGGGGGAGGTGGACGGCTACATGTCCAAATTCTGGGGCGTGTTCCTCGTGCCGATCATGACGATCGTCCTGCTGCCGCTGTTTCTGGTCATCCCGCAGATTGACCCGCTCAAAGCCAACATCGCCAAATTCCTCGGCATTTTCAACGGATTCATCGTGGCTTTTACGGCGTACATGTTCTTGGTCTTCGGACTGATCCTGGCCGCCGCGCTCGGCTACCAATTCAACATGACCTACGCGCTGCTGCCGATCGTCGGCTTGCTGTTCGTCGGCGTGGGCTATATGACGGGCAAGGCCAAACGCAACTTCTTCATCGGCATCCGCACGCCGTGGACGCTCTCCAGCGAAACGGTCTGGGACGCGACGCACAAACTCGGCGCGAAGCTGTTCATGCTGGCGGGCGCGATCACCATCGTCAGCGCCTTCCTCGGCGAGGCGGGCGTCTGGCTTATGCTGGCGGCCTTGCTGGCGGCCGCTTTTGTGCCGATTGTCTACTCGTATATTCTCTGGCGGCGGGAGAACCCATGACTGACATCGTTGAAGTCGAGGGCCTGGAACGCGTCTTCGGCGCGAACCGCGCCGTGGACGGGATGACGTTTCACGTGAAACCGGGCGAGGTCTTCGGACTGCTCGGCCCGAACGGCGCCGGCAAGACGACCACTGTCCGCCTGCTGAACGGGATCCTGCCTCCGAGCGGCGGTTCGGCGCGCGTCTTCGGGCTGGATCCTGCTTCGGACGGCCCGCGCGTCCGCCAGAAAACCGGCGTGCTGACGGAGACTCCCGCGCTCTACAAGCGGCTCTCGGCTTACGAGAACCTCGCCTTCTTCGCAACCCTGGCGGGCATCCCCGAAGCGGACCTGAAACCCCGCGTTTTGGAAATGCTGGCCTTCTTCGGCTTGCAAGACCGCGCCAAAGACAAGGTGGAGACCTACAGTAAGGGCATGAAGCAGAGACTGGCCCTCGCCCGGGCGCTCATCCACAAACCGCCGCTGCTCTTCCTCGACGAGCCGACCAGCGGACTCGACCCTGAAGCCGCGCAGCACGTCAACGCGCTGATCGCCGACCTGGGACGCCAAAACGGGCAGACCATCCTGCTGGCGACCCATAACCTGCTCGAAGCGCAGCGCCTGTGCGACCGCGTGGCGGTGCTGAACAAAGGGCGCATTTTGGCGCTGGGCAGCCTGAAGGAGTTGGCGCGCAAGTTGTGGCCCGTGACCTGGGTAGATATCCGCCTGTTCGAGGGCGCGTCGGCGGAATCGGCCTCAGCCAGGATCCAGGCCTTGGGCGGCGTGAGACATGTCCAGGCGGAGAAGGAGACGCTGGCGGTTCAAGTCGAGGCGGAGGAAATCATCCCGCAGGTGGTGGCGGCTTTGGCGCGGGAAAATGTCCCGATTCTCAAGGTAATCCCGCGCGATTACACGCTGGAAGACATCTATTTTGCGTTGCAGGCAGGTGAAAAATGAACTGGCGTTCGATCTGGGCGATTGTCCAAAAAGATTTAAAAGAAGCGCGCCAGAATAAAGCGGCCTGGGGACCCGCCGTCGTTGTGCCGCTGATCTTCGCCGTTGCCATGCCGATCCTGTTCATCGTCCTGCCGCAGGTCATCCCTGTGGAGGACGTGCAGCGCGAACTGGGCGACCTGGACGCGCTGATGCGCAATATGCCGCCCGCGTTTCAGGCGTTGTTCGACGGAAAAAGCCTGGAGCAAACCTTCGTGCTTTACGCAGCAGGATTTATGCTCGCGCCCATGTTCCTGATCATGCCGTTGATGTTCTCGACGGTGGTCGGCTCGGACTCCTTCGTGGGCGAGCGCGAACGCAAGACGCTCGAAGCGCTGCTCTACGCGCCGACCAGCGACCTGGAACTGTTCCTCGGCAAGGCGCTGGCGGCAATCCTTCCCGCCATCGGGCTTTCGTGGATCACGTACGCAGTTTATATTGTCGTGGTGGACGCGGCGAGTTATCCGCTCTTTGGGCGCATCTGGTTCCCGCTGGCGACCTGGTGGCCGATGATGCTCTGGCTGACGCCCGCGCTGGCCGTGCTGGGAATTTCCGCCACCGTGTTGATCTCTTCGCGGGTCAAGACCTTCATGGAAGCCTACCAGTTGAGCGCTTCGCTGGTGGTGTTGGTCCTGGCGCTGGTGATCGGACAGGTCAGCGGCGTTCTGTTCCTCGGCGTCGGGACGGTGATGATAATCGGCCTGTTCGTCTGGCTGGCGGACGCGCTGCTGCTCTACCTGAGCGTGAAGAAGTTCAACCGCAGTTCGTTGATCGCAAAGTTGTAGGAGGTCGGAATGACCGAAGAAATGCAGAAATGGGAATACCGCGTGCAGGCGGTCGGCGGGTTCTTCAAGGGCGTCCCCGCGGACGAGTTGGAGGAGCTGCTCAACGAGTGGGGTATGGACGGCTGGGAAGTCGTGTCCACGCACATTTTGGAGAACGCCAACAAGATCAACGTCATCGCCAAGCGTCCGTTGACGCGGGAAGTTATCCGCCGCCGCTCTATGCCATCGCGGTAGGGTAAGCGAGATATTATCTCGCTCTGCTAGATCAACAAGGAGAATGAATGATCGCTGTCACATCAAGTATCAGTGTTTTGGGAATGATCGTCCTGCCGATCCTGCTCGGGTTCTGGCTGGCGCGAAAATTCCGTCTTTCGTGGAAGTTGTTTTTTGCGGGCGCGCTGACTTTTATCGCCTCGCAGATTTTGCACATCCCATTCCTTTACGGGACGACCGCGCTGTTCAACGGCGGGACTCTGCCGTCTCCGCCTCCCGCGTGGTCGGCCGCCTTCAACGCCGTCTTCCTCGGTTTGGCGGCGGGCATTTTTGAAGAAACCGCGCGCTGGGTGTTGTTCAAGTTCTTCCTCAAGAAAGCGCGCTCCTGGAACGAAGGCGTTTTGGTTGGCGCGGGACACGGCGGCGTGGAAGCCTTTATCCTTGGCGTGATCAGCCTGTTCACAGTTATCAACATGGTGGTGTTGAAAAGCGCCGACTTATCCACAATGGGAGTCCCTGCCGAGCAATTGGCGGCCGCGCAACAGCAGGTCGCCGCGTTCTGGGCGGCTCCCGCGTATATGGGCTTGCTCGGTTTCGTGGAGCGGATCTTCGCCATCACGTTGCACCTGGCGCTTTCGACGATGGTGCTTTATGGCATTGCCAACAAAAAGCCGCTCTGGTTCTGGCTGGCTGTGTTGTGGCATTCCGTCGTGGACGCGGCGGCGGTCTATTTGATGCCGATCGTCGGCGCGCTGGCGGTCGAGGGCGTGGTCGCGTTGATGGCGCTCGTCAGCCTCGCGATCCTGTTCGGGCTGAGGAAAAAGTTCGAGGGGCAGAGGCCGGCTGAAAGTCAGGATGACGCGCCGCTCTTTGATCCAACTTCCTTTGATTGATGATTTGTCTATACAAATTATTAATATCCTATCAACCAAAAAGTCCTCGTCAACTGACGAGGACTTTTTACTGCTCTCTGCTCTCTTTCTATCCCAAATGCATCGGCATGATGACGTGGAGGAAGTCCTCGTCGCCCACCGGCCGGACGACGCCCGGCGCGTTGGCCGCGGAGGTTTCGAGCGCGACGTTGGGGCTTTTGATGACTTCGAGAACCTCGCGCAGGAACTTGACGTTGAACGCGATCAGCACGCCGCTTCCGTCCACGGTGGCTTCGACGATGGTCTCGTTCTTGCCGGTCTCTTCGGAGGTGGCGGAGATTTCCACTTCGCCGCTGCCGCCGTTGGCGGATTTGATGTCGAGCCGCGCCACGTTCGAGCCTTCGCGCGCGAAGATCTCGGCCTGTTTGCAGGCCTTGAGCAGCGAGGCGGTGGAGACGAGCGTGCGCGATTTGTAGCTGCGCGGGATGATCTGCTGGTAATCGGGGAAGGCGCCGTCAATCAGTTGCGTGACGAGTTCCACGTCTTTCACGCGGAAGACGACCTGACCGCGTCCCTTGGGCGCGACCATGTGGATCATCTCTTCGCCGTCTCCGGCGACGCGCGCCAGTTCGCTCAACGCGCGGGCGGGGATGATGGCGTTGAACGGATTCGGCGCGGGCGAGGACAAGACCGCTTTTCGCACCGACAGGCGGAAACCGTCGGCCGCGGCCATCGTGACCTTGTCCTTGTCCACGGTCATCAACACGCCCATCAGCACGGGACGCGATTCGTCTGTGGAGGCCGCGAACGCGACCTGGCGGATCATTTCCTTGAAATCCACCACGTTGAGTTGGATGGCGCCTTCCATATCCGGCACGGGCAGGGGCGGAAACTCCTGCGCGTCGATGCACTTGATGTCGTTGTTCGACGCGCCCGATTGCACGTGCAGGCTTTGGGTCTGCGCGTTGAGGGTCAATTGCGCCTGGTCGCCGGGCAGGGTGTTGACGAGGTCCGAGAAGGTGCGCGACGGGACCGTGGTCGAACCGTCCTGCTCGATGCGCGCGGGAATCCAGCAGGTGATTCCCATTTCCAGGTTGGTTGCGGAGAGGCGCAGGCGTCCCTCGTCGGTGGCGATCAACACGTTCGCCAGCACGGGCAGGGTGCTGCGCGGCGAAACCGCGCGGGAGACGACGCTCAGTCCGCGGGCGAGGTTCTCTTGCAGGACAGTCACTTTCATGGGCGGGCCCTCTGTATCGAAAGATTTTCAAAAGTATATCATTAATCAAATCAAAGGGTCTCTAAATTTTGCCTACAAGTAGAAAGATTTTGGACTCGCTTCTGATATTTGCGCGCGCAGCGACTCCCCACTTTGAATTATGGACAGACGCCATTTCCTTTCGGGTAAGGTCGCACATTTCCTGGTGGGTGGATTGCTGTTGATCTCGATCATTGGTCAATCCGTTCTCAATGTATCCGCCAGTTGTCAAGGAATTCCCCAGAATTCCCTATTGATGGATCCACTATCTCCCACGCCGACATTCACACCAACCGCTTCTCCCGGCTATTTTTACAACCCCTACGGCCCCAGTTGCGTTGGATCGGGATGCTCCTCGCCGACCGGCTATAATGTGGTTGTGAACGCTACTCGTAACGAACAATCCTTGCATGCTTATGACCCCTCCTGGAAATATTGGACAGGCGGCGGACGCGTGGAAACCAAGGTGCATGTAAGCGGGGCAGGAATCGGCCCAGTGCGACTCTATTACGCCTACAATGGCGCCAATTGCAATAATGGTTACGCCATATCTGTCTTCAAATTTAGTGGAAATGTGAATTACCCTGCTCTTCCCTCATCAGGATATATCGATGTTATCCTAGATTCTAAGGATGGGGGCGCTTTTGGTTTCTATACCCGTTGCTTATCAGGGGGGGCGTATATGGGCGAATATGGAATTGACAGCCTTTGGTATTCCTTTGTCCAGCCTGTGACCCCCACGCCCACTGCTACAATGACGAATACGCCAACCGCGGTATCTACATCAACTTCCCTCTGTTATGGAGACACCTGTAACGGGCTTTTCCCAAGCGCTATGGGGTGTGGCGAGGATGCACAAACTTATCCTAATTATAAATTGCTATATGATGTAAACAACAACTTGATCGGAGTTGTCGAAAACCGATATTCGGTTGCTTGTCTTGCCCAGTGGGAGCGTACTCGTAATACTTCTGGAGCATCGTTGTACGCGGAAGGCAGTATTCGGTGGGGCGGGGAAGTTTATTCTTCGGGGTATAACTTCGTAGACGGATACACATCCAGCATTGATGGTTGGTATGTATATACCGCAATGTATGCAATTAACGCCGGTATTGGCCCATCCCTCAATTGTGGCGAGTTATCTACAGCGCCAATTACCGCACCGTCCCAACCGCTGAACCTAAACTCACATTATGTTCAATATAATTGTTTTGCACGGTAGATAAGTAGTTCGCCATAAGTCTTTAGAAATCCTTTTGTGTAGTCGGCGTTCTCTTACGCCGACGGGGACGTTAGAGAACGTCCCCTACACGTCTAATTATTTTCGACGAACTACTTAGAAAATATAGGAGAACAAAGAATGAAAATCCAAAAATTCATGCTCACAGGATTCGTAATTACAATCCTTGCATTGGTCATCTTTGCCAGCGCCTATGATGGCGGGAAAGCCAAATCTTTTGCATTGGCTAAAGACCTTTACGGAGATTTACCAACGCCCACGCTCTATCCAACCTCGCTGCCGGGAATATCAGCGCGTGTATTGCAAAAAATTGCCAGTACTGAAATTCAGACAGTTTCTGCCAATGGGATTGAAATGAGCGCGGCCAACTTTCGGCTGGAAAATAACGAAGTAAAAGTGGATATTTGTTTTCAAACGCCAAATAATAACGACTGGATATCCGACGCAAGTTTGCAGATTGGAAATGAAAAGGTTCCCGCTTATGGAGGAACTACGTTTGAGAAAATGGAAACCCTTGAAGATGGACAAAAGCGAATTACCACCTATCTTGGCAATCCGCCAAAATTAAATTGGAGTATGTCGCCATCCGACGGGCAGCCGGATTATCGGTGCGACACTTTGGCTTTTCGATTAGGCGACGCTGCTTTTCCGGCGCAGGTTGTATTACAGATCAGATCAATCGTTTCCACCCCTAATGAAGGTGAAGGATGCGCTGAATATCGTGATATGGTGCAAAGCATACTCAACGCTCGATCTGATGGAATTAAAGTGGATTGTTCGCAAAATGATTTTGAGTTCGGCGCGCGCACGCGTTTCACTATTGTTGAAAAACCTGTTTCAATGAGCCAGGAACAAGCGGAACAACTGGTTTCAAAAATTTTTTACGAGTCGTTCACGATCAATGGCCCATGGATATTCACGCAGACGCTCAATCGCTAATCAAGCGGAAGCGGATGTTTGAACACGCGGCCCTGCCAGCCGCGTGTTTTCTTTCCTGATATCCATAACCATTTCACTCCAAGGGGCCTTCCATGCCCGTGCCTCCCATCTAATCTGCGATCAACGAGATACCCAGTGAGAGGAGGAACAACAGGATTTCAAGCCCGAAGAGCGCGGCGAAGACGTAGACCACGATCATCCAGGAGGAAGCGGCGGTTGTGGACTGGGCGGCTTCGCCTCCCTCGCTGAGTTGGCGCAGGATCAACGCGGCCGACTCGACGGGTTTGGCTCCCGCGCTCCAAAGCAGGCGGGGATGCGGGGTCGGCGAGACGACGACCTGTCCCTCGAACGCGGCGAGGAACTCCCTTAAATTTTCAGGCGGGTTGACGGATACGTCCAGCGGCAGGACCACCGCCCGGGCCGACGCGGCCTCCGCGGGGATCTCCGCCTCGGACGCGAGGACGGTCAGGCGCAGACCCGGGACCTGCGTCTGCACCGCGTTTTGGACCGCCTCCCCGAATCCGCTCCCGGCGCGCTCGAACGCCAGCGCGTGGAATTTTTCGTGACGCTCCACCAGCGCGCGCACGGCTTCGGTCCCGTCGGCGCGCAGGCAGCGCAGGTGATAGACCAGCACGACGGCGAACAGCGCCAGAAGTTGCAGCGCGTTGAGCAGGCCGATCACGTCGAGTTCGCGGCCGCCCAGCGCGGCTTGCAGGAGGCGGAAGACGACCGTCACCGCGGAGACCATCCCGCCGATGACGGAGGCGAACAACACCAGGTAGAGATAGGATTTTCGCACGAGCGAGCGGCGGGCAAAACCTCCGCTGGAGCCTTGCGCGAGGGCGGCCTGTTGCATGCGCGGCCAGGTCGTCAGCCAGAGCGGCAGACCGACGGCGAGAACGGCGATGGCCGCGGAGATGCGCGAGCGCAGCTCGTCGTCCCAAAGCTGGCCGCCCACTACGACGTCAATGATGAACGAGACGAGGAGCGAGATCCCGATGAAGGAAGCGACGAGTCCCGCGAGGGCATGAACGTAGTAGAAGAGCCGCCTGAATCCGTAGCGGCGGGATTCCACGCTGTACGTCTCGATGCCGTGACGGAGCCAGCGGCCAAAGTAGGCCCAGATCATGCCAAATGGGACGGCGACTGAAAGCGGGCCGCGCATGTGCGCGACGAACGTGGACATGGACATCGGCTCGCGCAGCATCCAGCGCAGGAGGATGTCCAGGATTCGGCCGCCCGCAGACAAGACGGTCGCCATGCCTCCCAGCGTGAGCAGGAACAGCGCTCCGAGGCGGAGGAGCGAATCGCGTTCGCTTCTTTGCAGGAGCGCGGCCTGACAGGTCCGCCAGGTGAGCGCCCAGATGGGTATGCCGACGAGGAGGAGCGAAAGCCCGTTGACGAAGTAGCCGCGGCTGACGTCGCCGAAGGTCAGGGGCGAAGCGAACAGGATGAAACTGATGATCTGCTCGATGCCGAAGACGGTCATCAGCAGGCTGTAGAGCAGCCAGAGGTAGCGGTGGACGCGGCGAACGTCGGCGAAGTTTTCGGCGTTGGACAGGACGCTCCAGTCGCGGCGGAGGATTTGGAGGAAGTACGCGGCCGCCACGAGGTTCAGCCCGATGGCGATGAGGTTGTCCGCCCAGGTCTGGCCGGAGCCGAGGATGGCGCGGTAGGGATCCAGTCCCGCCGCGGCGACGAGGGCGCGGTCTGCCAGCGCCAGCGCGTTCTGCGTGACCGGGACGAGCGTGGCGACCTGCGTCCCGTAGAGGAAGACGGCGCGCAGGCTGGAGGCGTGCTCTTCCTCGTCCGCCGCGGCGGCGCGCTGCGCGCCGATCCAGTGCAGGGCGAAGATGGGCGCGCCGACGAAAATGAGCGCGAGGGCCTGCGCGAGCGCGTCCCCGCCCGCGCCGATCTGCGAGGTGGAGAAGATGCTGCGCAGCAGGCGGATCAATCCCCACAGGACGATCTCCAGCGTGATGAAGGAGACGGCGTAGAAATAGAGGCGGCGGATGGAGCGCATGGAAACCTCCGGTTAATTGGCTGGCATGGGCGTTGGGTTGGGCGCCTGGTACCAGTCCCAGCCCCAGAAATTGCCCGACGGCATCTGTTCCAGTTTCCATTGCCCGTTCTGCTCGATCAGGACGGCGCGGTCTTCGTTTCGGGAGCCTGAAGAAAAGGGATCGCTGGAGTCGTATTGGATGTAGACCGTGACGAACGCTTCGTCTCCGCTGAACTCCGTCCCGCCGAGGTCCACGCCGACGTTGCCGGGATTGATATAGTTTTTCAGGAAGGCTTCGCGGAATTGTTCCGGCGTGGGTTTGTTGTCTTTGTCCGCGAGGTAACCGTAGGCCTTTTCGTAATCCCGCTGGAAGACGGCCACAACGTAGTTATGGACAACTCCTTCGGGCGTGTCCTCCGAAACGTAGGCCAGCGCGTCCTGTTTGCGCGTGAGGAAGAGCGCCAGCGCCAGGACGACCAACCCTCCGATGCCGATGAGTATCCCTGTGAGAAACGGATCTTTTTTCATGGAGCCGCCTTTCGCGAATGAGACTGATTCTGCCCTGATTGTATAGTTTTTCTCGAAAAAAGGCAATTATGGGCTTTTTCGCGTCACACCTGCCCGCAAGGGCGGCGCCAGGGTTCGCGAATTCGCGGCATTCGCGATGAAAATCCTCAGACTTTGAGAAAGCCAACCCGAGGCCGGCGTTCAATTGACGAATGTCCGGCAGGGCGCTATCATGCAATGGCATTCATTTTTCCCCTTTTTTGGAGGTCTTATGAGACTCGAATTTATTCTGCGCGTCGTTGGGATGTTGCTCCTTGCGCTTTTGGGCGGATACGCAGGCCAGGAACTGGCGATCGGATACCAAAGAGACGTGTTGATCTATGTGCTTGGCCTGGGACTCGTCGGCGGGCTGGTGGGATTTGTCATGACGCCCTACCTGACCACGCGGCCGGCGCGCACGCTCCGCGCCCTGCTGGGACGCATGGCCGCCGAGACGCTCTTCGCCGGGCTGACCGGGCTGGTGGTGGGACTGCTGGTGGCCGCGCTGCTGGCCTTCCCGCTGTCCATGCTGCCGGGCGCGTTCGGCGACATCCTCCCGTTCGTGGGCGTGCTGGTCTTCACCTACTTCGGCGTCTCGCTGTTCGTCATGCGCCAGGGCGACATCATGGGATTGCTCAGCGCGCTCGGCGGACGCGGCGGCGAGGGCGGTTCGTCCTCCTCGTGGACCAACCTCAACCGCAACATCCTGCTCGACACCAGCGTCATCATTGACGGGCGCGTGGGCGACATCGCCAAGACGGGATTCCTGCCCGGCACGCTGCTCATCCCCCGCTTCGTCCTGAACGAACTCCAGTACATCGCCGATTCTCCCGACGGACTGCGCCGCGCCCGCGGCCGCCGCGGCATGGAGACCATCGCCGAGCTGCAAAAACTTCCCAACGTGATGACCCGCGTCAGCGACATTGACGTGGAGGGGATGCGCGAAGTGGACGACAAACTCGTGGTGCTGGCGCGCCAACTCAAATGTCCGATCCTGACCAATGACTACAACCTCAACCGCGTGGCCGAATTGCAGGGCGTCTCCATCCTGAACATCAACGAGCTCGCCAACGCGGTCAAGTCGGTCGTCCTGCCGGGCGAGGTCCTGCGCATCAACGTCATCCAGGAAGGCAAGGAATACGGCCAGGGCGTGGGCTACATGGACGACGGGACGATGGTGGTCGTCGAGAACGGCAAGGATGTCATCGGCGAATATCGCGAGGTGACCATCTCCAAAGTTTTGCAAACCGCGGCGGGACGCATGATCTTCGCCCGCGTGGATGAACCGAACGGGAAGAAGAAAAAATAATCCGCAGATTTTGCCGATTTCGCAGATGGTCCAATGATAAAGATGGCTGAGACGCGTGATCCGCAAACGTACGCCATCATCGGCGCGGCGATGGAGATCCACCGCCAGTTGGGGCATGGATTTCTCGAGGCAGTTTATCGTGACGCGGCTGTCATTGAATTTCCTGTGAGACAAATCCCTTTTGAAAAGGAAGTCGTTCTTCCCATCAAATACAAGGGCGTCCTTTTACCCACTTACTATCGCGCTGATTTTGTCTGTTTTTCTGAAATCATTGTGGAATTTAAAGCCCTGACGAGACTCTCCAACGTTGAGGAAGCGCAACTTTTGAATTATCTCAAAGCTACCGGACTAAAGCGCGGACTCTTGATCAACTTTGGCGCTCCAAGCCTGCAATACAAGCGTCTCGTTTGGGGCTACGAAGAGAATAAATAAAATCAGCGTAATCAGCGTAATCTGCGGATAAATCAAGGTGATCCCATGTTAAGAATCTACAACACCCTCACCCGCAAAAAAGAGGACTTCGTCACCCTCGAACCGGGCGTGGTCAGGATGTACGTCTGCGGCGTCACGGTCTACAACGACGCGCACGTCGGCCACGCCATGTCCGCGCTGGTGTTCGACATCGTCCGCCGCTACCTCGAATTTCGCGGCTACCGTGTCCGCCACGTCATGAACTTCACCGACGTGGACGACAAGATCATCGCCCGCGCCAACGCCCTCGGCGAAGACCCCTTCGCGCTCGCGCAGCGCTACATTGACGACTACCGCCAGAACCTGAGCGACCTCAACATCCTGCCCGCCACGTCCAACCCGCGCGCCACGCAGACGATGAAAGAGATCATTGCCATGACGCAGGGACTGATTGATAAAGGCTGCGCCTACGCGCCCGGCAACGGCGACGTCTACTTCCGCGTCACCAAAGACGAAGACTACGGCAAGTTGTCCGCGCGCAAGATTGAAGAGATGCAAGCCGGCGCGCGCATCGAAGTCGGCGAGCAAAAAGAACATCCGATGGATTTTGCCCTCTGGAAGGCCGCCAAACCCGGCGAGCCGTCCTGGGAAAGCCCGTGGGGACGCGGCCGCCCGGGCTGGCACATCGAATGTTCTGCCATGAACCTCGTCGAACTCGGCGAGCAGATCGACATCCACGGCGGCGGCAACGACCTCATCTTCCCGCACCACGAAAACGAGATCGCCCAATCCGAAAGTTACACCGGCAAGCAATTCGCCCGCTACTGGATGCACAATGGCATGTTGCAACTCGGCGGCGAAAAAATGTCCAAGTCGCTCGGCAACATCATTTCCATTAAAGAATTCCTGTCGCAGCGCGACGCCGACGTCATGCGGATGCTGGTGCTGGCCGGCTCCTACCGCGCCCCGCTGATGTTCAACGACGAGACGCTGGACGCCGCGCAGAAAAACGTGGAACGCATCAAGTCCGGACTTCGGCCGGGCGCGGCCTCCGCAGCCGGACTCGACCCCCAGGCGGCCTCCGCCCTCCTCGCCCAGTCCGACGCGACGCGCGCCGCCTTCGCCGCCGCGATGGACGACGACTTCAACACCGCCGGCGCGCTGGCCGCGCTGTTCGAACTCGTCAAAGCCGTCAACACCGCCCGCGACAACGGCGCCACGGACGAACAACTCCTCCCCGCGCAGAACACCCTGCGCGCGTTGACGGGCGTCCTCGGTCTGCGGCTTCGCGACAAAACCGGCGCGGCGGACGCCGATCCGTTCGTCAACCTGCTCGTCGAGATCCGCGCCGAAGTCCGCAAGCAGAAACTGTGGGGTGTCTCAGACTTGATCCGCGACCGCTTGAAGGAACTCGGAATCACCATCGAAGACGGAAAAGACGGGACAACGTGGAAGTGGGGGTAGGTATCAAGTGTCAGGTGTCAGGCAGCAGGCGTAGGCGGCGTTCTCTAACGTCGTCGCGATAGAGGGCGCAGGGTACAAAAAATAATTTTTCAGACGTTCGCTCAAACAGCAAACAAAAAAGGACTCAGCCTTCGCCGAGTCCTTTTCACTGCTCTCTACTCTCTACTCACTGCTCTCCTTCGGCGCAAAATACACGTCCGTCGGCTTCAACTTGGAATTGCGCAGGAACTTCGGCTTGACCTCCATCCCGATCCAATCCAGGCCGGGCGCGGCGGGATCGACTCCCATCAGGCGCGTCAGCAGCAGCGTGTCCACGCCCTCGAACTCGACCAGCGCCAGCACGAACGGCGTCTCGGGCAGGAACTCCTCCGAGCCGAAGTAGCAGACCGTGAAGGCGTGCACTTTGGCGGGGACGTCCGTGATGTCAATCCATTTTGTCTCCGCGCCGGAGTACATGTCGTGGCCGCGCGGGTTGGCGTAGGTGTACCCGCTTTCGGCGTCGCGCGAGGCGAGCAGCCGCTTGTTGGTCAGCCCTGCGAACCACGGGCTGTCCTGTCCGTACGAGTGCAGGTAGCGGATCTTGTACTCCTGCTCGATCTGGATCGGCGACATCTTCTTCAAAAACTCCAGCGCCTCCTCGTCCGTGCTGACGGGGAAGGGGATTCCGTGGACGATGTAGCCGCCGAGCGTCTCTTCACGTTGGGTGGGTAATTTAGCCATGACTTAACCCTCTCTTTCCAAAACAGAGACAGAAACGTACGTCCCTGTCCCCGCGTGACTATGGATCGCGCCCCGCTTCGCGTCTTTGACCTGGAGCCGGTCGTCGCGGAAATGTTTTTTGATCGTCCCCTGCAGTTGCCAGATGGCGAACACGCCCTGCATGAGTCCGGTCGCGCCGACGGGATGCCCGCAGGCGATCAGCCCGCCGGAGGGATTCACCGCGCAGACGGGCTTATCTTTCAACTTCAAGCCGTAGTCAATGTTCGGCAGGAAAGCCTTGCCCGATTCCGCGAACGGACCGCCCTCGCCGTAGCGGCAGAGACCGAGGTCCTCGTAAGTTTGAATCTCGGACGAAGTGTAGGCGTCGTGCAGTTCGATGAAGTCGAGTTCGTGGAGCGGGTCCGAGATGCCCGCGTGTTTCCAGGCCATGTTGCCCGCCGCGCGTCCCGCGCGGAACGAGTGGACGCCCGGATAGCGCGTGCCGTGGTCCCAGAGTTTCTTGTAATATGCCTTCGTCTCGCTGGAGGCTTTTTCCTGCTCGGTGGCGTAGTTCTCCATGAAGTAGTCGTAATCCACGTGTGGACGGTCGGCCATGCGCATGGCGTCGGTGCCGCGCCCGATGCCGGTCACGCGCACGAGCGGACGGGGAATCTGCGCGCCCGCGGCTTCGAGTTTCTTCAAGCCTTCCTCAGAGACGAGGATGGTCGCGGCCGCGCCGTCGGACATCACGCAGATGTCGAGGCGGGTGAGCGGCCAGGCCACCATCGGCGCGTTGCGCACGTCCGCGATGGTGTAGCGATTCCGCTTTTGCGAATAGGGGTTGTGGTACGCGTTGAGGTGATTCTTCACGCTGACGTGAGCCATCTGCTCCACGGTGGTGCCGAACTCCTTCATGTGACGCGTCACCATCATGGCGTAGTAGCCCGAATAAAAACCTCCGACAGGGTAATCGAACGACACGTCGGAGGCCAGAGCGATGAACTCATTTCCCTTCCAGGTTTCCACGTGAGACATGGTCTCGAAGCCATAGGCCACGCACACGTCCATGTGACCGCTGGCGACGGATTTCCACGCCTCCTGGAAGCAAAGTCCGCCGGTCGCGCCGCCGCCCTCCACGCGGTGACCGGGCTTCGGACAAAGCCCGAGGTAGTCCTGCGCCATGATGCCAGCCATCAACTGTCGGGTGAAGTGATCCGAGAAATACGAAGCCACCGAACCGTCCACGATGCGCGTGAAGGTCGGGAAATCCAAACCGATATCGGCGATGGCGTAGTCGTACGCCTCCTTGATGACGGCCTGGAAGGTTTTGTCGGGGCGGGCTTTGGCGAACTTGGAAACCCCGCCTGAGATTGCGTACACGGGTCTCATCTGCGAACCTCCTTTGAATGGGAATGGGCGTATTGTAATGGAAAACGAGGGAGATGGAGGGAGGTCGATAGGTTTCGCAATGACAGTGAAAAACGATAATTGTCTCAAGGCAATGAAATTCAAGAAGATGGTAGCGTCAATGGTAACGTAGGGTAAAATAGACGTATGACAGAATATAAATCCATCCACTTTACTGTTGATTTCGAAGCCGGCAGCGCAATTTTGAATATTGCTAATGATAATTTAGCAAGTCAGCCGGAGCCGCGCCCGTATATCAAGCCTAATTTAGCAGGTTATGTTTTTTATTTTCACACTTTGGATATAAAGTTGTTGAAGAAAAATATTGAAGTATTAACAGGGATAGATCTGTTTTCTAATAATCAAACATCCGAAAAACATAAAGCAGGGAAAATACTTCAGGCCGTCTTTGACCAAGTAAACGAAATTGGCAGTTACGGAATAAAATCTGGAAAGCGTCAATACGTTGGGTTCAATGTCGAGCGAAAAGTACGGAACCGTAAAGGCAAAGAACTAAACAGGTCTCAATACTATTATGCCCAAGACAATGACTTTTCCGAGTCGAATAGTATTCTTCCTGATGAATCTGTAAATAGAATCATCTGCAATGATAGTTTAGCGGCCTTGAAATTATTGCCTGATAATTCCATTGATCTGATTTTTACGTCGCCGCCCTATAATTTTGGGCTTGAATATGATAGCCAGGATGATGCCCATAAATGGCAGCTTTACTTTGATAAACTTTTTGCGATATTCGATGAGTGCGTAAGAGTTTTGAAATTCGGCGGAAGAATTGTTGTAAATATTCAACCGCTGTTTTCCGACTATATCCCTTCGCATCATATGATTAGTAATTACTTTATCAATAAAAAGATGATCTGGAAGGGCGAAATTCTTTGGGAGAAGAATAACTACAACTGCAAATATACCGCGTGGGGTTCTTGGAAAAGTCCGAGTAATCCGTATCTTAAATACACTTGGGAATTTGTTGAAGTTTTTGCCAAAGGGAGTTTAAAAAAATCTGGCGAGTCTGAAAATGCCGATATAACCCCGGATGAATTCAAAGAATGGGTTGTCGCCAAATGGAGCATCGCGCCGGAAAGAAAAATGAAAGAATTTGGACATCCAGCAATGTTTCCTGAAAAATTAGCGGAAAGAGTCATCAAGTTATTTTCATTCAAGGGCGATATTGTGCTTGACCCGTTTAACGGAGTTGGGACAACTACGGCGGTTGCCCAAAAACTCGGACGGAAATATATAGGGATTGATATTTCCCAGGAATATTGCGATGCGGCAAACAAAAGACTTAAGTCAACTTTGTTTTAGGAGAACACGGTAATGCCTCATAACATTGCAGAGATACAAAAAGCCTACAATATCCTTGTCGGCGGAATAGACGAAAAAGCGCATGCGGACGATGAGGAAGGTGAGCGCGCTTATGGCGGCGCAGTTCGTTCTGCAAAAGGCATACTCGTTGAAAGCATTGCAAAAAACTTGGTTGAGATTGCATAGAGTGAATTAAGAGGCAACCCTGAAAGATTAACTTTCACACGAGAAACGATCAGAATTCCTTTACGCCCAAGTTATCTAAAGCGAGTTCGTCCGCAAGAAGTGGCCGATTACATCAAAGCGCATATCGAACAATATTTTTATGGTCACAAAACAGATGTTCATGTAAACATTGATGAACAATTTGTTCTTGGCGTCGAATGTAAGGCATACACGGAAAACGCCATGTTTAAAAGAATTCTAGTGGACTTTACTTTGTTAAAGCAAGCCGTACCAAAACTGAAATGCGTTTTACTACAACTTGAGAGTCAATTAACAGGCGATTACTCAAAGCCATTAAATCCTGTAATTTACGGCAGCGCTTCAAGCCATACTCTTATGTCGTATTTTGATGTTGATTTGAATATCATTACTTTGCTGGAAGGCGAAAGAAAAGTTGACGAGCCAATTCATAAACGAGAACATTTCAAGGAAATGACAGAGCCGGCATTGAAGAAAGCCGTGCAAACATTGAAAGACCTTTTAGCTGAATTTGTATAAAAACCGGCGCGATCTACGAGCTTCTTTTTGGCTCCGAGTTTTTTGCCCTCAAACTTGTCCAGCCCCGCCTTCGCTTGTAGTCAACAAACTTCGTTAATGTAAATATCATTCCATTCCGAGACGCTTGACTTTAGAAATGTCCCTTTCCCGACGCGACTTTCTTAAATTGAGCGGCGCGGGCTTCCTGGCGCTCGCGCTGGCGGAACTGCGCCTCGACAAAGTCCTCGCCGAAGCGCCTGTCAGTTTTCAGGGACGCGCCGCCATCAGCGGCGTCCCGTTGTACGAGTCCACCTCGTTCAAATCGAAGCAGATCAAACTGATCGGCAAGGACCAGATCCTCGACATCCAATCCCAGTTGACAGGCGAGGGCGACTACAACCGCATCTGGTATCGGCTGGCGGACGGCTTCGTCCACTCGGCCGACGTCCAGCCCGTCCGCGCCGAATTGCAGACGCCCGTCACGCGGCTGGAGCGCAAGCAGGCCCTCGGCGAGATCACCGTCCCCTTCTCGGACACGCGCCGCGGCTTCAGCCTCTACGCCGACCGTTCCTTTCGCGCCTTCTACGGCTCGACGCATTGGGTGACGGCGGTCAACGTCAACGAAGCGGACGGGAGCGTCTGGTATCGCATCTACGACGACCACCTGCGCCAATATTTCTACCTCGACGCGCGGCACGTCCGCCTCGTCCCAGACGGGGAGCTGGCCCCGCTTTCTCCCGACGTTCCCAACGCCCTGAAGACCATCTATGTGGACCTCCCCTCGCAGACCCTGATGGCTTTCGAGGACGAACGCCTCGTCCTGCGGACGCGCTGCGCCAGCGGCGCGGGGCGCACCAAAACCCCGGGCGGCAAATACGAGACCTATCACAAAGGCCCGTCCATCCATATGACCAACGACGGCGACGCCAAGACGAATCTCTACGACCTGCCCGGCGTGCCGTGGTGCAGTTTCTTCACCAGCACGGGGATCGCCCTGCACGGCACGTACTGGCACAACGACTTCGGCAAACCGCGCAGCCACGGATGCGTGAACCTCCCCAACGACGCCGCGAAATTCCTCTATCGGTGGACCATGCCGACGGTCCCGGCGGAGACGAGCTACATCAACAAGCCGGGCGAGGGGACGCAGATCTTCGTCGCCTGATCAAAAAAGAGGACGCTCCCGTGATGGAGCGTCCTCTTTTCATTTGACGTTCTACGTCTTTACTGTCCCATCTCTGCCAGCGCCGCCTCGATCGCGGACTGGAACGCGCTGAACGGCTGCGCGCCTTCGATGATCTGGCTTTTCGTTTCGCCGTTGACCGTGTACGTCATCACGAACGAGGGCGTGGCCTGGAGGCCGGCCGCATGTCCGTCAATGCCGTCCTGCGTGACGCGGTCGGCGTGCTTGCCGCCGCTCAGGCAGGAACCGAAAGCGCCCATGTCGAGGCCCAGGGAATCGGCGAAGGCCTCCAGTTTTCGGTTGGTGAAATCGCCCACGTTCTCGCCGGTGTGGTTGGCGAACAGCACATCATGGTATTGCCAGAACTTGCCCTGGTCGCCGGCGCAGTAGGCGGCCTCGGCGGAGGCCTGCGACTCAGGTCCGATGAAGAGGCCGAAGGAGCGGTAGACAAAGCGGACCTTCCCCGCGGCGGCGTAGGTTTCCACCAGTTGCTTCTCGGTGTCGTCCGCGAAGCGTTTGCAGTACGGACATTGAAAATCGGAGTATTCGGTGATGGTGATAGGCGCGTTCGGATCGCCGGTGGCGTTGAAGTCCGCGTTGGGGCGCTCGAACGACGCCGCGCTGGCGACGTCGACGGGCTTGAGGTTGGGATAGATCAGCAGGCCAAAGATGAGCAACGCGCCCAACACGATCGCGCCGATGCTGATGACGCGGCCGCGCTGCTGTTCGCGCTGGCGTTTTTCGCGCAATACTTGCCGTTTGCTTTTCTTCAGTTCACTGGACATGATGGTCTCTTCTCCTTCACAAATAAGTGGCGGAATTTTGCCATGTTCAAATTGATTTGTCCAGCGTCAGGAGGGGATATTTCGCGCCGGGCAGATTAGACTTTTCTCATTGAGGAAGGCGCGGCGCGCTCGCGCTCCGTCAACTGTTCATCCGTCCGTCCAGCCATTGGACGTACGTCTTCAGAACTTCGGCCTTCTCCGGCTCGTTGTGCGGCTCGTGATACAGACCGTCGAAGCGCTTCAACGTGACCAGTCCCTTCGGCGCGAGACTGGCGAACTCCTCGCTCCCGCGCGGGAAGGCGAGTTTGTCCTCGGAGCAATACGCCAGCAGGATCGGCGTGGATAGTTCCGCCGCGTGCGCGAAGACGAATTCCCCCGCTTGCAGCGCGGCGCGTCCGAAGCCGGTGGAGGTTTTGTCGTGCACCAGCGGGTCGTTGACGTAGGCCTTCACCACCTGCGGATCGCGGCTGATGTGTTCGGCGTTCAATCCGCTTGGCAGGGTGATGGTCGGCGCGATCGCGCCGAGGACCTTCGCCAGCGTCACTTTGACTTTCTGCTCGTGCAGGGCGGTGCGCAGTCCAGGCGAGGAGACGATCATGCCGCACAGGTCGGGCTTGCGGCTCAGGCTGTAGGCCAGGGACAGGAATCCGCCGAGACTATGACCGTAAATGAAGCGCGGCGCGGATGGATAGCGCTTCGCCGCCTCGGCCAGGAACGAATCGATGTCCTTGTAGTAGGCCTCCGCCGAGGGCGTATGTCCGCGCGGCCCGCCCGACTTCCCGTGTCCGCGCAGGTCGAACCCGAGCATGGCGTATCCCGCCTCTGCGAACGCCGCGCCGACGTGTTCGTAGCGTCCGATGTGCTCGCCCAACCCGTGGACGAGGCAGACGACCGCCTTCGGGTCCTGTTCGGGCGCCCAGCCTTTCGAGTACATTTTGAGTCCGTCGAAAGAAGTCCATTCCCATTCAAAAGTTTTCATGTTGTTCTCCTTTTAGATGCCAGGTTTCTCGCAGAAACCTGGCATCTACATCGTGGATGAAACTGCTGGATTCACTGATTGGCTTTCTAACTCGATCAGGCCTCCTTCGCCTCTCCCACCTCGAAGCGGCAATACGGATCGCCCTTTGCAAGACAATGTGTCTCGATGATCTGATGTTCGCGTCCCGTCGCCCAGCGCACCGCCTCGCCGATGGAACCGAAGTAGAGATGACAGATGGGCGTCTCGCTGACGCGGCTGTGGCAGATGGCGCACGTGGATTCGATGTACGCCACGCGCTCGCCGTTATCATCCACCCAGGCTTCCACCTGCGGGTTGGTCTTCTTGAGCGCGCTTACCATTTGGTTGAGAATGAATTTGATGCGCTGGCGTTCGGGCAGGAGTTTGAGCGCCGCGCCCGCGACGCCGAGCAGCGCGGCCTGTTCGCGCACCGCGTACTCGAACGAGGCTTTCCCGATGCGGCGCAGCATCCCGCGTCCGCCGCGCCCGTAAAATTCCTCGATGGCCGCGTTGAAGCGCGCGTACTGCGAAGCCTGGATGGACGGGTTCAGGTCGTCGGGCGGAAAATTCCCCACGAACTTCTCCAGTCCGCTGGCGCGCAGCACGGCGTCCAGTCCGTTCTCCCCCATCACATCCTGCGCGGCGACGAGCGCCTGTCTCACCAGCGCGTTGACGATGACAGCATCTTCGCGGGACATATCAACCTCCTTCGGCGTCCACAATCGTGGAAAAGACGGGATACGATTCGCCCGTGCGGGCGAATCCCAATTTTCGATACACGGCCAGCGAGGCGGGGTTGTCGTCCTGCGTGTTGACCGAGATGTTGCCCGCGCCGCGTTGACGCATCTGGACGATGAGATGGGAGACCAGCGCCGACCCGAGGCCGCGTCCCTGCGCCTCTTTCCTGACCGCGAGGCGGGCGAGGTGGACCCCGTCCGCTTTGCCCGTGGACAGTTGGTAACCGAGTAATCGGCCGCGCGATTCGAGGACGGCGGCGATCGCTGACTGAGCCAGCGCGCGCCGCAGGAGGTCCAGAGAGATGCGCCACATCGGGGCGAACGCGTCCGCGTCGGCCTGTTCCACGGCGGGGAGGTCGGCCTCCGTCATGGCGCGCAGCGTGACGTCCGCAGGCAGGGACGCGGGCAGGGCTGGCTGTCCGCGCCATTCGAGCATGACGATGTTATGCGTGTATCGAAATTCCGTGCGGGCGAGGATGTCGCGCATCCAGCCGTGGATGGCAATGACTCCCGCCTGCGCGCCGCCGTCTCGCGTGAGTTCGGCGCGCGCCGCTTCCCAGAGCGCGTTCCAGGCTTCCAGTCCCGAAAGGTAGCCGCTGAACGTGAACAGGCGGATCCAGGCCACACGCGGCGGGTCGGGCGGACAGGCCAGCGCCGCCAGGATGCGGTCGCTTTCCTCGATTACCCAAAAATGCGGCGACCCCAGCCAATCCAGCGGGGGACGCCAATCGAGGTGACGGTGGGCATGGTTGTGACGGAAGATCAGGTTGGAGAGCGCCTGGCGGTCCTGCTCGGTCGCGGGGCGCGTCCGCAGGTTCAGTCCGATCATCGCAGGCGGAGGAAGAAACGTAATATCCGCTGGAACAGGCTGGGTTTTTCCACGGCGCCGAGCGCGCCGAGCATCTCCATCCCCGCGTCGCTGACTTTTCCCTGCTTCAGACGGCAGGCCGCGACGGATTTCAACACCAGGGCGCGCATCTCTTTTTCGCCCGCCTGCTCGAAGAGTTCGGCGGCGCGCTCGTAGAGTTTGACCGCTTCGTCGTAACGCTTGAGCGCCTCCAGCGCGGCGGCCTGGTTGCCGAACGCCATGGCCTGGCGTTTCGCGTCGGCGTGAGACTCGAAGATCCGTTCGGTGCCGGCCGCGGCGTCCAGGGCTTGCTGCGGCTGGTCGTCTTTGAGCAGGGACACGCTTCGGTTGTTGTTCATCTCGGCCGCGTTCAACTCGTCCTGCGCGAGGGCGAATCCCCGCGCGGCCTCTTCAAAAAGGCGCGCCGCCTCGGCGTAGTTCCCCGACGCGAAAGCGCGTTTCCCCTCTTCGGCTAGTTGCTGCGGTTCTTTGTCCATGAGATGACCTAGAAAGTAATATCGAGCAGGCCTTCGGCCACCGAGCGCAACTTGTCTTTGGACATGCCGCTCAGTTTGCGCGCCAGTTCGAGATAGGGAATGTTGACGGGCTGGCTGGCAAAGCCGCGCAGGTCGGGGGGCAGTTTCAGGAAATCGCGGATGGCCTTCTGTTCGCTCATCCACTGACCGACGGGGCCGCTTTGGTCGAACAGCTCGTCCACCCGCGCGCCGAGCGCGTCGAGCATGACCTCGAGATTCGGCACAGGGATCGGGCGTTCGCCCAGCTCGAAGGATTTGATGCGGCTCGCGGGGATGCCCGTCTCGGCGGAAAGCTCGCGCACCGATTTGTTGACCTTCTCGCGCGCCTGTCGCAGCAGCGCGCCGATCATGCGCTGGCGCAGGAGCAGGAGCTGCGGCAGGTCGAGCGGCGCGACGGCGGACTCGTCGTCCGAGATGGCCTCGCTGCCCCAGAAATGGTCAATGGGGAGTTTCAGGAAATAGACCAGCGCTTCCAATTCGGGCAGGGACGGAGAACGGCGGCCTTCTTCGTAGGCTTTAAAAACGCCCTTCGTCACGCCGATGGCTTCGGCGCATTCCTGCAAAGTCTTGCGCGAGGCCAGGCGCGCGTCCCGCAGGAGGACGCCGAGTTTCTTGGTGCGGATGGTGATTTGAGAACGGGTATCCATGTTGATTCCTCGCGGGCGGAGATGGCGACTGCCCGAATTATACTGCCTCTTGGAGGGAAACTCGCCGAAAGAAAATTTCGCGCGGCGGCCTGGCTGCCCAGGGACGGCGTTAGTTTTGCCGCAGGAGGAACCAGCGCGTCAGGAAATATCCCGCGACCCACGTCAGCAAATTCAGTCCGACGAAAAAACCGATGATGGCGAAATTTCCCGAATTGAAGATGGGCGAAGGCGGCGGGTGCATGACGTTCTGCGCGCTGGAGAAGACGACCCGCAGCGCGACGATGAACGCGACGTTCGCCAGCGAGGTCAGCCAGTTCAGGTCGAGAATCCACAGCCCGACTTGCAGGAGAACGCCGACGACCGCGAAGGTCAACGCGAGGCGGAAGCGCGGCTCGGCGAGGAAGAGCCCGTTCCAGTTGGATTGCATCGCCAGCAGCGAAAGCGGCAGGTACGTCACCCAGAAGACGACGCCCGCGCGTCCCAGCGCGGCGCTCCAGGCGTGGAAAACTTCGCGGCGCGCGGCCAGCCCGATCAGTCCCGCGAGAGCCGCGGCGAAGAAGGCGATCTCGGCGGTCAACACCCACGCGCCGTGCAGGTACACGATCCGCACGTTCGCGCCGAGATCCTTTTCCTCGGGACCCAAAAGCGCCGCCGCGCCGATCAGCAAGAGCGTCGCAAAAAACAGGACGAGGGGAGATCGAAGTTTGGACATGGGCGGATTGTACCGCGCGAACCTTTTTGAAACAAACACGATTCCTTAACAATTTTTTTACATGCCGGGAGTATGATGACGGCAATGAAAGGAGACCTTTATGAGTAACGCTTGGAAATGGATTCTCGGCATCCTGCTGGCGCTGGTCGTGATCGCCGCCTTCGGCATGTTCGGATTTATGTGGCGCTCTCACGGCTTCGCGGCCGCCCCGGCCTGGAACGGCCCGATGATGGGGCCGCGTTACGACGGCTGGCAGATGCATCCGCGCATGAATCCCGGCTTTGGCAACCAGGGATATCCGATGATGCCCGGACGCGGCTTCTTCCCGTTTAGCGGACTCTTCCTCTTCGGCGGACTGCTGAAGTGGCTCCTGTTCTTCGGACTTCTCTACGGCGCCTACTGGCTGGGAGGACGAAACGCCCGCCTCGCGGCCGACCCCAAACCGGCCGCGCCCGTGGACGCGTCCGCGCCGCCGAAGACGCCTGAGCAGGGCAGTTGACGCGAAAATACAGCGGTCAGTGAAATCCCCCGCCTCGCAAAGAGGCGGGGGATTCGGTTTGTTTAAGTTACTCTCCCAGTCGTTCCACTTTCTTCCTCGCCAGACTCAACGGGATGACGGCGGCCGCGGCGGAGAGCCCGCCGCCGAGGACCAACCCCGCGAGGTAGCCGGCGATCTCCGGCAGTTGGAGAGCGGCGCTTAACGCCGCTGGCGCGATGAAAAACAGGAAGGCGACCGGCAAATAGATAAACGCAAGGATTTGTCCGAGACAACCGGGCAGGCCTGCGTTCATCTTGCGCGGATCGTCCCAATCGAGGTTGACTCCCATCGCGCTGACGCCGAGGAGCAGTCCCGTCATGCCCGCCAGGGAAAGGAGCAGGGCGAGAAAGCCGAACAGGAACGCGTCGGGCGGGACCTTCTGCATGAAGGAGATGACGAGAAAGAAGACCGATCCCAACACGAGGCTGGGCAGGTAGGCCATCAAAAATTTGGCGGACAGCAAATCGGCGGCGCGCAGAGGCGCGGACTTCAACAGCCAGTAGTTCTTCCCCTCCATCGAAAAACCGACCACAGCCAGGCGCATCAGCAGGATCCAGCCGATGAAGAGCGCCACGCCCACGTTGCCAAACGTCAGCGCGAAGCGGAACGCGTCCATGAACCAGGCGGGCGCTTCGCCCTGGCCCGGCGGCGGCTCGCCGCCCGAGCGGACGATCATCAACGTGTACAAAATGCCGAAGACGAACGGCGAGATCAACTGCGAGAGGTTGCGCAGATCGCGGCGCAGGACGAGGAAGTCCTTGCCGAGGATGGCGCGCACGGGAGGCTTGAGCAGGCGATTCGTCCACGCGGGGAGGGGCGGGGACGCGTCCGCGCGGGAGGAGGCGACGCGCGGCGATTTCTTTTTGGCCGCGACCGCCTGCATCCCCGCCCAGCCGATGTAGTACCAGCGTTCCGCCGTGACGAGGGAAAACCAGAAGGCGGCCGCGCACAGCCCGAAGGTCAGGAGGAGAAGCGGAACGCCCGTCAGCCAGCGGCCCTCGCCGAAGTCCACGAGTCCGCGCCCCGCCCAATTGAGCGGAAGCCAGAGCGTGTCCGCGCGGACGAGGAGACGCGCCATCCCGCCGACCTGCTCGCCGGTGACGTTCACGTCTTCTTGCAGCGTGTTGGTGAAGTTGCCGACCTGCGAGCAGGTGATGGCGAACAGGGCGCTGACGAACGCGACGATCTCCGCCACGCGGCGCGCCGGGAAGACGCGCACGACGAGCATGACGGCCAGGGAGGAGAGTCCTGTGGCGGCCAGCGCGAGCGCGATCAATATCAGGATGAGGAGCGGGTAGTAGAAGATGTTGTAGCCGCCCGACGCGCCGAGTCCGAACAGGATGGGGAGGCCGAAGAGCAGGGCCAGCCCGAGGTTGGGCAGGATGGCCTGGATCAGTTTGGCGACGAAGACGGCGCGGATGGGGACGGGCGAGGCGAGCAGGAAGTCCATGTCGCCGGAGAGGTAGAGGGCTTGCAGCAGCACGCCGAAACTGGATAAGAGGATACCGACGAATACGCCGCTGACGGCAAGCACGGGGATGGCTTGAAGCAGCGGCGCGGCGTCGAGGTCCGCGTACTGACGCAGTTCGGGCGAGCGCAAAAACCCGAGCAGAAGATTGGAGACGTAGAAGATGAAAACCGCGAAACCGAGGACGATCAGCGCGACGAAGATATAGAGGATCTTGCGCGCGATCTTCGCGTGACGGAAACCGTTGTAGGCGATGCGCGCGCGCAGCGCCAGCAATTTCCAGACGGCGGGGAGGAGCCGTTCGGTGGGATGCGCGGCGTTCATTTCAAAATCTCTGCGATGGCGGCTTCCTCGGCGCCGCCCGTGAGACCGAGGAAGATGTCTTCGAGGCTGGTCTCGCCGCTGCGGCCGAGATGGCGCAGTTCGTCCATCGTGCCGATGGCGACCAGTTCGCCCTTGTTGATGATGCCGATGCGGTCGCACATGCGTTCGGCGATCTCGAGAATGTGCGTCGAGAGCATGACGGCCGCGCCGCGCTCCGCGAGCTGGCGGAGGATGTCTTTGATGAGGCGCGCCGACTTCGGGTCCAGCCCGACCGTGGGTTCGTCCAGCACGAGGACGCGCGGGTCGTGGACGAGGGCCGCGGCGAGCGAGGTCTTCTGCTGCATCCCGTGGCTGTACGAGTCGATCGTTTCGTCGGCGGCCGCGGTCAGTTCGAGGACGCGCAGCAGTTCGTCAATGCGCCGCGCGGTCTGTCCGCGCTCGAGGCTGTAGAGATCGCCCACGAAGCGCAGGAGTTCGCGCCCGCTCAGTTTGGCGTAGAGGTTGGGCGTGTCGGGGACGTATCCGCTGGCGGCTTTGGCGAGAAGCGGCTGGGTCTGCACGTCGAAGCCCGCCACTTTGACCGAACCCGAGGTGGGCTGCAGCAGGCCGACGATCATTTTGATGGTGGTGGTCTTCCCCGCGCCGTTGGGACCGAGGAAGCCGAAAATCTCGCCGCCCTGCACGTCGAAGGAGACGTTGTTCACAGCGAGTTTTTCGCCGTAGCGTTTGACGAGGCTGCGCGTTTCGATGAGGGTTTCAGGCATGGATGCCTCCCGGATGGGAAAATTGGCGGTTGGTTATTTCACGACGATGGTAAACGTGACTTCCTGCGCGGCGGTCCCATCTACGCCAGGCGGGAAATATCCCAGCGTGACGGTCGTCTCGCCTGCGGCGACGGCTTTGAACGTCCACACGTCCCTGCCGCCCGAGCCGGGCGCGGCGGGTTCGTCGGCGCGGTAATCGCGCGAGACAAACTGGACGATGTTCTCGTCGAGCGCGCCGACCAGGTCCCAGTGGTAGCCTGTGGACGGATTCGATTCGATCACGATCTTGAACTCGTTTTCCGCGGCGACCTCGATGGTTTTCCCCGCCTCCGAGATGTTGAACGGAGGCTCCGACGTTTCGGCGGGCTTTCCGCCGCAGGCTGCGAGAGTCAATGCAAGGACAAGCAGGATGAAGAGTTTTTTCATGGCGGCTCCTTGTATGGTCTCTATTATAGACTATTGCGAGGAGCTGGAATTGTCGGCAAAAAGAAAGGCCGCGCCTTCTCGACGCGGCCTGACTGATGACCGATTACTGATTACTGATTACTGCTCGCTGGCTCCTGATCACTCGATCTTCCCCGTGATCGTCGCCATCTTCAACTCGCCGATGGCCTTTGTGATTTGGATATCACGCGGGCAGGCCATGGTGCAATTGAAGATCGTGTGGCAGCGCGCCAGTCCGCTGGTTTCGCTGACGATCTGCAAGCGCTCGCTGGCGGCCTCGTCGCGGCTGTCGAAGACGAAGCGGTGGGCGGCCACGAACGCGGCGGGACCGAGGTAGTCGTCGCTGGCCCAGTACGACGGGCAGGAGGTGGTGCAGGCCGCGCACAGGATGCACTTGGTGGCGTCGTCGAAGCGGACGCGCTGCTCGGGCGATTGCAGGCGTTCGCGTCCGTCTTCGGGCAGGGGGCTGTCGTTGATGAACCAGGGCAGTACCTTCTTGTAATTATCGAAGAAAGGTTCCATGTCCACGATCAGGTCTTTGACCACTTTCAGGCCGAGGATCGGCTCGACGGTGATCTTGTCGCCCACATCGCGGACGAGGGTCTTGCAGGCCAGGTGGTTGCGTCCGTTGATGCGCATCGCGTCCGAGCCGCAGACGCCGTGCGCGCACGAGCGGCGGAAGGAGAGCGTGCCGTCGTTGTAGCCCTTCACGTGTTCGAGCAGGTCGAGCACGCGGTCGGTCTCGTGCGCGTTTTCGATGACGTAGGTCTCGTAGTGAAAGCTTTTGTCCTTTTCAGGGTTGTAGCGGAAGATTTTAAGCGTCACATCCATGTCGGCCTCGCTAATAAACTCGTTCTTTCGGTTGATATTTGGTAATCACCACCGGCTTGTAACCGATCTCGATCCTGCCGTCCTTCTGCCAGGCCAGTGTGTGTTTGAGCCAGTTCTGATCGTCGCGTTTCGGGAAGTCCTCGCGCGAATGTCCGCCGCGGCTCTCCTGACGGTTCAGCGCGCACTCGCCCACCACTTCGGCGATCTCGAGCATGTTGCCGAGTTCCCAGGCGTTCAACAACTCGGTGTTGAAGATCTTGCCCGTGTCGGTCACTTTGACGTGTTTGTAGCGCTCCATCAATTCGCGGATCTTTTCGACGGCCTCGCGCATGCCCTTCTCGTTGCGATAGATGCCGATATCGTCGAACATGACCTTCTTCATCTCGTTGGCGATGTCGAAGGCGTTCTCTTTGCCGGACCCGGCGCGCAGCGCTTCGAGCGCGGCGCGGGCGTCGGCATCCGGGACGCTGGGCAGCTCCTCGAAGTCGGCGGTCTGCGCGTACTCGGCGGCTTTGAGTCCCGCGTGTTTGCCGAACACCACCAGGTCGAGCAGGGAATTCGTCCCGAGGCGGTTCGCCCCGTGGATGGAGACGCAGGCGCACTCGCCGGCCGCGTAAAGTCCGGGGAAGATCGTGTTCTTGTCGTCAATGACCACTTCGCCGTATTTGTTCGTCGGGATGCCGCCCATCGTGTAATGCGCGGTCGGCTGGATGGGCATCATCTGGGTGACCGGGTCCACGCCGAGGTAGACGCGGCAGAAGTCAATGATGTCGGGGAGTTTTTGCAGGATCTGTTCGCCGGTGATGGCGTACGGCGAGCCGTCGGGGTTGACGCGCCCGTCCAGGGCCGCGTACTTGTTCACGGATTCGGGGCGCACGTCGAGGTAGACGTAGTTCCTGCCGTTTACGCCGCGGCCCTCGCGGATCTCGGTGTAGATGGCGCGGCTGACCACGTCGCGCGAGGCCAGGTCCTTCACGGTCGGCGCGTATTTTGGCATGAAGCGTTCGCCCTTGCCGTTGATCAACACGCCGCCCTCGCCGCGTACGCCCTCGGTGATCAGAATGCCGAGTTTGTAGATGCCGGTCGGATGGAACTGGAAGAACTCCATGTCTTCCAGCGGGATGCCGCGGCGGAGGAGGATCGCCGCGCCGTCGCCGGTGTAGGCGTAGGCGTTGGAGGTCACTTCAAAGATGCGGCCGTGTCCGCCGGTGGCGAAGATGACGGCTTTGGCGTGGAGGGTATGCAGTTCGCCGGTCGCGAGTTCCACGGCCACCACGCCCGCGGCTTTGCCGTTGACGATGAGAAAGTCGAGAACCTGGTACTCGTCGAAGAAATGGACTTTGTTCTTCAGGCATTGCTGATAGAGCGTTTGCAGGATCATGTGTCCCGTGCGGTCGGCGGCGTGCGCCGCGCGGCGGACGGGTTTCCCCGTCTCGTTGTTGGTGTGACCGCCGAACGGCCGCTGGGAGATCTTGCCTTCGGGCGTGCGGTCGAAGGGCAGGCCCATGTGTTCGAGTTCGATCACCGCCTCGATAGCCTCGTTGCACATGAACTCGATGGCGTCCTGGTCGCCGAGATAATCGGAGCCTTTGATCGTATCGTAGGTGTGCCACTCGGGTTTGTCTTCCTCGTAGTTGCCGAGGGCCGCGCTGATTCCGCCCTGGGCCGCGCCGGTATGCGAGCGCGTGGGATAGAGTTTACTGATGACGGCCGTCTTCGCGCCGCGCGAGGCGTAGAGACCCGCCATCAGTCCCGCGCCGCCCGCGCCGACGACGACCACGTCGAATTGATGAATGTTTGCCATGTGCCGTTATCCTAGAAGAAGATCCTGCCAGAGCAGATATAAACCGATGAGACTCATCGAGACCATCATGACGATGCTGAGCAGGCGCACGATCTTCCGTCCGCGCTCGGCGACGATGTAATCGTCGCAGATCACGACCAGCCCGTGCACGCCGTGCGCCACCGCCACGAGCAGGAGCGCGCTTCCGGTCAGCCGCCAGAATGGCGTGGACCAGGGGGCGATGTCGGGGATGTTCGTGCTTTGGACGTGGTTGCTGTTCGGCATGAAGCCCCAGCGCAGGACGTCCGCCATGTTCATCTGCGTGCGCGCCCCCATGACCAGCGCGCCGACGATCGCGAACAGGATCAGCGCGTACATCGCCAGCGCGGAGAGACGCGTGAAGATCCACATCAGCATTTCGAAGTTCAGGCCGCGTTTCTTGAGTGGGAGGACGACCGGGTGAGATTTTTCCATGCTAACCTCCCAGCCCGTTACGGATGATGATCAGCGCCGCGACGGCGTATGTGGGAATAAAGACCGCCATCTCCACCCAGATCGCCTCGCGCAGGTGCGGGATCAATTTCGGGAAGAGGTCGAGGATGGTAATGCGCAGTCCGTTGATGGCATGGAATAGCACGCAGAAGAATATGAAAACCTGAAAGGCCCAGTTTTCATAGATGTCGTTCACGAACTGGCCCGCGCTGCCTCCCAAAAACGACGCCAGAAGATGCGTCGTGATGAAAATAGCCATGCCCAGCCCGCCCACGCGGTGCAGGATGAACGTCCACATCGGTCCCTGTCCTTTGTAGCGTAACGCCGCGGACAGGCCGACGTTCCTTGTCAGGCCCATTAGCGCCTCCTTGAAATTTGGGTTTTGGAAACGGTCGCCCGCTTGTCTGAGCCAACCGACGGTCGAGAACGCCCGCGCTCTCGCGCAAAAGGTTCAGCGTCCACTCTCGCGCAAATCCGCGAATAAATATAGTGACAATACTCATGGATTATTGGTTTCAGACATCCTTCAAAAAAGAAGGCATTGACCCGTATAATCCATTCAATCGTCGCGGAGCAACCTTATTCTAATCCAAACTTTGCGCCTATGCGAGGCGCGAAACGCTTTTATGGTTTTGGAGGTCATATGTCTGAGTCGTTAAGCCGCAGGGACTTTATGAAGGCGACTGTGTTCTTCGTGGGAGGAGCCGTCGGCGCGGCAGTCGGCATTCCCACAGTCGGCTATTTGATCGCCCCGGCCCTCAAAGGCGGGGCAAAAGAGGCGTGGATTCCCATCGGGAAGATGGCGGACATGTCCGAGATCGGCAAGCCCTACCCGTTTTCGTTCACCCTCGTCCAGGTCAACGGATGGGAGCGCACCTCCACCAGCCACGGCGGATTCGTCATCCGTAAGTCGGCCGCGCCCGACGACCTCGTCATCCTGGACAGCCGCTGCCCGCATCTCGGCTGCACCGTCAACTGGAAGGACGCGGAAAAAGCCTTCGTCTGCCCCTGCCACGACGCCAGTTTCGACACGGAGGGCGCGGTGCTGGCCGGCCCCCCGCCTCGTCCCATGGACCGTTTCGCGGACTTCCGCGTCACCGAAGACGGCGTCCTCGAGATCTTCTATAAGGAGGGCTAGGATATGTGGAAAAAGTTTTTCGACTGGCTGAACGACCGCCTCGGCCTGAACGAACTGCAAGAATCCCTGCTCGAACGCCCCGAACCGAAAGGCAACTGGTGGAACACGCTCGGCTCGGCCAGCCTGTTCCTCTTCCTCTTGCAGGGCGCGACCGGCATCTTCCTGACCGTCTACTACACCCCCTCTCCCGACCACGCCTACGACTCGATCCAATACATCATGAACGGAGTCGCGTTCGGATGGCTGATCCGCGGCATTCACCACTGGGGCGCCACCCTGATGGTGTTGATCGTCTTCATCCACATGCTGCGCGTCTTCGTCACCGCCTCGTTCAAATATCCCCGCGAGCTAACCTGGATCATCGGCGTCGGCCTGCTCATCGCGACGCTCGGCATGGGCTTCACCGGCTACCTGCTCCCGTGGAACCAGCGCGCATACTGGGCCACCACAGTCGGCACGCAGATCGCGGGGACGGCCCCGCTCATCGGCGATTTCATCCTCAAAGCCCTGCGCGGCGGCCCGGACCTCTCGGCCCTCACCTTGCAGCGCTTCTTTTCCGCGCACATCTGGATGATTCCCCTCGTCCTGGCCGGGCTCATCGGCGCGCATCTCTATCTCATCATCCGCCACGGCGAATCGCACTGGCCGACGAAGGAAGATTAATTCAATTCTCCAACCGCCAGGATCGCGGAGAAAAAGATATAACCTTCGCGTTCTTTGCGTGCTTTGCGGTCAAAGAGGCATTATGAACGAAGACACCAAACAGAAAATCAACGAACGCTACCAGCGCGAGCTGAACCGGGGCGAATTTTTCTGGCCCGACAGCATCTTCAAAGACGCCATCGTCGCGCTGGGAATCCTGCTCCTGCTGATCTTTCTCGCGACTTTCCTCGGGGTGGCGGGCGAACCCAAAGCCGACCCGAGCGACGCCTCCTACATTCCGCGGCCGGAGTGGTACTTCCTCTTCCTCTTCAAATTCCTCGCCCTCTACGGACAGATCCCCGTCGTCGGCAAGATCGAATGGCTGGCGACCGTCCTCGTCCCAAGCATCGGCATCGGCTTGATCCTGCTCCTGCCTTTCATTGACCGCAGCCAGGACCGTCACTACGCCAAGCGCGCCCTCTCGCTGGGACTCATGCTCCTCGCGGTCGTGGACATGGTCATCCTGACGTTGATCGCGGACGTCCCGACCGTGGCCCCCAGCGACGCGCCCCCCCTCGTCCGACTCTCCGCTTCGCTCCAACCCTACGCGGGACTCGTCGTCCCCGGTGCCGCGGCCGCCGTACTGGTCGCGCTGGCGTACTTCGCGAAGAACTCCTCGTGGAAGCCCATGGCCTGGATCGCGGGCGGGAGTTCTCTCCTCATGCTCGCGTTGACGGTCGCCATCCTTGCCTTTGCGCCGTCCGTCGAAGCTGCCGAGACCTCTGTCGCCAACACCCTCGTGGACCAGATCGTCGCGGGCCAGGACCTGTACTCGGTCAACTGTGTGGAATGTCACGGCGACGACGGCAAGGTGACGGTCATCGAAGGCGTGGAGGGTCTCGA
The DNA here is from genome assembly GCA_017312345.1 of Candidatus Denitrolinea symbiosum. Taxonomy (NCBI): domain Bacteria; kingdom Bacillati; phylum Chloroflexota; class Anaerolineae; order Anaerolineales; family Anaerolineaceae; genus Candidatus Denitrolinea; species Candidatus Denitrolinea symbiosum. Next base: position 473,317 of record BLAA01000001.1, on the reverse strand, counting down.
AGGGAAGGAAATCTCCGCCATCAACAACCCCGACGTGCTGTACACGCTCGACGACGCCTCTCTAGCCGAAGTGATCGCCTACGGACGTCCCAACGCGGGCATGAACCCGTTCGGGAAAATGTACAACCCCGAGGGGCTGAGCAAGAGCGACATGGACAACATCGTCATCTTCATGCGCTACACATGGGACGAGCGCTTCGAGGCGCCCGTCATCCCTGAGCTCTTCCCGCCGCTGGCGGAGGGCGAAGTCCCTTCGTACGACGTCCACATCGCGCCCATCGTCAAACGCTACTGCGTCTCCTGTCACCGCGCCGGCAAGGACAGCAACAACTATTTCATGACAACCTACGAGGAAATTCTCTCCAGCGGCGACAACGCGGAGAAGAACGTCATCGCGGGCGACGCGAACTCGTACCTGCTGCAAGTCATTCAGGGACAGGCCATCCTCGATGAAAACGGCAAGGAGATCATCGGCGTGATGCCGCCCAAGTCCACGCTCAAGCCCAACGTGGTGGACGCTTTCATCCGCTGGATCATGAATGGGATGCCGCAAACCGCGGAGGATGCCGCCGCGCTCTCAGTCACGCCCGCTCCATAATGCGGTTGCGATTTTGAAAATCAAAACGTCGGGACTTTCAAAAAGTCCCGACGTTCGTTTAACCGCTCGCCAATCTGATCTGCAAATTGGCGCCGACCGCCCGCGCGTATTTTTTTAACGTGGACAATCTCACATCGTCGGCGTGGTTCTCGATGCGTGAGATCGCGGACTTTTTGGTTTTCAGCTTGTGCGCCACTTCCTCCTGCGTCAAACCGGAGGCTTCGCGCGCCAAGCGCAGGATCACGCCGACTTTGAATTCGGAATATCCTTCTTCAAAATTAAGCGCAAAAGTCTTGTCAGCGGCCGCGCGTTTTTCGATATATTTTTTTACGTCGCTCATTTTCTTCTCCTTGACAGATGTTCTTCCATTCTTTGGGTCGCCAGCGCAATTTCCTGTGGCGGCGTTTTTTGCGTCTTCTTTGCAAAGCCGTGCGTCAGGATCAACAAAGTTCCGTTTTCAAAGAAGCCGAGCAGGCGGAAAATGTCATTGCCAGATTGGACGCGGACTTCCCAAATCTGCGCGCCGGTCAGCTTTTTGAAATATTGGATCGGGACAACTGGAAGGTCTTCGATCAAACGCAGAACCCATAATACCTTTTGAGCCTGCTTGCCATTGAGCGAATCTAAAAATTCCTCAATTGGGCTTTTACCGTTGGGCAGGCGATAGAATTGGATGGTTCGCATGGATGTATGTTATCATATATGTGAACAAGATACAAGGCTGGCGGAATTAAAAAGTCGGGACTAAAAGTCCCGACTTTTTATTATCTGCGTGCCTACATGTGCTTGATGATGGCGTCGCCGAACTCGGAGCATTTGATCTCGGTCGCGCCGTCCATCAGGCGGGCGAAGTCGTAGGTGACGGTCTTGGCGGCGATGGCGCCTTCCATACCCTTGACGATCAGGTCGGCGGCTTCCGTCCAACCCATGTAGCGGAACATCATCTCGCCGGAGAGAATGACCGAGCCGGGGTTGACCTTGTCGAGGTCGGCATATTTCGGCGCGGTGCCGTGAGTCGCCTCGAAGATGGCGTGACCGGTCTCATAGTTGATGTTCGCGCCGGGCGCGATCCCAATCCCGCCCACCTGCGCGGCCAGCGCGTCGGACAGGTAGTCGCCGTTGAGATTCAGCGTGGCGAACACGTCGTAGTCGCGGGCGCGGATCAGGGTGAATTGAAGCGAAACGTCGGCGATGGAATCTTTGATGAGCAGCATCTTCTTCCATTTACCGTCGCCGTGAGTCGGCCACAATTTCAACGCTTCTTCCACCTCCTGCTTGATGTCGCTCTGCTGGGACGGGCTCATCATGTCGAAGCCGGGGTCGATCATCCTGGCGTTCTCTTCCACGCTCAGGCCGGGGTTGGATTCCTTGTTGCCGAGGATCCAGGTCTCCCGTTCGGTGACGATGCGGCCGCGGAACTCGCGCTTGGCGAGGGCGTAGCCCCAGTCCTTGAACGCGCCCTCCGTAAACTTCATGATGTTGCCCTTGTGGACGAAATTCACGCTGCGGCGGTTGTTGTCCAGCGCCCACTGGATGGCGGCGCGGACAAGGCGCTCGGTGCCCTCCACCGAGACGGGCTTGACGCCGATGCCCGCCGTGTCGGGGAAGCGGATCTTGGCGTATTCCTTCGGGAAGGCCTCTTTGAACAGTTCCTTGAATTTTTTATTTTCCTCGGTCCCGTATTGGAATTCGATGCCGGTGTAAATGTCCTCGGTGTTTTCGCGGAAGATGACCATGTCCACGTATTCGGGATGGACTACGGGCGAAGGCACGCCCTTGTACCAGCGCACGGGACGCTGGCAGACGTACAGGTCCAGCAGTTTGCGCAGGGCCACGTTCAACGAGCGGATGCCGCCGCCGATGGGCGTCGTGAGCGGGCCTTTGATCCCCACCAGAAATTCCTTGAAGGCCTCGGTCGTCTCGTCGGGCAGCCAGGTTTGGAACATCTTGAAGGATTTCTCGCCCGCGTAGACTTCCATCCAGTGGATCTTACGTTTGCCGCCATAGGCTTTCTCGACGGCCGCGTCGAACACGCGGACGGAGGCGCGCCAGATGTCGCGCCCGGTCCCGTCGCCTTCCACGAACGGGATGATGGGGTTGTCGGGGACTTGTAATTTGCCGTCCTGGATGCCGATCCTTGCCCCGCCCTCGGGGACTTTCACATGTTGATATGCCATCGTTCCATCTCCTTGCGAAAATTTTCGAGGGAATTATATCATCCGATATTTGGCCCGCCGCGAATCGCCGTGACGCTCCGCTGGATTCGGCGTTTACGGCAACCATCGGAGAGCGGAAAGCATGAAACCAAACGCTCGGGAGCGGCGTTAAGAAAGATGATCGGAAATAGCACAAAAGCAATGCGTATAGCGCTATAATGAAATTAACCTTAAATCATTTCCACAAGGGTATGCGCATGAGAAGAATCTCCCTGATCTCCCTGTCCGGCGTCTTCATATTGATGACCATTCTCTCTGCCTGCGCCTTCACCACCCAGTCGTCTGTGGATAACCAGACGGCTACGGCTGAGGCGGCTGCTCAAGAGCTGATTCAATCTGCGGCCTTATCAACGCCCACGATACTGCCGACTGAGACTCCCACGCCGACGCCCACCAGCACGCTCGATCCTTATCTCATCCTGACGATCACGCCGTCCATCCCCGGCGTTTATCTGACGCCTATCGTCAACCGGCCGGCGGTTTATGTTCTCCAGCCCGGCGAATTTCCGTATTGCATCGCCCGCCGCTTCGACGTGCATCCCAGGGAACTGCTCGACCTGAACAACCTCCGCTCCGGCGTTATCTATCAACCCGGCCTGACGTTGAGCATCCCGCAGACGGGACGTCCCTTCCCGCCGCCGCGCGCCCTGCGCGCCCACCCAACTTCCTTCACCGTGCAGGAAAGCCAGATGACCGTCTTCAAGGTCGCCTGCCTGTTCGGCGAAGTGGACCCGGCGGTCATCATGCAGGTCAACGGCCTGACTTCGACCGTCCTTTCTTTCGGAACCACCCTTCAAATTCCCTGAGCGGACCTTCAACGCCTGCCACGTCGCGGAGCCCGCTTGAAAATTCATCCGTTTGCAAAAGGAGCATGCGATGTCAAACAAATCCATCATTCGTTTTGTCTTGTTGGCCGCGATCCTGCTGGGTAGTTTTGCCAGCGCGGGGAGCGTCAACGCGGGAGGCTACTGCGGCTCTACCTACACAATCCAGTGGGGCGATACGCTTGGACGCATCGCCAACCTGTGCGGCGTGACGGTGGACGCCCTCTACGCGGCCAACCCCGGACTTGGAGCGTACATCTACGCTGGACAGGTCCTCAACATCCCCGGCGGAGTCCCGCCCGCGCCCCCGCCGCCTTCGTACGGTTACAGCGGATCCTACGTGGTGCAGTACGGCGACACTTTGCGCAAAATCGGCGACCGCTTCGGCTTTACGGTGTGGGAACTCCTGTCGGCCAACCCGCAGATCTGGAATCCCAACCTGATCTATGTGGGACAGGTCATCAACCTGCCTTATCGCCCGGTCTATTACACCGTCCGTTACGGAGATACTTTGTTCAAGATCGCGGCGCGCTTCGGGACGACCGTCGCCAGCCTGCAATCCCTGAACAACATCTGGAACCCGAACTGGATCTACGCCGGTCAGACGCTGCGCATCCGCTAACCCGCCTGTCTTGTCAAAAAGGCTGTCCGCATGGACAGCCTTTTTTTTCACTCGGTGCTTAACCGCGCCGTCGCGCCCCCGTCCACCACCATGGCCTGCCCCGTCATAAAGGATGATTGCTCGCTGTCCGCCAGGAAGTAGATGGCCTGGGCGATCTCCTCGGGACGTCCCACCTTGCCGCTGACGGTCTTGCGCGCCAGGTTTTCGAGTCTCTCCCGCATATCGCCGTGACCGGCGTGGCCGCGGCCGAGTCCGGCGCGCAGCATGGGCGTGTCCACCGCGCCGGGCAGGATGGCGTTGACGCGGATGTTGTCGGCGGCGAACTCGATCGCCATGGCGCGCGTCAGGGCGAGCATCCCGCCTTTGGAGGCGGCGTAGGCCGCGATGTTGGCGGAAGTCTGGATGGCGTGGACCGAGGAGACGTTGACGACCGCGCCGCCCCCGCGCGCTTTCAGCAGGGGATGGGCCAGTTTCGCGCCGAGGAACACCGAGCGCAGGTTGGAGGCCATGACCGCGTCCCATTCTTCCGCGCTGGTTTCGAGCAGGGGTTTCGCGATCTGCATGGCGGCATTGTTGACCAGCGCGTCGAGCGAATCGGTGAACTGGCGCGCCTTCTCGAAGATGACGGCGATTTCGTCCGCGCGGGAGATGTCCGCCTGGATGAAGAGGCCGTCCGCGGGGAATCCTTCGCCGAACGGCAGGCGGTCCACGCCGATGACGCGCCAGCCTTTCGACGCGAACAGCGCGAGGGTGGCAAAGCCGATCCCGCCCGCCGCGCCGGTGACGAGGACAGTGCGCGAATGATCTGTCATGGTCTTTTCTCCTTTCAGGGTTTTACCAACCGCCAGAACAGGACGCCCGCCAGCAGGGACATGGCCGCGCCGAAGAAGAACGGGGCCGACGCGCCGAACCCCGTCCACGCGCCGACGCCCTGCCAGAGCAGACCGGCGATGAGCGAAGCGGGCAGGACGGCGAAGCCGGTCGCCGCGGCGTAGAGGCCGTAGGCCGTCCCGCGCTGCGCTTCGGGGACGAGGTCCGCGATGAGGGCTTTGGCGACGCCCTCGGTCGCGGCGTAGTAGATCCCGTAGAGGCCGAAGAGCGTCCACACCTGCCAGCCCGTCCGCGAGAAGGCGAAGCCGAGGTAGACCAGCCCATAGGCCAGCCAGCCGAAGAGGATGATACGGCGGCGGCCGATCTTGTCGGAGAGCGCGCCGAGCGGACCCGCGAGGACCGCGTAGATGAAGTTGAAGGTCATCGCCATCAACATGATCTGAAAGACGTTCAGGCCGCGCTCCTGGCCGCGCAGGATGATGAACGAGTCGGATGAGTTGCCGAGGGTGAACAGTACGACAATGACGAGGAAGGTCTTGAAGCGCGCGTCCATGCCTTTGAGGGAAAGCAGGGGCGCGGCAGACGGTTTGGTTTGATGGACTTCGCGCGCGCCGAGGGCAAGGATGAGGACTGCCAGCGCCGCCGGGATCACGCTGACCAGCACGGCGCTGCGGAAGGCGTCGATCGTCAGGAATTCCGCCCGCCGCTCCGTGAACCAGACGATGGCCGCGGCTCCCGCCAGTCCGAGGAAGGCTCCGAGCGTGTCGCCGGCGCGGTGGAGGCCGAAGGCCAGTCCGCGCTGGTCCGATTCGATGGAGTCGGTCAGGAGGGCGTCGCGCGGCGCGGTGCGAATCCCCTTGCCGACGCGGTCCGAAAATCGGATGCTCAACACCCAGGCCCACGAATTCGCGACGTAGAAGAACGGCTTGGCGACGGTCGAAAGCGCGTAGCCCGCCACAGTGAGCCATTTGCGTTTGCCGAGTTTGTCCGAGAGCGCGCCCGAATAGATTTTGAGCAGGCTGGCGGTGGTTTCGGCGATGCCGTCAATCAGGCCGATGACCGCCGTGCCGACGCCCAGGATGTTGGAAAGGAACAGCGGGACGAGATGGACGATCATCTCCGAGGAGATGTCGGTGAGCAGCGACGTGGCGGTGACGACCCAGACGTTGCGGGGGAGTTTGTGGATGTTTTGGGAGGCGGGCATGGTTGATGCCGGTGTTGAATCGGGTTATTCGTCCGAATCGTCGTCGCTGGCCGCGCCGGGCTGGTTGACGCTCACCACCTCGCCGTGGTAATTGATGACGATCTTGAATCCCAACATGCCGAGGTAGGCGCGCGCCTCCTCGGGAAACCCGGCCTGTAACATCTGGTCGAACTGCTTGTCGAGGTTTTTCAGCTGGCTGGCGATGGCGGCGACGCTGAACGGGTCGTCCTGGCCAATCATTTTGGCGGCCTGCTCGCCGACGAGATTCTCGCTGCCCTTGATGAGTTCCTGCATCTGCGAAAGGACGGCGCGGTCCACCTGCTCGGAGGGGATGTGACGTTTAAAGCCCGCGTCGTCCACCACGTAGCAGGGCTCGTCGCCCACGTAGGCGGTTTCGGCGGGACGGTCGTTCTCGTCGAAGACGAGGCCGGAGAAGAGGGGTTGTTTTGGCATGGCGTCCTTCTTATCTGGCGAACAGGTTGAGGCCCCACACGATCAGCGGGGCGATGAACAGCGCGGGCAGGAAATTCCCAACGCGCATCCGCTTGATCTCCATCATGCTGCTGAGGGCCAGCCCCAGCAGCAACACGCCTCCCGCCGCGCTCATCTCGGTCATCATCGGTTCGGTGACGACGGCGCTCAACTGCACGGCCAGCAGGCTGATCCCGCCCTGATAGACGAGGACGACGACGCTCGAAAACAGCACGCCGACTCCCAGCGTGGACGCGAAAGCCAGCGCGGCGAATCCGTCCAGCACAGATTTGACCGCCAGCAGTTCATAGTTGCCCGCCAGCCCGTCCTGGATGGAGCCGAGGATGGTCATCGGGCCGACGCAGAAGAGCAGCGACGCGGCCAGGAAGCCGCGGATAAAGCGCGCCGAGCCTTCGGCGGAATCGTCTTTCGCGAAGCGCTTTTCGAGCAACGCGCCGAAGTTGTGCAGTCCGTCCTCGATGCGCCACCACTCGCCGAGCAGCGCGCCGAGGATGAGCGCGCCCAGCACGATGAGCGGGTTTTGCGTATTGAGGAACATCTGCGCGCCCAGGGCCAGGGTGAAGAGTCCCATGCCCGCGATGACGGTGGACTTGAACCGTTCGGGGATGCGCGCGCCGAAGAACAGACCGACAAACCCGCCGACGAGGACGGCGGCGACGTTGAGGAGGGTGCCGGTCATATTTTTAGAGGCGCCGCTTTCATGCCTTCGCCAGCGTCGTGTCTTTCCCGGCCGCGGCGTTTTCGACCAGCTCCAGCACAAAACACAGGGAGGACAGGCGGTTGAGATAACGCACCAGTTCGGGGTTGGAAAGTTCCCCCGCTTCGAGCAGTTCCACCACGCGGCGTTCGGCGCGGCGGACGACGGCGCGCGCCATCGAGAGCGACGCGCTGGCCGGGCTGTCGCCGGGGATGATGAACTCGCGCGGCATCGTCACGGTGGCGGTGAGCGCGTCGATCTGCGCCTCCACCCAGTCCACGCGGGCCGCGTCGAAGCGGAAACGGTCGGCGGTTTCGGGCGTGGCGGCCGCCTCGGCCATCAACCTGTAGAGGTCGCGCTGGGCCTCGAGCAAGAGTCGCTGCGAGCGCGGATCGCGCGCCTGGGCGCGCGCCAGTCCCAGCGTCGCGGTGGATTCGTCGAGCGCGCCGAGCGCCTCGATGCGCGGATGCGTCTTGAGGACGCGTCCCTCGCCGAGCAGGCCGGTCGTGCCGTCGTCGCCTTTACGGGTGTAAAAATTCATGCGGCTATTATAGCCGCGAGAAACCCGTTTTCTCGAAGGAAACCGGTTTCCGTTCACTCTGGCGTATAATCGGCGCATGTTTCCCGGAACGCGTTTTTCGTGGCTGCGCCATTTCGCGCCGTTGACCGTGATCGGCATCGCGGCGGCGGCGCTCGTCCTGACGCCGATCTGGGCCGTCGAGTGGGCGCGCGAGCCGTTCATCGGCGCGCTCCTCGAACCGAATAACATCGTTTCGCAGATCGACGACGCGGGCTGGCCGGCCCGCAACATGGGCGCGGCCTGGTCCGACCAGCTGGTGAGATTGAACGGCCAGCCGATGCAAAACGTGGACGACGTGAGCGCCTTCCTCGAGACCAACGGCTTCAAGCCGGTCGAGGCGGAATTCGTGAAGCAGACCGGGAACGCGTACAGCCTGACCATCACGCCGATCCGTTTTCCCTTCAGCAGCCTGCTGACCTCGTTCATCATCCCCTATCTGACGGGGCTGGTGTTCCTGTTGACGGGCCTGTGGGCCTACCGCATCCGCTCGGACCTGCGGGCCAGCCGCGCCTTCGTGACGTTCACCGCGGCCGTTTCGGTCCTGACCTCCTGCTTCTTCGACATGAGCACGTCCCATCACGCCGTCATCCTGTGGGCGTTGAGTCTGTTCGTTGGGGCGGGCGCGCTGGCGCACCTGGCGCTGGTCTTTCCGCAGCAAATGCCCTTCGTAGACCGTTTCCCCGCCGCGCGTTACATCCCGTGGGTCTTCGCGGCGGGACTGGCGCTCCCCGCGCTGCGCGAACTCATCCGCCCGACGACCTCCCTCGCGTACGTGAATACCTGGCTCGCGGGATACGCCTTCATCCTGGTCGCCATGCTGCTGTTCATCAGCGCGCTGATCGTGCGCGTCATCCGCAGCCAGTCGCCGATCGTCCGCCAACAGAGCCGCGTCATCGTCTTCGGCGCGTCGATCGCCTTCCTGCCGGCCCTGGCGCTGTATCTCTTTCCCATCGTTTTCGGCCCAACCATCCCCGAATTTCAGGGCGCGCTCTTCTTCCCGATGCTGGTCTTCCTCCCGCTCTCGGTGACGTACGCCATCATCCGCTACCGCCTGCTGGACGTGGACCGCATCCTCGGCCGCGCCCTGGCCTACCTGCTGACGACCGGCGTGGCGCTGGGAGCCTTCTACGGGCTGATCGCTCTCATCTCCTACACCATCGAGGAAAGTCTCCGCGCCGACGAGCCGCTGGCAATCGGACTCTTCCTCGTCCTCCTCGCGGTCGGACTCACCCCCGTCCGCGATCTGATCCAGCGCGCCATAGACCGTCTCTTCTACCGCGCCCCCGCCGACTACCGCCGCGTCCTCTCCAGCCTCTCGCGCGGACTGGCGGTGACTCCCAACCTGAACGAGATCATGCGCCTGCTCGAAGAGCAACTCAGCCAGGCCCTCGCGCCGGAGCGCTTCATCATCTACCTCTACAACGACGAATACGGACAATACTTCCCGCACGCCACGCGCGAAGACAGCGCCCCGGCCTACCCCGCGGACGATCCGCTGGCGATGCACATCCAACGAATGGCGAAGCCTTTCTGGATCTCTCCGGGCAGTTCCCTGCCGGATGAGTTGAGCGAATACCAGCGCTTTCTCGGCTTCACCTTCGTCCCCCTGCGATACGAAGGCCGCCTGAGCGGATTCTTCGTCCTCGGCCCGCGCCGCTCGGGCGAACTCTACAACAGCGACGACCTCGACTTCCTGGCGGCGGTCGCGGCCCAGTCCGCGCTGGCGCTCGAAAACGCCCGGCTCTTCATCAACCTGCGCCGCACCTTCGACCAGACCCTCGAAATGAAAAGCCTGATGGACGACATCTTCGCCTCCATCGCCACCGGCGTCATCACCACCAACCTCGGCCGCCAGGTGACCCTCTTCAACCGCGCCGCCGAACAGATCCTCGGCATCCCCATGGACCAGGTCGTTGGCCGCCCCCTCGAGCAGGCCTTCCCCGCCCTTTTCTCCGATTTTGTCTACCTCACCGAGACCGCCGCGCAAAAAGGAGCGCCGGTCTACATCGCCGAGATCAACCGCGTCATCCCCTCGCGCGGCGAACTGGCGCTGCGCGTCTCCTGCGCGCCGCTCTTCGACGCCTACCGCTCCGCCAAAGGCGCCACCATCTTCTTCGAAGATCTGACCGAGCGCCGCCAACTCGAGGCCGAACAGGAGCGCATCCGCCAGACCTTCGGCCGCGTCGTGGCCCCGCGCGTCCGCGACCGCCTGCTCGCCGACCCGCGCAACCTGCGCCTAGACGGAAGCAAGGAAACCGTCACCGTCCTCTTCGCCGACCTGAGCGGCTTCACCGCCTACAGCGAAAAACAGGCCCCGGAGACCGTCTTCAAAGTGCTGAACGCCTACCTCTCCCTCGCGGCCGACGCGGTGCTGGAAGAGGAAGGCACCCTCGACAAGTTCATGGGCGACGCCATCCTCGCCATCTGGAACAGCCCCGACCCGCAGGAAGACCACGCCCTGCGGGCCGTGCGCGCCGCCGCGGCCATCCTGCGTCTCACCCTCGAGTCTCACGAAAACTTCACCAACCCGCTCCACCGCCTCAACTTCCGCATCGGCATCGCCACCGGCCCCGCCATTGTCGGCAACGTGGGCGCCAAAGACCTCTTCAACTACACCGCCATCGGCGATACGGTGAACCTGGCCCAGCGCCTGCAAGCGACCGCGGAGCCGGGCGAGATCCTGCTTCAAAACACAACCTACGAAATCGTCGCGGAACGCGTCGCCGCCGAAGCGCTCGACCCCATCGCAGTGCGCGGCCGCCAAAAGCCGGTACAGGTCTACCGCTTCATGGGGCTGAAGTAGTCATGCTCGTCCGCCATCACATCGAGATCACCCGTCTGGCCCTCGGCGCGGAAGCAAGCCCGCGCGCGCTCGAAGCCATCGTCCGCGCCAACGTCGGGCAAGACGGCCTGCGCTACCAGCTCGGTCACGACCACTTCCACTTTGACAACAACCGCCTCGAACAGTCCTACGCGTACATCGAGGAACAGCGCGCCCTCGTCGGCTCCGCGCTGGCGCGCGGCGACGCGCCGTCTGCATGGCAGGCCTTCGGGCGGCTGACCCATGCCGCGCAGGACTTCTACGCCCATACCGACTACATCCCGCGCTGGCTCTCCCTCTTCGACGCGGGGACGCCTCCCGCGCCCGAGGAAGTGGATCCTGTTTTCTCCGAAATTCTCAGTCACCCCGGCCTCCGCTCCGGGAAGTTATACTATCCCCTCGAAGCCCTGACCTTCCTGCCCCGCGTCGGGAAATTCTTCGCCCCGTTCTTCCCCGCCGATTCCCACGCCCGCATGAGCCTTGACGATCACGACGATGCAGGCCGTTTTGATTACGCCTTCCACGCCGCGGTCAAACGGACAAAGATCGAATTCGAGAAGACAACGGGAACCTTCTCAACGAAGATGCTGGCTGACTTTATAGACAAGTAAACACGCGCACAAGACAAGCCTCGCTGATTACTACTTACTGTTCACTGCACTGATAACTGGTAACTGCTCACTGGCAACTGATCCTCCATGCCTCGCAAATCCACCCGCACCTCCTCCTTCGGTTCCCCCGGCCGCGTCGGGCATGACGCCTCGGCGTTCTACTCCGCGCGTCTCTACGCGGACCAGCCCCAAAGTCAGGAGGAAGCGTACGTCGAGAATCCCATCCCCGCCGCGCGGCTGGATTCCGTCATCCACGCCTCGTCCGAATCCATGAAGGAACTGCCCGACGCCAGCGTGCATCTGATGGTCACCTCGCCGCCGTACAACGTCGGAAAGGACTACGACGAAGACCTGTCGCTGGCGGAATACCTGGCGTTCCTGAAACGCGTCTGGACCGAGACGCGCCGCGTGCTCGTCCCCGGCGGACGCGCCTGCATCAACGTCGCCAACCTCGGACGCAAACCCTACATCCCGCTCCACGCTATGCTGATCGCCGACCTGCTCGACCTCGGTTTTCTCATGCGCGGCGAGATCATCTGGGACAAGGCCGCCTCGGCCAGCGCGTCCACCGCGTGGGGATCGTGGCAATCGGCGGCCAACCCGACTTTGCGCGACACGCACGAGTACATCCTCGTCTTTTCGAAGGGCAGTTTCCGCCGCGAAAAATTGGACGGGCGCGAGAACACCATCTCGAAAGAGGAATTTCTGGAGTTCACCAAATCGGTGTGGACGTTCGGCGCGGAATCGGCGCGCAAAGTCGGACATCCCGCGCCGTATCCCGCCGAGCTGCCGTATCGCCTCATCCAACTCTACACCTTCCGCGGGGAAGTCGTCCTCGATCCGTTCATGGGGAGCGGACAGACCGCCCTCGCCGCGTTGAAAGCGGAACGCCGCTTTGTGGGCTATGAGGCCAGCGAGGAGTATGTGCGGCTGGCGGAAAAGCGGATTCGCGATCACAATAAATCGTAGACGGCAGGCCGTCTTTAGGAGTGAGATTTATGGCAAACAAATACGACGCAATCATCATCGGCGGCGGGCATAACGGACTGGTCGCCGCGGCGTATCTGGCGCGGGCGGGGAAGAAGGTCGTAGCGCTGGAGCGCAGGCACATCGTCGGCGGCGCGGCGGTGACCGAGGAGATCTTCCCCGGCTACAAGTTCACCGAATTTTCGTACGTGGTGAGTCTGCTCCGTCCCGAGATCATCCGCGATTTGGAATTGCCCAAACACGGACTGAAAATCCTGCCGCTGCCCAGCACGTTCACGCCGATGGAAAATGGCGACTACCTCGCCGCGTGGGACGACCACGATCTGACGCGCCGCGAGATCTATCGTCACTCTCCAAAGGACGCGGAAGCCTACGACGAATATGCCCGCGTCATGGCGCGTGCGGCGAAAGCGATCAAACCCATCATCAATTTGATTCCGCCTGACCCGTCTTCAATGAGTCCCCGCGACTTGATGGGTTTATTGAAGGTCGGTCAGTACGCGGCAGGACTCTCTGAAAAAGAACTGTACATGGTCGCCAAACTTGCCACGCAATCGTCGGCGGACTTGCTCGAAGAGTGGTTCGAGACCGACGCGTTGAAAGGCACGAAAGCCGCCAGCGGAATCATCGGGACGTTCCTCGGTCCGCGCTCGCCCGGCACGGCGTATGTGCTGCTGCATCATTACATGGGCGAGATTGACGGCGCCTTCCGCGCCTGGGGATTCGCCAAAGGCGGATCGGGCGGAGTCAGCGGCGCCATCCTGAACGCGGCGCAGGCGCTCGGGGTGGAGATTCGAGTCAACGCTTCGGTTCAGCAGGTCAAGGTCAAGGGCGGACGCGCTGTGGGCGTCGTCCTCGAAAACGGCGACGAGATCGATTCCAAAGTCGTGATGTCCGCCGCCGACCCGAAGCGGACGTTCCTGCAATTCGTCGAGGAGAAATACCTGCCCGACGATTTTGTGACGTCAATTCAAAACTTCCGCACGCGCGGCTCGTCGGGCAAGGTAAACATCGCGCTGAGCGAACTGCCGAACTTCACCGCGCTGCCGTATCGCGCAGGGGCGAGTCACGACTCGGTGTTGCATCGCGGCGCGGTTTCGATCAGTCCGAGTATTGATTACATCGAGCGCGCCTACGACGACGCCAAGTACGGGCAGATTTCCAGGCAGCCGTATATTGACATGATCTTCCCTTCGATGATTGACCCCGACATGGCGCCGCCCGGGCAGCACGTCATGTCGTGTTTTGTGCAGTACGCGCCGTACGATCTGGAAGGCGGCTGGAACGACGAGCGGCGCAACGAGCTGGGCGAGGCGGTGATCTCGACCATCGAACGCTACGCGCCGAACATCCGCGAGTGCATCGTGGGCATGCAAGTGATTTCGCCGAAAGATATCGAACGCATCGCGGGTATCACGGGCGGAAATATTTTTCACGGCGAGTTGTTGTTGCATCAAATCTTTTTCCTGCGCCCCACGCCGCAATGGGCAGATTTCCGCACGCCGCTCAAGGGATATTATTTCGGCGCAAGCGGCGCGCATCCTGGCGGAGGAGTGATGGGCGCGGCGGGGATGTTGGCGGCGAAGGAGATTCTTAAGGATGGTGTGTAGAAAGTGGAAAGTAGACGGTGGTCGAGTAGCCCTGAGCGTTCTTGGCGAAGGGCGTATCGAGACCACGCTTCGCTCTTCAGGGATGGTTGATTCTGCTGAGTGGAGTTTGGTCGGCGCTTCAAATTAATTAATTGGGAATTATTCATGACTTTTCTACCGTACAAAAGCGAGTAAAAGACCAGTCATAAAGTACACTCAAGGTGACCAAACCAAAGAGGAGCACCTTATGACTGATCGCCATCGAGTATACACAAAAGTGAAGAAGATGTTGAAACAAATGATGAAACTGGATCATCAAGGACAAGTGGTGACGTTGGCAATGATGATATCCGGGATCGTGATGAGCCGAAATGCCCAGTTATCGAAGATGAGCGCCGAAATTCCAAGCGAGGCCAAAGACCAAAGCATAGAAATGCGGATGAGACGCTGGGTCAAAGATGAGTTGGATGTCGAAGCTGTGTACATGCCATTTGCGCGCCAAATATTGGAAGCCTTATCGTATTTGCCACTGGTATTGGTGATGGATGGAAGCCAGGCAGGGCGAGGTTGCATGGTTCTGATGGTGGGCGTACTTTACCAGAAACGCGCCTTGCCGATTGCCTGGCTAGTCTACAAAGGTAAAAAAGGACACGCATCAGCCGAGCGACATATCCAAGCATTAGAGAAGGTGTTGCCTCTATTGCCAATGGAGAGTCAGGTGGTTTTGTTAGGGGACGCAGAGTACGATACGACCGAAATGCTGGAGTGGACCGAGAAAAACACGGCTTGGAAGTGCGTTTTACGCACTTCACCCCAGATTTATGCCCAGACCAACGAGAGTAGCCAGCCTCTGCGTGACTATCCTTTGGAGAAAGGGCAACTCGTTTATTTGAAGGACATCGGTTTTACACAGACCTCCAATGTGATCTTGAACGCCATTGGCTGGTGGGGTTCTGAATACGAAGAACCCATTTTTCTGATCACCAACTTGGAAGAGGCGGAGGTGGCCTGTCGCTATTATCGGCGACGATTTCGGATTGAAACCTTCTTTTCTGACCAAAAGAGCCGAGGCTTCCATATTCACAAGAGTCATCTGGCCGATCCTGCTCGCCTGAGCCGCTTATTGATTGCCGCTTGCCTGGCTTACATTTGGATGATTGTCCAAGGCTTGCGCGTGATTGCCGAAAACAAGTTGTCTTTGATTGACCGCACAGATCGTCGCGATAAAAGTCTCTTTCGCCTCGGCCTCGATTGGATCACGTATGCCTTGAAGCACTCGCTGGACTTTCAGCCCGCATTCCATTTTCTGCCTTTAGAGACCCTGGTTCATGTACGGTAGAGAATTCATGACAAAATATGATTACATCATCATCGGCGCGGGGCACAATGGACTTGTCGCCGCCGCGTATTTAGCAAAACAAGGCAAAAAGGTTTTAGTCCTAGAACGCCGTTCTATTATCGGCGGGACGGTTGTCACCGAATCCTTTGGCGATAACTTCACAGTCGATTCTGTCCAAACAGGCGGGACGTTACGTCCCGACATTATCAAAGACTTGAAATTGTCATTTCCCATCGTTGCAGAAAAACCGCCGTTTATTTCCTTGCAACCCGACGGCAATTTTCTAATCCTCGACTCTGATCCCCTCAAAGCCGCCGAAAACATCAAACGCTTCTCTGAAAAGGATGCTTCACGCTGGGGAGAGTTTGTCCGCTTTATGGATAAAGCCGCGAGCATATTGGATGCGGCGTATGCCACCATCATGCCGCGATTGCCAAAGAATATGAATCTCCGCGAGGGATATGGCTTACTTGAATTAGGTCTCGAACTGCGGCTGGCTGGCAGAAAGGACATGCTGAACTTCATCCGCGCCTTGCCGATGACCGCGCAAGAGTTGACGGAAGAATATTTTGAAAGCGAAGTCCTGCGAGCGGCGGTCGCTTCGGTTGCGATTCACGGCTCCACCCTTGGACCCATGTCCGCTGGGACGGGATACACGTTAATTCATAATTGGTTGAATCGTGGCGGACTCGCCCTCACCCCCAGCCCCTCTCCCACTGGGAGAGGGGAGTCAGGGGTGAGGGGAATTGGTGAAATCACATCTGCTTTAGAAAATGCAGTCAAGTCTTTCGGTGGCGAGATTCGAACCGACGCCGAAGTTGCGAAGATAAAAATAGAAAATCAAATCGCAAAAGGCGTTGTGCTGGCAAGCGGCGAAGAAATTTCCGCTGAAACAGTGATCTCGTCCGCAGACCCGAAGCACACGTTACTCAAACTCGTCGGCGCGCAGGATTTACCGCCCGAATTCGTCTGGCATACGCAATCCATCAAAATGCGCGGCTCGGTAGCGAAGATTCATTTGCAAACGAATGGACAGCACGGAATCCCCGCAGGGACTTTGTGCGTCGCGCCGTCGGTCAAATATTTGGAAAAGGCTTACGACTCCGCGAAATACGGCGAAATTTCAGAAAAGCCGTATCTTGAAATTACGACTTCGGGGAACACGGTTTCGATCCATTTTCAGTTTGCGCCATACAATCTGAAAAGTGGCGAGTGGCAAGTGGAAAGTGGAAAAGTTGAAAGACTGGCAATTGACACATTGAGCGAGTATTTCCCCAATCTGAAATCGTCAATCGTAAAAACCAAAACGATAACTCCAAAAGATTTAGAAGAAATTTATGGTTTAACCGAAGGCGATATCAACCACGGACAGTTGATGCTCGATCAATTTCTGTTCATGCGCCCGATCCCTGGCTGGTCGAATCACAAAACGCCGATTGATAATTTGTATCTGTGCGGAAGCGGAGTGCATGGAGGCGGCGGAATCAGCGGCGCGGCGGGACGGAACGTCGTAAAGGTGTTGAAATAAAAGGCATCCGAAGTCTTATAACTTGGATGCCTTTTGGAGTTGATCAAAAACCCATAGCAGTCAATATCATAATCGACTGTGAGTGAGATATTCCTTCTATAGATTCACTTTGCGGCGACCCGTTCCCGAACGGCGGGCGCGACTTCCTCGGCAAACCTTTGCAGTTGGTTCCCGCCCTCTCCCCAGAAGATAAAGGTGTCGAAGCGGTGGGCGCTGACGAGATTCGTCAACTCGTCCACCCATTGGTTCACGGGTCCTTGCAATAATCCATTGGACGCGCCGTCTGTGATCACGCCGTTCACGTTGATCACGCGGCGGATGCTGGCTGGGTCGCGACCCGCCTCGGCGACGGCGTCATCGAGGCGTTTGCTCTTTTCGGCAATCGCCGAAAGATCGCCGCGCAGCGACGGCAGCCAACCATCGGCGACCTTGCCCGCCAACTTGAGCGCGCGCGGACCGTTCACGCCGAGCCAAATTCCGATGGGATGCGCAGGCACAGGTCCAGATTGCGCTCCGCTCAGTTGGTAATACTGTCCATCAAAGCGCAGATTGCGGTCGCCGCTCCACATCATGCGAATCACTTCGATCGCTTCAGCCATAGCCTCGAGCGCGTCGCCCGTACTGTGCCTAGGACCTCCGTACGCTTCGATTGCATCCCAAAACGCTCCCGCGCCGAGACCCAGTTCGAAACGTCCGCCGCTCAACACGTCAATGGTGGCGGCAGCTTTTGCCATGACGGCAGGCGGGCGCAGCGGCAAGTTCGTCACATCGGGCAAGAGTCCGATGCGCGAGGTTTTAGCCGCAATCATGCTCAATAAAGTCCACGTGTCAACAAAGTGCCGCTGGTATGGATGATCCTGCACAGCGATATAGTCGAGACCGAGTCGCTCGACCTCTTGCGCGATGGAAAGCAGGGGGGCGTCTACAGTCGGGATGAGAAAATATCCAAATTTTATGTTGCGTTGATCGTTAGCCATCATATACCTTCTTTCAATTCCCCTCACCCCGCCCTCTCCCAACGGGAGAGGGGGAAATCGCCCTACGAAAAAGTGTCACAAACGGGGTGAGAGTTTTTGGCTCATGTTCAGAACAAGTGATTACGGACCAGTTTAGCGACGAGACTCGGCGAGATGCGTTTATGGTTCACAGCCAATTCGTGGATGGCGGCATAGCCTGACAAGTATGCTTTATGAACACCGCGATAGGGTCGCAAGAAATTACGCAACCCTGTCCAGCCGCCTTCGTTGGAGTTGACGTGGACTTCCCGAACGCCATCTCCATCGTCATCACGTGCATATTCATTCTTTCCATGACAGACGGTGTGACGCACGCGTTGTAAGCGATTGTAACTGTCGTATTCATCTGTGTAGAGCGTCGCTTCTGGTCTGGTAAAGTTCTCGACAAATGGACACAAGCTATCGCCTTTTGTATCTGGCATCACTTGGATCCGCACTTGGCGCGTTTCGCGCCCAATCACTGCGCAGACCGGCGGACGATCATTCGCATACGTCCCTCGCCCGCGCCGTTTATTGGCTCGTTTGCGAGGCGGATCCTGCGGATCGCCGTGCCACTCTCCTTTTTTCCCCCGCGTTCTGGAACATTTCGTCGGTTTCGACTTCCAGATCGCTCAAGGGTTTGGTCGCTTGTTCCTTCTTGGCATTCGCCTGAAGCAGATGCCTCACGGTCAGCCCGGTTGTGCGACTGATGCTCAATTCTCGCGACAACTTCGCCGTTGGCTTCCCCTGCACCACCTCGCGAATGAAAAGGATAGTTTGCTCAGGAGTGAAGTGTCTTCCTTCAAACGCAGTTCCGCTGTAGAGATTGTAGATGCCACGACAGGCTTTGCACCGATATACAATCAGACCGCTTTGTTTGGTCTTACGAAATCGAGTCGCCTGCTCAAGACCAGCTTTACAATGTGGGCATTTCAATCCATCGGGATGAAAATGCTCGGTTAGCCAGACCGTACATGCATCTCGATCCATGAGTTCAACAATTGGAAAGTCCATGCCCCTATTCTACCGAATCACTTGTTCTGAACATGAGCCGAGTTTTTTATTCAAAACAACATCCGAAGCCTAGCTCAAGATTTTCAGCGCGCTGCCCCAGTTGGTGCCCAACTCGCTTTGAAGAGCGATATGCAGAAATTGCATCGCTTCGATCTGACGGGCGCGGCGGAGCGGACCAGAATCTACGGCGCGCATACCGCCGTCTGTGACGAGTTGCGCGACTTTGGCTTTGGCGTCCGCATCGTCGCCTGCGATAAAGACGTCCAGGGGCTGACCAGCCACCTGTCCAGAATGAAGCGTGCCTGCCAACGTCGTGTTGAACGCCTTGACGACTTTCGCTCCGTTCGCAATCGCCTTCGCTACATCTTCGGCGGAGGATGAATCGGGGGCGGTGACCATTTCATCGAGCGTGGCGTTCAGGGGATTGGCAATTTCCACGACGACCTTGCCAGCGAGTTTGTCGCCAAGTTGTTTGGCGAGTTCGATATTCGTGCCGTACGCCACAGCCAACACAACCACATCGCCGAGTTGCGGATCGTCGAGAGGGGCAGTGGAAACTTTGGCGCCGTTCTTTGCCAATGCCTTGACATCGCTTGCGGTCTTTTCAGCGACTTCGGGATTCCGATCCACAAAGGTCACCGAGTGACCGCCCGCGACGGCGCGGGTTCCGATACCGCGCCCCATGTTGCCTGCTCCAATAATTGTTACGTTCATCTTGACTCTCCTTGAATTGAGTGATAATATACAGTTGTATTCTAAACAACAGATGTTGTCTAATTTACCTTCCTTACCCGTTCAGGTCAACCATCAAAAATCGGATTTCGTTGACTAAGCAACACTGGAGCGAAAATGTCGTCTAACCCGAAAGAACAAGAAAAACTCGACCCCCGCGTCAAACGGACCCGCGGCTTGATCCTGCAAGCCTTCGGCGATCTCCTCGCTGAAAAGGGATTCGACGCCATCTTCGTGCAGGATGTAACCAGCAAAGCGCAGGTCAACCGCGCCACGTTCTACGCGCACTTCGAGGACAAATTTAAATTACTGGATTATTGGATAGACCAGATGTTTATGCAGGAGATCGAAAAGCGCCTGTTGGACGCCTGCCAGTACTCCTCCGATAATTTGCGCAACCTGATCGTGGCTGTGTGCGAGTTTTCGTCTCGCATTCATAACGACTGCCCAAAACCGCGCCAGCAATTTGAAGCGTTGGCGGAAGGCGCCATCAAGAACAGGCTGTTCGAGTTGTTGTCTCACTGGTTGAAACAGACGAATACCAAAATCTCCACCGAGATCCCCGCGACGGTCGCCGCGTGGGCGATGTACGGGCTTGCCTCATATTACAGTCATTTGAAAAAACGTCCCACGCTCGAAAAATTTGTGGATGAAGCCTTCCCGATGGTGGCGGTCAATTTGGAGCAGTTTGCTTGAGTAGAAGCAGGGACTATTTGCTCAAACCTGCGGAGGCGGGATCAGCGGCGCGGCGGGACGGAATGTCGTCAAGGTAATCGGATAACCCTACTTTGTCTCCAGCAAAAACTTCCGCGCCGCCTCGATCTTATCTTTTTCCACCTTCCCCGTCTCTTCCCAATACTCCAACATCTGCGTGATCGTCAACACCGCGTGCATGGAATATCCCGCCTGCGCCAGCGACTCCTTCGCGCCGGACTGACGGTCAATCAGCACGACGACGTCTTTCACGACCAAGCCTGCGCCTGTCAATTTTTCGATGGCTTCGAATTTGCTTCCGCCGGTGGTGGCGAGATCGTCAATGACAACGACCGTCTCGCCCGCGTGATATTCGCCTTCGATCTCCGCTTTCGTGCCGTAGGACTTGGCTTCCTTGCGCGGGTAGATCATGGGATAGTTGCCCGCCAGCGAGATCGCTGTCGCGATGGGAATCGCTGCGTAGGGCAATCCGGCGATTCGGTCGAAGGACAGGGGACCGAGGACCGGGAGATACGCCTCCGCAATTTGCTGTAGCAGTTTTGGATAGGCGATGACCCGCCGCAGGTCGATGTAGATGGGGGATTGCAGTCCCGACTTGAGGGTGAATTCGCCGAATTGGATACAGCCAGCGGACAACGATTCGTTGGCGAGGGATTCTTGCGATGGGGTAAGTTCAGTCATTGCGCTTCCTTTTTGTTTACCGCCAAGCACGCGAAGAGCGCGAAGGATCTAAAAAATCTTTCTTGGCGTTCTTAGCGGTTCAATTGATTCTTGATATGTAACATCTCATCCCGTATCTCCGCCGCGGCGGATTTGGGATTCTGCGCGCGCGAAATGCCGCGCGAGATGGGGATGAGCATCCCTTTGCCGTCCGCCCGCAGGCCTGACTTCAGCGCCAGCTCCAGGTCCCCGCCCTGCGCGCCGACGCCCGGCGCGAGGAACCACAGGTCTGGCACGGCGGCGCGGATGATCTCCATGATCTTCGCGTGCGTCGCGCCGACCACGAGCCCGATGTTGTTGTCCGTGTTCCACTGCTGCGCGAGCTGCGCCACGTGCAGGTAAAGTGGCACGGGGATGTCCGAGCCCACGGGCATGACGAACGCATTCTGCAGGTCCATCGAACCCGGGTTGGAGGTTTTGCACAGCAGGAAGATACCTTTCTCCGGATATTGCAGGAACGGCTCGATGGAGTCTTTTCCCAAATACGGACTCAACGTGATGCAGTGCGCGCCCAACGTCTCGAACGCGGACCTCGCGTAGGCCTCGGCTGTGGAGGCGATGTCGCCTCGCTTCGCGTCCAGGATGACGGGGATGCGCGAACCGAGTCGCCGCGACTCGGCGTCAATCGCTTCGATGACCTGCTTGAGCGCTGTCCACCCTTCGGCGCCGAAGACTTCGAAGAATGCTGCGTTGGGTTTGAACGCCGCGGCGTAGGGAGCGGTCTCCTTAATGAGAGTCAGGCAGAAGTCGAGGGCAGACGCGGGAGAAGGCTCCTTAAGTTCGCTCACGTGCGGGTCGAGTCCAACGCATAAGAGGGATGAGCAGTCGTCGACGCGTTTTTCCAAAAAAGAAAAAAAAGTTTCCATAAAAATCCTTTTACCGCGAAGCACGCAAAGAGCGCGAAGATTTTTAAAGATTTTCTTTGCGAACTTAGCGTTCTTAGCGGTTAATAAATTTAGGCTTTGCCCAACACCATCGCCAGCAGCGCCATTCTCACGTAGAGACCATATTCCATCTGGCGGAAGTACGCCGCGCGGGGATCGTCGTCGAAGTCCATGCTGATCTCGGTGACGCGCGGGAGCGGATGCATGACGATCATCTTTTGTTTTGCGGCTTGCATGACGGCAGGATCGATCACATACGCGCCTTTGACCTTTTCATATTCATCCACGTTTTCAAAGCGTTCCTTTTGGACGCGTGTGACGTACAGCACGTCGGTTTCGGGCAGGACTTGATCGAGCGAATCGAACTCGGCTTGCGGAATGTTTTTCTCGCCGACTTCATCCATCACTTCTTTCGGCATCTTCAAAATATCGGGCGAGACGTAATTCAACTTCACGTCAAACAACGACAGCAAACGCGCCAGCGAATGGACCGTGCGTCCATATTTCAAATCGCCGAGCATGGTGACGGTCAAGCCGTCGAAGCGCCCGAGTTCGGATTTGACGGTGAACGCGTCGAGCAGCGCCTGCGTGGGATGTTCGCCCGTGCCGTCGCCCGCGTTGATGATCGGCTTCTTCGCCGCCTTCGACGCGATCGCCGCCGACCCCGTTTCGGGATGACGCAACACGATCACATCGGCATAACATTCGAGCGTGCGGACGGTATCCGCAAGCGTTTCGCCTTTCGTCACCGACGAATACTTCACCTCATTGATCGGGATGACCGAGCCGCCAAGCCGTTCCATCGCGGCGGTGAACGACGACGACGTGCGCGTGGACGGTTCGTAAAACAGGTTCGCCAGAATCTTGCCTTTCAGCAGATCGAACGTCCCGACGCGCTCGACCATGCCGCGCATCTCGTGCGCTACGCCGAAGATGTAGTCAAGGTCTTTGCGCGAGAATTGCTTGACGGAAATGATGTCTTTGCCATACCATGCGGCGTTTTTGTTTTCGCCGAACGGCAGGTAGAGGGAGGAGGAATTTGTGGGCATGGGGCTCCTTTGTAATTAGGGATTGGTAATTGGTAATTTGAGACTGGAGATTTGTGGTGGTCGAGTAGTCCCGCGTGATCGTCGCGGGATGTATCGAGACCACACTTCCGCGCGACGTGGAGGGTAATCCTGTTTCGATAAGCATTTATCTCAGCCCAAACAAATGATTCGCCAACGGAATGACATTGATCAACGGCTCTTCGTAAGGATGCACGCGCCTTATCACCTGCATCGCCTCCTTCACCAACTCGCGCTTGCAATTGACTTCGAGCTTGTATTCCGTGACCACTTTGATTTCGCCGACTTTCCCGCTATACGGATTCGCTCCTTCCAGCGGACGGAAATAGCCCGTTACCTGAGTCATTGCGACGCAATGGTCGTAATTGCCGATCACGCCCACGCCGATCTCCGAAAGCGCGTCAGCGAGTTTCATGGCATGGTCTTGCGGCACGAAGATTTCGAGTTTTACGTCGGTGAAGTTCTCAAGCGTCATGGTTCCTCACGTTCCTTCCATAGCCTTGTTCGACCAAAACCTTCCCATCTTCAAAAGCGACCTGCCCTCGCAGGACAACCCGCTTCACGCGCCCTTTGACCTGCCAGCCTTCGAAGGGACTCCAGCCGCACCTTGAGAATTGCTCCGCTGCCTTGATTTCATAGACAGCGGTTTCGTCCACTTCGACCCATGTTTCTTTTTGTTCTGGCAAATTGAATATCTTGCGAGGGTTGATAACGGATCGCTGAACAATATCGTCCATTGTCAATCGTCCATCGTCTACCGCTGTAAGTAACAAAGGAAGTAAAGTCTCCAACCCAGGAAATCCAGGCGGAGGATTCTCGGAATCTTTTTCTTCAAGCGTGTGAGGAGCGTGGTCGGTGGCGAAGCAGTCAATCACGTCCATGTTTTGCCAAAGGGCTTCGACATCTTCTTCAGTTGCCAATCTAGGTCGAACCTCCAGCCTGCCTTCTTTCTTCTTTCCTCTTTCCTCGTCTAAAACTTGCGAAACCATGAACAGGTGGTGTGGACAAACCTCACACGTCACTTTGATTCCCTTTTCTTTGGCGGCTTTGATGAGGAGGATTTCTTCTTTCAATGAGACGTGGGCAATGTGAACGGGGCGATTATAGAGCGCGGCGAACAAAATTCCTGCCGCCATTGTGCGCGATTCGGAGTGCAACACAATCGGAGAGTCTTTCGGAAATTTCGCGAAATGAGGCATCCACGACGTCATGTCATCGAGGCGGAGTTCGCCGAAGGTGGAGTCGAGGTACATTTTGAGTCCCGCCGAGCGTAGGGGCAGACTTGAGTGTTTGTCCCAATCCGCGTTGTCGGGTCCCGCGCCGAGGAATTGGGCGTAGTCACAGCGCGCTTTTTGTTTGGCGGCGTCGAGGGCGAGAGCAAGAGTCGCTTCATCGAAGATGGGCGGCTTGGTGTTGGGCATGGCGAGGATCATCGTCACGCCGCCCGCGAGCGCGGCTTGGGTGACGGAGTCCCAGTCTTCTTTGTGGGTCTGCCCAGGTTCACGCACGTGGACGTGAGGGTCAATGAGGCCAGGGAGTTTGAGCATGGTTATGGGTTCCGGGATTCAGTCGAGCGGATAAAAAAAAGAGCCGCTAAAAGCGACTCTCCATTTTCCAAAAAGCAGAAACGCTCCTCCCAAAGAGAAGCAGGCGGGGAAAGACTTTGGCTCGGTTCATTCTGGACATTTCGCCTGATTCTATGCCGGGACGCGATTCTGTCAAGAGGCCCGGCGCCCGCAAGCGCAGGCGTTCGCGCGCCCGCGTTCCATCGCTCAATCTGCCAGGCGACTTTGAGAAGACCGTCCCGCCCAAATGCCCTGTCGCTATCCGCGTATCCAGCGTACAATGCTTTCCAGCGGAAAGGACTTTCATGCAGACCGAACTCCTCCTCGACGCCAAAGCCGCGCTCGGCGAAGGCCCAGCGTGGGACGCGCGGACGCAGACCCTCTATTGGGTGGACATCCTCGGCCAACGCGTCCACGCGTGGAAGGACGGCCGCGACGACTATCTCCAGCTCGACGAAACCGTCGGGTGCGTCGCGCCGCGGCGGGACGGCGGACTCGTCGCCGCGCTCCACGCCTCGTTCTGGACACTGGGCGGGCGCGGCGGCCAGCGGACGTTTCTCGCGTCTGTGGACGAACCCGCCTCCAACCGCTTCAACGACGGCAAGTGCGACCCGGCCGGCCGTCTCCTCGCGGGGACGATGGACATGGGCGAGAAAAATCCCAGCGGAAATTTGTATTCGCTCGAAGCGGGAAAGCCGCCGCGCAAACTTCTGGACGGCGTCGTCATCTCCAACGGCCTCGCCTGGAGTCCCGACTATAAAACGTTCTACCACATTGACACGCCAACCCGCCAGGTCCGCGCCTACGATTACGACCTCGACACGGGGAATCTCTCGCGTCCGCGCCTCGCGGTGGAAGTCCCCGCGGCGATGGGCTGGCCGGACGGGATGACCTCCGACATGGAGGGGAAGTTGTGGATCGCGCTGTGGGGCGGCGCGCGCGTCGGGCGGTGGGACCCCGCGTCGGGTAGGTTGGAGGCGGAGGTGGCCGTCCCGGCGTTGCAGTCGTCGTCGTGCGTCTTCGGCGGGCCGCGGCGCGACATCCTGTTCGTCACATCCGCCCGCGTCGGCATGGACGAGGCCGCGCTGGCGCGCTATCCGCTTTCGGGCGGGCTGTTCCAAATCCAGACGCAGACCGAGGGCATGCCCGCGTTTGAGTTTACGGGATAAAATATCCGCATGGAAAAACGCATCGGTTACATTGACATTGCGAAGGGCATCGGCATTCTCGTCATCGTGCTGGCGCACAACGACCTGGCGGGCTATCATCCCACGCTGCACAAATTCATTTACGCTTTTCACATCCCGCTGTTTTTCTTTTTGTCGGGGATGTTCTTCCGTCCCGAGCGCAGTTTTGGCGAGACGCTGCGACGGCGGTTCAACACGCTGCTGAAGCCGTATTTGTTCGCGCTTTTCGTGATCTATCTCGGCGAGGCCGCGTTCGACAACATGACCTTCCCGGTCATCGCCGGGCGGATTCTTAAATCGCTGTACGCCACAGGATATTACATTGACTGGGTGCAGTTGTGGTTCATCCCGCATCTGTTCGCGGCAGCGCTGTTCGCGTGGATCGCGTGGCGATTCGTTTTTGGCCGCGTCCAACGCGACTGGCTCCGCTGGCTTTTGCTTTTCGCGATGCTGGCCGCGGGCGTGTTCGCCATGCCGTATTTCTGGCCGTTCAAAGCGCCCGTCATCGGGACAGAACTCTATGGCCTGCCGTTCAGCCTCGACCTCGTCTTCGCGAGCGGATTTTTCTTCCTCGTCGGTTACGAGGTGAATCGGAAGCCGCTGGAAAATTTCTTCGCCTCGCCCCTCGTCCTAGCCGGGACCTTCGGCCTGCTGCTCCTCCTGGTGTTGACTCTCCCCCCGTCCATTGACTTTAACACGCGCTCCTATCCCTCGCTGTGGATCAACACCGCCGAGGCCCTGCTCGGAATCATGATGACGCTCTCGCTCTCGCGCAACCTGGAAAAATGGTCTGAAAAGGCGGCGAACCTGTTCCGTTATTTCGGGCGCATCTCGCTGGTCATCCTCATCTTCCACGTCCCGATCCAGGAGACGATGTTCAGCAAGTTCTCGCGCCTCGGCATTCCCACCGATCCGTCCATTGTGCTGGCGTTCCTGAGCGGCGTGCTGATCCCCGCGTTGATCTACGAACTGGCGATCCGCTACAACCCGCGCCTGCGTCCGTGGTTTGGGTTTCCGGCTGTGGAGAAATAATTTACTTCCCCTGAAAGCAGACAAAAAGGGCTTGCCTACCATACGGCATTGCCGTATAATCTAAACTATGGAGTTCATCGAAGCCTCTACATGACTAAACGTAATATCGGCCAGGAAATCCTCGAAGGCGTTCGCGAAATCAAGGCCTACAAGGTGGGCGCGAAGACCTTGCGCGTCCGCGTCTTGAAAGAACCCGCCGCGCCCCAGGAGATTCGTTCCAGGTTGAAACTATCGCAATCGGCTTTTGCCGGTTTGATGGGCGTAAGCCTGCGCACCGTTCAAGATTGGGAGCAAGGCAGGCGGAAGCCAAGCGGTCCCGCGCTCGCGCTGCTGCGAATTGCCGAACAAAAACCTGAAATTTTCATACATTTGGCATAACGCGGCCGCGTCATGTCCCCGCCAGTTCCACCACGAACATTTCCAGCGCCGTGTCGAGAGGCATGGCGCTGGTCTTTGCGGCCTCGTCCATTTTGAGCAGGCGGCGGTAAATGGACTCGAGGCTCTTCATCGTGAACCGTCCCGCCTGCTGAAAGATTTTCCCAGCCACGAAAGGATGGATGCCCAGCGCCTCCTGCACGTCCTGCACCATGCCGCGCGCCTCCACGATCTCGCGCGCCTGGACGAGCAGCCGAAACTGGCGGACGATCATCGGGAAGATGGCCGCGGCGTCCTGCTCCTCCAGCATTTTCCGCAGCATGGATTGGGACTGCTGACCGTTGCCCGCCGCGAGACTGTCCACGAAGGCGAAGATGTCCACCTCCGCGGTCGAGACGCACACCGCCTCCACATCCTGAACCTCGACCGGGCGCGCCCAATTGACGTAGGCCAGCGCTTTGGCGATCTCCTGCGCGGCCTGGCGCGTGTCCGCGCCGACCAATTCGGCGAGTCTCTTCGCGGCTTCGGAGGAGATCTTCCCGCCCTGACGCTTCATCTCGTTGACGATCCAACCGGTCATGTCGCGGGCTTTGGGAGCCATCAACGCTTCGGCTTTGGCGTTTTCATTTTTCGAGACCCACTTTACCAGCCAGTGTTTCTCCGCCTCTTTCGGCTCGACCGTTTCGTATATGACCAGCTGAGTCGTCGGCGGGATTTTGCCGAGGAACTCCGTGAATTTCTTGCGCGGCTCGCCCGCCCCATACTTCTGGGAGGGATTGGCGATTATGACGAGGCGTTTGTCCGATAGAAACGGCATGGCGTTGACGGCGTTGTTCAGTTCCTCGTCGCTCGTCAGGCGCGCTTCGAGACGCGAGGTATTCATGCCGTCTTTGTCGGTTTGCGCGGCGATGTCCGCGAGGCGACGCGCGATGGCGAATTCGTCTGTGCCGTAGAGGAGGAGGGCGGGCATAAATGGTGAAGGAGGAATTCTGAATTATGAATGGAAAATTCGCGGCCGGGAATCTTGTTTCCGAAGGAGGTTCATTTATCAGCCAAACGGAGATTCAGAACTCCGATTTCTGAATTCATCCTTCCGATTTGGTGATGACGCGGTGCAAGCCGTTGCGGATGAATCGAACCTCCGCGACTTGCAGGTTGCCGAGTCTCGCCTCGGTGGTGACGTGGCGCTGGAGCGACGGCCCGAGTTGGCGGGCGAGGGCGAATCCCAGCGCGGCGAAGAGCAGCGCGAGGGGCAGGATCGCGAGCCGCCCGAGCGTGGATTTGCGTCCTCGGAGCGGGATCCAGGCGAAGGTCGAGGCGAGACCGACGTTGGCCGCGAGGTTCGTCCCGCAGCCGGGATGGATGGCGAGGTCGTAGTCGCCCGCGTTGAGGCGCGTCCAGGCCTCGTCAATCGCGGCGCGCAGGTCGTCGGTCGTCACGTCGCCGAGGATGAAGAAGCCGGTCGGGTTGGAATGTCCGGCGAGGGGGCCGGGGCGGCTGCGCGCCAGCACGTGGAGCGCGGCGTGTTCGAGGGCGTGATTGCGCCGGGTTTCGAGGATGAGGGGAAGATCGAGTAACATGCGGCAGATTATAAGAGAGAACCCTGGTTTCTGCGGGAAGCTTTTTGCGGAGAGCGGCTAAACCGGCGGGCAAAACGCGAATCCTTTTTACGGGTCGGATTGTTCCAGCGTTTGGTAGGTTTGCAGCAGGCTGACGAGAATCTCGTCGGTGAAGAGGTGCATGCGATGGAGAGTCTCGTCGAAGGGGACGTTGGCTTCGCGGTAGGCGCCGACGACCGACTCGATGAGGGTGTTGCGGAAGAACAAAAACGCTTGCGCGGCTTCGACGTAACTGAGTTCGTAGCGGCGGGCGCGCGAGGCGTATTCGAAGCCGATGGCGTGAGCCTCGGAACTGGAGCGCTCGCCGTTGGTGGAAATGAAGACCATCAGTCCCTGGAAGAGGGTGTGCGCGCTCTGGCGGTATTGACTGCGCGCCTCGCCGTCCAGTTTTTGATACCAGCGCTGGACTTCCAATTCCCCCTCGGCGATGCGGACGCGCACGTTGCGGACGGCGGATTGCACGATGGCGTCGGAACCAAACCTGCCGCGGCGGGAGTGCTCGGCCCATAATTCCACGTCGACGCGGCGGTAGCGGCGATGCCCGCCCGCGGTGCGATGCGCGGGCAGGATGCCCTTGTCGGTCCACAGACGCACCGTGCCTGGATGAACGCCGATGATTTCGGCCGCGTCCTTGATGGAGATGAATTCCCTGGTCATTGCGGCTGTTTAGTCGGAGGCCAGGGCGAATTTTTCTTCCAGCGTGGGTTCGGCGGCGTGTTCGTGGAAGGCAGGCACGTTGATGCGCGAGAACAGGAGCGCGGCGCCGAGCAGCATCAACGCTTCGATGCCGAAGACGATCAGGTAACCGGTCAGCGCGGACCCGCTGACGTGAGAGCCAATGTCGGCGACGATGCCGGCCAGGAAGAGGCCCGCGAGCCGCGAGAGTCCGTTCGAGAATCCCCATGCGCCGATGTAGAGTCCGACCCGCTCGGGGACGGTGAGGTCGAACATCAACGAGAGATTCGCGATGGTGGAGAGCCCGGTGCCGAAGCCGAGCAAAACCAGTCCGATGTAGAAAACGCCGCTCGCGTGGAGCGCTCCGCTGACCAGGATGAAGACGAATCCCGCCAGCGCGGCGAGGTTGCCCGTCTGCGCCAGGACGCGCTTGCGGACGCGTCCCTCCAACAGGCCCGCGAGGACGAAGGCCAGCAGGGTGAAAGTCCCCATGATGGAGACGAAGCGCGAGGTCTGCTCAATGGTCATACCGAAGGCTTGCGCGCCGAACGGTTCGAGCAGGACGTCCTGCCCGAGCAGGGCGGCGAGGAGAAGGAAAAGATAGACGAAGAAGACGCGCGCTACGGGGTTGGACGCGATGGCCGCGCTCATCTGTTTGACAGTGTAATTTTCGGCGCGCGGACTTGGGAGCGCGTCGCCGCGCGAGCGCGGTTCCAGCCTGAAGAGGCCGAGCAGGCCCAGGGCCAGGGCGGAGGCGGCGACGAGGTTGAAGGCGCGGCTTAGCGTCTCCGGCGAGTAGGCCGGTACGAGACGGCTGAGGGTCAGTCCCGTCGCGATGATTCCGACGATCATTATGAAGAACATGGTCGCGATGGTGCGGCTGCGTCCCTTTTCGCCGGAGAGTTCGGTCGCGAGGGAGAGATAGGATACGGCGGAGAGGTTGTAGCCCATGCCCCACGCGCCGAAGGCCAGCAGGCCGGCGAGTATGCCGAGCGTGAAGTTTTCGCTGATGAGGATCGCTGCCTGCGGCGAGACGGTCACGCCCGTGATGCAAAGGATGAGTCCGAGGAGAATATATGGCGTGCGGCGGTAACCGAGAATGGGATGGCGGTCGGAAAACGCGCCGATGAAGACCTGGATGGGGGAGAGTAAATAGGGCGCGATGGCGAGGACGGTGACCAGCGATTTGGCGAGGCCAAGTTCGTAGATCATAACGCGGTTGAGAGCGCTGTTGATCGGGACGAGGGTCATCGCTACTGCTGTATGGATAAGACCGAGTTGGACACGTTTAAGAAACATGATGCGGTTGTGAACTCCTGGAGTTTGCTGGTTCGAATTCGGCGGCCTGACGGCCGGGCAAGGCTGATTGTATGGACGATGTAGAAAGGGTCAATGTAGATTTTGTAGAATTATACAATCAGTGGAACGCGAACGCCCGCCCTGGGCGCTTTCCCTGACCGGTTTTTGCAAGCTAAGAGACTTTAAGTACACGGGTGACGCGGGTTTTACGGATTCTCGCGGATAGAATCATTAAAAAAACGTGTTTGTCCGTGCAATCCGCCAAATCCGTGTACAAAAACACAAAGTAACCATGAACGGGGGGCGCTCCGAATGCTGAAAATTTGGAATCCCAAGGTTCTACTTTGGGAAAGCCGCAAGTAGAACTTGCGGAATCCTTTTTTGTTCATATCAGCGCCCTGTGGGTCGCGATTCCTTCCATTAGTGGAGGAATCATCAAAAAAACAAGCCGCGTTTTGCGGACGCGGCCTGTGTGCAGGAGTCGGAAGGACTTCGGCTATTTGTTCTCGCGGAAGGTGATGAACGCCATGTTCTTGTCGCAGCCGCTGTACGTGTTGATGTAAAGGTTGTCCGAAAGCGGAACGCCGGCCTGGTCGCGCAGTTGCAGGTAAAGTTTCTTGGCGCTGTCCATCGGCGTGGTTCCCAGTTGGATCTCAAAACCGGAAGCGCCGTAGATCTGCGGCATCGTGCCGGAGACCGTGACGTTGTTGATGGATTTTCCGTTCCACGTGCCGATCATCAGAATTTGCACATAAATATGGTGCGCGCTGTTCTTGTCCAGCACGATGCCGGCCACGCCCTGCCAGTTACAGCCGAACTCCGGGCGGTATTTTGCGCTGGAGATATATTCCACCCGGGCCGAATAGGGAGCCCTGGGCGTAGCGCTCGGTTTGGGCGTGGAACTCGGAAGCGGCGTCTTCGTCGGCGGGACGAGCGAGAACGGCGTGGGCGTATAGATGGGCGTGAAGGTCGGAAGCGGCGTATCGGTGGGCGGGATATGCGGCGTCGCGCTGGGCGTCCAGGTGGGAGGCATAACGATGGGCGTGATCGTAAACGTGGGGGCCAGCCGGCTTTGCGCCTGCTGCGGCGAAAACGGATTGAGCGGCGTGTTGGGATTGATGAAGACCAGCAGGTAATACAGCCCGATACAGGCGGCGGTCAACAGCGCGGCGACCGAAAGGATATCCCACATTTGCAAAGACGGCGCGGGTTTGGAAGCCGGTTTATCAAAATCAATGTCTTTGAACTCGCTCATGCAAAACTCCGTCAGGGAGAGAGGACGATACTGGCCTGGGCGCGGCGCTCGTTCACCCATTCCGCCACTGCGCGGGATTGGAAAACCAGCCGCGCCTCGGGCGAAAGCGGCCGCGGGCCGCGCTCGATCACGTAAATAATGTGAAAGCCGACCTCCGTCACAATCACATCGCTGAACTGGCCGGGCTGCAGGGCAAAGGCCGCGGCGTCCAGGTTCGCGTCCAGCAGATAACCCTGTGGGAACCAGCCCAGGTCGCCGCGCGTCACGGGGTCCACCGTCGCGGCCAAGTCGTCGAACTTCCCGCCAGCCTTTAATTGCGCCAGAATATCCTGCGCGTTGGCTTCATTATAGAGCAGAATTTGACGGACGTGAACCTGCTCGAAAGTACCGGGCATTTCCGCAATGATTTTGTCACGCATCAAAGCGGCCTCAGCCGCGCGTTTCAACGCGGCGCGGAACGAAACCTCGTCGTATCCGTGCGCGGACTGCCAGGCCGCGAGTTTATCCGCCCCGCCGAGCGACGCCGCCAGCGCGTCGATCCGGGACTGGAGGCCGGCCTCGGTCACGGACAGGCCCGCGGCCCGCGCGCCCTGCGCGAGCAGCGTCTGCGCGATCATGTCGTCGAGGACGGCCTGCGCCGCGTCCGCCTCGCCGACCGACTTCCCGAGCGCGGCCTGCGCGGACTGGTAGCGCGCCAGCTCGGCCTGATATTCCGCCAGCGGGACGCTCTCGCCGTTCACGGTCGCGGCCGCCGGGACGGGCGTGGCGGTCGGCGCTTCGGGCGTGGACGTGGCTTCGAGCGTGGGCGCGGCCGAAGGTCCAGACGGACGCGAGCAGGCGGCCAGTCCGTACGCCAGCAAAATTATCGTCGTGAGTTTTTTGAGTCGCGGGGAAAACATCGCCAGGATTATACCCGAATCAAAAACCAGGTTTCCGAAGAAACCTGGTTTGATGGCGTGCGGTTTAGTAGTCCATTCCGCCGGGCGGCATGGCCGGGGCGGGTTTGTCCTTCTCGGGCAGGTCGGTGATGAGGACTTCGGTGGTGAGGATCATCGAGGCGATGGAGGCCGCGTTCTCGAGCGCGCCGCGCACAACCTTCACCGGGTCGATGACGCCGTCTTTGAGCATGTCGGTGAACTCGCCGCTCAACACGTTGTAGCCGATGTTCTTGTTCTTGAGCTCTTTGGCCTTGCGGCGGACGGCGTCGATGATGACGGAGCCGTCCTGCCCGGCGTTGGCGGCCAGTTTGCGGATCGGGGCTTCGAGCGCCTTCTTGACGATGCCGATGCCGACCTGCTCCTCTTCGCTTTCGCCTTTCACCTTGTCCAGCGCGTCGCCGGCGTTGATGAGCGAGATCTCGCCGCCGGGGACGATGCCTTCCTCAACGGCCGCGCGGGCCGCGGAGAGGGCGTCTTCCACGCGGTGTTTCTTTTCCTTCAACTCGGTCTCGGTGGCCGCGCCCACGCGAATGATGGCGACGCCGCCGCTCAGTTTGGCGAGGCGTTCCTGGAGTTTTTCCTTGTCGTAGTCGCTGGTGGACTTGTCGATTTCGGCGCGGATCTCGTTGATGCGGCCTTCCACTGCCGACTTCTTGCCTTTGCCGCCGATGATGGTGGTGTTCTCTTTATCCGCGGTGACTTTGTCGGCGCGGCCGAGGTCTTGCAGGGTGGCGGTTTCCAGCTTGCGGCCGGTCTCTTCCGAGATGACGGTTCCGCCGGTCAGGATGGCGATGTCTTGCAGCATGGCCTTGCGGCGGTCGCCGAAGCCCGGGGCTTTGACGGCCAGCACGTTCAACATGCCGCGCAGTTTGTTCAGCACGAGGGTCGCCAGGGCTTCGCCGTCAATGTCTTCGGCGATGATGACCAATTCGCGTTTGCCAAGCTGGACGAGTTTCTCGAGGATCGGGACGATGTCCTGCGCGGCGGAGATCTTCTTCTCGTTGATGAGGATGTACGGCTCGCTGATGACCGATTCCATGTGTTCGGTGTCGGTGATGAAGTAGGCCGAGATGTAGCCGCGGTCGAACTGCATACCTTCCACGTATTCCTGCTCGAATTGCAGGGACTTGGACTCTTCCACGGTGATGACGCCGTCTTTGCCGACCTTGTCCATCACGTCCGCGATCAGGTTGCCGATCTCGGCGTCCGCGGCGGAGTTGGTGGCGACGGAGGCGATCTCTTCCCGCGTATCGATCTTGGTGGACATTTTCTTGAGCGCCTTGACGATCTCGTCGGAGGCCTGCTCAATACCGCGCTTGAGCAGCATCGGGTTATAACCGGCGGCCAGCGCCTTGAGTCCCTCGGTCACAATGGCGTGCGCGAGGACGGTGGAGGTGGTGGTTCCGTCTCCGGCGATATCGTTGGTCTTGGACGCGGCTTCCTTGAGCAGTTGCGCGCCCATATTGGCGAACGGGTCTTCCAGCTCGATTTCCTTGGCGACGGAAACGCCATCGTGGGTGATGGTGGGAGAGCCGAACTTGCGGTCAATCGCCACGTTGCGGCCTTTCGGCCCGAGCGTGATGGAGACGGCGTTCGCGACGGCATCCATGCCTTCTTTCAGGCGGCGGCGCGCGTCTTCAGAAAAAATGAGTTGTTTGGCAGCCATGGGATCTCCTCCTGTGATTAATCAATGATCGCGAGCAGGTCGCTCTCGCGCAGAATGAGCAATTTCTTGCCGTCCAGTTTGAACTCGGTGCCAGAGTACTTGGCGTACAGCACCTTATCGCCGGCTTTCACGTCCATGGCGACGCGCTTGCCTTCGTCGTCGCGGGCGCCGGGGCCGGCCGCCAGCACCTTGCCCTGCTGGGGCTTCTCTTTGGCGGTTTCGGGCAGGACGATGCCGCCTGCAGTCACTTCTTCCTGCTCAATGGGCTCCACCACGAGGCGGTCGCCCAGGGGTTTAAGGGAGAGTTTCATATTGGTTTACTCCTGGAATGGATTGGCGTTTTTTGGTTAGCGCTCGTATACCCAGAGCGCTAACGCGGCGTATCATACTTTCCTTTGAAACCGAAGTCAAGAGGCCTATAAAAACTCTTACGAATCTCTGACGCGTCCCCCATGGCTGGAACCGGATGAGACTCTGTCCCGGCTCCGTGATTGATCCTACGGCGTGGGCGTCGGCGTGGGAATAACCGCTTCGGTCTGGACGGGGAAGGCGGTCGCGGCGGACCCGGGCTCGCTCCCCACCTGGGCGCAGATGGCGAGGCCGGCGTCCACGATGCCGGCGATGTCGGGATCGTGCGGGAAGGCCGCCGCCACCTCGTTCAAGACGGCGACCGCCTCGCCGCACATGTTGTTGCGCGGACGGCTGAGCGCCGCCAGCACCGATCCGTAGGTGTAATAGTACACCACGGTGTTCGCCGAGAGCGCCAGCCCGCCGACCGTTCTGCCGGGATCGCCCGCGTCGCACCCGCCGCGCGCCTCGCAGGATTCGGCCGCGTCGCAGCCGCGCACCGCGCACTTTAAGGCGGGAATCGAGCCTTCGTAGTTGCGCGATTTGAAGTAGACGATTCCCAGCTGCCCGTAGGTGTCCGCGTTGGACGGGTCGTAGTCCAGCGCCTTTTGCACGTTGAGCGCCGCCGCGAAATAGTCGCCGGTCTGCGAGTAGGTCTTGGCGATGGACAGGTAGGGAATGGGATCGTGGACCTGCAACTGCTCGTTGATCTGCGCGGCCTTTTGGAAATATTCCAGGGATTTCTCGTAGAGTTGGGCGGCTGAATCTTCGTTGAGCGCGCCGAAGGCCAGGCGGCGGTAGTTCGCCCCCGCGCGCAGGTAGAGAAACGTCAGGTTGGGCGAGATGAGGATGGCCTTGTCGTATTCCTCGATGGCCTGTTTATAGTTCCCGAGCGTCTCCAGCACGTAGGCGTACACGCGGTGGACGTCCATCAGGTTGGCGGCGTCCTCGCGTTCGAGGGCCTGCAAAATATACTGGTTGGCCTGGTTCCATTTCTGCTGGTCTACCAGGATTTCAGCGTAGAAAGCCAGAGCGAGCGTGTTCGCGTTGTCCAGTTGCAGGGCGCGGACGGCCTCCTGCTCGGCTTCGGTCAGAAGTTTGACCACGGCGTCGCAGGTGGGGGCGGTCGCCAGTTCCTCCGCAGTGCAGAGCAGGGATGAGTTGGCGTTCCAATCGAGGACGAAGGCGCGGATGGCGTGGACGGTGGAATCGTCGGGGGCGAGTTTTGCCGCCTCGCCGATGGAGCCGCGCGCGTCGGTCAGGCGGGCGCGGCGTTCGGCGTCGGTCGTCTTCAGCGAGGAGGAATACGTCTGGATGCGCGCCAGTTTGGCCCAGATCTGCGCGTTGTTTGGGTCGAGGCGCACGGCCTCGCGGTAGGCGGTGATGGCCGAGTCCAGGTTCCCTGCGGTGAACTGGGCGTCGCCTTCGAGCGCGTACGAGTCGACCGTGCGCGTGGGCGTGGCGGTGGCTGTGAAGGGCCGTTCGATCTCGCCGCGCGTCCACCCGCTGATGAGCCAGACGAAGCCGAGGATCAGCGCCACCAGCAGGAAGAGCCGGTAGATGTTGGCGCGCGTTTTTTTGTAGAACAGTTCGCGGCGGGGATAGACGTTCATGGCTTAGGGCGTGGGGGTGGCCGTCACGGGCTCGGGCGCGAACGTTGCCGTGGGCGTAATGGACAGGTTCTTCTGGCAGATGTTGATGGTCTCGTTGGCGTTGGCTACGGCGATCTCGTCGGTGGGGACGCGCCCGAGGAGCAGGTTGGCGATGGGGATCGCCTCGGAGCAGCGGTTCAGGCGGGCCAGCGCCAGCGCGTAGGTGAAATAGTATTCGACCACGCGCGTGTCGGCGGCGAGGGGCAGCGATTTGATCTGGTCGCCGTTTTCCGCGTTGCCGCCGTTGATGGCGAGTCCCAGTTGGACGGCGGCGTCCACCCAGTTCGCGGCGCGGTAGAGCATCACGCCGTAGTTGCCGCGCAGACTGGCGTCCGCGGGCGCGTCGTTGACGGCCGATTCGGCGTATTGCGACGCCTTGGCGAATTCGCCGATGGTGGCGTAGGTGCGCGAGATCAACAGGTCGGGCGTGGGGTCAGACGGGTTGAGGGCGTTGGCGCGGATGAACTCGTCCACGGCCAGGTCGTAGACCTGCTGGGCGCGGTAATTCCTGCCGAGCGCGAGGTGCAGGTCGGAGATGTTGGGGTTGATGGCGATGGCCGCCTGGTATTCCGCGATGGCTTCCTCGTAATTGGCGGTGGCTTCCAACGCGTAGCCGCGCGCCCGGTGCGATTCGATGGTGTTGGGATCGAGCGAGAGCGCCAGGCGCGATTCTTCCGCGGCCCGGGCGAGGTTGTCGAAGGTGGCCCCGCCGGAAAGGTAGGAGTCGATCAGGACCTCCACGTACACCGCGTGGGTCACGCCCAGGTTCGGGTCCAGTTCGAGGGCGCGCTTGATGGCCGCCTCCGCTCCGAGATAGTCGCCCTGAAAGTCCAGCGCCCAGGCGCGCATGGCGTGGGAGCGCGCGTTGCTGGAATTCAGCAGGAGGGCGGCCTCCGCGCTGGCCTGCGCGTCCTTGTACTTCCCCGCGTAGATTTGCACCCGCGCCAGCGACGTGTAGGCCGCGGCGTCCTGCGGGTTGGAGCGGATGGCCTGCTGGTACAGGTCAATTGCCCTGGCGAGCTGCCCCTCGTTGAAGGCGGTTTCCGCTTCGACGATGTACGATTCGGGCGAACGCGTGGGGGTGGCTGTCGGCACGAAAGGCGGCGGGATGGTAGGCACGATGACCGCGTTCACGTAGAGCATGATGGCGATCCCGATGGTCAGCATGGATACGATGAACCAGTTCACCCGGTACCGTTTGCGGGTCATGCTCCATTTTGGCTTGCGTCTTAAATACATGCAATCATCTTACCTTTTGTGAGGGCGAGCGTCAAGCAAGGCCCGCCGACTCTAAACGTGTTCTTATGCTAAAATCCGCTCATGCAGTTCGAGGTCTTCACCCTGCTGCCCGAAGTCTTTCCCCCCTATCTTGAATCGAGTATTCTTCAACGCGCCCGTCAGCGCGGATTGCTGGACGTGCGCCTGCACAACATCCGCGATTGGGCGCGCGACAAGCATCACACCACCGACGACCTGCCGTACGGCGGCGGCGGCGGGATGGTGATGAAGCCCGGGCCGGTCTTCGATGCGGTCGAATCCGTGCTTGGACCGTCGAGCGGGGTCCCGGTCATCCTGCTTACCCCGCAGGGACGCGTCTTCTCGCAAGCCGTCGCCCGCGAGTTGACGGCGCACGAACGCGTCGCTCTCGTCTGCGGACGTTACGAGGGCTTCGACGAGCGCATCCGCCGTCTCGCCACAGACGAGATCTCCGTCGGCGATTACGTCCTCACCGGCGGCGAACTGCCCGCGCTCATCCTCATCGACGCGGCGACGCGCCTGCTGCCCGGCGCGCTCGGCGATCCCACCGGCGCGGACGACGATTCGCACGCCGGCGGCCTGCTCGAACATCCGCACTACACGCGTCCGCCCGAGTTTCGCGGCGAGCGCGTCCCCGAAGCGCTCCTCTCCGGCGATCACGCCCGGATCGAGAAATGGCGGCGCGAGCAGTCCCTGCTGCGGACCTGGCAGCGCCGTCCCGACCTGTTGGAGAAAGCGGAATTGACCGAAAAGGATCGAGAATTCCTGCGTAAAATCAGTCAAGAAAAAGGAGAATAGCATGGAACAGAAACGTTTTCCCTGGGGCAAGACCTTCCTGCTTGGTTTCGGTTTTCTCGGCATCAGCATCATCTGGCCGGTCTTCAACCAGTTCATCCCT
This sequence comes from Candidatus Denitrolinea symbiosum, assembly GCA_017312345.1. Taxonomy (NCBI): domain Bacteria; kingdom Bacillati; phylum Chloroflexota; class Anaerolineae; order Anaerolineales; family Anaerolineaceae; genus Candidatus Denitrolinea; species Candidatus Denitrolinea symbiosum. Next base: position 434,486 of record BLAA01000001.1, on the reverse strand, counting down.
CTCTTCTTGCAGGCCGGCAACCCTGAGTTCGAGCGGCAGCTGCTCGCCGAGGGCCGTTCTCTTCCCGATATCGTCGGGTTTGGACTGGCTCCCAGCCTGGCGTTGTTCATTATGACCTGGGACAACATCCTGAATATGTTCATCGCCCCCTGGGCCGGCGCAAAAAGCGACCGCACCTGGAACCGCTTTGGCCGCCGCAAGGGATGGATCCTGCTCGGCGCGCCGATCGCCCTGCTGAGCTTCATCTTCATTCCCGCGGCGCAGTCCCTCCTCGCGCTCTCCATGTTCATCGTCATTACCGATTTTGGGATGGCGCTGTTTCGCTCTCCCACCGTCGCCTGGCTGGGCGACCTGTTCGAGAAGAACGACCGCAGCAAAGCCAACGGCGTGATCAACTTCATGGGCGGCGTGGGCGGCCTGCTGGCCTACTTCGGCGGCGGAATGTTGTTCAACGCGCTGGGCCGGGAGGCTCCATTCATCGGCGGCGCGATCGCAACGACCATCGCGCTCGTCGTCGCGCTCATCTTCGTCAAAGAGCCGCGCCAACTGGCCGGGGGAAACGCCGCCGAAGCCCGCGAGCCGAATCCCGGCATCCTGGACAATGTGCGCGTCCTGTTCAGCAATCCCGATAAAAGCGGACTCTTCGTCCTGCTCAGCATCCTGTTCTGGTTCATGGCCTTCAACGCCCTGGAAACCGGACTTTCCTCCTTTGCCGTTTTCTCGCTCGGCATCAAGGCCGGCTCGGCCGCCATCTACGCCGGGCTGGTCACCGTCTCGTTCATCATTTTCGCCGTCCCGGCCGGCTATCTTGGCACGCGCTACGGGCGCGGACGCGTCATCCAGATCGGGTTGACCGGCCTGACCCTGCTCATCCTGATCGGCTTCTTCGTCATCCGCGACACGGCCACCCTGATCGCCGTCATCGTGCCGGTGGGCGGATTCTGGGCGCTGGTGAACGTGAACAGCCTGCCGCTGGTCTACGATCACGGCGACGAGCGGCGCATCGGCGCGTACACCGGCCTGTATTACTTCTCGTCCCAGCTGGCGGCGGTCCTCGGCCCCACCCTGGGCGGGATCGTCGTCGACGCGTTCGGCGATCAATACCGCTGGCTGTGGCTGTTCAGCTTTGTGTTCATGACATTCGCGCTCCTCTCCATGCGCGGTGTGAAACGAGGCGCGCCGCAAGCCTCCGCATGAAATTCCGACGTCTCTCCGCTCTTCTCTGCTTCCTGCTCGCCGCGTGCAACCTTCCCGCCTTGTCCGGTTGCGCGCGGCGGGACGTTCTTTGCGTCGGCCTCGTCACCTCCTATGGCGGGGTGGACGATCACGGCCTCAACCAATCTGCCTGGGAGGGCGTGCAGCAGGCGCTGGACGAGGGACTCATCCACCGCGCCGATTTCATCGCGACGGTGGACGCGCGCGACCGAGCCAAGAACATCCAGACTTTCCTGCTGGACGGCTACGACCTCGTCGTCACCGTCGGCCTTGGTTTGGAGGAAGACACCCGCCTCGCCGCGGACGAGTGGCCGAATCGCGGCTTCGTCGGCGTGGACCAACCCCCGGGCGAACCCCGCCGCAACCTGGCGGTCGTCACCTTCCCCGAAGACCAGGGCGGATTCCTGGCCGGCGCGCTGGCCGCGCTCGTCACCCAGACCGGCAAAGCCGCCGCGCTGTGCGAGACGAAAGGCATCCACTCGATGTGGCGCTATTGCGAGGGTTTCCGCGTCGGCGTGCATTACGCCAACCCCGATCTGCGGGGACGCGTGATGTACAAAGAAGATGGCTCGCCGAGCGAACTGTTCAACGATCCGCAGTGGGGCGAAAAGCAGGCGCGCTATATGCTCGACCAGGGCGTGGATATTTTGTTCGCGGCCGGAGGCGGGACGGCCCAGGCCGCGCTGGAGACCGCGGCCGCCGGCGGCGCCTACGTCATCGGCGCGGACGAGGACATGTATTATCAGGTGAAGGCTTCCGACTTTGTGTTGAGCAGCGCCGTCAAACTGGCGGGCCCGGCGGTGTACGCGTTGATCCGTCAGGCAGTTTTTGAGAGATCCCTGCCCGGCGAAAAGCGGGGAGAGTACGCGCTCGGGCCGTATCACAGCCTCGAGAGGCAGGTCCCGCCCTCGGTCCGGGAACGACTCGAACAAATCCGCCGCGGCCTCGCGGACGGCTCCATCCAGACCGGCGTTTCCTCCGCGCCGTGATGGGCCGCGTATGTTCCGACTTGCACAATTATATGGGGCGCTGGTATACTTCCCGGCAGGGAACGACGCCCAATTCGATGTTCCAAGGAGGTGAATCGCTTCACGATCCATCAACATTCGACCCCGTCATCCCTAAATTACTTTCTCATATATTTGAGAGGAGAAGAAAATGAAGAAACTGTACGTGATTGTGACCATCCTGGTTGCCCTGTCGCTGGCGTTGACCGCCTGCGGCGCGAAGAAACCCTCCGCCCCGGCAACCCAGCCGCCGGCCGCCCCGGCGACCCAGCCGCCGGCCGCTCCCACCGACGCGCCGAAGCCGGCTTTCAAGGTCGGCGAAGTGACCGACATGGGCGGCGTGGACGATAAGTCCTTCAACGGCAGCGCCTGGAAGGGCCTGCAAGACGCCGTTTCCCAACTGGGCATCGAGGGCAAATACCTCGAGTCGCAGCAGCAATCCGACTACGCCAAGAACATCCAGCAATACCTGGACGAGGACACCAACCTGATCGTGACCGTCGGCTTCCTGCTGGGCGTGGACACCGCCAAGGCTGCCATCGCCAACCCCGACCAGAAGTTCGCCATTGTGGACTACTCCTTCCCGGACTGCTGGCCCGGCGCGAAAGTTGGCGTTGAATGCGGTACCGACCAGGACCTGCCGAACGTGCGCGGTCTGATGTTCCAGACCGACCAGGCCGCCTTCATGGCTGGCTATCTCGCCGCGGGCATGACCCAGACCGGCAAAGTCGCCACTTTCGGCGGCCTCCCGCTCCCGACCGTGACGATCTTCATGAAGGGCTTCGAAGCCGGCGTGAAATACTACAACCAGCAGAAGGGCGCGAACGTGGAAGTGCTGGGCTGGAACGACGCCAAGGGCGAAGGCTCTTTCGTCAACAACTTTGACTCGCTCGACGACGGCCGCGCCCAGGCCGAGTCCTTCGTGCAGGAAGGCGCCGACATCATCCTGCCTGTGGCTGGCCCCGTTGGACAGGGTTCCGCAGCCTACTGCAAAGAGACCGGCGCCTGCATGATCATCGGCGTGGATGCCGACTGGTACGAGACCGTTCCCCAGTACAAGGACGTCATCCTGAGCTCCGTGATCAAGAAGATCGACGTGGCCGTGTTCAACACCATCAAAGATGTTATGGACGGAACGTTCACCGGCGGCGTCAAGGTCTACACCATCGTTGACGGCGGCGTGGATCTGGCTCCCTTCCATGATCTCGACAGCAAAGTTTCCGCGGAACTGAAAGCCGAACTCGACGCCATCAAGAAGGCGCTGATTGACGGCTCGCTGACCGTGGACGGCGTGCTGGGCAAGTAGTTCGTTCGATCTGAGAGGCCGGGGGAGATCCCCCGGCCTCTTTTTTGACGCGGTCTCCCGCCTCGCAAAAACCGTTTTGCGGCAGGAGGAGACGCCAGGAGCGCGCGTAGAATTTTAGAGGAGAATTCCATGCCTCCAGTTTTGGAACTGCGGGATATTACCAAAGCCTTCCCCGGCGTGCTGGCAAACGATCACGTTAATGTAGACTTGATGGAAGGCGAGATCCATTGCCTGTTGGGGGAAAACGGCGCGGGTAAAACCACGCTGATGAATATTTTGTACGGACTCTATAAACCCGATTCGGGCGAAATCATTGTGCGCGGCAACGCCGCCGACATCGCCGGTCCCAACGACGCCATCGCGCGCGGCATTGGGATGGTGCATCAGCACTTCATGCTCGTGCCGGTGATGACGGTGACCGAAAACGTCATGCTGGGGGTGGAGGAAACAAAGAACGGCATGTTTCTGGACCGTGCCAAGGTGGCGGAGCGCATTCGCGAGATCTCGCAACTCTACGGCCTGGAAGTGGATCCCGATGCCTATATCAAGGACCTTCCCGTCGGCATACAGCAGCGCGTCGAAATTATCAAAGTCCTTTATCGCCAGGCGGACATCCTCATCCTCGATGAGCCGACGGCCGTGTTGACGCCGCAGGAAGTGGAGGGATTATTCAAAGTCCTGCGTTCGCTGGTGGAAAAAGGCAAGTCCATTATTTTCATCACCCATAAACTCAAGGAAGTGATGGCGCTGGCGAACCGCATCACGGTGCTGAGGAACGGACAGACCGTCGGCACGGTGACGCCGGGCGAGGTCAGCGCGGAGAAACTGGCCTCCATGATGGTCGGACGCGACGTCACCCTCGTCGTGCCGAAGAAAGCCGCCAAGCCCACCGATCCCGCGCTGGAAGTCCGGGACCTGTACGTGGCGGATGAACGCGGTCACGAAGTCGTCCACGGGGTCTCGTTCGACGTGAAAATGGGCGAGGTCCTGGGGATCGCCGGTGTGCAGGGCAACGGCCAGACGCAGCTGGTCTACGCGTTGACCGGGCTCCTGCCGTTTTTGCAGGGCGAGATCCGCATCCTGGACGCGCCGGTGAAACGCTCTGCCCCGCGCAACATCCTGGAAAGAGGCGTGGCGCACATCCCGGAAGACCGCCAGAAGCACGGCTTGATCCTTTCCTTCCCGATCTACGATAACATGATGTTATGCACGTATTACCAGCCGCCGTTCGCGCGCGGCGTGGCGCTGCAAGAGAAGAAAATTTACGAGAACGCCGAGAAACTGGTGGAGCAGTACGACGTTCGCACGCCGAGCATTTTCGTCCCCGTCTCCAGCCTTTCGGGAGGCAACCAGCAAAAGGTGATCGTGGCGCGCGAATTCTCGCGGCCCATCAAATTGTTGATCGCTTCGCAGCCTACGCGCGGGCTGGACGTTGGCTCCATCGAGTACATTCACAGCCGCATCGTCGAGAAACGCGACGAGGGGACGGCCGTCCTGTTGGTCTCCTCGGAACTGGACGAGATCCTCGCCCTCTCCGACCGGATCGCGGTGATGTACCGCGGCCAGATCGTGGCCATTGTCCCGTCCGGGCAGGCGAGTCGGGAATACATCGGCCTGCTGATGGCCGGCATCCATCCTGACGAGGCGCTCAAGTCTGCCCCTGCCAGGTCAGGCGAAGTGGAACGCGTATTTTAGGAGACGATACAGTGTCTGCCCAAAAAGAAACCAGGAAAACGGAAACATCCAAAAAAACACAAGACGCGGCCGCCGCTTCCAGGGCGCAAACCGTTTTGACGCCTGTGCTGGCGGTCTTCACCGGCCTGGTGATCGGCGGCATCGTCATCGCCGCCACCGATTCAGGCGTGGCCGCGGCCTTCGGAAATTTTTCAGCGGATCCTCTCGCCGCGTTCAAATCCATCTGGACGGCCGTCGCCACCGCCTACGGCGCGTTGTTCTACGGTTCAATTGGAAGCCCGCGCGAGATGGTTGAGGGCTTCAAAATCTACTGGTCCACCGGCGACAATGCCGCCTTGATGAAATCCATTTACCCGTTCACCGAAAGCCTCGTGACCGCCACCCCCTACATTTTCGCGGGGCTGGCCGTGGCGCTGGGCTTCCGCTGCGGGTTGTTTAACATCGGCGCGGAGGGACAGATCTTCATCGGCGCGCTGGGCGCGGCCTATGTGGGATACAGCATCACCGGCCTGCCGGCCTACATCCACCTGCCCCTGGCGATCCTGGGCGGCGCGGCGGCGGGCGCGGCCTGGGGAGCCATCCCCGGTTACCTCAAGGCCAAATTCGGCGCGCATGAAGTGGTAAACACCATCATGATGAACTGGATCGCGTTCCGCCTGAGCGACTGGCTGCTGACCGGCCCGATGAAGGCCTCCGGCTTCCGCCCGGTCACGCCGAACGTTCAGCCGACCGCGGAACTTCCCCGCTTCTTCGCCGACCCGCTGCGTTTCAACTGGGGATTCATCCTGGCGCTTTTGGCGGCCTGGCTGGTTTACTGGTTCCTGTTCAAAACCACGCTCGGATTCGAGGTACGGGCCGTTGGCGCCAACCCCGACGGCTCGAAGTACGCCGGCATGAGCGTCGTCCGCAACTTCGTCCTTGTGATGACCCTCAGCGGCGCGCTGGCCGGACTGGCCGGCTCGGCGCAGGTGTTGGGCGTGGACCATTGGGTGGGGCAGGGCTTCTCTGCAGGCTTCGGCTTCGACGCCATCGCGCTGGCGCTGCTCGGAAAGAGCCATCCGCTGGGAGTGACGCTGGCCGCCCTCCTGTTCGGGTTCCTGCGGAGCGGCGCGACGCGTATGCAGTCGCTGGCGGGCATCCCGATCGACATCATCACCATCATCCAGGGCCTGGTCATCATCTTCGTGGCCGCTCCGGCTATCATCCGCTGGCTGTACCGCATCCGTGTGCAGACGACCGACAGACCGGTGTTGACCAGCGGCTGGGGCAAGTAGAGGCGCTATGGCTGTTCAATCCATTCCCACCAGCAAGGCGCGGCGCAGCCGCCTCATTATCGGCTCGGTCCTGATCGCGCTTGGCCTGCTCATGTTCCTGCTGTTTGCGCGCGAGGCCGAGCCCGGCCAGACGGCAAAATTCGGCATGAACCTGGCCAGTTCCGCGGCGCTGCTCATCCCCGACCTGGTCGTGCCGGTGCAGGCCAGCCTGTACCTGTTATGTTTTATCGTTGTCTTCCTCGGGGCGTTCCAAATGGCGCGCGGCGTGCGCTCGTCTGGGGCGCTATTTGGGATCGTGGCCTTCGCGTTTGTGGCAGCCTTCCTCATCTGGGCCACGCGCGGCAAATCGCTCAGCCTCATCGGAATGTTGAGCAGTTCGCTGGTGCGCGCCACGCCCATCGCGCTGGCCGCGCTGTGCGGCGTGATCAGCGAGCGCGCCGCGGTGGTGAACATCGGCATCGAAGGCATCATGCTCATCTCTGCCCAGGTTTCTGTCGTCGCGGCCACATTGACCCATAGTTTGTTCGCCGGCCTCCTGTTCGGCGTTTTGGCCGGCGGCGCGGTGGCGGCCTTCCACGCCCTCCTCAGCATCCGCTTCAAAGTGGACCAGATCGTGAGCGGCGTCGCCATTAACATCTTCGCCACCGGGGCCACCTCCTTCATCTCCTCGAAATACCTGCAACACCAGAGCATCCTGCTCAACGATTCCGGCACGTTCCCCATTATCCAAATCCCGCTGCTGTCGAAGATCCCCATCCTGGGCCCGATCTTTTTCGAGAACAATCTGGTCGTCTACCTGATGATCCTGATCGTCGTTGTGATGCACGTCGTCCTCTACTACACCCCCTGGGGCCTGCGGACGCGCGCCGTGGGCGAACATCCCAAAGCCGCGGACACGCTCGGCGTCAACGTCTACCTCGTCCGCTACGTCAACGTCATCATCGGCGGGCTGATCGCCGGCCTCGGCGGCGTCTACTTCACCCTCGGCTCGGTCGGCCGCTTCGACGAAGCCATGACGGCCGGCAAGGGCTTCATCGGCCTGGCGGCCATGATCTTCGGGAACTGGAATCCCTTCGGCGCATTCGCCTCCTCGCTCATTTTCGGGTTCGCCGATTCCCTCCAGGTCAAGATGCAGATTCTCTCCGTCCCCATTCCCTCCTCCTTCCTGGGAATGGCGCCCTATATCGTGACGATGATCGTCCTGACCGGGGTGGTTGGGCGCGCCATCCCGCCCGCGGCCGACGGCGAGCCTTACGAGAAGCAATAACCCGCCTCGCATCCTCCGAGACGGGAAGCCGGGCGCGGCTTCCCGTCTTTTGATTCCGCCCCGCCGCGCGGCATGACAAAAGCGGGAGAGACGGCGGAACCGATTCAGGTAAAATGCAGTTATATCTACAAAGGAGAAAACAACATGAGGAGAAGCAATCGTTTATCATTGGCCCTCGCGGTCCTGGTCGTGGCCGCCCTGGCCTGTAACCTGCCCCAGGCCGCCCCATCTGCCGAGCCGAACGCGGCCTTCACCGCCGCCGCCCTGACGGTGGCCGCGCAACTCACCCAGGTCGCGCAGACGCAGAGCGCCCCCACCAGCGCCGGCAGCCTCCCGCCGCCCACCAATACCAGCCTTCCGACCATCGCCCCGCCTCCGCCCACCATCGCCCCGCCTCCCACCCTGCCTCCCACCCCCACGCAGATCTGCGACGCGGCTGCATTTGTCACAGACGTCACCGTGCCAGACGGGACTGTCTTCGCGCCCAACACCGCGTTCGTCAAGACCTGGCGTTTGAAGAACGTCGGAACCTGCTCGTGGACTCCCTCCTATACGATCGTCTTCGATCACGGCGATCAGATGAGCGGTCCCAGCGCGCAGGCGCTCACGAGCAACGTCAACCCCGGCCAGACGGTGGATCTTTCCGTCAACCTCGTCTCCCCGGCCGTCAACGGCTCGTATAAAGGCTATTGGAAACTCCGCAACCCCAGCGGTGTGACCTTCACGCAATTCTATGCCGACGTCAAGGTGGCTGTACTCAGCAGCGGCTTTGACCTGTACACGCGCGCCCCCGACGCGGAATGGATAGGCGGCGGTGGCGGTGGCGGCGGAACAATCCTGACCTTTGGCGGACCAGATTCTGATCCTAACGGGTTCGTCATGTATCGCAGTGGTTCTTTACTGGAGGACGGCTCCTCCCCGGCCAAGATCCTTGAGACGCATCCTAAACGGATTAATGACGGCGTCATCTCGGGCGAGTATCCCGCCTATACCATTGTGGCCGGCGAGCGTTTCCGCGCCAAGATCGGCTTCCTGGCGAAGGCCGACGGTACTTGCGGGGCGGGAAAAGTGAAATTCCAGCTCAACTATAAAGAGGGCGGCTCCCTTCATCCGCTGGGTACTTGGACCAAGAATTGCAATGGAAACCTGATGACGCTGGACGTTGACCTGAGCAGCCTGGCCGGGCATAGTATTCGATTGGTCCTGGCGGTATTGGCCGACGGCCCGGCGTCTCAAGACTGGGCCGTGTGGGTGGCGCCACGCGTCGTGCTTCCGTAATCTGCCCCAGGCGCCCGGCAAGACAGCCGGGCGCCTCCCTTAAACCTTTCTTATTTACGGGCGTTATAATCCGGCTGGCATTTCCCTGTGGAACCATGCCGAAAGGACAAGAATGAAGCGAACCTTTCCCCTGTTTTCCATCCTGTTGATCGCCAGTCTCGCGCTCGGCGCGTGCGGCGGCGCGGACAATCAATCGGCCATCGCCACCGCGGTCGCGTTGACGGTCCAGGCGCAGGCCGCGCCCACCCAGGTCCTCATCCGGCCGTCCGAGACGCCGACGAATCCCCCCGCGGCCCCCTCGGTCCCGCCCGCCGTCACGTCCACGTTCACGCCCGCGCCGGGTTCGTTTGGCGGCTGCATGTCTGCCAGCCTCGTTTCGGAAAATCCGCCCGACAAGACCATCCTGAAGCCCGGCGAGAAATTTCTGAAGACGTGGCGCATCCAAAATACCAGTAATTGCGCCTGGAACACCAACTACAAACTCGTCTTTTGGAACGGCGACCTGATGGGCGGCTCGTATAACTACAACTTTCCACAGATCCTTCCGGCCGGCCAAAGCGCGGACGTGAGCGTGTGGCTGGCCGCGCCCGAGACGCCCGGCGCCTACAAGGGCGAGTGGATGCTGCAAACGCCCGACGGAAAGAACTTTGGCGTCGGCGCGTACCAGTCTCCCTTCTGGGCCGAGATCGCGGTGGTCTCTGCCAGCGAGACGCCCGCCTACGGCATCACCGCCGTCACCTACGACCTTGAGCGTAACCCCAGAACCGGCTGCAACACCAACAACTGGTACACCGTGACCGCCCGCGTCTCGTTCAGCGGCCCGATGCCCGAGGTCGTTCTCCAATTCCAGCACAGCGACGGCTTCAAATCCAGCAAGTTCAAACTGGCGATCGACGGGGCCGTCGCCAAAGACTTCAAGGACGAATGGAAGTTCCATATTGCGGACTCGCAGGGCCCCAAGTGGATCCGTCTCACGCAGGTGTTTCCCACCTACATTGAGTTCGACAAGGTAAACTTCACCTTTGAGTGCAAGTAACCTGAACCGAGCCGAGGCCTTCCCCGGCTCGGTTTTTTGTACGGAACTTTCCATAAGTCGGCTTCGTCTCAAACCGTGACAGATTTTTTGCATGGAGATTTAACGATGAAGTTTCGCTATTTTGCCTTTTCGCTGGCTTTGACCGTGGTGGCGCTGGTTCAGGCTGCCTGCAACCTGCCCCGCGCGGAACGACCAGATCCCGCCTCCACATTGAACGCTTTATACACCCAGTCGGCTCAAACGCTGGAAGCCATGGCCTCCCAGTCTGCGCCCACGCTGGCAATTGCCTCGCCGACGCCGCTGTCCACCAGTACGCCTGCGGTTTCCTCGCCGCTCCCCCCGGTGTGGACCAGCACGCCGGTCACGCGCTGCGACTGGGCCGATTTCGTCTCGGATATGACCTATCCCGACGGGTCGGTCCTCGGGCGCAACGAACCCTTCACGAAGGTCTGGCGCATCCGCAACATCGGAACCTGCTCGTGGACGGGCAACTACGCCCTCGTCTTCGTCAGCGGCGATGCGATGGACGCGCCGGTCGCGGTCGCGCTGACCGGCAACGTCAATCCCGGCCAGACTGTGGACATCCCGGTCAACCTCGTCTCGCCCGGCAAAGACGGCCGTTACCGCGGCTACTTTAAACTGCGAAACGCCTCGGGCGTGCTGTTCGGCGTCGGGCCGCAGGCCGCCACCTCCTTCTGGGTGGACATTGCGGTGACGGGAGAGAATTTCGTGGCCTACGATTTCGCCTCCAACTTCTGCGACGCGAACTGGAATAACGGACAGATCTACCTGCCCTGCCCCGGCGTGGAAGGCGACGGCGCCGGTTACGCCATCGCGGCGGCCAACCCGAAGCTCGAAAACGGGAATCAGTCCGGGAGCGTGGGACTGTTGACGGTCCCGCGCGACGCGAACAACGGCTATATCCAGGGCGTCTATCCGCCCATCCGCGTCAAGGATGGCGACCGCTTCCGCTCCATCGTCAACTGCCGCTACAACTCCGCCGGCTGCAACGTGGTCTTCCGCCTCGATTACCAGGTCGGCGGCGGCGCGTTGAAAAACCTCGGGCAGTGGAACGAAGCCTACGAGGGTCAGTGGTATTCGCTCGATATTGACCTGAGCCCGTTGAAGGGACAGGATGTCGTGTTCGTGTTCACTGTCCACGCCAACGGCGCGTTCTTCAAGGATTTCGCCATGTGGATCGGCCCGCGCCTGCTTCGCCCGGGCCCGCCGCCGCCCACCCTGACGCCAACCTCCACTCCCACCGTCACCCTCACGCCCAGCGCCACCGCCACGCTCACAGCGACGCCCACCGCCACAGAGACAGTCACCGAGACGCAAACGCCCACGCCTACTTCCACGCCCTGAGATTGACGCCGCGCGGCCTGTCGGAAACGGCAGGCCAACTGCGTTATAATGATATTGCTGTTTGCTTCGGAGGAATCATGCGAATTTTGACTGTACTTGGCGCTGCCATCCTGCTTCTGACGTTGACCGCCTGCGGTTCATCCCAGACCCCGGCTCCAACGGCGGATACTTCCCTGATCTACACCCAGGCCGCGCAGACGGTGGTGGTCCAGTTGACCCAGACCTCGGCCGTGCAGACCGCGCTCGCGCCCACCGACACTCCCCAGCCGACCTTTACTTCCGCTCCCACCGTATCCGTTCCCACGCTGGACCTGCTGGGGCTGACCACCGCCACAAATCAACCCCTGCCTGCCCCGCCCGGAGTCTCCACGCCCACCCTCTTCCTGCCGCCGCTTCCCACGCCCACCGGTCCGCTCTGCAACGACTCGGTTTATATCCGCGACGTCGGCACAAAGGACGGGACCGTCCTCAAGCCCGGCCAGGCGTTTGCCAAGGGCTGGCTCATTCAAAATACCGGCGTCTGCAAGTGGACGGCCGGTTACCGCCTCGTCCGCGTGGGAGGCAATACCGATTTTGGCGGCGCCACTTTCGTCATCCGCTATCCAAATCAGGAAGTGGCGCCCGGGGCGATTGCCGAGATCTCGCTCAATCTCGTGGCCCCCAAACAACCCGGCACGTACGAAGGCCGCTATCAAATGTATACCGACCTCAACGTCCCCTTCGGCACCGGCATGACCGTCGCGGTGGAAGTCCGAAAATAGCAGGTTCCAAGCAAGGAGATTCCCATGAAAACCAAACGTCACATCCCGGCCATCCTTTTGACGATATTGCTGGCCGCCTGCGCGCCCAAAGAGACTCCTATGCCCACGCCCGACATCGGCGCCATCCAGACCGCCGCGGCCGCGACCGTGATGGCGGAGGTCCTCGCCACGCAGAACGCCGCCGCTTCGCTCACCCCGCTCGCCACGCCCACCGTCGAAGCGACCGAGCCTCCCGCCGAGACGCCCACCGTCACCGTGACCGTCTCCGTCGTGCTCACGCCGGGCGCGATCGGCACATCGCTCGGATTGTGCGACGACGCGAATTTCAACCCGGCCACGGTGGATGTGACCATTCCCGACGGCGAAGTGGTAACGGCTGGTCAGGAATTCCTCAAAACCTGGAAGATCCGCAACACCGGCAGCTGCACCTGGGGCGCGGGCTATCGCGTCGTCTACGCCTACGGCGAAAGGATGAACGGCGCGCCGGCCGCCATCCCCGTCCCGGTCACGCCTAACCAGGAAGTGGACGTCTCCGTCCAATTCAAAGCGCCCGCCAAAGCCGGGCAATATTCCAGCACCTGGCGCATGGCGAACGCGCAGGGCAGCGCCTTCGGACAGTTCTTATACGTTCTGATCGTTGTCCGCTAGTGACCGACGCTCTCAAACAATCCATCCTCGAAGAAGCGCGCCGGCTGGGATTCGTCCTGGCCGGCGTGACGACTCCCAAGCCCGCGCCTCACGTACAATTTTTCGAAAACTGGCTGGCGCGCGGCTATCACGGCGAGATGGCCTACCTCGCCACAGACCGCGCCCGGGCCCGCCGCGCCGACCCGCGCCTGATCCTCCCCGAATGTAAATCCATCCTCGCGCTGGGCGTTCCGTACAATGCCCCCCGCCACTTCCCCCGTTTTCTCGGAAAATGGGGGGAGACGGAGGGGGGCGTCGAGGGCCGCGTCGCCTCCTACGCCCTCGGCGAAGACTACCACCTCGTCCTCCCGCCGCGCCTCGAATCCCTCGTCGCCTTCATCGAGACCCAGGTTGGACATCCCGTCCCCAACCGCTGCTACACCGACACCGGCCCCCTGCTCGAACGCGACCTCGCCCAGCGCGCCGGCCTCGGCTGGATCGGCAAAAATTCCTGCCTCATTCACCCGCGCAAAGGCTCGTACTTCATCCTCGCCGAAATCCTGCTCGGCCTCGAACTCGAACCCGACGAACCCTTCGTCACCGACCATTGCGGTTCCTGCACGCGCTGCATCGAGGCCTGTCCCACCGACGCCATCCTCCCCAACCGCTCGCTCGACGCCCGCCGCTGCATCTCCTATCTCACCATCGAAAACAAAGGCGGCATCCCTGAAGACCTCCGCCCGTTGATCGGCGACTGGATCTTCGGATGCGACATCTGCCAGATGGTCTGCCCGTGGAATCGATTCGCCGCGCCCGAAGGCGACGCTTCATTCCAACCCGACGCGGGCGCGGCCGCAACCGACCTGATCGCCACCCTCGCGTTGACTCCCGAATCCTTCAACCGACAGTTCAAGCGCAGTCCCATCCAACGGGCCAAGCGACGCGGACTCCTGCGCAACGTGGCTGTTGCGCTCGGCAACCTCGGCAACGAGACGTCTCTCCCTGCACTCGAAAATGCCGTCAACGATTCAGAACCTCTCGTCCGCGAACATGCAAAGTGGGCGATGGAGCAAATTACCAACACTTGCGCCTGATGCAAGTGCAGGTGTCGCTAATTCCCACTTACCAATATGAAACTTCTCCTTGCCACCAACAACAAAGGCAAACTGCGCGAACTGCAAGCCATCCTCGCGGACCTGCCTCTTGAAATCCTCGCTCCCGCCGATATCGGGTTGACTCTCGAAGTGGACGAAGACGGTCTCACCTACGCCGAGAACGCGGCGAAGAAAGCCGTCGCTTTTCAGCGCGCCAGCGGACTCGTCTGTCTCGCCGACGACTCCGGCCTCGAGGTGGACGCCTTGGGCGGCGCGCCGGGACTTCGCTCCGCCAGGTATTCGTCCAAGCCGGGCGCCACCGACCGCGACCGCAGGATGACCCTTCTGCAAAACCTCGCCGACAAACCGCGTCCGTGGACGGCGCGCTTCCGGGCGACGATGGTCGTCGCAGGTCCGGATGGAAGCGTCGAAATCGCCGAGGGAATCTGCGAGGGCGAGATCAGCCCCGAGGAGCGCGGCTCCGGCGGGTTCGGGTACGACCCGGTCTTCTTCATCCCCGAATTCGGCCGGACGATGGCGGAACTGCCAGAGGAGACGAAGAACCGTCTCAGTCACCGGGCGCGGGCGGCGCAGGCCGCGCGTCCGATATTGGCGCGTCTCCTGCGAGACGGTTAAAATGGCCTTCACAAAGCGCTGAAATCCGGAAGTTCGGCTTCTGGACGTGAAAAGCGGGAATCCAGAAGCTCTGCTTCTGGACATGAAAAAACGGAATCCAGAAGCTCTGCTTCTGGACATGAAAAAACAGAATCCAGAAGCTCTGCTTCTGAATTGCCCGCAAGTAGAACTTGCGGATTCCTTTTATTTTCAATTCAGGATACCATGCATTCTCGACGCGCTCTCCTCTACATGCCCGGCGACGACTGGAAGAAGATTGTCAAAGCGACCACGCTCGGCGTGGACTGTATCTGCATGGACATGGAAGACGGCGTGGCCGTCAGCCGCAAAGCGGAAGCGCGGGTGACCATCGCCAAAGCCCTGCGCGAACTGGACTTCGGCGCCAGCGAGAAACTGGCGCGCGTCAATTCCATCGGTTCGGGCTGGGAGCGGGACGACATTGACGCCGTCCTGCCGTTCCGCCCCGACGGGATCGTGATCCCCAAAGTGGAGTCGCGCGAGCAGGTCGAGTGGGGAAGCAGGCTCATCGAAGCCGCGGAATTGAAGTATGGCTGGACGCTTAATTCGATTCGGATGCTGGTCGGCGTGGAGACCGCGCTGGGGATTCTGAATCTCAAAGAAATCGCCGCGCATCCGCGTCTCGATGGGATCATCTTCGGGGGCGAGGACTACGCCGCCTCGGTCGGCGCGAGGCGGACGCGCGAGGCGGTCGAATTGCTGTACGCGCGCCAGGCGGTGGTCGCGGCGTGCGCGGCTTTCGGTCTGCAGGCGATTGACATCGTCTATATCGACTTCAAAGACGCGGAGGGACTGCGCCTCGAAGCCGAACAGGGAGCCGGGTTCGGCTTTAGCGGGAAACAGATCATCCACCCGAACCAGGTCGAGGTCACGCAGGAGGCGTTCACCCCGTCGGACGAGGCGCTCGAAGAAGCGCGTCGGATCGTCGAGACGTTCGAAGCCAGTCAAAAGGAAGGCAAGGGCGCGTACGCGCTGGACGGGAAGATGATAGACATGCCGCTCCTCAAAAACGCGCAGAAGACGCTGGCGCGGGCGCGCGCGGCAGGGAAAATCTAGGCAATCGAATTTGCTCTACGGAGGATGAAATGGCATTTTCTAAAAAGGCTGTGATGAACGTGAACGAGGGCGAGGAGATCGTCGGCGGATGGGCTACCGCGCCTATCCCCGGCACGGGAGCGTACAAACTGCTCGCCAAGAAACGCAAGGACGGCGTCATCGAGTGGGTGCATTTCATCCAGCGGGCTTCGGGCGTGAAGAAAGTCATTTTTCGCGGCGAAGCGGTCTCGCGCCAGCAATTGGACGTGGTGATCGAAATCGCCAACGAGAATCTGAAACGGCTGTTCGGCGTCTCCTTGCAGGCTGTGGAATACGACATGTACACCCTCGATGGGAAGAAGATCTCCGGCGCGAAGCATTGATATGACCGGCATCCAGGTTCTCCCCGTCCGCAGCGGGCGCGAAAAACGCGTCTTCCTGACCTTTCCGTGGCGCGTCTACAAAAACGACCCGCTCTGGATTCCGCCCCTGCTCCCCGACCGCGTCAAGGCAACCGATCCCGCGCGCGGGATTTTCTTTAAGGATGGCGAGGCCGAATTCTTCATCGCCTGGAAGGACGGCCAGCCCGCAGGGACTCTCTGTCTCGCGGAGGAGAAGGGGCGGACGCGATATAAGGGGCACGCGGAGTGCATGTTTGGATTTGTCGAATGTGTCGAGGACTACGATGTGTTCGCGGCCATGTTCGGTCACGCGGAACGTTGGGCCGCGGCGCGCGGCATGACCGCGCTCTACGGTCCCTACAATCTCGACCGCGAGGACAGCCGCGGCATTCTCGTCGAGGGGCGGGACCGTCCTGCCGCGATCTACCTCGCGCATCACCCGCCGTATTACCAGATGTTCTTTGAACGGTACGGATTCCAAAAGGACGACGACGACGGCGTGGCGTATGCCATTGACATCAATCTCGAAAACCCGGCCCTTCAACGGCTGGCGCGCGTAGCCGACCGCGTGCGCCAAAGGCATCCCGAATTCCGCGTGCGCGGCGCGATCCTGGCGGACAAGGACGCGGAGATTGACCGCATCGTCTATCTGCAAAATCGCGGCCTCATGCACTTCGCCAATTACGTCCCCTACACCCGCACCGACGTCGAGTCCATGATCCTGCCCCTGCTCGAACTCGTGGACCTTGACCTCGTCCTCTTCGCCGAAGCGGACGGGAAACCGGCGGGCTTCTTCCCCGGCGTGCCGAACTTCAACGAGATCCTCATCCACTTGAACGGACTCCGCTATCCGTGGGATTACGTCCGCGCCTTCCTCCACCGCAACGACCGCCCGAAATCCATCAGCATCAAAAGCGTCGTCGTCCCGCCCGAATATTGGGATACCGGCCTGGCGCTGCTGCTGTTCGACGAAATGACGAAGCGCGCCGCCGCCAGGGGCTATCAATGGGCGGACCTCTCGCTGACGGGCGAAAACAACCCCGACACGCGTCCGCTGGCGATGCACACCGGGGCGAAGATGTACAAAAAATACCGCTTCTATCGGAAGGAGATTATGTAGCGCCATTTGCCAAATTGCGCTGCAAGGAGACGCTCATGGGTAAACTCGCGGGCAAGACCGCCATCATCACCGGCGCGACCTCGGGAATCGGGAAGGCGACTGCGCTTCTTTTCGCGGACGAGGGAGCGGACCTGGTCGTCACCGGGCGGCGCGCGGGGTTGGGGACGCGCCTCGAAGCGGAATGCCGCCGAAAGGGAGTCCGATGCGTGTTCGTCGAGGCGGATCACGCGCGGGCGGAGGACTGTCAACGCGTGGCAGACGTCGCCCTGCGTGAGTTCGGCCGCGTGGACATCCTGTTCAACAACGCGGGCATCGTCACCAAAGGGACGGCGGAGACGACGGAGGAGTCGGTTTGGCGCGAGACGATGGAAGTCAACGTGACGGCGGTCTGGCGGATGTGCAAACTCGCGCTGCCGATAATGAAGAAACAGGGAGGCGGCGTGATCGTCAACAACGGCTCGGACTGGTCGGTGGTGGCGGGCAGGGACGCGTTCCCGTACATCGTCAGTAAGGGCGCGGTGGCGATGATGACGAAGGCGATGGCGCTCGATTTCGCGCGGGACGGGATCCGCGTGAACGCGGTGTGTCCCGGCGATACGTTCGTGGACCGATGGCTGGAGAAGGGTTACTTCGAGTATTCCGACCCGGTGACGCTGGAGGAGGCAAAGCGGGAGGCCAGCGCGTATATCCCGATGGGGCGTTTCGGCCAGCCCGAGGAGATCGCCCGCGCCGTCCTGTTTTTGGCGTCGGACGATTCGTCGTTCGTGACCGGTCATCTGCTGCTGGCGGACGGGGGAAATACGGCGCAGTGAAAACAGGGCGCTATAATTTGACGCGATGAAACTTCTCCACTTCGCCGACGCCCACATTGATATGGCTAACTATGGCCGTCACGATCCCGCCACGGGACTGCCCCTGCGCGTCCTCGATTTTTTGAAATCCCTCGATGCCATCGTGGACGCGGCGATTGACGGGAAAGTGGACCTGGTCATTTTCGCCGGGGACGCGTACAAAGACCGCTCGCCCGCGCCGACCTTCCAGCGCGAGTGGGGACGGCGCATCGTCCGCCTCTCGCAGGCGCGCATCCCGACTTTGCTGCTGGTCGGCAACCACGATCTCTCTCCGTCCATCGGACGCGCGCACGCCATCCAGGAGTTCGACACGCTCCAGGTTCCATACGTTAAAGTATTGGACAAGCCCCAGTTTCTGGCGCCAAAGGATCTATGGGACCTGCCCGCGCAGGTCATCGCCATGCCCTGGGTCTCGCGCTCGGGTCTGATGGCGAATCTTGAAATGAGCGCGGAAAATCCCGAGGAAGTCTATTCGAATATGGAAGCGCGCATCTCGGACCTCGTCGCGGGCTGGATCGAGTCGGCGGACCCGTCGCTGCCGCTCATCCTCACCGCGCACGCGTCGGTGGAGGGCGCGGCGTTCGGCATGGAGCGCACGGTGATGCTCGGCGCGGACCTGGTCCTCCCTGCTTCGCTGACGAAGGATAAACGGCTGGATTACGTCGCGCTCGGCCACATCCACAAGCCGCAGAACCTGAACGAGGGCGCGCATCCGCCGGTGATCTATCCCGGCTCCATCGAGCGCGTGGACTTCGGCGAGGCGGCGGACGACAAGTTCTTCGTCGTCGCCGAGGTGGAGAAAGGGGAGACGCGCGTGGAGTGGAAAAAACTCGCGGGGACGCGTCCGTTCATAGATTGCCGCGCCGCCCTCCAGTCCGGGATGAACGTGACCGAGACGTTGAAGGCCGCGCTCCCGTCCGAGCGAAAAATGGACGGGGCCATCGTCCGCCTGGTCGTGGATTATCCCCGCGAGATGGACGCGATGATCGACGAGGCCGCGCTCCGCAAATATGCCGGGAAGGCGTTCGAGTTTCATTTTGTCAAGCGTCCGCAGGTGGAGACGCGCGTCCGCCTGCCCGAAGACCGGTCCATCAGCAGCCTCAGCCCGCTGGAGTTGCTGGAGATCTACTGGCGCGCCGCCAAAGTGGACGACGTCGACGCGCTGCAAACGCTGGCGCGCGAGATTTTAGAGGGAGAAGAAGAACAAGGATGAAAGATGAAGGTTGAATTTGGCCGACTCGTTGTAACGGAGTCGGCCATTGTGTTTTAAGATGAAATGGAATCCTGAAGTTCTACTTCAGGATCGCCAGCCGCGTTCCGAAAGTGGAACTTTCGGATTCCTACGCGCGCCGTCGTCAATCCTAAATTACAGAAGCGAAACCCGCATCCCATTTTTGCGCGAATTTCATAATACGCGGGCGGATGTAGAACGCGAACGGGTCGGCCAGCGCGCGCCGCTCGGCGATCAACTGCATCGCGGCCAGCGGATCGTATCCCTGCGCGACGAGGACGGCCGCGCCCATCGCCACGCCGCGGTGACGTCCGCCAGCGCAGTGGGCGTAGACTTTTCCGCCGCTGCGGATGGTCTCGAGCGCGGCTTGCGCGCCGCGTATCAATTTTGAGATGGGGATGGGGAACAGCGGACTGTCAATCGTCCGCAGCCAGAGGAAAGACAGCGGCTCGTGATGCGGGTCGGGCGCGGGACGGCGCTCCCAGCGCATGTTGATGACGAGGCGCACGCCGAGTCCGCGCAGGAGGGGATAATCGTCCACGCGGGGGGTGACGCCGATGAAGAGGTCGGGGGTGATGGGATCGAAATTCATGCGGGACATCTTATCACGGGATTCGCCGTCCGTCATTCGATGGCTTCCTTCAACGCCCGCGCCAGCCTGCCGAAATGGGCGGTGTAACGCATCTCGTCCGCGCGGGGACGCGGCAGGTCCACTTTCAGGTCCAGTTTGACGCGGCCAGGCCGCGCCGTCAGCACGAGGACGCGGTCCGCGAGGAAGAGCGCCTCGGAGATGGAATGAGTCACCATCACGACGGTCTTCTGCCGCGCCTGCCAGATGCGCGAGAGTTCCGTCCACATGCGCTCGCGGGTCAGCGCGTCGAGCGAGCCGAAGGGCTCGTCGAGCAGGAGCAGGTCGGGGTCGTGGATGAGCGCCCGCGCCAGCGACACGCGCTGCGCCATCCCGCCCGAAAGTTCGCGCGGCCAGTTCCGCTCGAAGCCCGTCAGCCCGACCAGTTCGATCATCTCCTGCGCCCGCGCGGACGCGTCCGCCGCGCCCTCCAGTTCGAGCGGGAGCGTGATGTTCTGGAGCGCCGTCCGCCACGGCATGAGGTTGGCCTGCTGGAAGGCCATGCCGATGCGCGGCTGTTGATTCTGCCCAAAGTTGACCTCGCCCGCCGTCGGCTGGAGGATGCCCGCCAGGATCCGCAGCAGGGTGGACTTGCCGCTGCCCGAAGGTCCCAGCACCGCCACGAACTCGCGCGGGCGCACGTCGAACGACACGCGCTCCAGCGCGTGCAGTCCGCCGTTGTTGTCGGGAAAGACGGCGCTCAACTCGCGGACGGTGAGGATGGGTGAAATAACTGTCATGGCCTTCTCTATAGTACGTATTGCGTATTTCGTAACAGGCGCGTTACGTACTACGTAACACGCGCTACACAACACGAAACTTCACGGCACAAACTCATTCGTAAACGCCTCGCTCACGTCCAGCGGCGCTTTGAGCAGTCCCATCTTCAACAGCGTGGACTGCATGTTGTCCCAGGCGGCCGCGTCGGAATAGCCGATCCGCTCGGCTTTCCATAATTCAATCGAGCGCGCCAGCACTTCCTTTTGCGTGGCCGCGTCGGCCGCCGCCAGATTCTCCACATATTTTTTGCTGATCTCGAACGCCTCGTCGGGATTCTGGATCGTATCCGCGACCCCTTTGACCATGGCCGCGACCATCCGCCGCACCAGGTCGGGGTTCGACGCGATGGTCTTCTCGTTGGCGATTAACCCGTTAGACGCCAGTTGCACGTAATCGGCCACCAGCAGTTCGTTGATGTCGAATCCCAGCGCGCGCAACTGCACTGGCTCGTTGGCCGCGTACACCGAGGCCGCCTCGTCGCGGTCTGCCGCGACGGATTCCACCTGCGTGAAGCCGATCGAATCGAGCGTCACGTCCGATTCGCCCAGCCCCGCGGAAAAGAGCAGCGCGTCCAGCCCGATGTAATTCGCGCCGAACAGCCCCGGCAGGCCGATCTTCCTCCCCTTCAAATCCGCGGGCGACTTGATCCCCTGCGCGGCCTTCGACACCACCGCCACAGGATATTTCTGATACCACGCGCCCACGTACACCACCGGCAGTCCCTGCGCGCGCGCCAGCAACACCTGCTCGCCCGAAACCACCGCGAACTGCAACTGGTCCGCGCCCACCAGCGCCATCGCGTCCGTCTCGAACGAATAATCGAACTCGATCTCGATGCCCGCGTCCTTGAAGTAACCCTTCTCGACGGCGACGTAGAGCGGCGCGAACTGGATGTTGGGGACGTACCCCAGCGGCAGTTTGACGCGCGTCAAAGCCCCCGCTTCTTTCTGGACCTCGCGCGGGCTGCAGGCCATCAGGCCGATCGCCAACCCGAGCGCGAGCGTAACAAGTTTCTTCAGCATAAGAAGCCTCCTTGCAGGAACGTTTATCGTTCCAGCCAGACTAAAAGTTTTCTCTCCGCGAACGCGACGATCCCATACAACGCCAGCGCCAGCGCGATGAGGGTGAACACCGCCACAAAGACGAGCGCCGTATCGTATTGGCCGCGCCCGATGTTGACGAGGAATCCCAGTCCCCGATCCGCGCCGACGAGTTCGCCCACCACCGCGCCGATGACGGAGAGCGTCGCGCCCACGCGCAGCCCGCCGAGGAAGATCGGCAGCGCGGCGGGAATCTCCAATTTGAATAGCATCTGTCGGCGCGAGGCGCGCAGGGAACGCATCAGGTCGTACAGCGCGGGCGGGACGGCGCGCACGCCGACGACGGTGTTTACCAGCACCGGGAAGAAGACGATCAGCGCGCAGATTAACACTTTGGAAAACATGCCCGGTCCGAACCAGATGACGAGCAGCGGCGCGATCGCCACCAGCGGCACAGCCTGACTCGCCACGAGGTAGGGCGAGAGCAGGTTTTCCAGCAGGCGCGACTTGGCGACGAAATAGCCGATCAGTGTGGCAAACAGGACGCCCGCCAGCAGGCCGGTCAGCACCTCGGTCAATGTGACGAGGCTGTGCGAAAGCAGGCTGCCGTCCGCGAGGGCGCGCAGGAGGCGCGTCCACACCGCCGCGGGGGAGGGGAGGATGAAGGCGGGCAGTCCGCCGAAGCGCGCGGCGAGATGCCATGCCAGCAGGAATGCCGTCACGGAGACGAGTCCCAGAATGGGACGGAGGGTTGCCGCGCGTTTGGCGAGAGTGGTCATAATCATCAGTAGGGGCGGACGTACCTGTCCGCCCGGGCGAGAGGGCGAGAGGGCGATCACGCAGGATCGCCCCAACGTCGTCCCAACATCGTCCCAACATCGCCCCAACATCGCCCCAACATCGCCCCAACGTCGTCCCAACGTCGTCCCAACGTATCGGTAGGGGCGGACGTACCTGTCCGCCCGAGCGAGAGGGCGAGAGGGCGAGAGGGCGATCACGCAGGATCGCCCCAACGTCGTCCCAACGTCGTCCCAACGTCGTCCCAACGTCGTCCCAACGTCGTCCCAACGTCGTCCCAACGTCGTCCCAACGTATCGGTAGGGGCGGACGTACCTGTCCGCCCGAGCGAGAGGGCGATCACGCAGGATCGCCCCAACGTCGCCCCAACGCATCGGTAGCGGACGTACCTGTCTGCCCAAACGAAAAACGCCTCGAGGGAGGGATCCTTCGGGGCGCGGGAACCGGCTGCAAGTCACGCGCGAAGCGGAATCAAATCCCCGAAAACAGCGTTCGTTTCCGGGGCGTGAATCCAGCCAGGCCGCGCGGGCCTGCTGTCGCCTTCTTTCATCCAGACTGTTACTGTCGGCTCCGGAGTCTCGCCGGATCATGCGCCTGACCAGGATGGTTTCGCGCTCGCGGGCTGTACCGCCGATCGGGAATTGCGCCCTGCCCCGAAGGTTGATATTGGGTTGATGGAATTATAACCCGGAAACCCATTTTCTCGGCGGGCCGGGCGCGTCGGCGCTCCCTATGCCTTCACCGTCGCGCTCGCCATCTCCTGCCTTGCCACATTCAACAAACTCTCCGCCTTCAATTCGTTCAGCGCGTAGCACGGCGCTTTCAAATGCGTAGCCAACTGCTGCGCCAGTCCCTGATCGAAGGCGGCGTGTTCCATGTTGATGACTACGCTCCGCACTTCTTCGCGCGCGATCAACTCCGCGAAGCGATAGGATTCCTCCTGCGGAGGCAGCGCGCCGATTGAGACGTTCCCCGCGCCGTCGGTCAGGATGATGAGCAGCGGCTCCACGTCGGGATGCGCGTATCTCTCGTGCTGAAGCACGTCCGCGGCGAGGAACAGGCCCGCGGAAAGGGGCGTCTTCCCGCCGACGGGGATGTCCATCAAGGCGCGCTGCGCGAGTTGGACGGAATTGGTCGGGGGCAGGACGAGCGTGGCGCGGTCTTTTTGGAAGACGATGAGACCGACGCGGTCGCGGCGCTGATAGGCATCCGTCAGCAGGGACAGGATCGCGCCCTTCGTGGCGTTCATCCGCTCCGCGACCGCCATGGACCACGAGGCGTCCACCACAAAGAGGACGAGGTTCGCCACCCGTTTGACGCGCACTTTGCGCTGCAGGTCGCTCCGTTCGATGGCGAAGGCGAGGCGTTTGCGCTTGTCGACGCGGCGTTTTTGATAGGGCGCGGCGGCGCGGATTGTGGCGTCGAAGGCGATGTCGTCCAGTTTGTCGCCGGCGGGGCGCGCTTTGATGTACCGTCCGTGCTTGCGTTCGGTCCTGGTCAGCGATCTTCGTCCCGCGTGACGGCGGGTTAATTTATCGAGCGGGGTGTTTAATTTTCGAGGCTGGAAGGTTTCGCCCGTCTTCACCTTTTGCCCGCCCTCCCACCAGTTCGCGCTCGTGTTGGCGAACGCGTCCTGGCGGCTGGGTTCGGGCTGTCCCTGCTGGGGACCTTCCTCTTTCTCATCTTCGAGTTTTAAGTTTTTTTTTCCTCGGGCTTGCCCTGCTGGGACTCGGACTGTTCCTCCTCGGTCTCGGCAGGCATGGACTGTCCCGCCAGTTGCTCGATACGTTCCTGCAACTGCTCGGTGGTCATCTCGGCCTGCTGGAAGGGAGTCCGCTTGATGCGGTGCGGGAGGGCGAGTTCGGCCGCGAGGGCGATGTCGTGATCGTTGATCTTCGTCCGCCCCTCGAACGCGGCCTGGGCGCGCGCCGCTTTCAGGATGACGAGGTCGGCGCGGTGGCCGTCCACATTGAGGGAGGCGGTCAGCGCGGCGATGGAGAGCAGGTCGCGGCTGGTGTGGGTGACGCGGTCCACGAGTTCGCGGGCGCGCGCGATCTGCTGGGAGAGTTCATCCTCCTTCGGCAGCCATTCCTTGCGGAAGGCCTCCGGGTCGCGTTCGTAAGCGATGTTGCGTTCCATGATGGCGACGCGCTCGCGCGCCTCGCGGATCCCGACGATGTCCACCGAGAGGGCGAAGCGGTCCAGCAACTGCGGGCGGAGTTCGCCTTCTTCGGGGTTCATCGTCCCGACGAGGATGAAGCGGGCGGGATGCGCGAACGAGATGCCTTCGCGCTCGACGGTGTTGACGCCCATCGCCGCGGAGTCCAGCAGGACGTCCACGACGTGGTCGTCGAGCAGGTTGACTTCGTCAATGTAGAGCAGGCCGCGGTTGGCGGAGGCGAGGACGCCCGGCTCAAAGCGCCGCTCGCCTTTCTGGATGGCCTGTTCGATGTCCAGCGTGCCGACGACGCGGTCCTCCGTCGCGGAGACGGGGAGGTTCACAAACGAGGTCTTGCGCGTGTGCGCGGGAAGTTTTTCGCCCGAGGCGGCGCGTTCCTTGCATTCGGTGCACCAGGTGGCGGGCTTGTCGGGATCGCATCCGAAGCGGCAGTCGTTGACGACCTTGACGCCCGGCAGCAGCGCGGCCAGGGCGCGCGCCGCGGTGGACTTGGCCGTGCCGCGTTCGCCGCGGATCAACACGCCGCCGATGCGCGTGTCTACTGCGTTCAAAATCAGGGCGCGTCTCATGCGCTCCTGTCCAACGATAGCGGTAAATGGGTAGATGGCTGGCATGTTTGACTCCGGGCGTCATTATAATCCAATGCGCCGCGCCCGCCAGCCGGTTTTCCAAACTCTCCGGGAGAACGCCTGGAAAGACGCCGCGCGCGCTGTGTTTCCCGGCGAAGGGGACATTTCAACTTTGGGCTAACGCCATAATCATGCGGTTGTCAACCTGCCTGCCGCGTTGTACAATGCGGATGAAAATGTCTGGACGAGGAGGAAGGTATGCAGGAACTTAAGGAACGCATCTTGCGCGACGGGAAGAACCTCGGCAACGGGATTCTCAAAGTGGACAGTTTCGTCAACCATCAGGTGGACCCGCTGCTGATGGACGCCTGCGGGCGGGAATTTGCGCGTCGCTTCGCTCACGTCGGCGCGACCAAGATTCTCACCGCCGAGATTTCGGGCATCGCCCCCGCGCTGACGACGGCGATCCACCTCGGACTGCCGGTCGTCTACGCCCGCAAGCACAAGCCGATCACCATGCCCGACCAGGTCTACCTGACGCTCGCGCCCTCGCACACGAAAGGCCGCACGGTGGAATTGATCGTCTCGCCGGAGTACATGGCAAACGACGAGAAGATCCTGATCATTGACGACTTCCTCGCCTCCGGCGCGACCATCCTCGGGCTGGTCCGTCTCGCGGAGGCATCCGGCTCGAAGGTGGTCGGGATCGGCGCGCTGATCGAGAAGCTCTTCGAGGGCGGACGCGCCGCGCTGGAGCCGTTGGGCGTCCCGGTCGAATCGCTGGCGTGCATCACTAAAATGGGTGATGATGGGAAGATCGAATTTAGAGAGCAGAGAGCAGAGAGCAGTGAGCAGTGAGGATATTTGCAAAGGATCGGATGGCGCAGTTCGTCGGATGGATGTTTGCCCACATGAGTTTTGCGATTCCCGTCAAACGCCTGCGCGAGACCGACACATTGATGGCGTTCCGTCATCCGAAGCCGGCGTATCCCTTTCACGTGTTGATCGTTCCGAAGAAGGCGGTCGCCTCGCTGACCGAACTCGATCCCACCGATACCGCTTTCCTCGCCGACCTCTATTCCACCGTCCAAAGCCTCGTAGCTGAATTCAAACTCCCCGCTTACCGGCTGATCGTCAATGGCGGGGAGTTTCAGGATGTGCCGCAGTTGCATTTCCATTTGATTGCGGATGTTGAACGAAACGAAGGAGATCCATGACCCAATCCATCGCCATCCTCGATTTCGGTTCGCAGTACGCCCAACTCATCGCCCGCCGCGTGCGTGAGGCGCAGGTCTATTGCGAGTTGTTCCCGTGGGACGCGCCGCAGGGAAAGATCATGTCCATCCAGCCCAAGGGATTCATCCTCTCCGGCGGACCGCACTCGGTTTACGAGGAAGGCGCGCCGTACATTCAGGAATTCATCCTCGAGTCGGGACTTCCCATCCTCGGCATCTGCTACGGGATGCAGGCGTTGACTCACGCGCTGGGCGGGCAGGTGGACGCGTCCGCGCACCGCGAATACGGTCCCGCCGAGATTGAGTCGCTACTCCCTACTCCTCTGCTCTCTACTCTCTCCCTTGTCTGGATGTCGCACGGAGACCGCATCACGAAGATGCCCGCCGGGTTCGCGGCGCTGGCGAAGAGCGGCAACAGTCCCTTCGCGGCGATGGGCGATTTCAACCGAAAATATTTCGGCGTGCAATTCCATCCCGAAGTGCATCACACGCCAAATGGGAGCGAACTGTTCAGCCATTTCGTCGTGGACGTTTGCGGCGCCGCGCCCGAGTGGACTTCCGCTTCGATCATTGACGAAGCCGTGCAGCGCATCCGCGCCCAGGTGGGAGGCGAGCGCGTCCTCGCGGCCGTTTCGGGCGGCGTGGACTCGACGGTAGCCGCGGCGCTCGTCCACAAAGCCGTCGGCGACCAGCTGACCTGCATATTCGTGGATACCGGTCTCCTTCGAAAGAACGAGGGCGCGCAGGTCGCGGACGCGTTCCGCAAGAACCTTCATTCGGAATTGGCGACCATCGAAGCCGGCCAGGAATACTTCGCCGCGCTCAAAGGCGTGACCGATCCCGAGCAGAAGCGGAGGATCGTCGGCGAGAAATTCATCCGCATCTTCGAAGAACAGGCGCGCCGGCTCGGTCAGCCGAAATTCCTCGTGCAGGGGACGATCTATCCCGACGTGGTGGAATCGTCCGCGCCCGACCGGAACAAGGCGGCGAAGATCAAGACGCATCACAACGTGGGCGGGCTGCCCGAGGACATGCAGTTCGAACTGGTCGAGCCGCTGCGCTATTTGTTCAAGGACGAGGCCCGCGCCGTCGGCGAGGCGCTGGGACTGCCTGAAGCGCTGGTGTGGCGGCAGCCGTTCCCGGGCCCGGGCCTGGCCGTGCGCTGTCTCGGCGAGGCGACGCGCGAGCGCGTCTCGCGCCTGCGGGCGGCGGACGCGATCCTGACCGAGGAACTGTCCCGCGCGGGATTTTTAGGCAAGGGCGCGGAGACCTCGCAGGCCTTCGTCGTTTTGCTGCCTGTGAAATCCGTCGGCGTGATGGGCGACCAGCGGACGTACCAGGAGGCCGCCGCCATTCGAGCCGTGACCACCGAGGACTTTATGACCGCCGACTGGGCGCGCCTGCCCTACGATCTGCTGGCTCGGACGGCCAATCGCATCGTCAACGAAGTGGACGGAATTAATCGGGTGGTGTATGATATTACCAGCAAGCCGCCCGCGACGATTGAATGGGAGTGACGTAAGAATAAGAAGGAGGCGCACGCCTCACTTCTTCAAAGGAGTCTGCCATGAATTTCAATTTCGGCGAAGTTTTGTCCCGCGCCTGGAAGATCACCTGGAAATATAAAATCCTGTGGATCTTCGGCATTCTTTCCAGCTGCTCGCGCGGCGGGGGCGGTTCATCCGGCGGCGGGAACGGCGGGGATGGAAATGGATACAATCCCTTTGGCTCGGATGTCGATCAGTTCTTTACTCAGACTGGCGATTGGCTTTCCCAGTACTGGTGGGTGGTGGCGCTGATCGTTGCGGCCGTTTTCGCGCTGGTGTTGCTCTCGATCTTCCTCGGCGCCATCGGGCGCATCGGCTTGATCCGCGGCACGCTCCAGGCAGAGGAAGGCGCGGAGCAGCTTTCGTTCGGGGAACTTTTCAAAGGCTCCCTGCCGTATTTCTGGCGCGTCTTCGGACTGACGTTCCTGATCGGTTTGATCTCCCTCCTGGCGCTTCTTCCCTTCTTTGCCTTTGGCGTGCTGACGGCAGGCATTAGCTTCCTGTGCCTCCTGCCGCTCCTCTGTCTGCTGATCCCCGTCTCGATCGCCCTCTCTCTCATCATTGAAATGGCGAACGTCGCCATCGTGAAAGAGAATGTCGGGCTGGTAGACGGCTTCAAGCGCGGCTGGGAAGTTGTGCGCGGCAACGCGGGCCCGGTCATCGTCATGGGCTTGATCCTGCTCGCCATTTCCTTCGTGCTGGGACTGCTGATCGCCATCCCCATCCTCATGATCATCCTCCCGGCGGGAATATCTGTCGCGCTGAACCAGGGCCAGAGCATGACGCCGCTGCTGATCGGCGGCCTGTGCTTCGTCATGTTCCTGCCGGTCGCTATCCTCGTCAGCGGCATCCTGAACGCCTTCCTGGGCGCGTCGTGGACGCTCACCTACCTGCGTCTCACCTCCAAACCCGAAGCGCCGGTAGTCGTCCTTCCCGAGGCAAATGCGTAGAACTCACCCGGAAAAAATTGAACGCGGATCAACGCGGAAAACACGGAGAAATCTCCGCGTTCGTCCGCGTTTTTCCGCGTCCGGGGCGTCTTTCATCTTTCGTCTTTTATCGTTCCTCCTCTTTTCATCCCTCATCCTTCCGCCTTCATCCTTCGCCGCCGCCCAAACCTCCGCCTATGCCGAGATCAGCGCGCCGGACGCCTCGGGCTTCCCAAAGATCGTCGCCGTGCTGGACGTGTACGACGCGAACGGCCAGTTCGTAGGCGGACTTAAGCCGGCCGACGCGTCCGCCCTCGAAGACGGGACCCCGCGCCCGGTTCAGGAATTGACCGAGGAGCCGGTCGGCGCGCAGCTCGTGGTGGGCGTCAACCCCGGCCCCGCGCTGGACGTCCGCGACGCGCAGGGCGTCACGCGCTATCAGCGCGTCCAGCAAGCGCTGGGCGGATGGGCGCAATCGCTCGACGCGGAAAAAGGCGACAACCTCAGCCTCGTCACCATCGCCGGGCCGCTCATCGCGCACACCGCGCCCGACGCCTGGCTCGCCAGTTTCGCGGCCTTCCAACCCGACTTCCGCGCCACCACGCCCAACATCCAATCTCTCGTCCTCTCGCTCGAGACCGCGCTGGCCGCCACGCCGCAGGTCGGTATGAAGCGCGCCATCCTGTTCGTCACCCCGCACATGGAAGACGCCGCGCTCGAAGCCGCGCTGAAGACCGTCGGCGAGCGCGCCGTCCAATCGCGCACGCGCGTCAACATCTGGCTGGTGGACGGCGAACAATATTTCAACCATCCCAGCGTGGCGCTCTTCCAGGCTCTCGCCGCGCAGACCGGCGGCGGATTCCTGACCTTCAGCGGCCGCGAGACCCTGCCCAACCCCGAGACGTATTTCTCGCCCCTGCGCCGCGTCTACCGCCTGACCTACGCCTCCGCCCTGAATTCGAGCGGCGACCACGCCCTCAGCGTGGAGGTGACCCTCGGCGGCGCGTCCGTGGCCTCCGAGCCGCGGGAGTTCACGCTCAACGTCCAGCCGCCCAACCCCATCTTCGCCGACCTGCCCGCCCAACTGACGCGCGCCGCGCCGCCCGAAGACCCCTACAATACCGAAGTCCTCGTCCCGAACGAGCAGGCGCTCCAGATCGTCTTCGACTTCCCCGACGGGCATCCGCGCCCCATCGTCCGCGCCGCGCTGTACGTGGACGACGAACTCGCCGCGGAAAACGTCAGCGGCGCGCTCGACCGATTCGCCTGGGACATCAGCGGCTACACAACCAGCGGACAGCACATGCTCAAAGTGGAGGCCACCGACAGCCTCGGCCTCACCGGTCAAAGCCTCGCCCTGCCGGTCGTCGTCACCATCGTCAAACCGCCCGGCGGGTCGCTCGTCCTGCTGGCGCGCTACCGCTTCGTCATCGTGTGGGGCGTAGTGGGTATAGCCGGGCTGGCCTTTTTAGCCGTGCTGTTCGGAAGCAGGCTCCGGCGGGCGCGGCGCGAACGTCGGACAAAGCGCCGCGAATACGCCGATCCGCTTACCCAGCCGGTGCCGGCCGCGCTGGAACCCCCGACCGGGCGGAGGAAAACGACGAAGCGCGCCGCGCCGGACCAGGTCACGGACGCGGCGGCCCGCCTCGTCCGCCTCGAACCGGACGGAACGCCGGCCGCGGCCGCCCCCATCCCGATCGACCTCCCCGAACTGACCCTCGGCACGGACCCGGTGCAGGCGTCGGTCATCCTCGACGATCCCGCGCTTTCGCCGCTCCACGCGCGCATCCGCCAGACGGAGGCGGGGTACGCGATCTTCGACCAGTTTTCCGTCGCGGGGACGTGGGTGAATTACGAGCCTGTCACCCAAGAGGGCCATCCCTTAAAACATGGAGATAGGGTAAACTTTGGGCATCTGACGTACCGGTTTGAAATGAAAAATCCGCCGACCGTTACGGAGCCGTCTCTCGAATTTTCATGATCCGCACTCAGCGTTCTCACCTGCACGTTGCGGCGCTCAGCCATCCCGGTATGTCCGGCAAGAACAACGAGGACCGTTATGCCGTGTTATCGCATGTTCTCGGCAGGGAGGATTCCACGCCCTCGCTGTTCGCCGTCCTCTCGGACGGGATCGGCGGTCACCGCGCCGGGGAGGTGGCCGCGGAACTGGCTGTGGACCACATCAGCCACACGGTGGCCGAAAGCAACGGCCGCGACCCGCTCAAGATCATGGAGGAGGCCATCCACGCCGCCAGCGACGCCATTGCCCATCACTCCGCGCTGGACGACGAGCATCACGGTATGGGCGCCACCTGCGCCTGCGCCTGGGTGATCGGAGACAAGTTATATACTTCCTATGTGGGGGATTCGCGCATCTACTTCCTTCGCAACGGGCAGATGCATCAGACGACGGTTGACCACACCTGGATCCAGGAAGCCCTCGAGAAGAACATCATCCACCCTGAGGACGCCCGCGACCATCCTAATGTCCACGTCATCCGCCGCTATCTCGGCTCGCTCAAACTTCCCGAAGTGGACTTCCGCTTGAAGTTGAGCGATTCCGAAAACAGCATCCAGGCCCAGAAGAATCAGGGACTGACGCTCCAGCCCGAAGATATGCTGCTGCTTTGCTCGGACGGGTTGACCGACATGGTCTGGGCAGACGAGATTCAGAAGATCCTGCTCGAATCGGAAAGTCCGAAGGTCGCGGTGCAAAAACTGGTGGCGGAAGCCAACGCGCGCGGCGGGCACGACAACATCACGGTAATCATGCTGTCCGTCCCGAAGCCGCGTCCGCAGGGAGAGAAGAAGGGCGGACTGTGGGGCTGGTTGGCGGGAGAGTAGTTCAGGCCAACTGCATGACCAGGCCCGCGGCGATGCACATCTGCCCGAGGTGATAGAGGCCGATGTTGATGACGCGTCCGTTTTGGATGGGGGTCACAAACTTGAGCCACGCCAGCACGATATCCGACAAAAAGAAGAGGAACGCGCCCGCCGCCGCCAGCGCGGACGCGCCCGCCTTCCACGCGGGATCGGACAACTTGAGCATGGCCGAGAGCAGCATCAACGAGATGACCGCCCCGTAGACCACGATCGGGATTCGCATGTTCGCCTGTCCCTGCGCGGCCAGCGCGGACAGGATGCGCTTCAGCACGCGCGCGCTTCCCAACCCGATGACGAGCGCCAGTATGAGTCCCCACAGCGAGACGGGCGAGGCGGGGGAATTGAATCCGAAGATGTAGAAGACCTGCGCCAGCAGGAACGCGGCCAGGCCGAAGGAAAACAGACGGTCGAGCGAGAGCAGGAGCATGTCGCCGACAAGCGAGAAGAACATCCCCAGCAAAAACCACACAGCCGCGCCCTCCAGCCCGAGCGCGCCCCACACGTACGCGAGCAGGACGATCATCACGGCAGGCTTGGCGACCATTTCCAGCCCTCGGTTTTGTTTCCACGTCGCCCACGCGGTCAGCGCGGCGAAGATCAACGCGGCGAAAAGGTACAGCATGGCAGCCTCCCAAATTCAATCATCGGATCAGACCGTAGGGGCGGACCTGCGTGTCCGCCCGCCGTGTCCGCCCACCGTGTCCGCCCACCGCGTCCGCCCACCGCGTCCGCCCACCGCGTCCGCCCACCGCGCCCGCCCGCCGTGTCCGCCCACCGCGTCCGCCCATCGCGTCCGCCCATCGTATCCGCCTATCGTAGGGGCGGACCTGCGTGTCCGCCCAGGGCAGACACATAGGTCTGCCCCTACCGTATTTTATATCCGAACCGTCGCAGCCACTCTTCATCGTTCCGCCAGTCCTTCAACACCTTCACGCGCAGTTCCAGGAAAACGCGCCGCCCGCCCATCGCTTCGATCTCCGCGCGCGCCGCGGAGCCGATGGACTTGAGCATCTTCCCGCCCTCGCCGATGACGATCCCCTTTTGCGAATCGCGCTCCACGAAGAGCGTCGCGGCGATGTACGCCATGCCGTTCTCGCGCTCCTTGAACTCGTCAATGCGGACGGCGACTCCGTGCGGCACTTCGTCGCGCAACTTCAACAGCGCGGCTTCGCGGACCAGGTCGGCGGCAATCTCCTTTTCGTACAGATCGGTGACCTGCTCGGCGTCGAACTCGGGCTCGCGGACGGGCAGGAACGAGACAAGCAGACTCAGCAATTCCGCGAGACCGTCGCCGCGCGTGGCGGACAACATCACGACCTCCGCTTCGCGCGGGACGAGGGCCGCGTACGCCTCCCGACGCGCGTCCAACGCCTCGGCGGGGACCAGGTCTATTTTGTTGCAACCCAGCGCCAGCGGAGTCCGACGCGGCAGGAGGGACGCGATCCGCTCGTCGTCTTCGGAGGGCGCGGTCGTCAGGTCCGTCAACCAGAGGATGGCGTCCACGCCGTCCAGCGCGGCGCGCGCTTCCTGGTTCAGGAATTCGCCCAGTTTGTGACGCGGCGCGTGGAGGCCGGGCGTGTCCACGAAGACGATCTGGTACGAGTCGGTCGTGAGAATCCCCAGCTGGCGGCGGCGCGTGGTCTGCGGACGCGGCGAAACGGCCGCGACCTTTTGCCCCAGCAGGGCGTTGATCAGCGTGGACTTGCCCACGTTTGGGCGGCCAAGCACGGCGATGAAACCAGAGCGGAAGTCAGTCATCAGTAATCAGTCATCAGTCATCAGTGTCCAGTGATCAGTGTTCAGTTGCCAGCGGATGGAGCCGCTAGAAGTCGTCGTCTCCGCCCGCCGCGTCCCCGCCGAGATCGGGCATGGCCGCTTCGATCTCCTCGGGGCTTTGTCCCGATTCGAGCCGGTCCACCACGTCGTCGAATTCGGGAGGCAGGTCTTCGCCCATCTCGCGTCCCATTTTCCGCATCATGCGCCCGAGGGCTTTGGGATCGTCGTCGAGACCTTCGAGGCCGCCGAGTTCGCTTTCCATGCTGTCCATGCGCGACTCCTCGGAGCGGGCAATGCGGACGCGCGTCATCCGCCGGCGCGTGTTCACGCTCCCGCAGTGGGAGCAGGGCGCGGGCTTCTTCCCGTATTCGCTGTAGGTCAGAAAAATTTCGAAGCGCTGTTTGCAGTCGTTGCAGATGAAATCGTAAGTTGGCATGACTCAATTTTAACCCGGTTCGGGATTTATTGGGCGGTCTGGTACAATTCGCCCATGCCTCCCGAACACCGCTTCGACCTGCCTCATCCGCGTCCGCTGCTCATCGTCATCTCCGGGCCGTCGGGCGTGGGCAAAGACACCGTCATCCAGCGCATGAAAGAGCGCGAACTGCCGTTCCATTTCGTCGTCACCGCCACCACGCGTCCCCAGCGTTACAACGAAGTCAACCTGCGGGATTACATATTCGTTTCGAAGGAAGAATTCGCCCGCATGATCGAAGCCGACGAGTTGATCGAATACGCCATCGTCTATGGCGATTACAAGGGCATCCCCAAGACGCAGGTGCGCGAAGTCCTCGCCAAAGGCCGGGACGTGATCCTGCGCATTGACGTGCAGGGCGCGGAGACCGTCCGCAAACTCGCCCCCGAAGCCCTGCTCATCTTCCTCGCCGCCGAAACCGAGGAGGAACTCGTCCGCCGCCTCGAAACCCGCAAAACCGAAACGCCCGAAGAACTCAAACTCCGCATCGCCACCGCCCGCAAGGAACTCCAGCGCATCGAGGCCTTCGACTACGTGATCGTCAACCGCGACTACCAACTCGACTCCACCGTGGACGTCATCCGCGCCATCATCGAAGCGGAACATCACCGCGTGAAACCGCGCCAGGTGACGTTGTGAGACTCCTGTGAACGAACCCCCCGCCTCCTTCCCCGACGTTCAACCGGCCGCGCCGCCCCCCGGCCCCATCTCCCTTCGACTCCCGTCCGCGCCGCCGCGCGTCGCCTACGTCATCCTCGGGCTGACGATCTTCGTCTACCTGCTGCAACTCGGCACGAAATTCATCACGGGCTACGACCTGCCGCTCATGCTGGGCGCCAAATCTGGCGAGCTCATCCGCGCGGGACAGGTCTGGCGGCTGATCACTCCCGTCCTCCTGCACGGTTCGCTCTGGCACATCGGCTTCAATATGTACGCGCTCTTCGCCCTGGGCTCCGGGCTGGAACGCCGCTTCGGGCATTTTCGCTTCCTGGCGTTGTACCTGCTGGCGGGGTTCGCGGGCAACGTGTTGTCGTTCCTGTTCACCAACGCGGTCTCCATCGGCGCGTCCACTTCCATTTTCGGGTTGATCGCCGCCGAGGGAGTTTTTCTCTACCAGAATCGCAAATTGTTCGGCGCGGAGGCGAAACGCGCCATCGGCAACGTGGTCGCTGTGGCGGCCGTCAACCTTTTCATCGGGTTTTCCAGCGGCGGGATGATAGACAACTGGGGGCATATCGGCGGGCTGTTCGGTGGGCTGATCTTCGCCTGGTTCGGCGGTCCGCTTTGGGGCGTGGATGGAGTTTATCCCCTGCTCCGCCTCGTGGACCAGCGCGCCAGGCGGGACGCGTTCATCGGCGCCGCCGTTACGCTGGTCATCTTCGGGGGCTTGGCGCTTCTCGGAATGGCCTCGATCATCGCGCCGAAATAACAAAAAACCAGGTTCCTGCGGGAAACCTGGTTTTTGATTCTTCAGGCGCTGTGCGCCAGCCGCGGGTCGAGGGCGTCGCGCAGACCGTCGCCCAGCAGGTTAAAGGACAGCACCGTCACCATAATGGCGAAGCCGGGCAAAAAGACCAGGTGCGGCGCGGTGAAGACCTGGTTGCGTTCCGAGCCGAGCATGGAGCCCCACTCTGGCATGGGAGGCTGCGCGCCGAGACCGAGGAAGGAGAGCGCGGCCGCGTCGAGGATGGCGGTGGCGATGCCGAGCGTCCCCTGCACGATGAGCGGCGTCATCGCGTTGGGGAGGATGCGGCGGAATAAAATGTCGAAGTTGGAGCCGCCCAGGGCGCGCGTGGCCGAGACGTAGTCCATTTCGCGGACCGAGAGGACGGAGGCGCGCACGACGCGCGCGTAGGAGGGAATCGAAACGATGCCGATCGCCAGCAGGGCATTTGTCAGGCCGGGACCGAGGACGGTCACGATGGCGATCGCCAGCAGGAGCGAGGGAAACGCCAGCAGCACGTCCATGACGCGCATGATGAGGTTGTCCACCCATCCGCCAAAGTAGCCGCCCAGCGCGCCCAGGATGGTCCCGATGATGATGGCGAACGTGACGGTGGACAGGCCGATCCACAGGCTGACGCGCGTGCCGTACAGCAGGCGGCTGAACTCATCGCGCACGTTGCCGTCAATGCCGGCGATGTGCTGGGGCTGGTCTTCGGGGCAGCCGAGCAGGTGGATGCAGGGGGCCTGCCGCTGCTTGACCGGCTCCACGCCGATCAACACCTGGAGGGGGTCGTAGGGCGCGAGCCATTGGGCGGTGAGAGCGATGAAGATCAGAATCCCCAGAATGATCATCCCCATCACCGCCGAGCGGCGGCGGAAGAGGCGTTTCCAGGTGATCCGCCACAGGCTGACCGATTTGATGGACAAGCCCTCGGTGTCGAGGGTCGCGACTTCGTTATCCTGGGTCATGTTCAATTCCTAGTTCAGGCGGATGCGAGGATCGAGATAAGCATAGGAAATATCCACGATGAGGTTGAGAAGCACAAAGAAGACCGCGATCACGACCGTAAATGCCTGCACAATGCCGTAGTCGCGGGCGGTGATGGCCTCATAGAGGGTGCGTCCCACGCCGGAGAGGCCGAAGATGGTCTCGGTGAGGACCGCGCCGCCGAGCAGGCTGCCGAGCGAGAGTCCGATCACGGTCACCAGCGGCAGGAGCGAGTTGCGGAAGGCGTGTTTGAGGACGACGGTCCGGTAGGATAATCCTTTGGCGCGGGCGGTGCGGATGTAGTCCTGGCCGAGGACGTCGAGCATGGAGGAGCGCGCCATGCGGGCGATCAGCGCCATCGGGATGGTTCCCAGCGCTGCCGCCGGCAGGATCATGTGCTGGAGCGCGTCTTTGAGCAATGTCCAGTTGCCGGTTAAAAGGGCGTTCAGGATGTTCATGCGGCCGATGAAATCGAAGAGGCCAGCCAGAAAACTTCCCTTGGCGAAATTCCAGCCCCATACTTCGGTGAGAGTGGGACTGGGGATGCCCGGGCTGATCCTGCCGGAGGGAGGCAGCCAGAATGGCGTGTCTTTGAGCAATAAGGAGAAAATGTAGGCGAGCATCAAACCCAGCCAGAAGACCGGCATGGAAACGCCGATGTTCGCCCATACCATGGTCGCTACGTCCACCCACGAGTTGTGTTTGACGGCCGAAATAATACCAAGAGGAATGCCAACAATGACGGCAATGATCAGGGCGGCGAAACTCAGTTCCACAGTGGTGGGCAGGCGTTCGGCCAGCAGGCGCGTCACCGGCATACCAAAACGGAAGGATTGTCCAAATTCGCCGCTGCCAATTTCTTTGAGATAAATTCCAAATTGAGTCAGGATCGGCTGATCCAGGCCTTTTTCCCTGATGAAACGTTCACAAACCGCGTCTGTGGCCTTTTCGCCGAGAATGGCGCGGCACGGATCGCCGGGGATGACGCGCGCCATGGAAAAAGTGACCAGCAGGATGCCGAACAGGACCGGGATGGAGGTGATAATACGGCGCAGAATATACTGGAACATGTCTCGGCTTGCTCCGTTTCAGCATACGGGATGGCGGAGAACCGCCATCCCGTATGAATGACAAGGTGGAAGCGACGGTCTAGCCGCCGGGTTTCTTCATCAGGCCCCAGAGCAGATCGTAGTACTCCCACAGGTTGGTGTTGCCAACGTGGAAGGGCGAGCCGATGTTCAGGCCCATGTTGAAGGTAGCCACCACGTCGTAGGCGTCGAAGGTCGAGCCGTCGTGGAATTTGATGTCCTTGCGCAGGGTGCAGGTCCAGACGGTCAGGTCGGCGTTCGGCGTGCAGGATTCGGCCAACACGGGTTCCACGGCGGTGCCGTTGATCTCGTAGCCGTACAGCGATTGCATCACCTGTTCGCAGGCGCGCAGGGACTCGCCGTCGGTCTCATCCGGGCAGAACATGCTGATGGGTTCGGCGTTCTGCATCCAGACGAAGATGTCGCGGCCGCCCGGATCGGTGACGGCAAACATCTCGCTGGTCAGCGGGCTGGCCTGCGGGTTGACCACGTCGGCGCGGTAAGCGACCGCGGAACCGCCGTGCGCGATCGGGACCATCGGAACCAGTTCGCGGATGGCGTTGTTCGCCTGGGAGTAGACCGGGGCGGCTTCAACAGGATCGGCAATGGTGGCGCCCTGGGCGATCGGCTCGTAGATTTCGGCGGGAATCTTGCCGAACTGCTGGCTGGCCTGGCCGAAGTGATAGTCCAGGAAGTTGGTGATGTGCGGATAGTCCGCGCCCCAACCGAGCAGGTACAGGCCGTCGAGTCGGCCGGAACCGGATTCTTCGATGAACGCGCCGGATTCCATCACGACGATCTCGGCGTCAATGTTCAGGTTGGCTTTGAGCTGCGCCTGAATATCCTGGGCCACGCTGCCCACCTGGGGCAGGTAGCCGCGCACCACGTCGCGGTAATACAGTTTGGTCTTGAAGCCATCCGGGAAGCCGGCTTCAGACAGCAAGGCCTTGGCGGCCTCCACGTCAAAGTCATACCACGCCTCGCCATCGCAAGCGTTCGGGATGGTGCAAGGGGTGAAGTGGCTGGCGACCTCGGAGCCGGTCGGATAGAACGTGTCCACGATGCGCTGGCGGTCGATGCCCATACCGATCGCCTGGCGGACCTTCACATTGTCGAACGGCGCGAAGGTGTTGGTCATGCCGACGTAGAAGACGTTCAACGCCGGGCGCAGGGCCAGGTGCAGATTCGCGTCGTCCTGGATCGTGGCGAAGTCGTCGGGGCCGGGGTTGTCGAAGCCGTCAATCGTGCCGGCCTGCAGTTCCAGCAGGCGGGCCGCGGATTCAGTTGACCAGCGGAAGACCAGCGTCTTGGCCTTGGCGGCCTCGCCCCAGTAATCGGGGTTGGCGACGAAGGTGATGCTGTCGCCGCGTTTCCATTCCTGAACCATGTAGGGGCCGGTGCCGATCGGCTTCTCGAGTCCCTCGCTGGTGCGGGCGCTTTCGCCGGCGGTCGCTTCAACCCACTCTTCGGGATAGATGGCGAACGGGCTGAAGGCGATCTTCGAAAGGAAGGCCGGATCCGACTTGCACATCGTGAAAGTCACGGTGTTTTCATCGGTGGCCTCAATGGACTTGAAAAAGCCGGTATAGCCATTGCCACATTCCGCAACCGACAAAGAGCCGCGCTCATATGTCGCGATCGGGATGTCGGGAATGGGGGTGGGCTCGACCGGCGCGTCGGTGGCCGGCGCGTCGGTGGCGGGCGCCTGGGCGCTCGGCGCCTGGGTGGCCGGCGAAGACGGTTTCGGGCCGCAGGCCGCCAGGATCATGCTGGCAAGCGCGAGCATCGTAAGCAAAACAAACAGTTTCTTGTTCACAGAGTTCTCCTCCAAGAGAATTTAGCAAAGTGACGAACAACGTTGTACAGCGGCATTATGGAACTTTCGATGGCGCCTCCTTTCAGAATTGTCTTACAAAATGATGGCGGAATTATACAGCAAAATCCATTTCAATACATGGGCAAAGGCAGGCCCGCGCCGTTCAATTTGACTTCCCCCGGCTCGCGCGTCCACACGCCGGGGATGACCGTCCCGCAATGCGGACATTTCCCCTCCCCCGTGATCCGGTACGCGCGCACCCGGTAGCCGCGTCGCTCGACGACCGGCCGATTGCACCCCGGGCAGAACGTGTCCTCGTACTCGCCCACGCGTCCGGGCAAATTCCCCGCGTAGACGAAATGCAGCCCGGCCTCGCGTCCGATATCCGCCGCGCGCCGGAGCGTGGCCGCGTCGGTGTCGCCGTTCCCGGTCATCTTGTAATCCTGATGGAAGGCCGTCACGTGCCAGGGGATGTCGGGAGAGAGACCCGCGAGGAAGCGCGCCGCCTCCCAAAGTTCCGCGTTCGAATCGTTGAAGCCGGGGACGACAAGCGTCACCACCTCCGTCCAAATCCCCATCTCGTGGACGCGTTGGATCCCGTCCAGGATGTTTTGGAGAACGCCGCCCAACTGGCGATAATTTTTATCGTTCATGGACTTCAAGTCCACTTTGTACGCGTCGAGATACGGACGCAGGTACTCCATCACTTCGGGCGTGTTATTTCCGTTCGAGACGTAGGCGCATTTCAAGCCCGCGGCCTTCGCCTCCTTGAAGATCGCCGCCGCCCACTCGCTGGTGATGAGCGGCTCGTTATACGAGGAGACGATTGCCGAGGCGCGCGCCTGCCGCGCCGCTTCTGCCATCTGCTGAGGGGAAATTTTGCGGATCAATTCAATTGAAGAGGCTGACGCGGGATCGCGCATGGCCTGGGATGTAAAATGATTCTGGCAGAATCCGCAGTGAAAATCGCATCCCAGCATCCCAAACGTCAGCGCGGTTTCGCCGGGCGTCACATGCGAAAACGGTTTCTTCTCGATGGGATCGGCCTGTAGCGCCGCCACATAACCGAACGGCACGCGCAACTCGCCTGCCTCGTTGAACCGAACCTGGCAGACCCCGCGCATTCCGGGCTTGATCAAACACCGATGCCCGCACGCGAGACAGCGCACTGCGCCTTTTTCCGCGCCCGTGTAGACCTCCCCCTTCCGCGTCAACCTATCCAACACATCCGCGATACTACTCATGGCAACCAACCAGTATAATACGCCTCATGTTCAGTCTCGTCATCCAGGCCGGCGGGCAGTCCTCCCGCATGGGACAGGACAAAGCCCTCAAACCGTTTCTGGGACGTCCGCTCATTCGATACGTGATCGACCGGCTCGCGTCCCTCGCGGACGAGATCATCGTGACGACGAATCGCCCCGAAGATTACGCCTTCCTCGATCTGCGCCTCGTTCCGGACCTCGCGCCGGGCCGCGGCTCCCTCGGCGGACTCTACACCGCGCTGGCCTCCGCGACGCGTCCCATCGTGGGCGTCGTCGCGTGCGACATGCCGTTCGCCAGCGCGGCGCTCCTCGAAACCGCGACGCGGCTCCTCGTCGAGGAGGCGGCGGACGTGGTCATCGCCAAAACGGAGGAGGGCTACGAACCCTTCCACGCGGTCTATCGCCGCGCGGTATGCGTCCCGGCCATCCAGTCTGCCATCGAAGCGGACAAGTGGAAGGTTATCTCCTGGTTTCCGGCGGTGAAAGTCCGCGAGTTGACTCCCGCCGAGGTATCCGCCGCGGATCCCGAGGGACGCGCCTTCCGCAACGTGAACACGCCCGAGGAGTTTGTCGAAGCCGAGCGGCTGGCGAAATTATCGGACGACCAGAACCGGGCAGGGCGCGTGTGAGATCACCTTCTGGCTGGTGCTGCCCAGCAGCGCGCCGGCCAGCCGTCCGAGGCCGCGCGAACCGATCACGATCACGTCGCTTTTGCGCGTGTTGGCTACGGTGACGATGGCTTCCGCGGGGGAACCTTCGAGCAATTCAGATTGCAGTTTGCCGGGAATTTCTCCCACGTTTGCGAGCGCGATATCCAGCACTGCCCGCGCGTCTTTAAAGCGGGCGTCGATGACGTACTGTATGTAGGGATCGCCAATGTAAGGCGGGATGAGGTCGTAGACCACCACGATGCACAGTTCGGCCGACTTCATCTCGCGTGCCAAAGCGCCCGCCATTTGAGCGGCGCGCGAGCCGTGTTCAGAACCGTCAACGGCAAGAAGAATTTTATCGAACATGGCAGCTCCTTTCTGTGCGGTACAATTTCAGTATACTGGACTTTCGCCCATAATTCAAATTTTTTTCGTTCAGGAGACCGTCCCATGCCCCTCGACTTGAACCTCGTTCGCCGGCAATTCCCCTCGCTCGACCGCCCTGCCGTCTTCTTCGACAATCCCGGCGGGACGCAGATCGCGCGCCAGAGTTTGGAGCGCATCAACAAGTACCTGCTGGAAACCAACGCCAACCACGAAGGCGCGTTCGAGACCAGCCAGAAGTCGGACGCGATGCTGGACGAGGCGCACGCCGCGATGGCCGATTTTCTCAACGCGGCGCGGCCCGAGGAGATCGTCTTCGGCAATAACATGACGACGCTGACCCTGCACATTTCGCGTTCGCTGGCGCGGACTCTTTCCGCGGGCGACGAGATCGTGGTGACGCGTCTCGACCACGACGCGAACATCTCGCCCTGGCTGCTCGTCGCCGAGGACAGGGGCTGCAAGGTCACGTGGATTGACTTCGACGTGGAGGACTGCACGCTGAAGCTGGACGAGTTCCAGCAGGCGATGGAACGCAAGCCGAAGATCGTCGCGTTCGGATACGCGTCCAACGCGGTGGGGACGATCAACCCCGCGCGGAGGCTCACGAAGATGGCAAAGGAGGCGGGCGCGCTGGTCTACATTGACGCGGTGCAGTACGCGCCGCACGGTCCGATTGACGTGCAGGACATCGGCTGCGATTTCCTCGTGTGCAGCAGTTATAAATTCTTCGGTCCGCACGCGGCCGCGCTCTACGGACGTTACGACCTGCTCGAAGAATTGAAGGCCTACAAAGTGCGTCCCGCCTCGAACAATCCCCCCGGCAAATTCGAGACCGGGACGCAGAACCACGAGGGCATCGCGGGAGCGCTGGGCGCGCTCGAATATTTCGAGTGGCTGGGGAATCAGTTCGGCGGCGCGGCCGCAG
The DNA here is from genome assembly GCA_017312345.1 of Candidatus Denitrolinea symbiosum. NCBI lineage: Bacteria > Bacillati > Chloroflexota > Anaerolineae > Anaerolineales > Anaerolineaceae > Candidatus Denitrolinea > Candidatus Denitrolinea symbiosum. Next base: position 391,865 of record BLAA01000001.1, on the reverse strand, counting down.
AAAGTCTGCGCGAGAGCGGGTTTTCGGGGCGGCGACTCGCCCTCAAGCAGGCGATGACGGCTATCCGCTCGTACGAATACGAGATGAGCCGCGCCCTGCTGGTGGCCGTCGCGTCCGTGCCGGGGACGCGCATCTACGGCATCACCGACAGCAAAAGCCTCGACCAGCGCGTCCCGACGGTCTCGTTTACGCTGGAGGGGAAACATCCGCGTGCGGTGGCCGAGGCGTTAGGCAGGGAAGGCTTCTACGTCTGGGACGGCAACTACTACGCGCTGGCGGTGACGGAACGTCTCGGCGTGGAGGCCTCGGGCGGGATGGTGCGCGTCGGCGCGGCGCACTACAACACGATGGACGAAGTCAACCGCCTGCAGGAGACGCTCGCGAAGATCGCGCGATAGCCGAATGTTATAATCCCGCCCATGTTCAACGATATTCAAAGCGTCATTGAGGCAAAGATTCGCTCCTACTGCGCGGCGGAGGGGATTCCGCTCGCGCCGCTCAAGTGGACGGCGATCCCGTACAGCGGCGAGTGGGGCATCTCCACTTCGTTTTTCCAGACCGCGGCGGACGAGGCGCGCGCGGGGCGCGCGGGGAAACCCGTCCCGGCGCGGGCGCAGGAGTTGGCCGAGCAGGTTCGAGGTCAGATGGGAAGCGTGGAGGGAGTCAGCCGCGTGGACGCGGTGAAGGGCTACCTTAACGTCTATTTCGAGACGTCCGATTACGCGCGGCGGGTGGTGGATTCCGTCCTCGCCTCCCGCGCCGACTTTGGGCGGGGCGCGGCCAGGGGGGAGCGGGTCATGGTCGAATACGCCCAGCCGAACACGCATCACTCGTTCCACATTGGACATTATCGCAACACCATCCTGGGCGAGGCGCTGGCGCGGCTGACGGAGTTCGCGGGCTTCGAGACGATCCGCGCCTCGTATCCCGGCGACCTGGGCCTGGGCGTCGTCACGGTGATGTGGGCTTACGACAGGTTTTACAAAGGGCAGGAACCCGCGGGCGTGCACGAGCGCGGACAATGGCTGCTGAAAATTTACGTCGAGGCCACGGCGCGGCTGGAGAAAAAGGAAAACGAAACGCCCGAAGAGACCGCGCTCCGCGAGCAGTATGAAGCCGAGCGCCGCGAGATGTATCGCAAATACGACGCGGGCGATCCGTACGTGCGCGAACTCTGGCGCGTGACGCGCGAGTGGAGCCTGGAGGAACTGCGCGAGATCCTGCGCATGTTGGACGTGAAAATAGACGTGTGGTTCTTCGAGAGCGAAGTGGACGGGCCGTCCAAAGCCATCGTGGAGGAGTTGATCGCCCGAGGCATCGCCGATGACGAACGTCCGCAGGGCGGCGCGGTCATCGTGAAGATTGACGAGAAACTCGGTCTCAAAAAGGAAAAGTACCGCACGAACGTCATCCTGCGCTCGGACGGGACCACGCTTTACCTGACGAAGGACATCGCGCTGGCGAAAGTGAAATTCGAGCAGTATCACGTGGACCGTTCCATTTATGTGGTGGACGTGCGCCAGTCTCTGCATTTGCAACAGGCGTTCGCGATCTTGAGATTGTGGGGCTTTCCGCAGGCGGAGAAGTGCTATCACCTCGGCTACGGTTTCGTCAGCCTGCCCGAGGGAGCCATGTCGGCGCGGCGCGGACGCGTGACGCTGTTCAAAGATGTGGCGGACGAAGCCGTGCGGCGCGTGCTGGCGGTGGAATCGGAGAAGGCTCCCGAGATGAGCGACGCCGAGCGGAGGCAGGTCGCCGAGCAGGTCGGGCTGGGCGCGCTGGCCTATTCCATGCTCTCGGTGGACAACAACAAGGACATCGTCTTCGACATGGACGCGGCGCTCTCGTTCGACGGGCGCACGGGACCGTACATCCAGAACGCGCACGTGCGAGCCAACAGCATTTTGAAGAAGGCGCAGGCGATGGGATACGAGGCGCGGGCCACGGGACGCGCCTTCGATTATGAGTTGACGAAGCACGAGATCGAGCTCATCGAGCAGGTCTCGAAATTCCCTGCGGCGGTGGAGCAGGCCGCGAACGAGTACCGTCCGCTGGTGATGGCGGCGTACGCGTACGATTTGGCGAACGCCTTCCACTCGTTCTATCACGCGGCGCCGGTCTTGCAGGTGGAGGAGGCCGGGGTGCGAGAGTCCCGCCTGCAATTGGTGGCGGCGGCGAAGCAGGTCATCGCGAACGCGCTGAAATTGCTGGATATTCAGGCTCCCGAGGTAATGTAGAAGAAAGACAGGCTGAAAGTCACCTTGCTTTTAGCCTGTTTTTATTTAGAATCATGTCGCGCCGGGTAAAAACGAAGCGGCTCAAAACTCAAGCCGGGCCGCCCGGACACTGTCCCCGACGCGGCTGAAACGATAGGAGCAAACCTATGCCAATCAAAACTCTCATCATGGGCGCGGCGGGACGCGACTTCCACAACTTCAACACGTTCTTCCGCGGCAACAAGGACTACGAGGTGGTGGCCTTCACCGCCACGCAGATCCCCGACATCGAGGGACGCGTCTACCCGACCGAGCTGGCGGGCGCGCAGTACCCGAAGGGAATCCCCATCCGCGCGGAGGAAGAACTGCTCGACCTGATCAAGCAGTATGGCGTGGAGCAGGTCGTGTTCGCGTACAGCGACGTGCCGCACGAGTACGTGATGCACAAGGCCAGCATGGTCAACGCCGCGGGCGCGGACTTCCGCATCATGGGGACGAAGTACACGCAGATCAAGTCCACGAAGCCGGTCGTCTCGATCAGCGCGGTTCGGACGGGGGCCGGTAAAAGTCAGACCACGCGGCGGGTGGCGCTCATCCTGAAAGAGATGGGATACAAAGTCGCGGCCATCCGTCACCCGATGCCATACGGGAATTTGGTCGCGCAGGAAGTCCAGCGCTACGCCAGTTACGACGACCTCGACGAGTACGAATGCACCATCGAGGAGCGCGAGGAATACGAGCCGCACATTGACATCGGCGTCATCATCTACGCGGGCGTGGACTACGAGAAGATCGTCCGCCGCGCCGAGCAGGAAGCCGACATCATTCTTTGGGACGGCGGCAACAACGACTTCCCGTTCTACGTCCCCGATTACCAGATCGTCGTGGCGGACCCGCACCGTCCCGGCCACGAGACGGCCTACTATCCCGGCGAGACCAACGTCCGCATGGCGGACGCGTTCGTGCTGAACAAGGTGGACACGGCCAACCCCGACGCGGTGATCGCGGTGCGCGAGTCGCTGCGCAGGCTGAACCCGGCCGCGGTCCAGATCGAGGCGGCCTCCCCGCTCTTCGTGGACGATCCCGCCGCGATCCAGGGCAAGCGCGTCCTGGTCGTGGAGGACGGTCCCACCCTGACGCACGGCGAGATGGCCTACGGCGCAGGATACGTCGCCGCCCGCCGCTTCGGCGCGAAAGAGATTGTGGACCCGCGTCCGTTCGCGGTCAAGTCCATCGCGGCCACGTACGCCAAGTACCCGAAGACGGGACCCATCCTGCCCGCCATGGGCTACGGCGAAGCGCAGACGCGCGACCTCGAGGCCACCATCAACGCCTCGGACGTGGACATGGTCGTCATCGGCACGCCGATTGACCTGACGCGCGTCGTCAAGATCAACAAGCCGCACCAGCGCGTCCGCTACGAACTTCAGGAGATCGGCCAGCCGACGTTGACGGACCTCCTGATGAAGAAGTTCGGGAAAAAGAAGTAAGAGAGTAGAGAACAGAGAGTAGTGAGAAGTCGGCTTGCCGTGAGGCAGGCCGACTTTTTTCAGGCGCGCTTTCTGATTTATAATATGTCCGCTTGGTTTCAGTCACATGGAAGGACGCAGCGCAGAGGCCTCATGAAATCACGTTGGGAGATACATCGGGGGACCCGTATTTTCTATTTCGACCTGTCGCATTTCGGCCTGGACGACGAAGGGGTCATCGCGGAATGCGACGAGGCGGACGCCGTCGTCATGGCGGAGCCGTCACATTCGGTCTTGATCCTGAACGACGTGCGCGGCTCGGTCGGTTCTGTAGATGTGATCAAATATTTGCAGGTGAGCGCGGAGCGGTCTAGCCCGTTCATCGCGAAGGCCGCCGTGGTGGGCGTTACGGGATCGTCCCGGCTTCTTCTTCAACTGGTCAATCGGTTTTCCAAGATTCCCATCGTGCCTTTCGACGATATCGAGGACGCCAAAAACTGGCTGGTCGAAAACCGGGCGGCCGAGTAGCAGGCGCGAATCCCGCTCGCTCGATTATGCCTCCGCAGACGACGGAGGCATATTGATTCGGCTTGTTAAGTTGTTTCCTGAACACGCGTGCTATAATCGCTCCAACCCACTGAACGCTGATTATTGAGCGCCGGAATGTCTTTCGCCCACCTCCACGTCCACACCAACTATTCGCTTCTTGACGGCTTCTCGAACATTCAGAAGCTGACGGCGCGCGTCAAAGAGATGAACATGCCCGCGGTCGCCATCACGGACCACGGGACGATGTTCGGCGTGATCGAATTCTTCAACGCGGCGAAAAACGCGGGCGTCAAACCCATCATCGGCATCGAAGCCTACATGGCCGCTCGCACGATGAAAGACCGCGACTCCAAACTGGACCGCAGTTCCTCCCACCTCCTCCTGCTGGCGGAGAACGAGACGGGCTATAAAAACCTGCTCAAGATCGCGTCCGCCGCGCAGCTGGAGGGGATGTACTACTATCCCCGCATAGACCACGACTTCCTCGCCGCGCACGCCGAAGGGCTGATCGCCACCTCGGGCTGTATGGCCGCCGAAATCCCCGAGGCCATCCTGCGCGAAAACCCCGAAGAGGCCGTGAAGCGCATCAACTGGTATTACGACGTCTTCGGTCCCGACCGCTTCTTCCTCGAACTGCAACAGCACGACATCCCCGAAATCCTCGAACTGAACCGCAAACTCGTCGAACTCGGCGCGCGCTACAGCGCGAAATTTGTCGCCACCAACGACGTCCACTACATCGAGCCGGAGGATTATCAATACCAGGACATCCTGCTCGCCATCCAGACCAACGCGCACCTCGACGACAAAGAACGCATGAGGATGTCCGACTCGTCCTACTACCTCCGCGCGCCCGAGGAGATGAGCCGCATCTTCGCGGAAGTCCCCGAGGCGATCAGCAACACGCTGCTCATCGCCGAACGCTGCAATGTGGACTTGTCTTTCAAGGAATATCACCTGCCCGAATTCCCCGTCCCGGAGGGATTCACCGCGCCGACCTACCTCCGCTCCCTCTGCGACGAGGGGCTGGGTCGCCGCTACGGGAGCCGGTCAACCGACGCGCGGGTTCGCGAACGACTCGAATACGAGCTGGGCGTCATCCACAAAATGGGATTCGACGCCTACTTCCTCATCGTCTGGGACTTGTGCCGTCACGCCCGCGAGACGAACATCTGGTACAACGCGCGCGGCTCCGCGGCGGGATCCATCGTGGCCTACGCGCTCGACATCACCCTCGTGGACCCGCTGGCGCATGACCTGCTCTTCGAGCGCTTCCTCAACCCGGGCCGCCGCGAAATGCCCGACATTGATCTCGACTTCCGCGACGACCGCCGCGCCGAGATGCTCGAATATTGCGCCCGCAAATACGGCGACGACAAAGTGGCGCAGATCATCACCTTCGGCACAATGGGGACGAAAGCCTCGCTGCGCGACGTGGCGCGCGTCAAAGGCATCGAACTCAGCGCGGTGGACAAGGTCGCCAAACTCGTCCCGTTCGTTTCGGGACGCAACACCACCATGGCCGACGCGCTGGCCGTCCCCGATTTCAAGAAGATCTACGATACCGACCCGCAGATGCGCGAGTTGATCGACATCGCCGCGAAAATGGAAGGGACGGTGCGCAACGCCGGCACGCACGCCGCGGGCGTGGTCATCAGCGACAAACCGCTGACCGAATATCTCCCGCTGCACCGTCCCACCTCCAACTCCGAAGAGACGCCCATCAAGACCGTCACCCAATTCGAGATGGGCATCCTCTCCTCGCTCGGCATGTTGAAAGTGGACTTCCTCGGACTCATCACGCTCACCGTCATGGCGAAAGCCTGCGATCTGATCAACAAACGTCACGGTAAGGAATTCAACCTGCGGAACATCCCGCTCGACGACCCGAAGTCCTTCGAGTTGATGGGCGCGGGCAACACCGCCGGCCTCTTCCAGGTGGAAGGCGGCGGGATGACGCGTTACATGGTACAGATGAAACCGCAGACGGTGGAACACGTCATCGCGATGGTGGCGTTATACCGTCCCGGCCCGATGGCCTTCATCCCCGATTACATCGCGCGCATGCACGGCGAAGCCGAGGTGGAATATCGCCACGAGGCGCTGCGTCCCATTTACGAATCCACTTACGGCATCCCCGTCTATCAGGAACAGTTGATGCGCGCCGCCGTCGAATTGGGCGGTTACACTCCCTCCGAGTCGGACGAACTGCGCTCGGCCATCTCGAAGAAAAAAGCCGACAAGATCGCCATGCACCGCGCAAAATTCGTCAAAGGCGCGCTGGAAAAAGGGATGGAGAAATCCATCGCCGAAGCCATCTACCACGACTGGGAGGAGTTCGCGCGCTACGGCTTCAACCGCAGTCACGCCGCAGACTACGGCGTCATCGCGGTCGAGACCGCCTACCTCAAGGCGCACTACCCTGTCGAATACATGACCGCGCTGCTCTCCGCCTCCAAAAGCCAGACCGAAAAAGTGGCCTACTACGTGGCGGACGCGCGCTCGATGGGCGTCCCCGTCCTCGCGCCCGACGTCAACGCCTCGGGCTGGGACTTCGAGATCGAAGACCGCGCCGAAGGTCCCGCCATCCGCTTCGGGCTGGGCGCGGTGAAAAACGTCGGCGAGGCGGCGGTGAATTTGCTTGTCGAAGCGCGCAAAAAGGACGGCGCCTTCAAAGACCTGAACGACCTCGCCGCCCGCGTGGACTTGCGCGCCGTCGGCAAACGCTCCCTCGAATTCCTCATCAAAGTCGGCGCGCTGGACGCCTTCGGCAACCGCGCCGCGCTCCTCGCGGGCATGGAACGCCTCATCGCCGTCTCCAGCGCGCACTTCCGCGCCGCCGACGCGGGACAGATGAGTCTCTTCGGCGCGGACTCCGGCGCGGTCGAACAGATCCGCCTGCCCGACGTGAAAGACGTGGACCGCCGCGACGCCCTCAACTGGGAGCGCGAACTCATCGGCATGTACATCTCCGACCACCCGCTCACGCCCTACCAGAAAACGCTCGCCCAACTCGTCAGTTACTTCTCCGCGCAGCTTGGCGAAGCCAGCCACGAAGAACGCGTGCGCGTGGCGGGCAGCGTCGAATCCATCCGCCCCTACACCACCAAAAGCGGCAAACCGATGGGCTTCGTCGCCATCGAGGACATCCAGGGCGTGATCGAACTCGTCCTCTTCCCGAAGACCTGGGAACGCTTCCAGTCCACCCTCACGCAGGGCAAGATCGTCCTCGTCGAAGGCAAAGTGGACGCCACCAACACCCCGCCGAAAATCCTCGTGGACAACATCCGCACCGAATTTTCGATGACCGTCCCCGCGGACGATTCCCCTCCTGCGACTCTCAAACCGCGCGGCGTATCCGAATCCCCCCGACGCGTCGCATCATTCCCGACGCCGAAAGCGGCCTCCGTCCAAAAAGCGACTCAGCCGCCCAAGCCGACTTCCGCCCGCTCCGCGTTCGCGGTCGCGGAATCCAAGCCCTCCTACCCTGTCGGTCGAACTGCCAATTTGTCCAATGACGACATGCCTCCTCCGCCCGAAAACTTCCCTGCGGGCTGGGACGACGAATGGCAGCCCTCGTTCGACGAGGCCGCCATCGCCGCGCGTCCGCAGCCGAAATCGGCAGGTCGGGATAATATCTCGACCTACGCGCCGCCGCAAACGCTCGAGCCAGTCATGCGCGCGCCGGAGGAGATTCCGTTCAAGGAAACAGAACCCGCTTCGCGGTCAGGAATGGAAGCGGCAGGTCTAAGTGGGGCTGACAATCCGACTTATATCCCCGACGTCCCGCCTCCCGTCCTGCCATCCATCTATGTTCCCCTCGCGGAGACCGAGGAGCGCGAGCGTCCGCCGCAGCAGATCACGATCGTCCTGCGTCCCAGCCCGGATAACGCCGTGGACAAACGCCGCATCAAGACGATCTACGGCACGCTGATCTCTTTCCACGGGCGCGACCGCTTCTCGTTCCAGATCTTCGAAAACGGCAAGGGACACCTGATTGATTTCCCCAACGATACGACGCGTATCTGCCCCGAACTTTTGGCGCGCCTGAGAAAAGTGGCGGACGAAGAGAACTGGCGCATCGAGCCGATCCTGCTGCAATAGGACGGATGCGGCTGGCTTTAAGATTTTCCCGTTGACGCCGGAAAAGGAATCCAACATGAAAAAACTCTTCGCGCTCTTCGCCCTGATGACTTTGTTCGCGCAAGCCTGCGCGCCGTCCGCGCCCGCGCCGACGACCGCGCTTGTCAAGCCCGCCAGCGCCACGGACACCGTCACAGCCGGGACCGACGCGGAGGAGGACACCGCCGCGCGTCTGGAAAGACTCGGCGGCGAGCCCTGCCCCGACAGCGAATTCACCTGCGTCACGCTCGCAGTCCCGTACGATCACTTCAACCCCAGCGGCGGGACGTTGGATGTTGTGTTCGGCGTCCTGCCCGCGAGCGGCGTGCGCAAAGGCATGCTCGTCGTCGCCACAGGCGGCCCCGGCGCGTCGGGCCTGCTCAGCGCGGACAACTATGTCTCGTCGTACGACCCCTCCATCCCCGAATACTTTGACATCGTCTTCTTCGACCAGCGCGGCGTGGGACTTTCGGGCGGATTGCAATGCGCCGCCGCGGCCGCCGCCTTCTACCGCGCCGACTGGGACGCGTCCACCGCGGCAAACGAAGCGGCCCTGGTCTCGACCGCGCGCGGCTTCGCGCAAGACTGCGTCGCCGAAATGGGCAACCCGGCCTACCTTCCCTACCTCGGCACCGACCAGGCCGTGGAGGACCTCGAGGTCTTTCGCCAGGCCATGGGCGCGGACAAGTTCTGGCTCTACGGCGAAAGTTACGGCACGCAATACGCGCAGACCTACGCCGCCGCCCATCCCGACCGGCTCGCCGGTCTGCTCCTCGACGGCACGGTGGACTTGACCCTCTCCGGCACGGATTTCTACGTCACGCAGGCGCAGGCCTTCAACGACACGCTGGTGGTGACGCTCAACGCCTGCAACGACGACCCGCTCTGCGCCGCCGATATGGGCGCGGACGCGGTCAAAGTTTACGACGACCTCGCAGGGAAACTGAAGCAGGCTTCCCTGCCCTTCGATTTTCCGCTCCCCTCGGGCGGGATGGAGAGCCGCGCGCTCGCCTTCTCCGATCTCGAAACCGCCGCCAGCGGATATATGTACTCTGAAGCCGAGCGCATGATCTTCCTGCGCGCCCTGGCGGCATATTCGCGAAACGGAGACCTCGTCCCGATGGCGCGCATTCTCTACGATTCGCTCGGCCTCGACCCCGAAACGCTGGAGGCCGTCCCCGACCCGTCCTACTCGGACGCGGTCTACTACGGCGTGGAATGCCAGGACTACGCCTATCCCGGCGACACGCCCGAAGCGCGCGCCGAAGCCTACATCCGCGCGGGCGACGCGTTGGAATCCAGCCTGACGCGCTTTACCTCCGTCTTCTATGGCGACCTGCCCTGCGCTTTCTGGCCGGGCGCCGCGGCCCAAATCGAGCGTCCCGCGCCGCTCGCCGCCAGCGGCATCCCGACCATCGTCCTGAACGGGACCGCCGACCCCGCCACCCCGTACGAGGGCGCGCAGGCCGTGGCTTCGCGGCTGGAGAATGGGAGTTTCATCGCCGAGACGGGCGGTCCGCACATCCTCTTCGGCTGGGGGAACCCCTGCGTGGACGATCTCGTCACCGCCTTCCTCGTGGCCGACATCATGCCCGCGCGCCAGGTCTCCTGTAAAGGCGTGGTCGCCAGCGAGTTCGTCCCACTCGCGCCGGCCAGCGCGGCAGACTTTGAGAGTCCGCTCGAGGCGCTGGCCTCGGTGGACGACGAGATCTATTACCTGCCCGAATATTATTACTGGGACGCCGAAACGACTACCAGCCTCGGCTGTCCGTTCGGCGGGACGCTGACCTTTGAAGCGGTCAATGAAGGCGAGAAATTCACCTTCAACAACTGCGCCTTTTCGGAGGGGTTCACGCTGACGGGGGAAGGACTTAACAGTTACGATTGGGAGACATTTACGCTGAGCGTCTCCGTCAGCGGGCTGGCCGAAGGCGTTCTGACGTACACGCGCGATAAGGACGGCAATCTCTCCGTCACGGGGACGTACGATGGGCTGGAAGTCGATCTGTCGGAATAGGGTTTTTACGGGCTAGATCGTCTCTCTCACCGCCCTGCACCGTCCACAAGAATCCCGCTGGCACAGCAACGCCAGCGGGTCCGCTTTTAAGAGCGCCTTGACGTGGATGAAGAGTTGCGAAAGGGGAATGGCCCGCACGCGCGCTTCGCCGACGGTGACGGTCTGCGCGTCGTTTTCGAGGTATGGCGCGATCTCATTGAACCCGGCCGAATCGCCGGGGAAGTTGGGACATTCTACAATGCGGCGGGACAGCCGCGCCCAGCGGACGAATTGTCTCCGCCCGGCCAGTTTCTCGGCATAGTGGATGCTGGTGTTGACTGTGTGGTCCACGCCGATCAACAACGCCCAGCCGTCTTTTTCCGCCAGGGCGCCGATGGGCGCGAGCGGATCGTAGATGGTCTGACGCCCGAGGGTGTGTTCGGCGTTGACGCCCGCGAAGGAAAAGATGGGATGCAGGCTGCGCTTCGCGTCCGGGCGCCGGCGCAGCGTCTCGGCCAGGATGCCCATCTCCTCGTCGGCGGGCATATCGCTTCGGAACGGGAGCGCGTCGTAGGTCAGGCTGGAGCCGCCGGCGCGGCGGCTGGCCTCCTCGGCGGCGTAGTCCAGCCCGTTGTTGGGCGGGCCGGCCAGCGGCGTCACCATCGTCCCGTAGGTGAACGTCGGTATGACGACCGAGGCGCAGGTCTTCAGCAGCGCGTCGATGACCGCCTTGGGCCCGCCCTGCACGCGTCCCAGCGATTTGTACGAGGCGTGCGCGATGACGGCCCGCCCCCGAATGGGCAACGCTTCGAACCCCGCCAGCAATTCACGGAAGGTGACCATCTGCCGCCTGCGCTATTTGCCTTTCCACTGCGGTTTGCGTTTTTCGGCGAAGGCCCGCATCCCCTCTTTTTGGTCCTCGGTCTCGAACAATTCGTAGAACTCCCTTCTTTCCTCCGCCAGCGACTCGGTCAGCGAGCGTTCGTAGGCTTCGTTGACCATTCTCTTCGCGGCCCGGACCGCGACGGGCGCGCGCGACGCGACCTCCTCGGCCAGTTTCAACGCCTCGTCGAGGTACGTCTCTGCCGCGACGACGCGGTTGACGAGGCCGAACCCAAGCGCTTCCTGCGCCGAGAGCGTGCGGTTGTTGAGGACCATTTCCATGGCGAGCGCCTTGCCCACCGCGCGCGGCAGGCGCTGGGTCCCGCCCGCGCCGGGGATGACGCCGATGGTGATTTCGGGCTGGCCGAACTTCGCAGTCTCCGAGGCCACGATCATGTCGCACGCCAGGGCCACTTCGCAGCCGCCGCCCAGCGCCCATCCCGACACCGCCGCGATGACCGGTTTGCGGATGGCGCGGATGCGGTCGAAGTTGGCGATAAAGTCGCCATCCGCCATTTGCTGGGCGGTCTTTTCGGCCATCTCCTTGATGTCGGCGCCCGCGGCAAAGACTTTCTGATTCCCGCTGACGACCATCGCGCCGACGGAATCGTCGTTGTCGAACGCTTCGAGCGCGTCCATCAGTTCGCGCGTCAGCGTTGGATTAAAGGCGTTCATCGCTTCCGGGCGGTTGAGCGTGACGAGTCCGACCCGTCCGCGGATTTCGGCGAGGATGACGCTGTAGGTCATGGGCAGCCTCCTGTCTGTGTCGTGTGATTCTACACGAGAAATGGATTTGTGCTAATATTGCGAAACGGCAATTCGCGTTACGTCGAATGAATGTCCGCCGGTTCCTTCGAACCGTAAGGCGCGCGGCGACGGCCCCTGAAGCCCCGCGCGTCCGTTTTATCCGTAACTTTGACGCCGCCGATTTTTAGAAAACACAAGAGGAAAATTCCATGGAACTCATTCACACCCTCCACTCCGCCCTGCGCTGGCCCATCGTCGTTCTTGCCGCGTTGACGATCTTCAAATTCGCCGTCAATTGGGCGACGCGCAGTTCGTTCAAAGGCATGGACCGCGGCCTGGTCTCCGCGCTCAGCGGCATTGTGGACTTACAGGTATTGCTTGGCCTGGTTTACTTTTTCTGGAGCGGGTTCAGCGGGGACGGCTTTCCCGGCAGCCGCATCCTGCACATGGTCGTCATGATCGTCGCCGCGGCGTTGGCGCACGTCCCGGCGCGCTTGAAGGCGCTGGGCGACCGCCAGCGGTTCGGTTATTCCGTCGTGTGCATCCTCGGCGCGCTGGCGCTGATCTTTGCAGGGATCGCGGCGCTGTAGTCGGCTGGGATAAACCAGAAAGAGGCTGCGAGTCCGACCTGCCTGCGGGGGCGCGTTTTGCGCGGCGCCGAATCGCCGTCCGCGCTTTGACCGAATTGGGTCTCCTCCGTTAAACTTGGCGGCGCGCCGTCCGCGCAACGTCAGTTGATGATCCCCATGGAGAAACCGATGATTTTTTCAAACGAACCCCGCCCCGAAGACCTGAAATCGCTTGCGGACGTGAAGTTATTGCCGTTCTGGCTGGACGACGCGGCGCGCCCCGAACCGGTTGCCGCGTTGACCGGGTCCATCGAAGCCGACCTGGTCGTGGTCGGCGCGGGATTCACCGGCCTGTGGACCGCGCTGCTGGCGAAGGAGGCCGACCCCGGGCGCGAGGTCGTCCTCATCGAAAGCGGGGAGACGGCCGGCGGCGCGAGCGGGCGCAACGGCGGCTTCGTTTCCGCGTCGTTAACCCATTCCTTTCAAAACGGGTTATCGCGCTGGCCGGCCGAACTGTCCGACATCATCCGAATGGGACATGAGAATCTCGACGCCATCGAAAACGCCATCCAGCGTTACCGCATCGAATGCGACTTCATCCGCTCGGGAGAACTCAACCTCGCCCTCAGGGAGGAACAGGCGGAGGACTTTAAAGAGGAGCGCGATATCTCGGCGCGCTACGGCGAGACCCTGACCTTTCTCGACCGCGATGAAGTGCGGGCGCGCGTCGACTCGCCAACCTATCTCGCCGGGCTGTTCAACCCATCGAACGGCATGGTCAACCCGGCGCGGCTTTCGTGGGGATTGCGACGCGCCTGCCTCGAGCGCGGCGTCCGTCTCTTCGAGCGGAGCCCGGCGAAACGTCTCGAGGATCTGGGCGAAACGGTCGTCGTCCGCGCCGCGCAGGGACGCGTGCGGGCGCGCCGCGTCGCGCTTGCCACGAACGCGTTCCCGCCGTTGCTGCGCCGCATATCCTATTACGTCGTTCCTGTCTACGATTACGCCCTGATGACCGAACCGCTGACGCCCGCGCAGCGCGACTCCATTGGCTGGCGCGGCCGCGAGGGGTTAAGCGACTCGGATAATCAATTCCATTATTATCACATCACCGCGGAAGGGCGGATTTTGTGGGGCGGGTACGACGCGCTCTATTATTGGAACAACGGGATGGGGCCGCATCTCGAAAACCGCCCCGAAACCTTCGCGCGTCTGGCCGCGCACTTCTTCCAAACCTTTCCCCAGCTGGAGGGACTCCGCTTCACGCACGCCTGGGCGGGGGCGATAGATACCTGTTCGCGCTTCACCGCCTTTTGGGGAACGGCTCTTAAGCGAAAAGTCTCTTACGTGGCGGGCTACACGGGACTGGGCGTCGGCGCTTCGCGCTTCGGCGCGCAGGTGATGCTCGACCTGCTCGACGGCCGCGAGACGGAGCGCGTCGCGCTGAAGATGGTACGCACGAAACCCGCGCCCATCCCCCCGGAGCCGTTTCGTTCGCCGATCATCAATTTTACGCGCTGGTCGCTCGCGCAGGCGGACCGCCGCGGCGGCCGGCGCAATTTGTGGCTGAAATTGCTGGACGCGCTGGGATTGGGATTCGATTCGTGACGGCGCGGCCGCGGCTTGAGACGGTGGGAGGAGCCGTCCGACTGCGTCCGCGTCGCGCCGCGACCGCAAGCGGGTTACCCGAATTGGGGTTTTCTATATCGGGACAGTTTTTCCCGCGCGCAGCGACTCCACCGCCGCGAACGTGGCTTTGGTCACGCCGATGAGCTGCTCGTAGGGAATCGGCGGCGCGCCGCCCTCGCGGATGGACTTGGCGAACGCCGTCCACTCCGCCGCGTGACCTTTGTCCTGCGCCCTTCTTTCCTCTTTCCTCCGCCCGTCTTTCACAATTTCCAGCCTGCGGAAGTCGTCCAGTACCGCGATCATCCCGCCGCAGAACGCTTCCACGCGCTCCTTCGGGAAGGACTTGTCGCCATTGGCGAGATAGTCCACCACGCCGATGGAGCCGTCGGGGAAAGTAAACGTCATCGAGACGTTGTCCTCGCGGTATTTGCCGTTGTCGGGCAGCGCGTGCGCCGTCACCGAGACGGGCGCCGCGCCGACGAGGAACGCGATGAAGTCCACGAAGTGACAGGCCTCGCCGATGATCCGTCCGCCGCCGAGGGATTCGTCCTGAGTCCAATGATTGAGAGGGATGCAGCCCGCGTTGACGCGGTAGTGGACGTATTTGGGTTCCTGGAGATTGGAAATTTGAGATTGGAGACTTCGCGCCAATGGAGCAAACCTTCGATTGAAACCTGTTAGTAATTGGTAATTGGTAATTGGTAATTGTTTTACGATTTTGGCGAGTTGCTCTGGCGTGGTAGCCAGCGGCTTTTCCACGAAGACGTGCTTGCCAGCTTTCAACGCTTTGAGGACGAGGTCGGCATGAGAATCGTGACGCGTCAAGATCGCGACGGTGCTGATGTTCGGATCGTTGATGATCTCCTCGTCCGAGGAGGCGGCATACTGGAAGCCGAACTTCCTCCCCGAAACCTGGGCGTGCATCCCGCCTGCAGAGGCGATGCCGACGAGGGAAATATCGCCAGCCTTCTTTATCGCGGGAAGCAAAACCGCGTTGGCAAAGTTCCCCGCGCCGAGGACGCCGAGTTTTACGGTGTCATGTTTTCCAGTGTCAGGCGTCAGGCGTTTTGGAAACGTGACACGTGACACTGGAGCGCTTGATACTGAATCACCGTAGGTCAGAACGACTCCGAGGAAGGTCTCTTTCTTCTTTCCCGTGATGATCTCGTAGGCGCTGGCGGCTTGCTCAATGGGGATGCGGTGCGAGATGAGCGGCCGGATCTTGAGTTTGCCGTCTGCCATCAGTTGCAGGGCGGATTCCATATTGCGCCCCTCCGTCCAGCGGACGTAGCCGATGGGATAGTCCACGCCGTTCTCTTCGTAAGAGGGATCGTAGCGTCCCGGTCCGTAGGAGCGCGAGTTGACGAACGACAGCTCTTTTTCGTAATAGACCTTGCGCGGGATGTTCAGTCCCACCGCGCCGGTCGCGACGACGCGGCCGCGGTCGCGGGCGATGGCTCCCGCCAGTTCGACGGGATCGTTGGAGGCGGTGGCCGCGCAGATGATGACCGCGTCGAAGCCGCGGTTGGAGGTGAACGTTTGGGCGGCGGATTCGGCTCCGTGACGCGCGGCCGCCTCAAGGTCGAGGGAGGCGGCGAGGCGCAGTTTGGCCGCGTCCACGTCCACGCCGAGGACGCGACATCCCGCGGCGCGCGCGATCTGCGCGGTCAGCAGTCCGAGCAGTCCCATCCCGATGACGGCCACGTTCTCGCCCACCTGCGGTTCGGCGAGTCGGAATCCCTGCATGGCGATGGCGGCGAGGGTGGTGAAGGCCGCGGACTCGAAGTCCACTTTGCGGGGGACGGGCGTGAGCAGGTTGCGCGGCACGAGGTTGTATTCGGCGTGGACAGCATAGTTGAGGCCCGCGCAGGCCACGCGCTGGCCGACGCGGAATCCGCTCATGTTTTTGCCGAGCGCGACGATCACGCCCGCCGAGGAATATCCCAGCGGCATGGGCTGGTCGAGACGGCTGAACGCGGCCTGCACGCTGGTGATGACGCCTTCGCGCTTCGCTTTTTCGAGCACCTGGCGGACGAGGTCGGGACGCGAGCGCGCCTTGCCGACGAGGTTCTTCTCGGCGAATTCGACGAGCATCCGTTCCGTCCCCGCGGAGACGAGGGACGCGGCGACCTTGACAAGCGCGGTCCCCGGGCGCGGCGTCGGCACGGGGACGTCTTCGACTGTGGTCTGTCCGTTCTTCATGTTTTGGAGGAGTTGTTTCATGGGGGATTCAGAGAGTGGAGAGCAGGTGATTAGAGAGGAGAGAACAGTTTTTGCCTGCTCTCTGTTCTCTTCTCTCTTATTTTCTTGCGCGAAAGTATACTCGAAATCGCCGTGATATAATCCGAACGTTCATATCAAAAAGGATCTCCCGCAATTAACGGAAAAGAGCCTAAACACAAAGGCATTCAAGGGATGAAATCGTCCTGGTCTCACGGGGTTTTCCTTCGTTGACTTCGTGACCCTTTGTGTTAAAAACAGATTTTCCGTTGAATATGGAAGAACCGTCAAAAACAAGGAGATTTTCCGTGGCAGACCCTCGCGTGGAGAAATTTGCAGAAATCCTGGTTGGATACAGCGCCCGCATCCAGCCCGGCGACCGTGTGCTGATCGAGGCGACGACTGCCGCCGAGCCGCTGGTGCGCGCCATTTATTACGAGACCCTGAAAGCCGGCGGACATCCCGTCCCGCTCGTGCAGTTACCCGATATGTTCTTCCCCGGCCATGAAGACCTGCTCCTGATGCACGGGAACGACGCGCAACTCGACTTTGTGCCGCCCCTCCAAAAACTGGCCTACGACCAGTTCGAGAGCCGCATCCGCATCCATTCCACGACCAATACGCGCTCGCAGACTTCCTTCGACACGATCCGTTCCCAGCGACGCAACCAGCCGGCGGGCGCGGTCACCGAAGCGCAGATGCGACGCGGCGCCGAGGGCGTCTTCAAGTGGGTCACCACGCTGTATCCCACCGAGGCCTACGCCCAGGACGCGGAGATGAGCCTCCAGCAATACGAGGACTTTGTCTTTCGCGCCGTCCACGCCAACGAGGACGATCCCATCGCGTTCTGGAAAAAAGTGGAAGCGGACCAGCGCGCCGCGGTCAAATTCATGGAAGGCAAGGACCAGGTCGTCCTGCGCGGCCCCAACGTGGATCTAACTCTCTCCGTCAAGGGGCGCAAATTCAACAACTCATGCGGAACGCACAACATGCCCGACGGCGAGATCTACACCGGGCCGGTGGAGGAATCCGTCAACGGCTGGGTGCGCTTCACCTATCCCGCCATCTATAACGGCGTAGCCGTCGAAGGCGCGGAGATCACGTTCAGCAACGGGCGGGTCTCCAAAGTGACCGCCGCCAAGAATCAGGACTTCCTGCTCAAGATGATCGAAACCGACGCCGGCGCGCGCTACCTCGGCGAGTTTGCCATCGGCACGAATTTCGAGATTGACAAGTTCACGGGGCAGATCCTCTTCGACGAGAAGATCGGCGGCTCGTTCCACATGGCGCTCGGCGCGGGTTATCCCGAAACCGGCTCGAAGAACAAAAGCGCCATCCACTGGGACTTCATCTGCGACATGCGCGTCGACTCCGAGATCCTCGTGGACGGGCAGCCATTCTACAAAAACGGGAAATTTATCTTCCGATAAATTGCGGTCGAACGGCATCCCGGCTGGCGCGGCGGATCGGGATGCCGTCTCGATCTGCTTTTTCCTACTCCCATGAAGTCCCCTTATCGCTGGATCGCCGCGCTGATCGTCCTTTTGCTGGCCGCGTTCGGTCTGTATAAAATCCCCTCGCCCGTTTCCACATTCCTGCATCAAAAAGTCCGCTACGCCAGGGCGTATGTCGCGTCGTTCGACGGCGGCGCGGCCATCCCGGTCACGCCGGCCGGCAGCCGCGTCGCGTCCGCGGACGGGATGACGCAAGTCCTCGTCCCCGCGGGGGAGTTCCTCATGGGCGCGGGCGAGGAAGGCGCTCAAAGAAGCCGTCCCGCTCACGAGGTCAGCCTGCCCGCCTACTGGGTGGACCAGACCGAGGTCACGAACGCCATGTACGCGCGCTGCCGCGCGGCGGGGGCGTGTCCGCATCCCGGCGGCGCGGCCAATCCCTATTTTGGAAAATCGAAATACGACGACTACCCCGTGGTCTACGTCTCCTGGAATAACGCCGAGAAATACTGCCTCTGGGCGGGACGCAGACTTCCGACCGAGGCCGAATGGGAGAAGGCCGCGCGAGGCACGGATGGACGCGCCTACCCGTGGGGCGACGATCCGCCCGACATGCGCCTCGCCAACTTCGACTTCAACCTGGGCGCGCCGCTCCCGGCCGATCGCTACCCGCTGGGAGCCAGTCCCTACGGCGCGCTCAACATGGCGGGCAACGTGCGCGAATGGACGGCGGACTGGTTCCACAATTACTACTACGTCGTCTCGCCCCGCGAAAACCCGCAGGGACCGCCGACGGGCGATCTCAAATCCCTGCGCGGCGGGTCGTTCTCGGACGGCGCGTCCGAACTGCGCGCCTTCCACCGCTTCAGCCACCATCCCCTCTCGGGGGGAATCAACCGCGGCTTCCGCTGCGTGAGCGACGCGGACTGAGCCGCGCCGCCCAAATCCCCTCCCATCCCCGCATGTTATAATCCCGCGCGATGAAAGAAGGCGACCTCCTCAATCACCGCTACCAACTGCTCGAACGCCTCGGCTCCGGCGGCATGGCGGACGTTTACCGCGCCCGCGACCTGATGCTGGAGCGCTCGGTCGCCATCAAGATCCTCCGTTCCGACTATTCGAGCGACGAGGAATTTCAGGAACGCTTCCGCCAGGAGGCCCGCGCCGCCGCCAACCTCGCCCATCCCAACATCGTCACCGTCCACGACTTCGGGCTGGAAAGCGGACAGTTGTTCATCGTCATGGAGTACGTCCCCGGCGCCGACCTGAAAACTCTGCTCCGCAAGCGCGGCCGTTTCAGCGTGGACGAGGCCATCCCCCTGATGGTGCAAGCCTGCGCGGGCATCGGCTACGCTCACCGCGCCGGCCTCGTCCACTGCGACGTGAAGCCGCACAACTTCCTCATCACCCCCGACATGCGCCTCAAAGTCACCGACTTCGGCATCGCCCGCGCCCTTTCCACCATCCATCCCGGCGACCGCGACGAAGTGGTATGGGGCTCCCCGCAATACTTCTCGCCCGAACAGGCGCGCGGCCAGGCGCCTTCCCCCGCCTCCGACGTCTACTCGCTCGGCGTCGTCCTCTACGAAATGCTCACCGGCACGCTGCCCTTCAACGCCTCCACCGCCGAAGAACTGGCGCGCATGCACATCCACACCGCGCCGCATCCGCTTGGCGAATACCTGCCCGACGCGCCGCCCCTGCTCGAACAGATCGAGGCCAAAGTCCTCTCGAAGGAACCCTCGGCGCGCTACCGCACCGCCGACCAGTTGGGACGCGTCCTCCAGCGCTTCGGGACCGTGCGCGAAGCGCCCCCCGCGCCGCAGCCGACTCCCGCGCCGATTCCGATTCCCGAACCGGTCGCCGACTTCCTGGAGCGGACGCCTTCCCGTCCGCACGCCCCCTTCGCGGACCCCGCGCCGGCCGCGGTTTACGAGGCGCCGCCCCCGCCCCTCGACTTTGACTGGCTCACCATCGGGCTGGGACTGCTGGCGGTCTTCGCCGTCGGCGGACTCCTCCCTTTGTGGATCGCGGTCTATTTCGCGTGGAATCCATGACCGACTACTTGATCGCCCCGTCCATCCTCTCCGCCGACTTCACCCGCCTCGGCGCGGACATCGCCGCCTGCGAGGCCGCCGGCGCGGACTGGATCCACGTGGACGTGATGGACGGCCGCTTCGTCCCCAACATCACGATGGGCCCGGTCGTCGTCGAAGCCTGCCGCCGCGCGACCAAACTCCCGCTCGACGTCCACCTGATGATCGTGGAGCCGGAACGTCACATCGAAGCCTTCGCCAAAGCCGGAGCGACGCGCATCATCGTCCATGTGGAAACCTGTCCGCATCTGCACCGCACCTTGCAACACATCAAATCGCTGGGCTGCGCGGCGGGCGTGACGCTCAACCCCGGCACGCCGGCGGTCGCCATCCAGCCGGTGTTGGGACTGGCCGACCAGGCGCTGGTGATGAGCGTCAACCCCGGGTTCAGCGGGCAGAGCTTCATCCCGGAATCGGTCGAAAAGATCCGCCAGATCCGCGCCATGCTGGACGAAATCCGCTCCCCGGCGCGGCTGGAGGTGGACGGAGGCATCGCCCCCGAAACCCTGCCCCAGGTCCGGGGCGCGGGCGCGGACGTCTTCGTCTCGGGCAGCTTCGTGTTCGATCATCCACAGGGAATCGAAGCCGGGATACGCGAATTGCGCGCCTCCATCGCGGCCTGCGGTTAAAACAAAAAATCACGGCATTCCTGCCGCGATCTTTGACCGAAAGTGGGGCGCGTTCAGGCCGATTTGGCCAGCGTGCGGATGCACTTGGCGCAAAGTACTTTTTGAACCTTGCGGCCATTCTCGATGATCGTCACCTTTTGCAGGTTCGGGAGGAACTTGCGGTTGGTGGCGCGCAGAGAGAACGAGCGGTTATGGCCGAAGGTGGTGGTCTTGTTGCAGTGAGCGCATTTCATGAGATTCGTTCCTTTCCAGTTTCACAATAACGCCTGCGCAGTCCTTTCGCGCAAGCGCCGCATTGTACCATAGTTCGCAACCATCTTCAATCCTTTTGGTTAATTAATGCAGTAAAGGACATCCATGGCCAAGGAAAACACATCCTACGGAAGCATCCATATCGCGCCCAACGCCGTCGCTTCGATCGCCTATCGCGCCGTCCTCGAGACCTACGGGGTGGTGGGACTGGCGCCGCGCAACCTGGCGGAAGGGCTGGCGCGCACCATCACGCACGAACCGGCGCGCGGCCTCGCCGTCCGCTTCGACGGCGACCTGATTGATATTGACGTGCATGTCGTCATCGAATACGGGACGCGCGTCCTGTCGGTGGCGAACAGCGTCGCCAACTCGGTCCGCTTTCACGTGGAAAAGGCGCTGGGGCTGAAGATCAACGCGGTCAACGTGCATGTGGCCGGGCTGCGCGTGAGCGACATGGATTAATTTCCCGCGTGAGAGGCGTTCTCCAACGCCGCCGACGCGCGCGCCCGCGCACGCGTCGGCACGCGAGGCATTGAGGAGCATTCATGAGTTTAGATTCATCCAACATCCAGGCCAGGCATGTCCATGACCTGCGCAACAAGCCCATTGACGGACTGACGCTTAAAGAACTGGTCATGGCGGGGCTGACGTGGCTCCGCACCAACCAGCAGACGGTCAACGCGCTGAACGTCTTCCCCGTCCCCGATGGCGACACAGGCACGAACATGACGTTGACGATGCAATCAGCCTGGAACGAGATCGCCGAACTCGGCACGCGCAACGCGGGCGAGATGGCCGCGGCCGTGGCGAAAGGCGCGTTGATGGGAGCGCGCGGCAATTCGGGCGTGATCCTTTCGCAGTTATGGCGCGGCTTCGCGCGCGGCCTCCACAACGCCGAGACCATAGACGGCGCGACTCTCGTGAAGGGCTTCGTGGACGGGCGCGATACCGCCTACAAGGGCGTCGTCCGCCCGGTGGAGGGGACGATCCTGACCGTGTCGAAGGACGTCGCGGCCGCGGCCGAGTCCGCGCTGAATGAGACGCAGGACCCGGTCGAGATCCTGGCGCGGGTCGTTTCCGCCGCGGACGCGTCGGTGCAGAATACGCCCGAACTGCTGCCCGTCCTCAAGCAGGCGGGCGTCGTCGACTCGGGCGGCAAGGGGCTGTACTTCATCTTCGAGGGGATGCTCCGCTATTTCAACGGCGAGCCGCTCGACGTCCCGACCATGACCGTCCAGCCGATGTCGGCGATGAACTTGCAGGACGCGATGGAGTCCGTCGAGGAGGGCCAGGATTACGAAGTGGTGGTGGATTTCTTCCCGGATGGCGCGCTCGACCTGCAGGGCTTTTACGGCAGACTCGAAACGATGGGCACCTCCATCCAGGTGGGCGAAGGCGAGGGCATGTACCGTATGCACATCCACGTGCCGCTCGAAAAGCGCTACGAGCCGATTGATTACATCATGGGCATCGGCACCATCACCAAAGTGGCGATGGAAAACCTGCTGGCGCAGATGGACGACATCCAGAAATCGAAGAACGAAAAGATCGAATTTCCGACAATCGAGCCGGGACAGATCGCGGTGGTGGTCGTCTCGCCGGGACGCGGGCTGAGCCGCATCTTCGCCTCGCTGGGGGCGGCCGCGGTCGTGGAGGGCGGTCAGACCATGAACCCGTCCACGCAGGAGATTCTCGCGGCGTTCGAAAACCTGCCGACCGACAAGGTCATCATCCTGCCGAACAACAAAAATATCATTCTCGCCGCGAACCAGGCCAAAGAGGTGACGGTGAAATCGGTGGCCGTGGTGCCGAGCCGAACCGTGCCGCAGGGACTCACGGCCATGCTCGCCCACAACCCGGACGGGGAGGTGGACGCGGTGGCCGACAGGATGACCAAGTCCCTCGCCTCGGTGTTGACGGGCGAGATCACGGTCGCGACGCGCACGGTGGAGATAGACGGCGTGAGCGTCGAGTCGGGACAGGTCATCGCGCTGCTGGACGGGAAACTGGCGCTTTCGTCCCCCTCTGTGGAAGACGCCGTCATGAAGTTCCTCGAAAAAGCGGACGCGGCCAACCGCGAGTTGATCACGTTTTATTACGGCGAAGACATCAACCGCGCCGAAGCCCTGCGGATCGCGGACGCGGCGCGCGAGAAATATCCCTCGCAGGAGATCGAAGTGCAGGAGGGCGGCCAGCCGCACTATCCGTTCCTGATCTCGGTGGAGTAAATGACAGGCGGAGGTCGAAGCCTCCGCCTGTTTATTTTATGGACGCCGCCAGATCGTCCAAGCCGCGCGTGGTTTTCGCGACCTATGCTATGAATAATACCAACTGAAAATTTTGTTGTAGACCGCCAGCAGAGCCTTCTTGACGGGACTCGACTCCAACACGCGCCGCGCCAAACCTGGCCTACGTTTCACGTTTTGCGCCTTCAACTCTCCCCTCAAATATCCCAGCGTATTGGACATATTCATCGCCAGCGGGTCGCTGACCATCAGGCGCAGGAGGCCCGCGTCGTTCATGCGCCTGTCCAGTTGGCGGACCTGTCCCATCGGCTTGTCCATGCCGAAGGGCAGGAAGCGCTGGAGCGTGGATTTGTAGGCGGTGAACTGCCAGTGACTCGCGCCCGCGAACGCGGTCACGTCTTTGTATTGGATGCGCCAGTCCCTTGTCTCGGCATAGACTTTTTTATTCTCCTCCTCTGTTTGGCCGAGGGACAGATTGAATTCGAGGAAGGTTTCCCACGGGATGAATTGACCTTCGTCCAGCGTGGCATTCTTCCGCGCCCACGTCAAGGTTGACTCGTAAAATTCGGGCGGGGTGCGGAACGGACGCGCGGTGACCATGCCGACGTTGGGGAAGGTTTCGAGGATCTCCACGGAGCGTTTGAGCCAGTTCGGGGAGAACAGCACGTCCGCGTCGGTGTAGGCGATGATCTCGCCCGGCGCGCCCGCCAGCGTCACATTCCACGCGCCGCCTTTGCCCATGTTCTTCTCGGAGAGGATCAAATACTGGATGCGCCCCTCTTCCTTTTCCTGGACGAGGAAGTCGCGAACCTCGGCGCACGAGCCGTTGTCGAAGACCATCAGGTCGAACGGCAGGCCCGCGTCCCTGCGCATGGACTCGAGCGAGACTTTCAGCACGTCGAGGGTCTCAGCGTAGAATCCGCTTAGGAAGGGGATGTAGTTGAGCAGCGCGGCGGTGATCCGCTCGGGACGGGCTACGTCTTTGACGAACTTGGCGGGATTTTGGCCTTTTCTCATTCATGTTCCTTGTCGGGGCAGACCTGTGTGTCTGCCCTGGGCGGACACGTTGGTCCGCCCCTACAATTTCATTTGAACATCTTCTTTAATTTCTTCTGCCATCGCTTCGGGCGGACACGTTGGTCCGCCCCTGCAATTTCATTTGAACATCTTCTTTAATTTCTTCTGCCATCGCTTCGGGCGGACACGTTGGTCCGCCCCTACAATTTCATTTGAACATCTTCTTTAATTTCTTCTGCCATCGCTTCGGGCGGACATGTTGGTCCGCCCCTGCAATTTCATTTGAACATCTTCTTTAATTTCTTCTGCCATCGCTTCGGGCGGACACGTTGGTCCGCCCCTGCAATTTCATTTGAACATCTTCTTTAATTTCTTCTGCCATCGCTTCGGGCGGACGAGGCGTTCGACGGTCGCTTCCGGCAAAAAGAAAAAGATTTTTCGCAGGAACAGTTCCACGCCGCGCTGGAAACGCAGGGATGTCGTCTTCGGGCGGACGAGTTTGCCGCCGTCGAGTTGACGCGTGGAATCCAGGATGGTGTAGCGGATGTTCGCCCGTCCGCCCGCGAGGCGGATGTTCTCGTTCGTGTCGGGGTGGTCATAGTGCGGCTTCCCGCCGGGCAGGTGGCTGTAATCGTGGTTCTGGTGGACGATCGTCACCGACGGCGTGCAGTCAATCACCGGCCAGCCTTCCTTGCGCGCCTTGTAGATCATCCAATTGTCCCAGCCCGCGCGGCCGATGACGAAATCGGGGACGTCGGCGTAGCAGGATCGGGGGAAGAGGAAGAAATCGCTTCCCGCGGGACGGTGCAAAGAACCTTGACGGAGGACGGAAGAACGAAGACGGGATGCCCAGTCGGCGGAGAAGTCAAGAGGCTGAGTCACATCCAAATCCCAGCGCTGGCTGAGGAGGACGAATTTATTTTTGAGTTTGGCAGCCTGTCTCGCCGCTTCGACAAAATCGGGCATGAGAATCATATCCGCATTGACGATGCAGAGCAGGTCGCTGTTTGAATTTTCCCGCGCAATCTCAAACATGGACGAGATCAACGGCACGCCGCTGTCGTTGACTCTGACGTTCGGGAAGTGTTTGACGTCCAATTCCCTCGCGATCTCAGCCAGTCCCGATTCGCCGCCAAGCAGGATGACTTCGGAATCCTCGAGCAACGTCCACGATCGGATGGCGTTGCGCTGGATCGTCGCGATATGCGGATCGGTAAAGGGTTTGGGGGCGGAGAAGAAGGTGAGTAAAGTCATCAGTGATCAGTTATCAGTACCGCGACATTTATGCTGTCTCCCACAGGGGCAAGATGAATCTTGCGGCGCTGGTCACTTTATCGCTCGTTTATCAATATCTTTGAGTGTCTTGTGCCGCACGCCCGCGTTGATCTTCATCAGGTCGGGTTCGGTGTGGACGAGGTCGAGGACGTCCTTCCAGGTAAAGTCATCCCGTCCGTCGAAGCGACTGTAGATCTGGCGCATAAATTCCAGGTCCTCGGGCGTGTCCACCGTCCAGCGGTAATCGCCGAAGTCGGTCGTGTAGTGCAGGAGGGCGACTTTAAATCCGCGGGGGGAAACGCCCGTTTGCAGTGTTCGGTTTTCAGTTGTCAGTTCCACGCCTTCATAGAAAAACGGCATGACGTGCTCGCGGTGCTGCGGCTCTTTCGCTTCCTTCCAGGCGCGTTCCAATGCGGCGAAGGTACAGACTTCGGCGTCGAGGCCGATGGGATAAGTGCGCGTCCACGGCGGCGGAAGTCGGTTCGCGGCGAAGTCGAATTCGGGTGGCGAGTGACGGGTGACGAGGGTCACGGCGTCGTCGATCAAGCCGGGATCAATGACCGGACAATCCGCGGTGACGCGGACGACGACCTCCGCCCTCGCTTCTTTCGCGGACTGGTAGTAGCGGTCCAGCACATCGTAGAGAGAGCCGCGCGCGAGGGGGATTCCGCTCCAGTCGCAGTACTCCGCGACCGGGTCGTCGGACGCGTCGGTCGTCGTGGCGAAGACCGTCTCGGAGAGAGTCCGCGCGCGCGCGCTCCGCGCGTAGACGCGGGCCAGCATGGGCTGTCCGGCGATGTCCGCGAGGATTTTTCCCGGCAGCCGGGACGAGGTCATCCGTCCCTGGATGATGGCGACGACGCGAGTCACGAATGTCCGAGCGGGTCGGTGTCGGAGTTGTTGGCGGGCGGGACGGGAGAGGCCGGCGCGGCGGGCGCGGGCTTCAGCAGTTCGCTCAGCCTGGTCCTGTGGTCTTCCAGTTCCTTTTCGAGCGCGCCGATGCGCTTCCGATTCCCCGATGCGCGGAAGGAGTTTTTGACCAGCGACGGCGCGGCGAACAGCCAGCCGACGATGATGCCGATCAGGAGAGTCGCGATGATGACGAGCGAAAGCGGGGCGCTATCAATCTTCCATGCAAAGAAGGTGATGCTCACGACAACCGGGTTTAGCCACGCGAAAATAACCGCGACGACGGCGATGAGCAGGGCAAGGATCAGATATACGACAGCCATGGTTCCTCCAATTCGATATGTACGCGCCTATTTTACTTCGCTTCGGCCTCGGACGGAATTGGGAGCGGCGTGACGAATCCCCTGGCGCGGAATTTCTCCACGTAGCCGCGCACCGTCCAGTAATCGAGGCCGACCTGTTCGGCGATGTCGAAGACGGTGTGCTGACCCTCGAAGCGCATCATGATCTTTTCGATGGCGCGGTTGAGCGCCCAGTCCTCGCGCCAGTCCACCCACAGGCCGTTGCCGCTGAGAAAGACGGGGCCGCGGAAAGTCCGTTTCGGGATGTAGTTCGTCGCGTAGACGCGGACGATGCGCTCGGCCGCGTCCGCCGCGTCGAGGAGCATGTCTTCGTGGATGATGTCGAGGTTATCGTCGCTGGTGTGGTACTCGTCGTAGGGCCAGCGGTTGAGCGAGATGCACGGCACGTTGACGCCCGGCCCGTTGACGACGCGTTCGTCGTTGGCGGGCGCGGCGGCAAAGTCGCGCTCGTCGTGAGCCGTATTGCGTAATTGGTAATTGGTAATTCGGTCGAGCAGGTGATTGTGCTGGCGGGTGTGATGCCAGGCGATCTTGTTGCGGCTGCCGGTCATCTCCAAAAAGATTCCGCCGCGCAGGTTTTGGATGAGGTCTTCATTGCGCGAGAGCCAGACAATCGTGCCGATGGTCTCGGGTCCGAACCAGAAGCGGACGCTCATCGAACCCGCGGGCAACGGATTCTCGGCGAGACGCCGCGCTAGTTCGATGGCGCTGACGACGCCCGAGCCGTCGTCGTTAGCCTGCATGGGATGGCAGGTATGCGCCAGGATAAGGATTTCGCCCGCGGCGGGATTCGCTCCGCCCTCGGGATGGACGACGGCCGTCGCGACTTTGAATCCACGCGCCGGGTCGGTCGCGAATTCGGAGCGGATGACGGCGCGGTATGTTTTGTCGCGCGGCAGTTTGTCGAAGAGATTTTTCGGGAGGCAGAAGCCCCAGTCCCGCTCGTAATATTTGAACACCCAGGGGACCGCGTGCGGGCGTTTCTCGTTGAAATATAAATGCGGCTGGAGTTCATCGAAGGTCAGCGCCGCGTCCACCGGCAGGGAATACGAGACGATGTGCAGCGGATTGTCCTTGAAGTCCACGATCCGCTCGCCGCCCTCGATTTCCAAATATGCCTCGTGGACGGCGTAGCGTTCGGGAACCTGCCACGTCCACGCTTTTTCGAGCGGAGTGTACGTCTCGATGGCATAGTGGGACGAATCAGGCATGTATGAGCCGATGATCTCCAATGTCTTGTCCTGGTCGTCCGAGGCGAGAGTGCGATGGAGGGGGAAGAATTCGGCGAGGATGGATTTGAGGGAGGAGGAGGGATTCATATCGTCTTTATCGGTTATGAATATTGCCACGGATGATGCGTGCGCGTATTATCAAAATCGTCCAGCCACCGATTGCTGGACGATTTCATCATCAAGCCTTTCCGTGCTTTTCCAACCAACGTTTGAAGGAGTCGGGATGTTCCGTGGAACGTTTTCCAAGCAACAGACCTTCCACGCCAATATCCTCGTCGAGGTCGGGCCAGGTCAAGCCGTACCCCGCGCCAGAAATTTCGACATTGGCGCGTTCGGCAGGAGTTCCGTGCGCGAGGCGCGGATACCAACCAATGGGAACCGAAACCGTGCGCCCGTCTTCGAGGTCAACGGAGAGAGTGTCGTCTGTGACCGTCGCTTTGGTCGCCCTAGGAAGAGCGAACGTTACCACTGCAGAAAGCGTCCCATTCATTTCTCAAAGTCTCCAAGTTTTCAACCATGATCCGTTCGATGCCGCGCAATTCCTTTCGACTATAACCGTAATTTTCTGCCAACGCGATCGGATCAAGCCAGAATTTTGCGCTCATGCCGCCGCGGTCCACGTGCATGTGCCGCGGCTCGACGCAATCGTAAGAGTAGAAGTAAAAACGATAGCCTCCGATTCGCAAAGCGATTGGCATTAGACTTTCTCCTTTGAATCGGAACGGCGACATGGGGCATTCATATTTTACTCCACTGCTCCCTACTCATCTACTTTCTAATCATCTCAATACTTCGGTTCTTCGATGTAATGCAACTTCTCAGGATGCTCGCGAACGATAACGGACATATTATCGTAAAAATCGTTCGCCGTGGCGAAATGCACTTTTGCCGCGCCGACCTGGATTTCCTTGATGACGCCCGCCGCCAGCAACTCATCCATGCCGGGGTTGATGTACGTCTTCACGCGGTCGTTCAGGCGCACGAACATCGAGTAGGTCTTGATCCTCGGCGTTCGGTCGTAGCCCACGTAGATTCCCGAAAACTCCTTCACGCGGCGATAGTCGCAGCCCACATTGTATTCGATGTAATGGTGCATCGAAAACGTGCTGTTGAAGTCCAGTCCGATGCTGATGATCGTCCCGTTGATCTTGTGGAACAGCGCGAAGGCCGAGTTCGGTCCGTATGCTTCCACGTCCTCGGCCGCGGCGAACTCGTCCGCGCGGGCGCCCCAGACGGAGAACGAATAGATGGGATGCGGGGTCCGCTTCGCGTCGGGGCGGAGGCGGGCCAGTTCGGTGATCATCCCCATCTTCGAGGGCGTCTCCAGCACGTCGAAGTAATGCGTCTCCGTCCACGACTGAAAATTGAATGCGGGGAACAACACCGTGCCGCGCTCCCCCGCCAGTTCGCGCATCACGTCAATGACGGTCTCCGCGCCGCCCTCCACGCCGCCGAGAGATTTGTACGAGGTGTGGACGAGGAGCGTGTCGCCCGCCTTCACGCGGGTCTGACGGAAACCGTCGAGTAGTTGTTTATGATTGAGCATGACTATTTCCTTCCGAGTTTGACGGTCTGCTCGTACGCGACGAGTAACTGACCGAAATTTTTCTTCCAATCGGCTCGCTTCTCCGCTGACTTTCGGGCGGACTCGCCCAGCGCGGGCAGTTTCTCCCTTTGAGCGAGCGCGGCCAGGATCTTCGCGGCGAGCGCGTCCGCGTCCCCGTCGGGAAAGAGCCAGCCGTTGACGCCGTCCGCGACCCATTCCTTGTTGGCGGGGATGTCCGAGACGAGGCACGGAAGTCCGCACGCCAGCGCCTCCATCAGCGAGACGGACGAACCGTCCACGTGCGAGGGCGAGACGTAGAGGTCGGTCATGTTGTAAAAACGCGGCAACTCCTTCTGTGAGATCGTCCCTGGCATGACGACGCGGTCCAGCGTTCCACCGCGTTGCAGGATCTGACGGATGGTCTGCGCCTGCGACCCGCCGTTGAGGAGCATCAAGTCCACGTCTGGATTCTGCTGCGCGACTTTCACAAAGGCGCGGGCGAGGATGTCCACTCCGTAGCGCGGCTCCCAGGAACGGTTGCAGAAGATGGTAAATCGGTAATTGGTAACTGACAATTGGCGATTGGAGATCGGCGTGAAATGTTGAAGGTCAACGCCCCAGGGAAAGACGACGGTTCGCTCGGGATTCATTCCATATTTCACCGCTTTATCTCTTGTCACATTAGCGTCACTTGTAAAGTATGTCGAGTTACGTAATACGTAATACGTAATACGTTCCATCCATTTGCTCTTGTGGACATCGTCCATCAAGTCAAAGCCCCACGACATGGTCAGAATCGGGCGAAAGCCTGAAAGCGCTGCGATGAACGCGCAAGTCTGGATCGGTCCCGCGTGGATGAGGTCGGGTTGGATGCGCTTGACCACGCGGCGGAAGTCCATGACCAGTTTTGGCAGGTCACGCCAGCGGAATTCGTCCCGCCCGCCCGCCCATTGAACCTGTTCAATCTTCGCAGGGACGGGGCGATCCTCCACCTGTCTCGGTCCGCGCTGGAGGCGGACAAAGAAGACCTCATACCCGGTTTCGGATAGCGCGGAAAGAAACCGATGGTCGTGAGGGGAGTAGTCGAGGGAGAAGTAAATGACTTTCATGAAAATCTTTTAAACACAAAGGCACACAAAGGCAACGAAGGTGAGTCGAAAGGAGTGCGTTGCATTGCTTTCGACCATCGCTCGTGATGGTCAAAAAGAAAGAGCCGCGTTGCGCTACGCATTAACCTTTGTCTCCTTCGTGTCCTTTGTGTTTAATGGGTGTAATTACGCTTCCAAATCCGTCCATCTCAACTCTTGACCATATTTGAAATCATGTAACGCCTTCGTGCCGATGACATTCGGAATCTCATGCGGCTTGATCGCCCCAATCGTGGCGGGACGTAACACGTCAATCATGTCGCGCGTGAAGACCTCGCCAGCCTTGATGTCCCTCGCCGCGCGTAGACAGCGACGCTGCACAACTTGCGTCTCCTGCTCGTTGCCCGCGATGAATTTATCGGGCGAGCCAAACGAACGTTCGAGTAGACGCGTTTCTTCCACCATGCGCGCCCACTTGTCGGGATCCATCGCAAACTTGTGGTCGGGACCTTCGCGGTCGTTGCTGTCGGTGAAGTGACGCTCGATGACGCGCGCGCCAAGCGTCACTGCGCCCAGAACGGGAGCGACCGCGTGCGTATGGTCGGAGAGTCCCAGAATCACATCGGGGAACATCGTCGCGTACGTTTTCAATACGTTCAAATGCAAGTGATCGTAGTTGTCGGGCGAGGCGGTGTAATTTGTGTTGCATTGCATCAACACCAGTTGCTTGTTGATCTTCAAAATCGCATGGACAGCCCTCTGCACTTCGCCAATTGTGGAGGCGCCCGTCGCGACGAAGAATGGTTTGCCCTTGCTCGCCATGCGCTCCAACGCTTCGATCCAGTCAATTTCGCCTGAGCCAGCCTTGTAGACAGGCACATATTGGTCGAGAAAATCAATCGCAGTGAAATCATACGGCGAAGAGAAATAGTCAATGCCAACTTCCTGACATTCTTCTCCCAAGGTCAAAGTCCACTCGAAGGGAATCGACGCGGCGCGGTAGACCTCGGTCACGGATTTCTTCCACGTGGCTTGATGCGAAACCTGCGCGTTCATGTGCGAGAAGCCGTAATCCGAGACGATCTTCGGCGCGTCGAAATTCTGGAACTTCGCCGCGTCCGCCCCCGCTTCTTTTGCGAGACGGATGAGCCGTTTCGCGCGTTCCAAGTCGCCGTCGTGGTTGGCGGCGATGTCCGCGATGAAGTAGGTGGGGTGGTTGAGACCGATCAATCGGTTGCCGATTTTGATGTCCATGATGCCTCCTTGTGATAGTTGGTGAATTAGCAGCCTTTCCCCGAAATCCAATGCGCCAATTTACCAACCTGTGGATAACTTCCCGTTTTCTGTGGATAACTCGGCTGAAAAGCCTGTGGATAACCTGTGCGCAGCCTGGCAAAGCGCGTTACGCCTGTGTAAAACTTCGTATTTTCTGTGGAAAACCTTCTTTGAACTGTGTATAAAACAGGTCGAGGCCTGCGGAAAAACTGGGGAGAGGCTCGTCCAGGTCTGTGGATAACTTATTGGTAGATAGGTATAAATTGTGGGCGCGGCGCGCCATCAAACTGGACGTACTGATGGATTTCGGCGAGATCTCGGCGTCGTTCAGCGTGAACCGGCGCGCGATCTCCACCCCAAATTGATACTTGCTCATCGGCTGCGGCCCCACCGCGTGATACAGCCCGCGCAGTCCCTTTGCCAGCATCTTCAAAAGCGTCTGTGACAAGTGCGCGGCGTGCATCGGGCAGAAGATCACGTCAGTGTAGCCGCTCATGGATTTGTTGTTCGTCAGGTTGTTGAAGAAGAACTCGGCCAGCGACCGCCGTCCCCCGAGCGACCAGCCGTAGAAGTTGACCCGAGCGACGATGGCATCCGGGTTGGATTCCAGCACGGACTGTTCCGCGTCCAGTTTGGCGCGGGCGTAGACGCTGACCGGGAGCGGATCGTCCTCCTCGGTGTAGAACCCCGCTTTCATCCCGTCGAAGACCGCGTCGGTCGAGACCTGAACCATGCGGATGCCGCGCTCCCGACAAGCCTTCGCCAGCGCCGACGGGACGTCCGTGTTCAGGCGCCGCGCCAGCTCGGGTTCCGCCTCGCACGCGTCGAGGTCCGCGAGGGCGGCGCAGTGGATCAGCCAGTCGGGACGCGCCTCGTCGAGGATGGAGTCCGCCGCCCCGTCGTCCAGCAGGTCGCGTCGAATCGTCCGAAAGGGAGGCGATTTGAGCCGTCCCCGATCCAGCCCGACGACCTCATGCGAGGCCGCGGCTTCGAGGGCGAGGTTGAGTCCGAGTAGTCCGCTGGAGCCGGTGATTAAGAGTTTCATATTTCAAGTTCCGGGTTTCAAGTTTCGCGTCTCGGGTGTCAGGCACACTTGGAACGTGAAACGTGGAACCTGACACTCTTACCCCTCAAGTTTACCCTGTTTGAACAGTTCTTCAAATGGCGCGATGTAGGTCTTGATGCCCTCGAGGTCGAGCCATTCGGTGTTGGCGTCGCTGGTGTAGGAGAAGCCTTCGGGGAGGGGCTCGCCGCCGTAATGACGGTCGCGGTCCCAGAGCGTCTCGGGCGGTTTGATGATGTACATGCCGTCGCGTTCGACCGCGTTGCGGGCCTCGTCTTCGGACAGCAGGTCTTCGTGCAGTTTTTCGCCGGGACGGATGCCGATGATCTCGATGTCCGCTTCGGGCGCGATGGCGCGGGCGAGGTCAATGACCGTGGTGCTGGGGATTTTCGGGATGAAGACCTCGCCGCCTTCCATCTGTTCGATGCACTTAATGACGAAGCGCACGCCCTGATCGAGCGAGAGCCAGAAGCGGGTCATGCGTTCGTCGGTGATGGTGATCTTGCCGCTGGCGCGCTGCTTGAGGAAGAGCGGCACGACCGAGCCGCGCGAGCCGACGACATTTCCGTAGCGGACGCAGGCGTAGCGCGTGGACGACCCCGCCGCGTAGTTGTTCGACTGGATGACGAGTTTCTCGGCGACGAGTTTGGTCCCGCCGTAGAGATTTGCCGGGCTGACGGCTTTGTCGGTGCTGAGGGCGAGGACTTTCTTGACGCCCGCGTCAAGCGCGGCTTCGAGGACGTTGCTCGTCCCCATGATGTTGGTCTTGACGGCCTCCATCGGATTGTACTCGCAGGCTGGGACCTGTTTGAGCGCGGCCGCGTGGACGACGATGTCCACGCCGTGCATGGCGCGGCGCAGGCGTTCGCGGTCGCGCACGTCGCCGATGAAGTAACGCAGGCTGGGCTGGTTGAAGCCCATCACCTGCATTTCGTGCTGTTTCAACTCGTCGCGGCTGAAGATGATGATCTTCCTTGGCGCTTGTTCCTTGAGCAGGATCTCGGCGAACTTCTTGCCGAACGATCCCGTCCCGCCGGTGACGAGCACGACTTGATTTTTCCAGTCCATAATTTCTCCTCATGTCATTGAGAAACGCCGAAGGCGTCAGAGCGCTCTCCTCGCAGGTCGGGAGACCGCTTCGCTTGCAGCGACAAACTGTTAAAGTGTTTGCAACAAAGTATCCATGAACGGGTTCACCCCGAATGATGAAAATCTGAAATCCCGAAGTTCTACTTCGGGAAAGCCGCAAGTAGAACCTGCGGAATCCTTTTTATTTTCATAGCGGCGCCTGTCATTTTTTCACCACGATCAACGGATATTGTCCGTTCTCGGCGAAAAAATTCGGGAAGGCATCTTCGAGCCAGAAAACGAACCGCAAAAAGGTCCGTCCGCCGAACGGACGGACGAACCAGCGCAGGATGCGCGTGCTCATGCTGCGCCAGGGTTTGATCTCGATGGTCATCCGCGAGCCGATCTCCTGCTTGAGCCAGGCGGGCGTCATCTTCTCCACGAAGGTCCCGTCGGGGTTGTCCTGGATCGTCCATTCTTTTTTCTTCTTGGCCGAACGTCCCGCCAGTTTCCGCATCCATCCGATCAACGGCTCGGCCATGCGGCTGATGAGCGGATCGTGCCAGCCGTTGACGATGGCCGCCGTCCGCCCGGGCGCGAGCGTGCGGTGGATCTCCGCGTAGGCGCGCGGATGTTCCTCCAGCGGCAGGTGATGGATGGCGTGCATGGACACGGCCCCGTCGAACGCGTCATTCCTGAACGGGAGGTTGGCGAGGTCGCCGACGACGAACAGCCCGTGGCCGCCGATTCGAGTCCGCGCTTCGCGCAGCGCCTGGATGGAGATGTCGAGGCAGACGCGCTTCTCGTATCCCTGCGAATAGACTTTGTACTCCTCGTACTGCACGGGGCCCGAACCCGCGTCAAGCAGGAACTTCCCGTCGGGGATCAGTCCGTTCATCGTCCGCAGGCGCGTCTTGTGGATGTACTCGCGCGAGACGGGACGCAGGTCTTCGTAACGGGCGTTTTGATAAACGCCCTCGCCGACCTGCGACCAGCCGATCTGGTCGTAAAACTCACGGACTTGTTGTTTGGTGTTTTCGGACATGGTTATAATTTTACGCGGTGTGACTCGTTGGGGCAGACCTGCTTGTTGGGGCAGACCTGCTCGTTGGGGCAGGCCTGTGTTGGGGCAGACCTGTGTGTCTGCCCTCAGACCTGCTCGTTGGGGCAGACCTGCTCGTTGGAGCAGACCTGCTCGTTGGGGCAGACCTGTGTGTCTGCCCTATCCTGGTCTGGCGCGACCAGGGCGGACACGCAGGTTCGCCCCTACCGCCACGTAAATGGTTCTCCAACTAAAAACTTGAACGTATCCTCAAACTGCGCGCGGCCTTCGTCGCTCAGAACTTTTTCCAGCGGCCAAATTTCCAGGTCGTCCCAGAAATTCATCAGCCGCCACGGGAACGGGCGCGGGTACTCGAAGAAGAAACGGTAGGCGTAATTCCACGCTTTGGCGATTTGCCCGTCGCTCAAACGATGCGCGGGCAGGTCGGACAAAACGCTTTCGAGCGCGGAAAAATATTCGTCCCACGAGTTCGGGTCAACGGTGAAGCCGCGGCCGCGGTAGTGCGTCCGTCCGCAGGAGACGACGGGAGCGCCGTTCATGGCGGTCTCGAGGCCGACGGTCGTCGTGTACGCGAGACCGAGGTCCGCGATCTCGATCAGGTCGTAGGTGTTGACCTTGTCCAGCGCGCCGATGACGTGGATGTGATTCGGGATTTCGGGCAAAGCCTCGCGGACGACGACTCCCATGGACTTTGCCTGCGGGACGAGTTTCTCGCCAGGGTGGATTCGGATCACTAACTGGACGTCAGGGCGGGCGGCAAAAAACTGGACGGTCTTCGTGATCCATTCGGTCATCGAAGCGGCGAAGATATCGCGTCCCAAAGTGAGACTGTCGCCCAGCACGTTCGCGGCCAGCATGACGACGGGACGGTCGTCCAGCCCGAGCGTTTTGCGCGTCTCGTCCGCGCCCTGCGAGGAGACGTACTGCCACAGCCGCTTCGACTTGCCCCACACGCGCGCGCCGCGGCGGGCGTTTTCCAAATCCGCGAGGCGCTCGTACATGGCGTCGGTCATCGGGAGATGGCAGCGCGCCTCCACGAGGTAGTCGGTGTCCTGCTGCATGATGGACGAGTTCTGCGCCAGCCAGATCTGCTCGCGCTGGTCGTTGAACTCGTAAGTGACGGCGGGGATTCCCAAATGCCGCGCCACGCGGAAGACGATTCCCATTTCGAGGATGAGTCCGTTCGGGATGAGGACGACGTCGGGGCGATTCGCCTGCATGTACGCCAGCGCGGCGCGGGCGGCGAATCCGTTGCGCTCGAGGCGCAGGTCGTAGAGGGCGCGGTCGGACGCGTCCGCCAGGTCCACTTCCTCGCGCATGAGCGTGTACTGCGCGTCCCAGCGGGAGACCTCCTCCACGTCAGCCTGGAGAGACGCGGGGAGATCGGAGACCAGCCGAAGGTCAAGGAAGGAGGCGTGTTCGACGAGGGGAGCAAGCGCGGCGAGCGCGTCCCGCGTGTGGAGGACGCGCTGCCGCTGGGTCATCTTGTCCATCTTCTTGTGCCACTCGGAGTAGGGCAGGGTCAACAGCGTGACGTTGTGGCCGAGGCCCGCGAGCGCGAGGCTGACGACGGCGGACTGTTCGATCCAGTAATGGAGCGTCGCGAAGAATAATATTTTTTTGCCGCGCGGCGCGTCCTGCGCGAACGGCGCGGCGACCTTCGCCAGCGCGGGCAGGGACTTCTCCAGCCGATGCAGGTTGAAGTGGTCTTTGCGGGCGCGGGATTTTTGCCGAAGGGCGTAATCGAGTTCGGCCGCGAGCGGCAGTTCGCCGAGGAAGTTGCGGAGGGTTTTGTTCATAGGGAGGGAGAGAGTAGGGAGCAGAGAGTAGTCAACGCGACTGTTCTCCGTTCTCTAATCACTGATTTTCTCGATCTTCCACTCCAGCCGCGGGCGGATGGGGCCGACGCGCGGTTCGGGCCAGTGCGTGCCAGGCGCGCCGCTGATGTCCACGTTGAACGCCAGCGCGTTCTCGTCCATGAAGTAGCGGCGCACGCCGAACGACGACGCGTTCACGCCCACGCTGTAACGCCCGTCGTTGAACATGTCGGGCGGGAAAATTGCGCGGCTGACGTAACGACCCGCGGCGCGCGCCGCGTGATTTTCAAAGCGGGACGCGTCGTCGGTGTCGAACGAGGCGAGCACGTATTCGCCGCGCATGGTGGAGACGTAGATCCCGACGCGCAGGCCCGTGACGGGCGCGTCGAGACGATATTCGAATTCGAGCGCGACCTCCTCGGTGGAGCGGATCGTGTCCACGACTTTGCCGCTTCGGTCGCGGACCGTGAGGCGGATCGGCGTAAACGGCGCGCTCGCGGCTGGGACTTCGTCCGCCTCCCAGACGCACTCTCCAGCCTGCGCCTGTCCCGACGAGAGATAGAAGTCCACGGCTTCCTGCGTCGGCGCGCGCATGACGAGGCGTCCCTTGTTCAGCACGATGGTTTCCTGCGTGAGGCGCAGAATGGCGGACATGTTGTGACTGACGAACAGCACGGTGCGTCCCTGCTGGGCCACGTCGCCCATCTTGCCGAGGCACTTGCGCTGGAACTCCGCGTCGCCCACCGCCAGCACTTCGTCCACCACGAGGATCTCGGGTTCGAGGTGCGCGGCGACGGCGAAGGCGAGACGCAGGTACATGCCCGACGAGTAGCGCTTGACGGGCGTATCAATGAACGCGGCGACTTCGGAGAAGTCCACGATCTCGTCGAATTTGGCGTCTATCTCGGCGCGTTTCATGCCGAGGATCGCGCCGTTCATGTAGATGTTCTCGCGGCCAGTCAGTTCGGGATGGAAGCCCGTCCCCACCTCCAGCAGCGACCCGACGCGGCCGCGCACGGCGACCGTCCCCCTGGTCGGTTCGGTGACGCGGGAGAGGATCTTGAGCAGGGTGCTTTTCCCCGCGCCGTTGCGTCCCACGATGCCGAGGACTTTCCCCTCCTCGAGGTCAAAGGAGACGTCGTCCAGCGCCCAGATGAAATTCTTGTTGGCGCGTCGCTCGGACTTTCCGACCAGCGCCTTGGCGAGTCGCACTGGCGCGTAGACCGTGTCCACGATCACGTCGCGCAGCATGTTGTAGCGGAACTTCGTCTCCGCCGCGCCGATCATGTATTTCTTGCCGAGATTTTTAACGGAAATTGCTGTTGTCATGGGTGTCAGGTGCCAGGTGTCAGGTGCCAGGTGTCAGGTGTCAGGTGTCAGGTGTCAGGTGCCAGGTGCCAGGTGTCAGGTGTCAGGTTGGATAATTGAAGCTATTTGTTGCCGAGCGAGCGTTTGAAGCCGCCGATGAGGGCCTTTGCTTTGCGGGCTTGTTCATAATGCGCGTCGAATTCGGTTTGGGTAATATAGTTTATATCCAGCGCGGCATAGAGAAGAGATTGAGTCTCGACCGCTGAACGACGCGCAAAGCCGAGAAAACGGGCAAATTCAACTTTTGACTCGCAATCGAAACCTTCTGCAATATTGGTCATCGTGGAAACTGCCGCCCGCTGGATTTGATCTTTCATGCCATAATCTTTGGAAAACTGCTCTTTCTTGGTCAACGTATAAATCATCTTCACAAGGACACGCGCCTCTTGCCAGGCTTGGATATCTTCAAAGCGTTTTATCAGCGCCATATTAACCTCCTCATCTGATTATGCAACCTGATACTTGATACCTGACACTTGATACCTGATACCTGATACTACTAAATCGTATCTGCAAAAGTCTTTTCCGTGCTGCGGAAGTAGAACAGTCCCGTCACCAGCACGAGGATGGAAATCGCCGCCGAGACCCACAGCGCCGCGTCGGGGCCGTTGCCCGATCCGAGCAGCGCCCAGCGGAAGCCGTTGACCACTCCCGCCATGGGGTTGAGCGAGTAGACGATCTGCCATTTGGGAGAGATGACCGAGGAGGAATATGCCACG
Organism: Candidatus Denitrolinea symbiosum; assembly: GCA_017312345.1. Classification (NCBI taxonomy): domain Bacteria; kingdom Bacillati; phylum Chloroflexota; class Anaerolineae; order Anaerolineales; family Anaerolineaceae; genus Candidatus Denitrolinea; species Candidatus Denitrolinea symbiosum. The sequence continues at coordinate 352,993 of BLAA01000001.1, read as the reverse complement.
GGCGTGGCGAACAGCCAGAACTGAGTCAGAAACGGGAGGGCCTGGTTGACGTCGCGATATTTGACGTTGATCGCCGAGAGCCAGAGCGCGACTCCGAGCGCGGCGACGAGCGCCAGCAGGAGGAAGAGAGGCAGAGTCCAGACCAGGTTCCAGGCGGGAGTCACGTGGTAATAGGCCATCAAAGCGACGAGGATGACGAAGGCGATGGCAAAGTCCACAAGTCCCGCGAGGACCGCCGACATCGGCAGGATGAGACGCGGGAAGTAGATCTTCGTCACCATGTTGTTGTGCGCCACGAGCGAGCGGCTGCCCTGATTCAGCGCGGTGACGAAGAGTCCCCACGGCAGCAGCGCGGTGAACGAGAAGACGGGGTAGGGAATCCCGTCGGTGGGAAGTTTCGCGACCGTGCCGAACAGGAACGTGAAGACGAGCATGGTCATCACGGGCTGGATCACCGCCCAGGCCATGCCGAGCAGCGTCTGCTTGTATTTCACTTTCACGTCGCGCCAGACCATGAAGAAGACCAATTCGCGGTACACCCACAAGTCGCGCAGGTTGAGCGCGGCGAGTCCGTGTGAAGGCTTGATATAGATGGTGGCGGGTTCGTGTTTGGTAATTTCGGTCATAAGATGATTAGAGATTAGAGAGTAGTGGTAAAGAGTAGACTGTTCTCTACTCTCTGTTCTCTGCTCTCTACTTTCTTTCTCTGCTCTCTATTCTCTGCCTGTTTTCCTTGAACCACTCGATGGTGCGCCGCATCCCTTCCTCGAACGGGACTTGCGCGCCCCAGCCGAAGAGTTCCCTCGCCCGCGTCACGTCCAAGCCGCGGCGCGGCTGACCGTTGGGCTTGTCCGTCTCCCAGACGAGTTCGCCCTCGAAGCCCGTCATGCGGACGATCATCTCGGTCAGGTCTTTGATGGAGATCTCGTAGCCCGAGCCGAGGTTGACGGGCAGGTCGCCGTTGTACTTTTCGGCGGCGGTGACGATTCCGTCCGCGGCGTCTTCCACGAAGAGGAATTCGCGCGTCGGCGAGCCGTCGCCCCAGACGCGGAGTTCGCGGTCGCCGCGGTCTTTCGCCTCCAGCGCCTTGCGGATCAGCGCGGGGATGACGTGCGAAGTCTGCAAATTAAAGTTGTCGCGCGGGCCGTAGAGATTCACGGGAAGCAGGAAGATGGCATTGAAGCCGTATTGCTGGCGGTACGACTGCGCCTGCACCAGCATCATCTTCTTGGCGAGGCCGTAAGGCGCGTTGGTCTCTTCGGGATAGCCGTTCCACAGGTCGTCTTCCTTGAACGGGACTGGCGTGAACTTGGGATAAGCGCACACCGTCCCGATGGCGACGAATTTGCCGACGCCGCGCTGCCAGGCCTGATGCATCAACTCCACGCCCATCATCAAGTTATCGTAAAAGAACTCGGCGGGATGCTCGCGGTTCGCGCCGATCCCGCCCACGTGCGCGGCGAGGTGGATGACGATCGCGTTCTTCGGGTCGAAGTCTTTCAACGTCTCGTCATATAGGCGGCGAATGTCGTTGGGATCCACCAGATTGAAATTCTCGATGGTCGGGATGTAGATGTCCGTCGCGCCGCGCTCTTTGAGTTTCGCGGTCACAAACGAGCCGAGGAATCCCGCCCCGCCTGTGACGATTACTTTTTTGTTTTGCCAGAAATTATTTGGCATGTTTTCTCCTTGGGGATGGCAGGCAAGCGTTCAGGCATTCATGGTTATGTGAGCGCTTGTCCACGCGCCTATCTGCTACTGCACAATGAACTGCGCGTTCCGATATTTCTCATCGTGCGGATTGCGGATCAGCCCGCTCTTCAGCGCGAAGACCAGCTCGCGGATTCCGTCGTCCACGGTCAGCGCGGTCTCGAAACCGAGTTCGCGGCGGATCTTCTCGAACGACACGGTGATGTCGCGCATGTCGCCGCCGAAGGTCAGGTTTTTGTATTCCACCACGGTTTCGGGCATGCGCACCAGCACCAGGTTGACGATCTGGTCTTTTGTGTAATTGCCGTTGTCCGCGCCGAGATTATAGACCTGGCCGCGCGTCTTCGCTTCAGGCGCGTCCAGTCCGAGCAGGATGCCACGCACGGTATCGCGCACGTGGACGAACGACCGCGAGTAGCCGCGCTGATAGATGATGAGCTCGCGCTTGGAGAACGCCTCCAGCACGAACTGGTTTACGATCAGGTCGAAGCGCGTGCGCGGGGAAATCCCATAGAGCGTCGCCAGGCGGAACAGCAGCGGCGCGGCGGGCGCGTCCTTTTGCCCGAGCAGGTACTCCTCGGCCGCGATCTTCGTCTCGGCATACAGGGACTGCGGATTGAGCGGCGATTCCTCGGTGACGGGCTTGCCGTCGGGCGAGAGACCGTAGTTGCTGTAACTGGACGCGAACACGAATCGTTCCGCCCCCAAAGCGGACGCCTGCTCGAAGACCATCTTCGTCGCCTCGACGTTGTACTTCCACGCGGCCTGCTTCCCGACGGCCTGACACGCAGGGAAACCGACGATCGCGGCGAGATGGATCACCGCCTCGGGTTTCGCCCAATCGCCTTTGAGAGAATCTTTGACGGCGCGCGGATCGGTCACATCCGCTTTGACGAAGTGGAAGCTGGGATGAGACAAAAACGGGACGAGCGACTCGCCGCCGAACAGCAGGCTGTCGAGGACGGTGACGCGCCAGCCCGCGCGCAACAGCTCCGAGGTCAGGAGCGAACCGATGTAGCCCGCGCCGCCCGTGATGACCGCGTGACGCGTCATGGCTCGTCTCCCATCCGCAAAATGATCTTCCAGCCTTTGATATCCAACGCGGGCGCGGACGCGTCCGTCGTCACCTCGATCCCCTGTTCGAGGCAGGTGAGGCGGGCGATGTCCGCCACGTCGCCCTCGCCGAGGATGCGGACGCGGTCCTGTCCCGCGCGGCGGATCTTCACGATGTGATCCTTCACGCGCTGACGGGTCTTGCGGTAGAGGGAGAGGGAATTCTCCACGTAGTCCACTGCCAGGCGGGCGCGCAGGGCCAGGCCCTCGGGCGTGATGATGTAGCGCAGTTTCTTGCGTTCGGCGCGCGAGACTTTGACGTAGCCTTTTTCGATGAGGCGTTTTAAATGCCAGTTCACCGTGCCAACCGCCACGCCGAGTTGTGTGGCGAGCGCGGACTGGTTCACGTTGGGATCGCTCTCGATCTCTTCGAGGAGGGTGAGTTCGCGGGAGGTTTCGGTGATTTCCATAGGTCAAAATTCAGCGACTGAATTATAACACGCAAAATACCCAGGCCTGGTTTTGGCGCTCTGAGAAAACCGTTGTTTGCGCGTACCGCGCAACGCGTTCCCTGGCGCTCCTATCCGTCTCGCGTTACAACTTACAAAAAACCGACGATGTCATTCAGGTCAAGGAACTCCAAGTTGATCTCTGGATATTCCTGCTGAAAGATTTTGTATTTTTCCGCCCTGGCTGATTGCTTGTTCGACTTGATCTCATACGCCTGATCACCGACGACAAAATCAATTTCGTTTTGCGCGGCGGTCCGCCAGAATCGAATCTCATCTATGGTAGTCCTTTCCAGCAATGCCCTGAAGAACAGGTTTTCGAGTATCTGGCCTTTATCGTGTCTGGTTTCATGAAGATCGAAATTGTTCAATATGACATTTCGCAGCCCCAGATCGTAAAAATAGACCTTGGGCATTTTCGTAATCTCTTTACGGATGTTCCTATAAAAAGGCCGAATCAACTCAATATGAAAAGACTTTCGCATGACATACAGGTAATTGTCAATCGCGGGCTGGGAAACTCCAAACGTCGCGGCTAATTCGGAAGCATTAACCAGGCTGCCGACCTGTTGGGCAAGCGCCTTGAATAATCTATAAAATGTTTCCTCTCTTCTGACTCCTGCTTCATAGATGTCCTTTTTTATATAGGAATAGAGAATGTCGGTGAGAACATTCCGTTTTTCTTCCAACGGCGCCATGACCGCCCTCGGATAGCCTCCGTAAGCCATGTATTGGGCAAGCAGGGGATGAAGCCTGTCCAATTCCATTTTCGTCAGATCGGAAAAATCCCTTGCTGAAAACGCGTCCTCGCCTTTGAAGCGCAAAAACTCCCGGAACGAGAGGGTGTACACATTGAAGATCTTTTTTCTGCCAACCAGCGAATCGCGAAAACCGCGATCCACGTAAAACGCCGAGGAGCCGGAAGCGACGATCTTTATTTTTCCGCGATATTCGTCGAAGAAGTACTTGATGAAATTGGTCGGGTCTTTCAGGTATTGAACTTCATCAACAAAAACGAAGGTTTTGGTTTGCAGGTCAATGGGCGCGATCTGGAAAAGATTCTTTAACGACTGATCGAGGAGCGAAAGGATTTCCCTGTCTTCCAGGTTGAGAAAAATTGTGGGTTGGCCTCTTGTTTTAATGAGATTTTCCAATTGCCGCAGGATGGTGGTTTTTCCCGCCTGACGCGCTCCGATGAAAAGAAGCGCATCGTCCATCTCAAGATGCTTTTCTGCCTGGGAAGTGATTTCTCTTTGAATGCTCATAGCTCGATTTTATCCGATAATTTTAATTTGTCAACTTAAATTTATCCAAAGTTTACCCAACAGAAACCCTTTGGCTCATGTTCAGAACAAGTGATTCGGTAGAATAGGGGCATGGACTTTCCAATTGTTGAACTCATGGATCGAGATGCATGTACGGTCTGGCTAACCGAGCATTTTCATCCCGATGGATTGAAATGCCCACATTGTAAAGCTGGTCTTGAGCAGGCGACTCGATTTCGTAAGACCAAACAAAGCGGTCTGATTGTATATCGGTGCAAAGCCTGTCGTGGCATCTACAATCTCTACAGCGGAACTGCGTTTGAAGGAAGACACTTCACTCCTGAGCAAACTATCCTTTTCATTCGCGAGGTGGTGCAGGGGAAGCCAACGGCGAAGTTGTCGCGAGAATTGAGCATCAGTCGCACAACCGGGCTGACCGTGAGGCATCTGCTTCAGGCGAATGCCAAGAAGGAACAAGCGACCAAACCCTTGAGCGATCTGGAAGTCGAAACCGACGAAATGTTCCAGAACGCGGGGGAAAAAAGGAGAGTGGCACGGCGATCCGCAGGATCCGCCTCGCAAACGAGCCAATAAACGGCGCGGGCGAGGGACGTATGCGAATGATCGTCCGCCGGTCTGCGCAGTGATTGGGCGCGAAACGCGCCAAGTGCGGATCCAAGTGATGCCAGATACAAAAGGCGATAGCTTGTGTCCATTTGTCGAGAACTTTACCAGACCAGAAGCGACGCTCTACACAGATGAATACGACAGTTACAATCGCTTACAACGCGTGCGTCACACCGTCTGTCATGGAAAGAATGAATATGCACGTGATGACGATGGAGATGGCGTTCGGGAAGTCCACGTCAACTCCAACGAAGGCGGCTGGACAGGGTTGCGTAATTTCTTGCGACCCTATCGCGGTGTTCATAAAGCATACTTGTCAGGCTATGCCGCCATCCACGAATTGGCTGTGAACCATAAACGCATCTCGCCGAGTCTCGTCGCTAAACTGGTCCGTAATCACTTGTTCTGAACATGAGCCAACCCTTTTTTCGCTGGTAAAATCCTCCCCATGAACTCTCCCCTCTTCGATTCCGCCGGACAACAATACCAGCAAACCCGCATGGCCCAATGGGACAAAGTGGCGCGCATGCGCGACACGTGGCGCGGCTGGGGCGGCGCGTATCATAAACGCCTCAAGGAAATCTACCGCTTCCTCGTCAGTCCGGGACAGCGCGTCCTCGAAATCGGCAGCGGATACGGCGAGCTGCTGGCGTCCGTCCGACCGGCGCGCGGCCTCGGCGTAGACTTCTCCCCCGAGATGACGAGCCGCGCCGTCGCCCGTCACCTGTCTTCCGTTCCCCGTCCCCTCGAATTCGTCCATGCCGACGCGCACGATCTTTCGTTCCTCAAAGAGACCTTCGACGTCATCATCCTCTCCGACCTCGTCAACGACGCCTGGGACGTGCAGCGCGTCTTCGAGCAGATCCGTCCGCTGTGTACGCCGCGCACGCGCGTCATCGTCAACGTTTACAGCAATCTCTGGCAGGGCGTTCTCAGCCTCGCCCAGCGCGCCCGTCTCGCCGTGCCGATCCTCAAGCAGAATTGGCTCACCGCCGACGACCTGCGCGGCATATTGACCCTCGCGGGATTCGAGACCATCCGCGACTGGCGCGAGATACTCCTCCCGCTTCCCATCCCGCTCCTCGCCGCGTTCTGCAACCGCGTCCTCGTCCGCCTGCCGGTCTTCCGCGGCCTCGCGCTGGCGAACTTCCTCATCGCGCGTTTGCAGCCTGTTCCTGTTGAAGAGCCGAGCGTGTCAGTCGTCATCGCGGCGCGCAACGAGGCGGGGAACATCCGCTCCATCTTCGAGCGGACTCCGCAAATGGGACGCGCCACCGAACTCATCTTCGTCGAGGGACATTCCAAAGACGACACCTACGCGGTCATCGAACGCGAGATCGCTTTGCATCCCGCGACCCCAAGCCGCGTTCTGCGCCAGCCGGGCATCGGCAAAGCGGACGCGATCCGCGCCGGCTTCGACGCGGCGACCGGCGACATCCTGATGATCCTCGACGCCGACCTGACCGTCCCGCCCGAAGACCTGCCGCGCTTCTACGAGGCCCTGCGCTCGGGACGCGGAGAATTCGTCAACGGCGTGCGGCTGGTCTATCCGATGGAAAAACAAGCCATGCAGGGATTGAACTTCCTCGGCAACAAATTCTTCAGCTGGGCGTTCACCTCCCTGCTCGGACAACCCATCAAAGATACGCTCTGCGGTACGAAAGTTTTGTGGAAAAAGGACTACGAACGCATCGCCGCCAACCGTTCCTACTTCGGCGACTTCGATCCCTTCGGAGATTTTGACCTGATCTTCGGCGCGGCGAAACTGAATCTCAAAATCGTTGACCTCCCCATCCGTTACCGCGAGCGGACGTACGGCGCTACCAACATCTCGCGCTGGAAACACGGTCTGTTGCTGATCCGCATGGTCTGGTACGCGGCGCGGAGGATTAAGTTTGTGTAACCCGACCAATTGGCTTTGTCCGTTTCTCAATGGACATTTGCATTGATCATTTTGTCTCCCTGGGAGAAATATGGGTATCTTTCTGCACAAAGAATTGATTGAAAAAAATCACGAGATTTGGAATCGTAAACCGCTGTTGCACAGAATTTACAACGATTTTTATCGGATCATGGCGGCCTATCAGAGCAACCTGCTCGAAGGTAAGGTTGTGGAGCTTGGCTCAGGTATGGGAAATATCCACGATTCCATCCCTGAATGCGTACGCACAGATCTCTTTCCCTATTCCTGGATCGACCAGGTCGAAAACGCCTACAAATTAACCTTTGCTGACGCATCTCTCTCAGATCTGTTTATGGTGGACGTATTCCATCATCTGCGCTACCCCGGAACAGCCCTCGCGGAGTTCCAGCGCGTACTCAAATCAGGCGGACGTTTGATTCTCATGGAGCCAGCCTTGAGCGCGCTGGGATATATCGTCTACGGACTGCTGCATGTCGAGCCGATCGGCAAACTCGCTCGGATACAATGGCGGGCGCCACAGGACTGGATGCCGGATAATATTGATTACTACGCCGCACAGGGAAATGCCACGCGTATCTTTGTCCAAGAACATTTTACAGACCGCCTGGAAGGGTGGCGAATCATCGAAGTTCAGCGAATCGCCGCATTGGCGTATGTCGCTTCGGGCGGATATACAGGACCGCAACTTTACCCGTCCTTTGCGTATCCGTTCATGAAATTCCTGGAAAAATTGTTGCGCCCATTCCCAGCCCTGTTTGCTACACGGCTGTTAGTGGTTTTGGAAAAGGAATAAACCGCTCGCTTAAGGGCTTTGGCAGGATGAAATATCCAACAATCTGCGAAAGTCTTTGCGGGCATCATTTGGTCCGCGAACACCCTCGACTTCATCCACCGCTTTCACGCAGGTATCTTGCAATTTCTTCTGCTGCGCGTCGGTCAACTTCTGCCAGAAATCCCCTCCAAAATAAATAAAATCGTATCCGGCTGATTTCAGTATATATGGATCGGGGTTGTTCAACAATGCCTCCCATTCAGGCTTCAGTTTCCAGGCAACCATCGCATCGGTAGAACGACCAAATACCGTGACGGCGCGCCGCGGATCGGAATCAAACACCATTCCGCCATGTGGGAGCCGATTCCAGTAACGCTTCTCCATCTGTACATCCAATGCAGTGATGAAAAGCGGCAGAACAGGCTTTTGAGCCGCAATCATCTGAATTCCAAAGTATTGCAAGCCGCCAAAGACTGTGACCAGGGCAAGCGCCGCTGCGGCAATTCGGGCCGGTTCCCCGCGCTTCTTCAGCCAGACCCAAGCCAGTGGCGCCGCATAAAATGTGGGCGGAATGATAAATGTCGCCAGTAATCGTACGTTGGCGCTTTGTCCGGCTGTGCCTGCATATTTAACAAACAGTGAAAAAATACCCAATGCGGCGCTAGCAGACACTCCGGCTTCCCACCACTTCCGGGCGCGCAGCATCTTAAATCCCCAAAGGAACAACCCGGGCAGGGCAAGAATGACGGGTCCTATCTCAAACAACGCGGCGACAAGTTGGGCGGGATTCAAGAGACTTAGGAATCCCAGATGTCCAGAAACAAGCGATGGCATGGATAAGGAAAAGTTGAATGTATGAAAAGAGCCTTCATCTCTTGCGGAAGTGAGTTTACCGCGCAGGATCTCGGTCAGGACTCCGCCCTGAATGGAGACGAAGACCAGAGAGGTCGCGGCAACCGCGAGCGTAGCCAGAAGCGATCTTGGGAGCGGGAATCGGCGGGCGCGAATCCAGTGGATCAACAACACCAGTCCCAGACTTGGGAACATAATCAAATAGGTATATTCGCCACTGAGGGCATAGGCGGCAAACAGGGCTGTAAGGACAAAGCCGCTCTTAAAATCGCGTAGACGGCCGAATAACATGATAAGCAAAAGAAAAATTACCAGATCCAATGCGCCTATGCCGCCTAGCGCCATGACGGTCGGGCTATGAATTCCATTGGCATATGCAAATGGGAAGGGAATAGGACCATCTCCTTCGATCTTCCAATTTGTCAGGAGACCAGCGGCAAGATCAGAAGCGGTGGAGGCTCCTGAGCCAATCAAGGTGATATTGGCTGAAATGCTCTGCGTCGCACGAGCAGGAAGCAGCAACAATAACCAGCGCGTGCCGCTTGCAAAGGCTACAAAGATCGCGCCCAACCAGGCTGCCAGTTGGCTGCGCGTGATACGGCGTGTCCAAAGATAAACGAGCATGAGCAACAGGGATAAAGAAACAGCACGCGCCATATCCAGCGCCGACCACGGGAACATATCCGCGATGCGCATAAGTTGCGCCCCGAAAAGCAACAAGAGATAGTGATATCCAAATACCAACTTGGGAGCGAACGGAAAATGAGGCGGAATATCCCCCGCTCCCATGATGGAGGTTGTAGTTACGTTTTGAAAATCATCGAAGATATCCAGCCCGCGTCCGATGGAATAGAAGACATAAACGAGAAGACCGAATGCAATAATCTGCAACCAGGAGATATCAAAAGTCCGCCAATCCTTCTGGAGAGAAGGCCACGCGATAAACAGTCCGAAGAGAAACACAATGCCCGCTCCCGCCCAAAACGAATGCGGCACAGGCAGGAGGTGGGCCATCCAATTGGAAAACCACAACTGCAGAACAAGCCCGATTGCAAAGCCAACCATCGTGCGCTCGCGACGCAGGTGAAAAACGGCGTGCGCGATCAAGTAGCCGCCGATAGTCCAGGCAGCAGCCCACAAAAGGAAAAGGGTCAAAACAGTCAAGAAATGCAAAGTTACCTCTTGTTTTAAATTTGGTTTCCGCTAAAGGGGCAGCGGAAACGATTGTAGCCATTTGTCCCAGACGACCTTTGGGTAAATGGACAGCGGCCGATTCAGGCAATGCGTCATTGCGCCGAGGGCGAGCCCGGCGCCGAAGATGAGTCGGCGCGGCAGGCGGAAGGCGGAGGCGGCGAGGAGCAGTCCGCCGGAAGTCCACGCGAGGAGCCAGAGGAGAGCGGGCAGTTTTTCGAGCATGGATGGAGGAATTGTACCTGATTCGATATAATCAACGCGAGAGAAATTAAAACACGGAGGAAAACATGGATAAACCCATCATCGTCTACAGCGCGGAATGGTGTTCCGATTGCAAACGCTCCCGGGCGTTTTTGAAGCGGCACGGGATCGTCTATGAAAATGTGAACGTGGACGAGAATCCTGAGGCGGCGGAGACCGTCAAACGGATCAACGGCGGTAATCGAAGCATCCCGACCATCGTTTTCCCGGACGGATCCATTCTCGTCGAGCCGAGCGATCAGGAATTGGCGGAGAAACTGGGGATTTCTTCGAGCCGTTGAGGAACGCGATCTGCAGGGCGCTTTCATCCTTACTTCTTTTTGTACGTGAATTTGACGGATTGCGCGGACAAACACGGATTTTTACCGCGAGAATCCGTGTGCTTAAGAAACAGTCTCAGACGGCTGATATGAAATAAAAAGGATTCCGAAAGTTCTACTTGCGGCTTTCCCGAAGTAGAACTTCGGGATTCCAAATTTTCATCATTCAGGGCGCTCCCCCGTTCAAGGATACTTTGTGGCGATTCCTGTCTGTTAATTGCAGGGGAGCCAAAAATAAAGAAAGCCGCTTTTTACGGCGACTTTTTTGCGCCCTCAAGGGGACTCGAATAGCATCCCCAAACGGAGACGGTTGTTTGAAAACAAATAGACAAACTCGAAAGTTTGTCTATAAGAAGGTGCCCCCAAGGGGACTCGAACCCCTGTTTGAGCCTTGAGAGGGCTCCGTCCTGGGCCGCTAGACGATGGGGGCGTCTAATGCGGCGGTATTCTATCATCCGCCTTTTGAATCGTCAACGAGAAAGGCGGCGGTCTCTTTCAGGCCATGGGCGCCGACTTGGGGGCGTCAATAGCCTGGCGTTCACTCCGCTCGCCAGTACGCGCTCCCATCGCTTTCGCGTTTCATCAGCCCAGCGCCAACGAGTCCCCTCCGCAGGCTGGCTGTGTCTTCGTGATATTGTCCCAGGATTTCGTTGACGCGTTTCTCGCTGTAACGTCTGCCCACGTCGAAGGCCTTCGCCACATAACGCAGGACGGCGTCCAGCTTTTTGCGCTGCGCGGGGATCGTTTTCAGGCTCCCGTCGCGGCGCCTGTAATCGGCCAACACCTTGCGGTCGTAGGCGTCGAGGTCCACATCTTCGGCGCTGGAAGCGATCTTCTCGGGCGAGAACAGGCTGCGCGACATCGCCTCCAGCGCGGACTTGTCCAATTGATAGACGCTGTAGTATCCCTCGGCGCGGGCGTTGACCAGGCCCACTTTGACGAGCCGCGATAGATGGTGCGAAACAGTGGAGGCTTGAAGACCAAGCAGGGCGGCGAGTTCCTCCACTGAATACGGCTGCTGCGCGAGCAGGCCAATGATCTTGAGACGGTTCGCGTCAGAGAGGGCTTTGAAGAGAGTGACAAGTTCTTCGCTCATGTTCGCATCTTGTAAAACAAATTGCTGGTTTGCGCCCGGGCAAATTGGCAATTTGCGTTACGGCCTCCAATACCGGGAACCGTTGCTTTCACGCGCCATTAAGCCTGAATCGATCAGGTCGCGGCGCAGCCCCGAAACATCCACGTTAAAGCGGCGGATGACGGTATTGACTTCCTTCTCAGTGTAGTCCACGCCGGGCGTGAAGGCGGCCGCGAGATAATCCAGGATGACCTTCAATTTTTCGGGCTGGCTTGGAATCTGGCGGATGCTGCCGTCGGGATTCAAGTATGTGACGAGGACTTTACGCGACTTCGCGTCGAGATGCGGCGCGGGGACGTACGCTTCCTTCCGATTGGCGAACTGGTTCTTCGCCAACGATTCCACCGCGTCGGGCGCGAGGCTGTACTGTCCATCCGCTTCGCGGACAGCTCCTACAAACGCCAGAAAGGAGATGTGGTTATACGCGTCCCGGAAGGGTATATGCAACTCGTCCGCGATCTGCTTTGCGGAGGCGGATTTCTGCGCGAGCAGGCCGATGATCCGCAGGCGGTCCACGTCTGACATGGCTTTAACGAAATCGAGTATTTCGGGCTTGTCGTTCATTTTTACCTTTGTTAATCTATTTCGACAGACATCGAATTGTATTATAGCGCCTTCGCTGCGGGAGTCAAGGGCGGGAAAACGCGTCCGCAGGCCGCGCCCGCTTGAAGTCGGGAAAGAGGCGGGGAATCGTCGGGGAGTCGTCCGAAATCCATCGTGTATAATACGCGCGCAAGACGATCCAATCACTGGAGGTGTTTTGGTGGACCAACCACAGTTCGCGTATTTCGAGGGCAAGATCGTCCCCTTTGGCGAGGCGAAGGTCAGCGTCGCTACGCACGCGTTCAACTACGGGACGGGGGTCTTTGGCGGTCTGCGCGGTTATTGGAACGAGGAGCGGAAACGGCTCTTTGTTTTTCGTCCCTGGGACCATTTTCATCGCCTGCTCCATTCAGCCCGGCTTTTGTGCATGGAAGTTTCGCACACCGAAGAGAGCCTGATCCAGATCATGCTCGACCTGTTGCGCGCGGAGAACTGGCAGCGCGACGTGTATCTCCGCCCGATGTTTTATAAGGCCGACGCGGGGATCGGGGTGCGGCTGCACAATTTGAAGGACGACCTGACGATGTGGAGCGTGCCGTTCCAGAAATACATCCAGAACGACACGAGCGCGCACGCGACCATCTCCTCGTGGCGGCGGATTGACGATAACGTGATCCCTGCGCGCGGGAAGATCTCGGGCGCGTACGTCAACTCGGCGCTGGCAAAGACCGACGCGGCGCGGGCGGGGTTCGACGAGGCGTTGACGCTGGACCAGAACGGGCACGTCTCCGAGGGTTCGGCGATGAACGTCTTCATGGTGCGCGACGGGACGGTGATCACGCCGCCCGTCACCGAGAACATCCTCGAGGGAATCACGCGCCGCTCGCTCCTGCAACTGACCCGCGACGAACTCGGCCTGCCGGTCGTGGAGCGTCCCATTGACCGTTCCGAGACGACCATCTGCGACGAGCTTTTCATGGCCGGCACCGCCGCTCAGGTGGTGGCGATCACCAAAGTGGACCACCGCCCGATCGGCAATGGCGTGATGGGACCGGTGGTGTCCAAACTGCGCGACATGTTCGAGGAGATCGTGCGCGGACGAAATGAAAAGTACAAAGGATGGGTGACGGAGGTCTGAACACGCCGCGTAAGTGGAAAAAGGAACCGTCCCTGACTTGGAAATTTCAGGGACGGTTTGTTTAATTGAGACGTTCGCAGTTTTACTTGGACGACTTCACCGAATAGGCATTGTCAATACTCTCGCGCAGGAAGTGTTTGATGAGCGATTGGTACGGGATATCGCGTTCGTTCGCTAGTTGACGCAGTTCGTCGATCATCGATTCGGGCAGGCGCAGGGAAATGGATTTGAGCGTAGGCTTCAAGTTCGGGAAAATGGCGCGTTGGGCCTGTTTCCAGTCGAGGTAATCCATGGAGTCGTTTTCCGCCCAGAAAGCGCGTTCCTCTTTTTCGGATTGGAAGTTAGGAATAGGCTTGTTCATAGAAATTCCTTTCTCGCTTGCTCATATCGCGAGCGGAGATCACTCTGACGTTTTCGCCGCGAATCGTAAATGAGATAAACAATCTTCGACCTGCATTGGTCTGTCCGAGGACATAGTAACGATCTTCTGTCTGAGAGTGGGTTGAATCTGGCTGGAGCAGAAGAGGCAAATTGAAAAACGTTTCCTCGCATTCGCTATTCGAGACCTGGTGTTTCTCCCAGTTCTTGTCGCGATTGCCGTCGTCCCATTCGAAGCTAGTGACGGAGGAAAAGTCAATCATTTACGTATATTCCTATTATATACAAATTTCTGGGTTTGCCAACCCTCAGAAACCGCCTTTGAAATTCTCAGTTTAAGGGACGGTCTGATTCTCAATAGGCAATTTTACTCATCCTCAGGAGCGATATGAGAGTCCCTTCTTTGTCGCTGGCTTCCTGCTCGAATTCTTCTTTGCTTTTGGCTTCTTCTCGGCAGGCTTCTTCGCGGCAGTCCTTTTCGCCGCTCCTTCTTTCGTTTTACGTTTTACGCTTTTCTTCCCATCTTTCTCTACATCCTTCATCATTCCGCCTTCATCTTTAACTCCGAACATCTCCTCCCACTTCCCCTGCATGGACTCCACACCCGCGCCATTCAACGCGCGGCAAATCTCTGCCCACTGTCCGCCGTCTACCGTCCGAAAATCCAAAAATGCGTGACACTTGTACGCGCCCAGTTCCACGTACAATCCCTTCTCGTGAATCTCGCGACATGAGCGGATATATTCCAGGTTGGTCACATAGTCACGGAAAATCACATGGTCGTTCAGTCCATTCGGCAGGCTGAGGGCGTCGGCTAACGATTTTTGTTTCAGTTGTCCATTCTCCAGGTAAGCCGCAGACATTTTTATCCAGCCGCGCGTATCCGCAAACTTATTATGATAGATAATCAGCCCGCGCTCCGCCATCCGCGTATCCGCTTCATATCTGCTGGTCATGTTTGAATATGCAAACACATTCTCGTCCACATTTTCTTCTGGCGTAAACAGGTCGTACAGGAAGAAATTCTCCACGCCCGCGAAGACGCGGCGGCGATGGAGCAGCGGCGAGATGATCTGTTCGTGATAGCGGACAAAGCCCTCGTCGGGCGTCTCGTCCCATTTAGCGCGGCGGTACTCCATCCCGTATTTTTCGTGGAAGCCCTCCACCTGTCCGTGACCGAACATCGGCAGGCCAGGCAACGTGGACAAAACCACGCACACGCCGAAATATTTGTCCGCTTTGCCGAACTGCTCCACGGCTGTCTTCTCGTCGGGGTTGTTCATAAAGTTGACGTATCGCTGCAAAATGCGCGGGTCGAACTCCAGCGTGTTCTTGATCGCCATGCGATACTTGGCATTGTCCTCGTCGCGCAGCATGTGCATGAACGCCGAGTTGTAGACGCGGTGCATCCCCAACGTGCGGACGAAGTATCCCTCCATCAGCCAGAACGCCTCGGCGAGCAGCAGCGTATCGGGGACTTCCGCCGCGACGCGGTCCACGACCTCGCGCCAAAACTCCTCGGGCATGGCCGCTTCGAATTCGGACCTCGTGAGGCCGCGCTCCGCCCGCGAGGGGATCGCGCCGCCCGCGCCTGGTTCGGGGAACCACAGCCGCTGGATGTGTTTCTTCGCCAGCGTCATCGCCGCGTCGAAGCGGATGATGGGAAAATTCCGCGCCACGTGCAGGATGGTCTGGATGACGGCCTCGCGCGCCTCGGCTTTGAGATAGTCGAGCTGCGCGGTGTCGTTCCACGGGAAGGATGTCCCGTCGTTGCCGTGATAGACGTAGCGTGTTCTGTTTGTCTGATAATGGTGGAGTTTGAAAACCACGGCCGCGTCGGAGTGATTATAGTAGTGGTCTTCGAGGACGATGGCCGCGCGCGGGTCGTCGGAGAGATTTTCGGAGTTGAAGGCGTACGAAGGATAGGGCGGCTGGTCGAGCGAGAGAAACCAGTCGGGATGTTCGATGACCCAGGTCGAGTCGATGCCCATGTGATTGGGGACCATGTCCGCGGAGAGGCGGATGCCGCGCTGCCAGGCGCGCCAGCGAAGATTGCTCAACGCATCCCAGCCGCCGAGGTCGCCCGCAATATCGTAACTGTGGAGGGAATATGCCGAAGCGACCGCGTCGGGCTGTCCCATGCGCTGTTTGATCCGCTGACTGGCGCGGCTGCGCTCCCATAGGCCGATGAGCCACAACCCCGTGAAGCCGCGCCGCGCGAGGATGTCCAATTCCTCGTCGGGGACGTGGTTGAGGCGGGAGATGTCGCGCTGGTATTTTTTGCTCAACTGGTCTAGCCAGACATACGCGTTCTTGGCGATGAGGACGAGCCGCGGCATCCATTCTTTGTCGGGACTGTAACGCTCGTATTCGGGATAGCCCGCGTAGGTGGGGACTTCGGCGGTGGGCTTGAACTCCGAATGTCCCTGCCTGCGGACTGCATCCTCGCGGACAAAATCCATGGCGCGCAGGAGGCGCGTCACAAACTCTTCTCCCAACACGCTCCCCCATCGTTGAATGATGTACTCCAGTTGACCTTCGAGCGAGTGCGGCGAAGCCAGCGCGGGCGCGCGCAGCATATCAACCAGGGACTCGCCCCTCCTCCGTCCTCCGTCCCCTGTCGCCGCGAAGTATTCTGCCAACCCTTCTACCATCTTCTCATACGCGGTCTGTTCGAGCGGCTGGTCGTCGAAGAGTTCCGTCAAGGTCTGCGCGGCGGGATTCGTGTTGTGGAGGTTGACGAGCAAAAGTTCTTCCAGAGGCTGCATACCCCCCTCGGCTTGCGCCACTCTCTCCAAATTTTCTGAATGTGGGGGAAGACGGAGGGGGGTGGAATCCAAATATTCCTCCGCTTTCGTCTTCCCCTCGTAGATCGGCTTGGTCGGGAAGGCAGAGGCAAACGTCAGCAGGGCAGCGCGCACGGGAGCCGCGCCCAGCCTCCCGTTGAGGAAGGAGGCGGCGGAGGCAAATTGAGCGGGCGACGTGCTGCGAGTCAGCACGATCCGCAGGGCCTCGTCAATGAGTCCCAGCGCGTAGACGTCCCCTGCGGAGACGTTCAGCTGCGCGGCGACGTTCCGCGCGGAGGCGATGCTGTCGAAGCGCAGGCTTTCGAGGGCGAAGCGGTCGCGGGCGTGACGGGAGAGTTGGCGGTTGTCCATGACCTAATGATACCGCAAAGCCGAGGCTGAATGTTTTAGAGTATACTTTCGCGCAAATGCCCGCCTTTACTTCGGAGTTCATCGCGTTCGTCGTCGTCCTTGTGGGGGCCGCGTTGTATCTCGCGGTCCTGGTCGGCGCGCTCCGCCGTCGGGAGGGACAGGAATTTTCGGCGCTGTTGATGGGCGCGTACGCGCTGGCGGGGCTGATCTTGCAGGCGGTCGAGGCGCTGTGGCGGGGCGAGCTCCTCCCGCAGATGTCTACGCGGGATTTTCAAAACCTGGAGATCTTCGGGACTCTCTTTCTGGCGTTTCTTTTGGTATTGCTCGTGTGCGCCTTTCTGCGCCGCGAGGGTTGGGTCTGGCTGGCGGTGGGCGCGGTTTGGGCGCTCGCGCTGGCCGCGCTGAATGCCGGTTTCATCCAACTCCCCGACATCATCTGGACGAACGGACGCGTGAATCTGTCCCGCGAGGGACTTTCGCTCGGCTGGGGAATTTTGGGCTGGCTGGTGTTTGTTGTCGGCGCCATCGTCAACCTGGTCGGCGCGCTTCGTTCCACGCGTCAGCCGCTTCATCGCAACCGTCTTTCCTACTGGTTTCCGATTATCCTCCTGCTGGTGGTCAACGATCTGTTCGCGCTGGGCGGCGCGTCCATGCTGGGGAATCCCCCGCGGCTGGCCGCGACCATTATGATGGGTTACGTGGCGCTAACTCACAACCTGCCCGACGCGCGTCTCATCCTCCGCCGCACGCTGATCTACATTATCACCACGCTGTTGATCGTGGTCTTCTACATCGCCAGCACGCTCGGCGTTCAACCCTTGTTCCGAGCCGCGCCCAATTACAATCCGCTCATCATCGGCGCGGCCATCGCTCTGCTGCTGGCCTTGTTGTTCACCCCCCTGCTCGGACTCGTGCGCCGCATGGTGGACAGTTTTCTGAACATCCAGACCACCGACGCCAGCCGCACCCTCCATCAATACAGCGAATCCATCAGCAACATCCTCGACGTGCAGCGTCTCGCCGACATGTCGGTGGGACTCATCATCGAGTCGATGGAACTCGAACGCGGCTTCCTCTTTCTGGTGGACACCGAAACCGCCACAGGCGGACGCCGCGTCCATCGGCTGCGCGCCGCGAGGTCCGACGGCGAGCGGCAGATCCTGCCGCTCCAACTGGAGGAGGACCACCCCATCGCGGTCCATCTGGGGCGGGAGTCGAAGACGCTTCTTCAATTCGACCTCGACCTGCTGCAAAAATTCGAAGACGTCCCCCGCTTCGAGCGCGAATGGTTCCACCGCCTCGAGACCGAGGTCTACGCGCCGATCTTCGCCAACCGCCGCTGGATCGGGATGCTGGCCCTCGGCGCGAAACTTTCGGGTCAGCGCTACAGCGACGAGGAGCTTGTCACCGTGGCCGCGCTCGCCAACCAGACCGCCGTCGCGCTCGAAAACGCCCGTCTCGTGGAAAACCTGCTCAAACTCAACAACCAGTTGAGCCAGGCCTACCGCGACCTCGACAAGGTCAACCGCGACCTCGAGCGTCTCGACCAGACCAAAAGCGACTTCATCTCCATCGCCTCGCACGAACTCCGCACGCCGCTCACCGTCATGCGCGGCTACATCGAAATGCTGCTCGAAGACCGCAGCCTCGACGAGAACATCCGGCAGGCGGTCGGATCGCTGCACAAAAGCGCCCTGCGCCTGCACGAGATCATGGATTCGATGTTCGACATCGCCCAGATCGACGCGCGCGCCCTGCAACTCCACATCCAACCGGTGGACACGGCCGCGCTGGCGCGGGACGTTTGCCTCGGCCTCCAGAAATCTCTCGCCGACCGCCGCCTCTCCCTGACTCTCGACCTGCCCTCCCTCCCGATGGTTAAAGCCGACCCGAACATCCTCCGCAAAGTCTTCTCGCACCTGGTCTCCAACGCCATCAAGTTCACCCCCAACGAGGGACGGATCCGCGTCGCCGGGACGTTCGTCCCGGCCAACCAGATTGACCTGCCCGGTGGCGGCGTGGAGATCGTCGTCAGCGACACCGGCGTGGGCGTGGACCCCGACTTCCACGACATGATATTCACCAAGTTCTACCAGCCGGGAGAATTGGGAAAGCACTCCACGAGCAAGAGCCGCTTTAAAGGAGGCGGCTCCGGGCTGGGACTGGCGCTCTCCAAAGGCATCGTCGAGGCGCACGGCGGTCGCATCTGGGTGGAAAGCGAAGGCTACGACGAAGCGCAATTCCCCGGCAGCCGCTTCCACGTGTTGCTGCCGTTGACGAAACAGGAAGACGGAAAAACCGTTCCGGTGGGCGGCGCGGTGAAACTTGAATTGGGCGGCTAACTTGCCATCGCTCTTACAAGGACGACAATTGCTCGGAGACAGAAAATGAACATGCCAAAAGCTTGGTTTCTGCGTCTTAGAACCGGGATACTGCTCTTGTTCGCGCTTCTCTCCGTCGGGTGCAATACGAATTCCACTTCAGCTGATCCTTCTGAAAACATTGTCGCATTGAGCAAACATTACCAACAATATTCTGATTACCAAAGTCTTGTATCCCTTTTGCCCTATTTGAATACTCTCACGATGCGTCGCGGTGAAATGGAACAATTGCTGGGCGCACCCTCCTATTGTCCCAGAATAGACACCTGTTGGTACTCCACAGAAAAGGCTGTTCCAGCTATGTGTCCAGAAGGCTCCAAGATGGAAGATAATACGTGTTACATTTTGACTTCTGGAGTAGAGATTGCGCCGCTGCAATTTCAGCTTGTTCTCATGGTTACTTACGAGCTTGCCGAACCTGGCACAGGGTTAACGAAGGCGTCAGATAGACTCATTCAGTTTGAGTTGCGACCAGTTGGTGAATAATAATGTACGCCATTCATGTAGAAGTACACAGATTCATTCAGAAGGCCGCCCAACACAGCGTGCAGCCGACAAGTGGGATGCGCCGCGTTTTTTGAGAGGATTCAACACCTCAGCAGGATTCCGTTTTCGAGCCTCGCCCGCATCCCGCCCACTTGCGGCTAATGCAAACCGTTTGGAATGGCGAAACAACCTTAAAAAGGATTCCGCAAGTTCTACTTGCGGCTTTCCCGAAGTAGAACTTCGGGATTCCAAATTTTCATCATTCGGGGCGAACCCCCGTTCATGGATACTTTGCTGCAATCATCTAATGTGTTTGCAGCAAAGTAAGTCCCCACTAGCAACGTTTTTTTGTAGAGCGAGGTAATATCTCGCTCTACAGTTCTATGGCTCGACAGGGAAGCCCGCTTCGATCCACGCCTCGAACCCGCCGAGGATGGGGGTGACGCGCGCAAAACCGTTCTGCAACATGAGAAACGCCGCACGGGCGCTGGTGTGTTCGTTCAGTCAGGTGCAGTAAGTGATGATCCACTGATCCTTGTCGAGTGAGACGCTTTTCGGATTCTGCTCGATACGCGTCAGCGGGATGGACAGCGCGCCGGCGATATGCTTCGCGACGAACGAGTCCACGCTGCGCACGTCCACGATGACGGCCGCGCCGGCCTCGAACGCGGCTTTCGCCGCCTCCGCCGTCACGCGCGGGACTTCGGCCTCGCTCTTCGGGAGGCCGCCCGGCGGCGGGCTGGTCGGCTCGACGATGACGGTCATGGCGGGCGTGGGCGCGGGCGCGGGGGAACAGGCGGCGAGCGCCAGCGCGAGGAAAACCGATAATCCAAGAATTTTGCGTTTCATAACTCGCTCTCTCGTTAACGATAATTGGGCGTCCCTTTGTCCGCCGCGAATGGCGCGAATTCCACGTAAAATCATGGACAATTCGCGCGCATTCATAAAATTCGCGGCTTAAAAGCAGGGTGCGGATCCGCGCCCTGCCTGGGGTAATCTCTTAAAGTTCGCAGTAGCGGTCGACGCGCCGCGAGAGGATGGCGATGCTGTCGGCCCAGAACTTCTTCTTGCGGATGTCTATGTCGAAGCGGGCGGCCAGGTCCGCAGCCGAGGCCTCGCCGGTGGAGGCGAGCAGGTTTTTGTAGTCGGGGAGGAAGTCGGCGCCGCGCTGCTGATAGATGGCGTACAACCCCGTCCCGAAGAGGAGACCGAACGCGTAGGGGAAGTTGTAGAACGAGAGGCCGGACGAGTAGTAGTGCGGCTTCCACGTCCACATGAATTTTTGCAGGTAGCGTTCGTCGAGCCCGTCGCCGTAAGCGGCTTTCTGGGCGCGTTCCATGATGTCGTTGAAGTCGTCCGCCGAAAGTTCGGATTTGGCGCGGCGCTCGAAGACTTCCTTCTCGAACAGGTAGCGCGAGTAGATGTCCACGATCACCTGCGAGGCGTTGTTGAGCTGCGCTTCGAGGACGGCGAGTTGCTCCTGCGGGTCGGTCGTCTGCGCGAGGACGGCTTCGGTGACAATGGTCTCGCACATGATGGAGGCGGTTTCGGCGAGCGTCATCGGCGTGAGCTGCTGGAGTTCGGTCTTGCCCGCTTCGTAGGCGCAGAAGTTGTGATAGGCGTGGCCGAGTTCGTGCGCCAGCGTGCTGACCTGGTCGAACGAGCCGTCGAAGTTGGCGAGTATGCGGCTTTCCTTGACGCCCGGCACGCCCATGCAGAACGCGCCGCCGCGTTTGCCGTCGCGCTGTTCGGCGTCGATCCAGTTCTTCTCGAAGGCGGTCTTCGCCATGCCGCGCAGGTCGGGCGCGAACTTGCCGAAGTTTTCGAGAATGAAGTCGCGCGCTTCTTCGAACGAGTAGACTTTGCCGGTCTTGCCCATCGGCGCGTAGACGTCCCACCAGGCGAGTTTCTCCTTGCCGAGCCGCCGCGCCTTGTCTTTGAAGTAGCGGCGGAAGGTCGGGAAGGAATCCCGCATCGCGCTGAGCATGGCTTCGAGCGTGGGACGGTCAATGCGCGCCGCGTCGATGGCGGAATGGAGGGCGTCTTCGCGGCCGCGGCGTTTGTTGAGCGTGTTCGCTTCGCCCTTGACCCCGTTGAGGCACGCGGCCAAAGTCTCTTTGACCGACTCCCAGGCGGCGTTTTCCGCGTCGTAGGCGCGGCGCCGCACGGATTCGTCGGGATGCGAACGCAGGTTGATGAGCGCGGGCATGGGCATCTTCTGGGTCTGACCGTCCAGCTCGAAGTCTACGGAGAGTTGCGAGGTGACCGTCCCTTGCAGTTTGCTGAAGGCGTTGCCGCCGCTCAAGGTCAGTTCGACGGCGAGCGCTTCCTCAGATTCGCTCATCAGATATTTGGCCTGTTCGGCGGTTTCCTTGAGCATGAAGGCGTGCGATTTGGCCGAAGGCGAAAGTTTCACCGCCTTGTTGAGCGCGGACTTGCCCAGTTTGCCCACCCACGCCTGGAATTGCGTGGTGAGGATGCTCTGGCGCACCTGCACCTGCTCGAACTCGGAGAGCGCGCGCATGGCGACCTGGTCGCGCGAGTTGGTGGTGACGAAGGCGTAGATGTACGCGCCGAGCGTGCCGGAGAGTTCGTAGAGCGCGTTGAGGCGGTCCACGGATTCGCCGAGCAGTTTGCCCAGTTTCTGCGGCTCGGTCTTGGCGCCAGCCCTGCTGACTTTCTTCGCGAGGAAGACCTCGAGTTCGTCCAGCAGGACGTTGAGTTTCTTGAGGGCGGATTTGAATTGTCTGGATTCAAGCGAGGGATAGACGTTGGTCATATCCCAGCGGGGAGGTGTGGACATGGAGGACTCCTTTTCTGGAATGGGACAAGTATATCAAATCAAGTCGGGTCAACAAGTCGGCAAATTGGGGATACAATAGAAACATGCGGAAGCAGAAATTCTATGTGGTCTGGAAGGGACGAACCAGAGGTATCTTCACATCCTGGCAGGAGTGCGAGGCGCAGGTGAAGGGATTCGAAGGCGCGCAGTTCAAAGCCTTCGACACCCACGACGCCGCGAAGATCGCGCTGAAGGGAAAATTCGAGGATTACAAAGGCAGGACCCAGCCGGTGCGCCAGTGGCTGTTTGTGCCAAACCCGCCCATGCTCCCCAGCCTGAGCGTGGACGCGGCCTGCTCGGGGACGCCCGGCCCGCTGGAATATCGCGGCGTCAACACCGAGACGGGCGAGGAGGTCTTCCACGCGGGACCCTTCCCCGGCGGCGTCAACAACATCGGCGAATTCCTCGCCATCGTGCGCGGGTTGGAATGGCTGGCGCGCCGCAAACTGGACTGGGTGATCTACTCGGATTCGCACACCGCCATCTCGTGGGTGCGGGCGCGCAAATGCAACACTGCCCTGCCGCGCTCCGCGTCCAACGCGATGCTGTTCCAGTTGATCGGGCGCGCCGAAGAAACCCTGAAAGACTTCAAAACCATCCGTTTGTTGAAATGGGATACCGACGCGTGGGGGGAAAATCCCGCCGACTTTGGCAGGAAGTGACCTCCAACCTGCAAACCGGCGCGGTCATTGTTTTCGCATCTTTTTTTTTCGGAGGACTCAATGAATAGACGTCAAATAGACGCCGAACGTCGGCGCAAAGGAGAAGGCCCCGTCGGACGCGCGGACGCGCCGCGCCGCGACACGGGTGGATTCGGTCCGGGCGGCGGAACCCCGCGTCCCGTTTTCGGCGGAGGCGGAGTCCCGACGCGCGGCAAGCAGTTGGGCGGATGCGGGACCGTCCTCGTCGTCCTGCTCTTCATCGCCTACTACTTCCTCAGCGGCGGTCAGGGGCTGGACTTTGGCAGTCCCGACGATGGAAATATTCCGCAGGACAACTCCGGTTTTCAAACCGTCGCGCCCGTCCAGCCGCAATCCAACTTTACGCCGCCCGCGCCAGCCAGCTCGGCGGGACAGACCTGGACGGTCATGCTCTACCAGGACGCCGACGACCAGGTTTTGGAGCAGGACATCTACCTCGACCTGAACGAGGCCGAACGCGTCGGCTCCAGCCCGAACGTCAACATCGTCGCGCAGGTGGACCGCTTCCGCGGCGCCTACGCGGGCGACGGCAACTGGACGGGCGCGCGCCGCTACTACGTCACGCAGGACAACGACCTGACCGCCGTCCGCTCGCGGATGGTACAGGACCTCGGCGAAGTGGACATGTCGCAGGGGCAGACCCTCGTGGACTTTGTGCAATGGGCTGCGCAGAACTATCCCGCCGACAAATACGTGCTGATCCTCTCGGACCACGGCATGGGCTGGCCCGGCGGGTGGAGCGACGCCGACCCAAATCGCCCGGGCGACAAAAGCACGCCGCTCTCCGCGCGGCTCGGAGGCAACATCTATCTCTCCGAACTGGACCAGGCCCTCGGCGAGGCGCGGCGCGTTACCGGCGTGAACAAATTCGAGATCGTCGGCCTGGACGCCTGCCTCATGGCGCAGATCGAAGTCATGGCCGCGCTCCAGCCGCACGCCAACTACGCCGTCGCTTCGGAAGAAGTCGAACCCGCCATCGGTTGGGCGTACGCCAGCTTCCTCGGCAGACTCGTCCAGAACCCCGACATGAGCGGCGCGGACTTGAGCCGGGCCATCGTGCAGGGATACGTGAACGACGACCAGCGCATCCTCGACCCCGCGGCCCGCGCCGACTTTTTGCGCGGCGGCTCGCCGATGGGCGGATTCTTCAACGCTCCCCTTCCCTCCGCCGACCAGCTCGCCTCGCAACTCGGCCGCGACGTGACCCTCACCGCGGTGGACCTCAACGCCTTCAGCGGCCTGATGGACAGCGCCAACGCCTTTGCCCTGCAACTTAAAAATGAAGACCAGCGCCTGGCGGCGCAGGCGCGCAGTTACGCCCAGTCGTACACCAGCATCTTCGGGCGCGAGGTGCCGCCCTCCTATATTGACCTCGGTCACTTCGCGCTCCTCGTCCAGAACAACACGAACGACAGCAGGACGCGCCAATCGGTGGACGCGCTGATCTCCGCGCTGCAAAGGACGGTCGTCGCCGAGAAGCACGGGAACGCGCGCAAAGGTTCGATGGGACTCGCCGTCTACTTCCCCAACTCGACCCTCTACAGTTCGCCTCTCGCGGGACCTCAATCCTACGTCGGCATCGCCAGCCGCTTCGCGTCCGAATCGTTGTGGGACGACTTCCTCGCCTATCACTACCTCGACCGCGACTTCAGTTCGACAGACGCCTCTCCCTACGTCCCCTCTAGCGGGTACAGCACGCGCGCCCCTGGGCTGGGAAATATCACCGTCTCGAACCTGCGCGCCTCCACCGACTCGGTCGCCACCGACCAGTCCGTAAAAATGAGCGCGGACATCAGCGGCGCGAACATCGGCTATGTCTATCTCTTCGTCGGCTACTACGACGCGAACGCCAACTCGCTCAACGTCACCGACACCGACTACCTCGAAAGCCCCGACACGAAACAGGTGAGCGGCGTCTACTATCCCGTGTGGGACGACAACGGCTTCACGCTGAACTACACCTGGGAGCCCATCGTCTTCGGCATCAGCGACGGGACGCAGAACGCGGTGGCGCTCTTCAAACCCGATTCCTACGGCGCGGACGCGGCCGACGCGGTCTACACCGTCGAGGGACTCTACGCCTTCGCGGACAGCGGCGAATCGCAATACGCCCAACTGCGCTTCCAGGACGGGAAACTGACCTCAGTCTACGGCTTCAACGGGCAGGACGACACCGGCGCGCCGCGCGAGATCACTCCCGCTCGAGGCGACACATTCACCATCTACGAAACCTGGCTGGACGTGGACTCGAACGGTCACGTCACCGGGACGGCGAAGGAGCAGTCGCGCACGCTCACCTTCGGCGACCAACCCTTCACCTGGGTGCAACTCTACGCTGCCGCGGGCGATTACGTCATCGGCTTCATCGTGGAAGATCTGGACGGGAATCAGTATCCCGTCTATACGCGGATCACGGTGCAGTAAAGCGCGATATCGAAATCAGAAATTGAATACGAGACAGTCCTGTCAACAGCGCGGCTGTTTGTACGGCCGCGCTGTTGGCGGTAGGAAGACGGGTATAATTTCAAGCATGAAACAGATCGAGACGCGTTTGTTGCTCGGCGATTGCCGTCAAGAACTTAAAGGGATTGCCAGCAATTCCATAGATCTAATCTTCACATCGCCTCCTTATGCGGACAGCAGAAAAAGCACATATGGCGGCGTCAATCCCGATAAGTATGTGGAATGGTTTCTGCCTATTTCCGCCGAATTGCTTCGCGTCTTGAGACCCAGCGGCTCTTTTGTTCTTAACATAAAAGAAAAAGTCGTCAATGGCGAACGGCATATTTACGTCATTGAGTTAATCCTGGAAATGCGCAAACAGGGCTGGCTTTGGACGGAGGAGTTCATCTGGCACAAAAAGAACTCCTATCCGGGTAAATGGCCCAATCGCTTCCGCGACTCGTGGGAAAGACTGTTGCAATTCAATAAAGCCCGCCAATTTCACATGTATCAGGAAGAGGTCATGGTTCCAATGGGCGATTGGGCGGAACGTCGCCTGAAAAACCTGAGCGAGACCGATAAAATCCGTGATCCTTCCCGCGCCGGCAGCGGTTTTGGAAAACGAATCGCGAATTGGATCGGGCGGGAAAAAGCCTATCCTTCGAATGTGTTACATTTGGCGACCGAAACAAAGAATCGGAATCACAGCGCGGTTTTTCCTGAAGATTTGCCCGAATGGTTCATTAAATTGTTCACAAAAAAAGGGGACTGGGTTTTAGACCCGTTCATGGGATCGGGCACAACTGTGGCTGTGGCTCAACGGATGGAGCGAAATTCAATTGGCATTGATATTCTGCCTGAATACTTCAATCTGGCTCAAAGCAAAGTAAAACCCCAGATGGAAATGCGTCCCGCTCAATTAGCCTTGATGGACGAAAAGGGAAATTATGCGCCAATTAAATCCAAGTGAAGTAGTCGCCTTCATCGAGGAAAATATCGGGGATTTTCACGAAAGGCGCGCGGCTAGTCTCAGAAAATTACAATTGGCTCAGGTTTTGAAGAAGAAGAACCCCTATCTCTTCAAAGCCAAAAACATAAACGACGCCCACGATCTGGTCAAATTGCTTCTCGACGCACATTTATCGTCGCAGGAAGAGACCATCTTTGGCGAATTTCTTGAAAAACTTGCCATTTTTGTCTGCGGCAGGGTTTTCAACGGTAGAAAATCGTCTGCGGAAGGAATTGACCTGGAGTTCATGCGCGATGACGCGCTTTATATCGTCTCGGTAAAATCTGGTCCCAATTGGGGCAACAGCGGTCAGGTCAAGCGCATGGTGGAAAATTTCCGACAAGCAAAACGAATCCTCCGGTCGAGCAACACCAAAGCCAACATACAGGCTATTAATGGTTGTTGTTACGGACGGGATAACAAGCCCGATAAAGGCGACTACCTGAAACTTTGCGGCCAGGAATTTTGGAGATTTATTTCCGACAGCGATCGTCTATTTGTGGAAATTATCGAGCCGCTCGGCTATCAGGCAAAAGAACGGACTGAAGAATTTCTGGTAGAGTATTCGCGGAACTTAAATCTTTTCACGCAAGAGTTCATGGATGTATTCTGCATAGACGGCAGAATTGATTGGGACAAACTGGTGCGCTTCAACTCGGGCAGAAAATAAAACGCGCCGACATTCCTATCCCAAACCTGGCTTTTCGTCACTCCCGTTTCCTCTTCCCATTCCTCGGCGGGCGCATCCGCAAAAACCTGAACACGACGGGACCCACTAACAGCGCCGCCGCGCAAATCATGATTAGCCATTCCTGCCAGCCGATGACAAAGACCGGTTGACAGGCCAGCAGCCCCAAAATCAGTCCCGCCGCGGCCGCGCGGACGGGGAAGCGGACGCGGCTCATTCGTCCGCGACTTCCTTCACGCGTCCCACGCGGCCGTCCGCCAGCCGCACTTTGATCCCGTGCGGATGCGTCGGCGATTTCGTCAAAATATCCTTGACGATGCCTTTGGTCAACTTGCCCGTGCGCTGATCCTGTTTCAACACGATCCACACGACCTGGCCGGGCTGGATATCGGCGCGGGATTGTCCGTTTGAAGTCATTTTCCGTGTCCGCTGCGCGGCCTCCGTTTTGTCTCCTCGAAAGAATGCGTCAACTGTAACGCCAAAATCGTCCCTCCGTCACTCCGCGGCGCGGCGGGGTATGATACGATTCTATCATGACCGTCATTTACCTCCTCGCCGGGATCTTCCTGACCTTCGCCGCGCTGTGGATTCTCGTCCCCGCGCTGTACGGACTCCCCTCCGTGCCGACGAATCCCGACCGCGTCCGCGCGGCGCTTCGCCTCGCAGACCTTCGAGCGGGCGAGGCCTTCTTCGACCTCGGCTGCGGCGACGGGCGGACTCTCGTCATCGCGGCGAGGGAATTTGGCGCGTCCGCCACGGGGATCGAGATCGGACCCGCGCAATGCCTCGTCAGCGCCGCGAACGCGGCTCGAAACAGAGTCCGCTCGCGAGTCCGCGTGAAGCGGAGAAATTTTCTCCGCGCCGACCTGCGCGCGGCGGACGTCGTCTTCGTCTACGCGACGACGCGCGAACTCCGTCGTTTGCAGCCGCGGCTCGAAAGTCAGCTGCGAAGCGGGACGCGCGTCGTCGCGGTCGGCTCGGATTTCCCGGATTGGGAGCCCGTCAAAACGGACCGCGTCAATTTGATTTTCGTCTACAACATGCCGCCCCGATATAAAGTTGCGACATGAAATCGCTGAATAACCGGAGCGCGGAGGCCGTTTTGTCTTGTATAATCGAAGCCTCACGGCTCGTCTCCGCGTGATCCCTCGTTTTCAGTCAAAGTATCCCTGCCATGCTCATCCACTCCTCCTCCCAACTCCTCACCCTCGCGGGCGGTCCCCAGCGCGGACAACGCCTCGGCGACCTCGGCGTCATCGCGGACGGCGCGGTCGTCATCCGCGACGAGAAGATCCTCGCGGTCGGCAAGACCGACGAACTGCGCGCCGCCTATCCCGACGAGCCCAGCCTCGACGCCGGCCGCGGCGTGCTGATGCCCGGCTTCGTGGACCCGCACACCCATCTCATCTGGGCGGGCGACCGCGCCGACGAGTTCGAGATGAAGATGGCCGGCGCCAACTATCTCGACATCCTCGCCGCGGGCGGCGGGATCATCTCCACCGTCCGCGCGACGCGCACGGCCAGCCTCGAAGCGCTGATCGCCCAGACGCGTCCGCGCCTGCTCCGCATGTTCGCGCACGGGACGACGACCGCCGAGGCGAAAACGGGTTACGGCCTCACCACGGCCAGCGAACTGCGCCTGCTCAAAGCCCTGCTCGCGCTCGACGACGAAGGCCCGCTCGACCTCGCCATCACCTTCCTCGGCGCGCACGCCATCGCGCCCGAATACCGGGACGACCCGCAGGGCTACACCGACGAGATCGTCAACTCCACGCTCCCGATGTTAAAGGAATGGTGGGGCATCCACGCGCCGCGCCATGACCTGCCCTTCGTGGACGTCTTCTGTGAGAACAAGGCCTTCACCCTCGAGCAGTCGCGTCAGATCCTGACCCGCGCCGCCTCGCTGGGATTCCCGCTCAAGATCCACGCCGACGAGTTCGACAACCTCGGCGGCGCGGCGCTGGCGGTGGAACTGGGCGCGGCCTCCGCCGACCACCTCGTCAAAACCTCCGACGCCGACATCGCCGCGCTCGGAAAATCCGACACCGTCGCGGTCTCGCTTCCCTGCACGCCGTTCGGCCTGGCGGAATGCGAGTACACGCCCGCGCGCAAACTCATCGAAGCGGACGCCATCCTGGCCCTCGCCACCGACTGCAACCCCGGCACCACCTGGAACGAATCCATGCAATTCGTCATCGCGCTCGCCTGCCGCGCCATGAAGTTGACCCCCGCGCAAGCCATCGCCGCGACGACGATCAACTCCGCGCACGCCATCCGCCGCGCCCACGAGATCGGCTCCATCGAAGTCGGCAAACAGGCGGATATGCTGATCCTCTCGGTGAACGATTACCGTCAACTCGGCTACCGTTACGGGACCAACCTCGTCAAACACGTCATCAAGCGCGGCCGCGTCTACTCTGTGGACGTGGGATACTACCGAACCGCCTAACCCGCGCTACCGCTCACTGATTACTGTCCACTGAACACTGATCACTGAATTAACCCATGGGCTTCTTCGCCGGACTCAACCCCGAAAAATACGACCGTCAATATTCCGACCGCGCGCTGGCGCGGCGGATCCTGTCCTATTTCAAATCACAGGCCGGACGCATCAGCCTCGTGGCGCTCCTCGTCGTCGCGCTCTCCGCGCTGAATGCCGCCACGCCCGTCGTCGTGGGCCGCATCGTGGACGCGCTCGAAGAGCGGCCCGCGCTGAACGTCATCTGGCTGATCGGCTTCGCCATGCTGGCGCTGGGCGTCCTCACCTGGGGACTCAACTGGGCGCGGCGCAGCCTGTCGGTGCGCGCCGTCGGCGACGTGGCGCTCGACCTGCGCGGGCGCGCCTTCCGCGCCGCGGCCGACCATGACCTGTCGTTCTACGACCAGTTCTCCTCGGGACGCATCGTCTCGCGCATCACCTCCGACACCAACGACTTCGGCCAGCTTGTCGTCATCCTCACCGACGTCGCCGCGCAGATGTTCCAGGCGGTTCTGCTCGGCGTGATTCTATTCAACACCGAATCGAGGATGGCCTGGCTGATGATGGGATTCGTCCCCATCGCGCTCGGTTTCACGCTGGGATTCCGCGCCCTCGCCCGCCGCGTCACCAAACGCGGGATGCAGGCCATGGCCGACGTCAACGCCGCCATCAAGGAGACCGTCAGCGGGATTTCCATCGCCAAGAATTTTCGCCAGGAACAGAGCATCTTCGAGACCTTCGACGCCGCCAACCAGACCTCCTACGCGGTCAACGTGCAGCGCGGCCTCGTCTTCTCGCTGGTCTTCCCGATCCTGAACGCGATGAGCGGGATCTTCGTCGCCGTCCTCGTCTACGCGGGCGGCCTGTCCGTCGGGGAGGGCGTCGTCACCGCGGGCGCGTGGTATCTCTTTATCCTCAGTCTGGACAGTTTCATGTTCCCCATCCTCAACCTGGCTTCGTTCTGGGCGCAGATCCAGTCGGGACTTTCGGCGGCCGAGCGCGTCTTCGCGTTGATCGACGCGGACCCCAACATCGTCCAGACCGACTCGCAGGCGGCCGGCCCCCTTCAGGGTCAGGTGCGCTTCGAGCAGGTGAGATTCCAATACAAGGAAGACGAACCGATCCTCGCGGATTTCAACCTGCTCATCCAACCCGGGGAGAACCTGGCCCTCGTCGGCCACACCGGCGCGGGGAAGTCGTCCATCGCGAAGTTGATCGCGCGCTTCTACGAGTTCCAGTCCGGCGCGTTGACGATTGACGGGCGCGACATCCGCTCGTTCGACCTGCAATCCTACCGCCGCCGGCTGGGGATCGTCTCGCAGGTCCCGTTCCTGTTCTCCGGGACGATTGCCGAGAACATCCGCTACGCCGCGCCTCACGCGTCCGAAAGCGAGATGACGCGGCTCGCCCGCCAGATCGGCGACGGCGAATGGCTGGACATCCTGCCCGACGGCCTGGACTCGCAGGTGGGCGAGCGCGGCAACCGTCTCTCGATGGGACAGCGTCAACTGGTCGCGTTGATGCGGGTGCTGGTCCAAAAGCCCGCCATCTTCATCCTCGACGAAGCCACCGCCAGCATTGACCCGTTCACCGAGTGGCAGATCCAGCAGGCGTTGAACTTGATCCTGAAGAACGCCACCAGCATCCTGATCGCGCATCGGCTTTCCACGGTGAAGGCCGCGGACCGCATCGTGGTCATGCAAAAAGGCGCCATCATCGAAGAGGGGAACCACGACGAACTGCTCCGGCAGGGCGGGCATTACGCCGAGTTGTACAACACGTATTTCCGTCACCAGAGCCTGGCATATATCGAACAGGCGAAAACGCTGGCGGCGGACTGAGCGCCGAAGCAATTTCCCCGCAGGCCAGGAGACCGCTTCGCTTTGCCCGCAACGACAGATTGTTAAAGCGTTGCAGCAGAGCGGCATTTTCTTATCAACTTTGCAAATTCGGGGCGTTGCCGCTTGAGTTTCCCAATGGTAAAATCAGTACTTAAGTACCATCACATAGCAGGTCTGTAGCCCCGGATCCCTGTATTGAACGCTTTTTTTGTTTTTCTTTGAGCGCTTGTATTTCAAATAAGGCTTCGGGCAGGCAAGGGTAAATCCAGCCGCGCGGCGGCAGACTCTTTACGATCTGCGACAATTATCGGAGGAGAAAGATCATGACCGCGAAGCGCTTCGCCTCTTTCCTGCGTTTGAGTTTGATCGCCATGTTGCTGGCAGGATTGTTCGCCCAGCCGGGCCCGGTTTCTGCCGCCAGCCTGCCAGCTCAGATCAATAAACAGTTTACGCCGCTGCAAATAGACGCAGGCGGCGTTTCTGTTCTACGGGTGACGGTCTTCAACCCGAACTCGTTCCCGTTGACGAGCGCCAGTTGGACGGACGACCTCGTCGGCGTTCAGCCGGGATTGTTCATCGCGAACCCAGCAGGTGTGGTCAACACCTGCGGCGGCAGCGTAACCGCCGCGCCAAACACGACCACCCTCTCCCTCACGGGCGGAACCGTCCCCGCCCAGGTTGGCTCCACGCCGGGGCAATGTTACGTGGAGGTCAACGTCTCGTCCGTCACGCCCGGCAACCTGATCAACACGATCCCCGCGAATAACCTGTCGTCCACCGGCGATGATGGCGGGACGCTCGTTTCCATCACCAACACCACCCCCGCCAGCGCCACCATCACGGTCATTGCCGTCTCGCCTCCCTCGCTGAGCAAATCGTTCTCCCCCAACACAATCTTCACCGGTCAAACCAGCACGATGACCATCCGTCTTAACAACAACGACGTGGACACCAACCTGACGGGCGCGTCCTACACGGACACTTTGCCCAGCGGACTGGTCGTCGCCACGCCGAACGGAGTCACCGCCACCGGCTGCGGACCCGGCGTCGTCTCGGCCATATCAGGCGGGACGACGATCTCCCTGACGGGCGGCACGGTCACGCCTTCTGTGGACTGCGTCATCACCGTCAGCGTCACCGGCGCATCGGGACAGTACACCAACACCATCCCCGCCGGGCCGGGCGGACCCGGTTCCCTGCATACCGACCAGGGCGTGACGAACAACAGCCCCGCCTCGGCAAACTTGAACGTTCAGCCGGTGGCAATCGCCAAGTCCTTCAGCCCCTCCACGGTTGACGCCGGGGACGTCAGCACGCTCACCATCACCCTCCAGAATCCGACCGGCTCAGCCTACACCGGCGCGAGCATCACCGATAGCCTCCTTTCCATGGGCGCGGGATTCACGGTGGCCGGTCCTCCCTCCGCGAATACCTGCGGCTTCACGACGATCACCGCCCCGATTAACGGGACTTCGATCGCGGCATCCGGCGGGACCATCCCAGCCAGCGCCACGCCCCCCACGCCCGTTGGGACGTGCGTGCTTTCGATCCCGGTCCGAGCCGCGTTGACCGTCTCCGGAACCCGCACCAACACCATTCCCGCTAATACGCTGACCACTACGGAGGGCGTTACCAACTACCTGCCCGCCACTGCCAACCTGGCTGTCCGCGCCGCCTTATACGGCACAAAATCGTATTCGCCGACAGCCATTCCCCTGGGCGGAACCAGCACGGTGACCATCACATTGTACAATCGCAGCGATACCCCGCTGACCAGCGTCGCATTTACCGACACCCTGCCTGCAGGTTTGACCGTGTCGGCCCCGGCTTCTCCGCAGTGCGGCGGGACGGTCACCAATACGGCCTCCACAGTCACATTGAACGGCGGGACGATCCCCGCCAACGGCAGCTGCACCATCGTCTTTACCGTCACCGGCACAACCGCAGGCGGTCCTTATGACAACACTGTCGCCGCCAACACCATCTCCAACGATCAGGGAGTCGGTCACGCCTCTTTCAGCACCCCCACCGACTTGACCGTTTCGCCTTCCTCCACCCTGCCGGTGAGAGTGACCAAGGCGTTCCAGACCAACCCAATCACGCCCGGGCAGCCCAGCCGCCTGCGCATCACGCTCACCGCGCCGGTTGACACCGCCCTGTCCGGCTTGAACATCGTGGACACCCTGCCGACCGGCCTGTTCGTCACAACGCCAAGCGCCCCAACCGATAACTGCCCAGGCGCGAACGTCGTGGCGCCGATCAACGGGAACACCATCAGCCTGACCGGCGCGACTCTCAATGCAGGCGCCAGTTGTAATATTGACGTGTGGGTCACTTCGTCATCGCCGGATCTTTACGTAAACACCATCCCCGCCGGAGCCATCTCCACTACGCAGGGACGCACGAACGACGATCCCGCCACCGCATCCATTCGCGTGACGAGTTTGACGGCAACCAAAGCCTTCTATGCGACGGTCGTCCAGGCGGGCGGACGCTCCACGATGACGATCACCCTGCAAAACAACGTTGACTCGCCGCTCGTCAACGTTTCCGTCACCGACAACCTGCCCGGTACCGTCGCGAACGGAATCCGCGTCGCCGCGGTCCCGAACGCGTCCACCACCTGCGGCGCGGGGGTTATCACGGCAACTCCGGGCAGCAATATAGTCAGCATGACGGGCGGCACGGTCCCCGCGCAAGTGGGACTCATACCGGGCCTCTGCACCATCACTGTGGACGTGGTCGGCACGGACAGCACACCCAGCTCGCCCAGCACGTATACCAACACCATCCCGGTCGCAAATATTTCGGGGACGGTCCAAAACACGGGCGTGATCATCAACCCCGTAGCGAACGCCTCCGCTGTGTTGACGATCCAAAACCTGACGATGGGCGTGGTTAAAGGCTTCAACCCGGTGCTGGTCTATGGCGGCGCGTATTCCACCATGAGCGTCCAGTTGATCAACCCGAACACAAACACCGCGCTGACCGGCATCGCCTTCACCGACGATATGACCCTGCTGGGCACGGGCATGGAACTTGCCAACCCGGTGGCGTTCGACACCGGAACCTGCGGCGGAACGCTGACCGGCAACCCCGGCGACGCCTCCTTCTCTTACAGCGGCGGCGCCCTGCCGGCCAACTCGACCTGCACCCTGACCTTGCGCGTCGTCATGGACATCAACGGGAACCGCACGAATCGCATCCCCGTTGGAGCCGTCACCACTTTCAACGGCGTCTCCAATGCCTTTGCCACCGAGGCCTCTCTCACCAACCTGCCCGGCGTAAGCATCAACAAAAACTTTAACCCGTCAACGGTCCTGACAACCCAACCTTCGGTCCTGACCATCACCATCAAGAACACCAGCAACATCCCGGTGTCCAATATGGGACTGGCCGATAACCTGCCCGGAACCCTGCCCGACGGCCTGGAAGTCGCCAACCCCGCCAATGTGACCAACACCTGCGGCGGAACCGTCACCGCCAACCCCGGCTCGCAGACCGTTCAACTCGTGGGCGGCAGCCTGGCCGAACTTGGAAATCCTGGCGATACCTGCGCCATTACCGTCAATGTGATCAGCACGCGTCCGGGCGTGTATATCAATACAATTCCCAGCGGCGCATTGACTTCCGACGGCGGCATAACGAACAATGATCCTGCCACCGACACTTTGACCGTCGAGGCCGGCGTCTACAGCCTCGGCAACCGCGTCTGGTTCGACACCAACAACGACGGCCTGCTCAACGGGACCGAAGTCGGCGCGGACGGCGTGACCGTGGAACTCTACGCGGCCGACGTCAGCGGAGCGCCGACCGGCGCGTCCCTCGGGACGGCGGTCACCTCCTCTGGCGGCTACTACCGCTTCGACAACCTGCCGGCGGGCGACTACGTAGTCGTCATCCCCTCCACCCAGTTCGCCTCCGGCGGACCTCTGGAAGGCTACTGGAGCAGCGGCACGACCATCAGCAGCGCGGGCGCGATCGGCGAGACCGCCGCCCCCGATCCCGACAACGACCTGGACAACGACGACAACGGGACGCGTCAAACCAGCGGCGCGTTCAACGGCGCGGTCCTCAGCGGCGCGGCGACGCTTGGCCCTGGCACAAACGAGCCGACGGGCGACAACGACCCGACCGCGAACCCCGAGGCTGGCGAAGCCCCGAACAACCAAAGCAACCGCACGGTGGACTTCGGCTTCTACCGCCAGCAACTGGGCAACCTGGTCTTCGTTGACGTCAACGGCAACGGGACCTACGACGCCGGCGACACACCCCTGGCCGGCGCGACCGTGGAACTCTACGCCGCCGACGGCACAACCCTGCTCGACACTACAACGTCCGACGCGAGCGGCAACTACCTGTTCGACGGCTTAGCCCAGGGCGATTACATCGTCAAAGTCACCCCGCCCGCGGGATACGTCAGCGCGGTGGACACCGCCGCCCCGGCAGACACGACCGACCCGAACGCCAACACCGACAACAACGACAACGGCATCGGGACCTCGCCGGGGCAGGTCTCCAGCGCCCCGGTCACTCTCACGCCCGGCGACGGCGGCGCGGCCTCCAACAACACGGTCACCGACGCCACCGGCACGACCGCCAATCCCACGCTGGACTTCGGCTTTGACACCCCGATCTACAGCCTCGGCAACCGCGTCTGGTTCGACACCAACAACGACGGCCTGCTCAACGGGACCGAAGTCGGCGCGGACGGCGTGACCGTGGAACTCTACGCGGCCGACGTCAGCGGAGCGCCGACCGGCGCGTCCCTCGGGACGGCGGTCACCTCCTCTGGCGGCTACTACCGCTTCGACAACCTGCCGGCGGGCGACTACGTGGTCGTCATCCCGTCCACCCAGTTCGCCTCCGGCGGAGCCCTGGAAGGCTACTGGAGCAGCGGCACGACCATCAGCAGCGCGGGCGCGATTGGCGAGACCGCCGCCCCCGATCCCGACAACGACACTGACAACGACGACAACGGCATGCTCCAAACCAGCGGCGCGTTCAATGGCGCGGTCCTCAGCGGCGCGGTGACGCTCGGCCCTGGCACAAACGAACCGACGGGCGACAACGACCCGACCGCGAATCCCGAGGCCGGCGAAGCCCCGAACAACCAAAGCAACCGCACGGTGGACTTCGGCTTCTACCGCCAGCAACTGGGCAACCTGGTCTTCCTGGACGACAATAGAAACGGCACGTTCGACGCGGGCGATTCGCCGCTTGCAGGCGCGACGGTTCAACTATACGCGGCCGACGGCGTCACCGAGATCAACGTCGGTCCCGACGGCGTTCTCGGCACGGCGGACGACGGCCCCGGCGGCGTGACGACCGACGCCAGCGGCAACTATCTGTTCAGCGGCCTGCCCGCAGGCAGTTACATCGTCAAAGTCACTCCGCCCGCGGGCTACGTCAGCACGATAGATACATACGCCCCGGCAGACACGACCGACCCGAACGCCAACACCGACGACAACGACAACGGCGTCGGGACGACGCCCGGGCAAGTGTCCAGCAACCTCGTCACCCTCGCGCCCGGCGACGGCGGCGCGGCCTCCAACAATACGGTCACCGACGCCACCGGCACGACCGCCAATCCCACGCTGGACTTCGGCTTCCGCGGCCCGCTCATTGACCTCAGCGTGACCAAGGCGGTCAGCGACGCCACGCCGATGGTCGCCACAGACATCACTTTCACCATCACCATCACCAATAGCGGCCCGGATACGGCAACCAACGTTCAAGTGACGGACGCCCTCCCGGCCGGCTTTGCCTACGTCTCCTCCTCCGCGACGCAAGGCACATACAACGACGCGACCGGTATCTGGGATGTCGGCACGCTCCTCGTCAGCCAGACCGCAACGCTGACGCTCACCGTCACGGTCAACGTCACCGGCCCCTACGCCAACTACGTCCAGGTCACCCGCGCCGACCAGACGGACGTTGACTCCACTCCGGGCAACAATTCGACGGACGAAGACGATGACGATAGCGTCACCGTCACGCCGACGCAGGGCAGCCCAAGCGCCTCCAAGTCGCTCAGCGGGAGCAACCAGGCCTTCACCACTAACCCGAACGTCGCTATCGGCGAGATTGTCGAATACACCGTCACGATCACCATCCCGCCCGGAGTGTTCCCCAACTCCCGCCTGGTGGACACCATGCAAAGCGGCCTCTCCTTCATGGAGTGCGCGAGCATTACCGCCTCCAGCCCGGCCTTGACGACCAGCGCGGCCGGCTCCTTTACCGGGGTCTGCGCCTCGCCGACCGTGGACGACGCTGGCGGCGGCGCGCCCGTGGACGTTGGACGCCGCGTCGCCTTCGACTTCGGCACATTGACCAATACCTCCCGCGTCGACCAGACCCTGACCATCGTCTACACCGCCGTGGTGTTGGACAGCGCCGGCAACGTCTCTGGCACGACGCTGGCGAACGGCGCGGTCTGGTCGTCCGATTCCGGGACGCAGACCCTCCCGCCCGTCTTTGTGTTCATCGTCGAACCTGAACTTTCCCTCGAAAAGAGCGCCAGCACATCGCTGGTTTCGCTGAATTCGAAATTCAAGATCACCCTGACGATCCAGCACACCGCGGCGAGCCAGACCAACGCGTACGACGCCGTGCTGACCGACGTCCTCCCGCTGGAGTTGGAATTGGTGACCGGGACGCTGGAATGCGTCTCAGGCGCGCAGAACGCCGATACTTGTACGTACGATGCCGCCACGCGGACGGTCCGCGCCGTCTGGAAC
Source organism: Candidatus Denitrolinea symbiosum (assembly GCA_017312345.1). Taxonomy (NCBI): domain Bacteria; kingdom Bacillati; phylum Chloroflexota; class Anaerolineae; order Anaerolineales; family Anaerolineaceae; genus Candidatus Denitrolinea; species Candidatus Denitrolinea symbiosum. The sequence continues at coordinate 314,542 of BLAA01000001.1, read as the reverse complement.
AACTTTGCGTTGGGCGGCGGAAACGGACGCGTCACCTTCTTCGTGAGAGTCACGTCGCTGCCGCCGGGCGGGGTGAGCAACACCGCCTATCTTTTGTGGACCAGTCTGCCGGGCGACGTCAGCGTTCCGCAGAATAGCAACATCTTCTCGAAGGAGCGCGACTATGATCCGGGCAGCGCGATCGACGTTTACGGCGTCAGCGACACCGTGACGGTCGGCGTGTTTAGCGGCACGCCCGCCACCGGCTTCGCGCCGAACGTTGTGACCGACCTGAGCCAGGCCCCGAAGGAAACCTACGCCCAGACCGGCGGCGTGATGCTGGAAATCCCCTCGCTGGGAATCAACATCCCGATCGTGGGCGTGCCGCTGAAGAACGGGGAGTGGAATGTGACCTGGCTGGGGAACCAGGCCGGGTGGCTGGAAGGAAGCGCGTTCCCCTCCTGGAGCGGCAACAGCGTGCTGACAGGCCACGTCTACGGCGCGAACGGCCTGACCGGTCCGTTCGTCAACCTGGCTCGCCTCAAGTATGGCGATAAGATCATCGTCCACGCCTACGGATCGAAGTACATCTATGAGGTGCGCGCCAACACCGTGGTCGAGCCGGACGACGCCGCCATCTTCCGCCACGAAGAGAAGGCTTGGCTCACCCTGGTCACCTGCAAGGAGTATGACGAGAAGACCAACACGTACAAGAAACGTGTCGTGGCGCGGGCTGTTCTGGTGGGGGTGGAACAGTAACCCAATGAAACGACAACGGCGCTCTGTAAAGGGCGCCGTTGTTTTTTCGCGCTTTTCCTCGCTGCGGACATTGTCCCGACGCGGAGCCGCTCCTCGTCAACAGGGAACACGCCGCCTTCGCCCCGAGACCGGCGCAGCGCTACGCGCTGAATGAGTTGAAGGCCGAGAGTTTGTTGAATGTGGCAAGGCAGGAGATGGCGGGTTCGACGGTGAAGGCGTAGGGAGCGAGAAGCAAAGGCTCCAGGTTTCGCAAAGAAGGCTGGAGCCTTATTTACGGCGCTCCCCATACGCTGATCGTGCCATTGGTAGAGACGGCAAATAGGTTCTTTCCATCTTCCGAGAAATACAGCAATTGGAAACCGTTTCGGTTGGGATATTTGCCAACCACATCGCCGAGGATACTACCCGTCTGCGCATCGTAGAATCGGATTCGGCTGTTACCCACCGACGCGGCGATGACCGATCCGTCGGGAGAGAATGTCGCGAAGTAAGATGTGATTCGAGACAGTTCCGCGCCGTCTGGGATGGAGTACACTTTGGCAATGTGCGAACCAGGTTCGAGCGAATACGAGAAGATCAATTTTGTGTTATCGGGCGAGATCGCAACGGGATAAAAGCCTGGCTTGTACTTTGAATATTCCGAGCGGGGGATTTTGAGCGACATCACCCGCACTGGCGTCTCGATTTCCCATAGGATAGCCACACCTTCCAGACCAGACCACGAAAAAATAAACTTTCCATCTGGCGCCATGGTCAAGCTGTGTGCACCATCATAGCCATAGGTAAGTTGACCAGGATTCCATGCCGAGATACTGGGGAGTTCGACGCCGTTTTCCACCTGCCAGATTTTTAGATAACTTCCTGCCTGACTGCCCAGAAACAACAAATTGCTGGGAGCGGAATAGGCTGACGTCAATCCGAAGTGTTGGTCCTTCTCCAAAGCGATCATTTTGATAAATTGGCCTGTCTTTATATTCCAAACATAGACGCGGTCGAAAATGACCGTGATCAACGATTGTTCATCTGCGGCGAAGAATACTGAAATGATTTCCTGGTAATTGCCTGCGTATTTGTATTCTTCATCGAGCAAAATTCCATCTTTGACGCGGATCTGGCCGCTTTGCTTTCCATCAAGAAGATTGCGAATGAGCGCCGAGTCCTTGTTGACATAGGCGATCTGGTTGTTTTTCACGGTCAATCCAACGGTTGCATCCGTGCCGCGGCGATACTGGTCGTAGAAAAAATCACCCGACAGGAACGTATCAGGAAGAGCGCCAATGATCTTGCCTTCCGCAACATCCCAAATCGAGATGACTCCGTTAGTTTCCGCGAGCAGCTTTGTACCATTGGGCAAGAAGGACAGGAAGCGCACGGGGCCGCCCGCGTCGAACCTGGATTCGTTGGCGAGGTCCACGCCATTTTTGATGATAATAAAACCGTCCATCGTTCCCGACGCCACCGTCTTTCGGTCTGCCGTGACCGTGATCGGACTCTCCCACGACCCACTGATACTGCCGATGATTTCGAAGGATGTCCCATCGCGCAATCCCACTCCGCCCATCAAGTTGTCGATGACAATGATGTTGCTTTCTGGCTGGTATGCAAGCCAGGGATTGTACATATTCTCAACTTCAAACGAGCCGAGCGACTTTCCAGTGGAAGATTCGGTGACAGAAACCTTGAATGGATGCTTGATGTGTCCAGCGCTATCGGTGCTTGCGCCCAGGTCTTCAACGTTGAAGGATAGTTTTGACCTGTCATCTGAAACCCCCAACCCATCTTCCACAAGTTGGAGAGAGGCGGCGTCGTACACGTAACGTCCCAGCGCGGTGTCTACGAAAATCTGTTGGCCGTCTGCTGACCATCGAATTCCTCTAATAACTCCTTTGCCCCACACCGCTAATTCGGCCAATTGAGCCAGGTTATCCCTGGAAATAACTGCCGCGCTTGGCTGCATGGTCCCGCCATCGCGGATGGGAAATTCTGGCGCGGGCGTTGGGCTGGGCAGAGGCGTGGATGTTGGCAGCAGGGTTGCCGTTGGAGGAGCAACGGTTGCGAAATCCGTTTGTGGTGCAGACGTGACCACAGGCGAACAAGCGGCAAGGAAGATGATGAAAAAAATGCTCAATAGCAACCGTTTCATGGTTTTTTTCCTATTTCTTTCTTTTTTCAAATGGGGATATTCTGTCGTGGCGCAAATCCCACTGCGAGGATGATGGCTTGATTATAAGGCAATTCCTTCTCCGGTTCACTTTTTTCCATCTCCCAACTCCGCGTTTTGGAGTATCATCCAGACGAAGGTTCGAACAACGGAGACTCCCATGAAAGATTTGACTAACGAAATTGTGGAACTGATCCGCCGCGTCTCGTCCAGTCTGCCGAAGGACGTGGAGGATCGCCTGCGCGCGGCTGTCGAAAAGGAAGCGCCCGGCTCGGCGGCGCGCGGCGCGATGGAGACCATCATAAAGAACGTGGAACTCTCGCGCCAAAACTCCACGCCCATCTGCCAGGACACGGGCACGCCCATTTTTTACGTCCGCTATCCTGAAGGCTGGAGCACGCGCAAGTTGACGGAACAGATCCGCAGCGCGCTGGCCGAGGCGACGAAGAAAGCGTACATGCGTCCGAACGCGGTGGACGCGGTCTACGACCGAAACAGCGGGAACAACCTCGGCGGCGACGACTTCCCCTCCATCCATTTCGAGGAAGTGGACGCCGACCAGCCGCTCGTCATCGAGTTGATGCTGAAAGGCGGCGGATGCGAAAACGTCGGACGCCAATACTCGCTTCCCGACAACTCCCTCGGCGCGGGACGCGACCTCGCGGGCGTCCGCAAAGTCGTCCTCGACGCGGCGCAGAAGGCGCAGGGACAGGGGTGCGCGCCGGGGATTCTCGGCGTGGCTATCGGCGGCGACCGCGGCACATCGTACATCAAATCGAAGAAAGTGTTGTACGACAAGATCGGCACGCGCAACGCGGACCCCGAACTGGCGGAACTCGAGGAACGTCTCACCGAGGAGGCCAATCGGATGGGCATCGGCCCGATGGGTTTCGGCGGAAAGACGACGGTCATTGACACGAAGATCGTCGGCCTGAGCCGTTTGCCTGCTTCGTACTTCGTCTCGGTGTCGTACATGTGCTGGGCGTATCGCCGCCGCAAGATGATCGTGAGTGGCGAGGAAGTTGTTTACGATTAAACACGACCGTGGACGGGAGACGGTGGACGGTGAGAACGGTCTACCGTCCACCGTCTGCCTGGAGGAATCATGCGCGAGATAACCATACCCATCAGCGATGAAACGATCCGCAGTTTGAAGGTCGGCGAACCCGTCCTGTTGACGGGCGTCATGGTCACCGGCCGCGACGCGGCTCACAAATGGATGATCGAGACTTTCATCCGCAAGACTCGCGCGCCGCAGGGCGAGGATGAGAAAGTCTACGCGGAGTTGAAGAAACTCCTCGACGGAAGCGTCATCTATCACTGCGGCCCGGTGGTTTCAAAGGACGAGAACGGCGAATATCATTTCGTCGCGGCGGGACCGACGACCTCCATCCGCGAGGAGCCGTATCAGGCCGAGGTGATGAAACATTTCAATCTCAAGGGCGTGATCGGCAAAGGCGGGATGGGCGCGAAGACGCTCAAAGGCTGTCAGGAAACGCCCGGAGTCTATTTCCACGCCATCGGCGGCGCGGCCTCGTACATTGCCCAATCGGTGAAGAAGGTGCTGGGAGTCTACAAACTGGAATTCGGCACTCCCGAAGCGCTGTGGGTCATCGAGGTTAAGGATTTCCCCGTGGTGGTGACGATGGACGCGCACGGCGACAGTCAACACGCGGCGGTGGAGGCGGGTTCGAAAGCAGTCCTGGAAGAGTTGTTGAAGGAGCCGTATTAGCAGGCTGTTTTTAAATCGCAAAGGCCGCGAAGGGCGCGAAGTTTTCAAACTTCGCAAGCAAGTTCACCTTCGCGGTCTTTTTTAATGAAATTTGAACGACTTTCGATGGATGGGGGAATAACCCAGCCGCTCGATCGCCACGCGGTGACTCATCGTCCCATATCCCTTGTGCCTTGCCAACCCGTAGCCGGGATACTGCGCGTCGAGTCCACGCATCCACGCGTCGCGGGCGGTTTTGGCAAGGATGGACGCGCAGGCGATTGTCAGGGATTTCTGGTCGCCTTTGACGAGGGAGGTGAGGGGAATATCCGTGTCGGGATTCAGGCGGAAGTCGGTGAGGAGATGATCGGGGACGAGGGACAGCGTGGCGAGGGCGCGTTCGGCCGCGAGACGCGTCGCGGCGGAGATGCCGAGGGAGTCGATTTCGTCCGCTTCGGCGGAGCCAAGCGACCAGGCTAGGGCGGTCTCTTTGATGCGCGCGGCGGCGCGGTCACGCGCGAGGGGAGGCATCTGCTTGGAGTCACGCGCCCCGCGCAGGGTCGAGGAGAGACGCGGGCGGTCGGGGAGGACGACCGCGCCGACGACGACGGGTCCCGCCAGGGCGCCGCGCCCGGCTTCGTCCATCCCTGCGAGGAGGGCGAAGCCGCCGCGCCAGAGTCGTTTTTCGAGTCGCAGGTCAGGGGAGTTCATAGATGCCGCGGCGCGCGTTGCGGCGGATGCGGAAGATGTCGCGCGTCATCCGCAGGGCGTCTTGCACGGCGCTCAGTTTCGTCTCAGGGCTGAAGCGCCAGCGGATGGGGATTTCGCGGACGGTGAAACCGAGGCGGCGGGCAAGGTAGAGGATTTCGATGTCGAAGGACCAGCCGGGCAGGGTTTGGCGGCGGAAGAGTTGCGCGGCGGCTTCGGCGGTGAAGCATTTGAAGCCGCATTGGGTGTCGTTGAGGCCGGGCAGGATGAGCAGGCGGATGACGAGGTTGACGACGCGCCCGCCGAGGTGACGGTAGAGCGGCTCGTCTTCGCGCGAGGCGCCTTTGGCCTCGCGGGAGGCGATGGCGATGTCGGCCTGCGACTCGGGTGGGAGGAAGCGGCTGACCTGTTCGATGGACATGGACAGGTCGGCGTCGCACATGAAGCGGTACGCGCCGGCCGCCTCCAACATGCCGCGGCGGACGGCGCGTCCCTTGCCGGGCTGCTCCTCGCGGATGACGCGCAGGTTGGGATGGCGCCGCGCGAAGTCCTGCGCGATCTCGAAGGTGCGGTCGCCGCTTCCGTTTTCGACCACGAGGATCTCGGAAGCGAAGTTTTGCGTTTGGAGAAAAGCAAGCGTCTGCTCCAGGGCGTGGGGCAGACGCGTCTCTTCGTTGCGCGCGGGGATGACGATGGATAGGAAGGGCGGGTTCAAAGTTGCGGAAGGATAATGAGGTAGAAGCCGGCCGCCATGACGGCCAGCCAGCACAAGAAGATACCGGCCAGGATGAGGAGCTGTACGACGGTCATGCCGAGGACGCGGCGCCTGGCGGGTTTCGCGGCGGGACGTTCAGGCTGGGACGGTTCGCCCGGGCCGCGCACGAGGACGGTGGGCGACGGTTCTTCTTCGAACGCGAAGTCCAGGTCGGCGGCGTTCGCTTTCTCGATCAACGCGTCGCTCTGCGGGGAGTTGAGGATGGACTGCATGCGCGAGGCTTCCACTTCGGGGAAGGGAGTTTTTTCGCGAGGGCTTTCCTCCTGCGGCTCAGGCTGGGCGGCTGACTGCCGGGAGCGCGGGGATTGGATGCGGTCCACGAGGTCTGATACCTGGGTGACGGTGTAGATCGGGGGGGCGGTGAGCAGGCCGGCGGCGAAGCGGTCAATGGCGTCGCTTCGCACCACGCGAACGATCGGGCGGACGGAGTCGACCTGCATTCCGGGGTTGGCGGACACCAGCACGGGCTCGATTGGCGCGGCCAGTTTCGCGCCCTGCCGCTGGAAGAAGACCTCCAGAATTTTCGCCATGCGCGCTGCGCGCTGGACCAAATTCACGGACGCGGGTTGGAAGACTTCGTTGGTCAGGGTTCCCCACTCGTCGCCGCGGGCCTGGTAGAACCCTTTCAGCAGGGTGGCTTCCAATACATAGACGCCGGCCGGTCCGACGAGGATGAGCGGCAGGACGATCTCGCTGGCGCCCAACTGCTGGTTGCGGAAAAGGGTGTAGCCCTTTTCGATCATTTTGTTCAGCTGCGCGATGACGATCTGTTGGGCCTGCAGGCTGGTCGGCCATGAAAAGCCGTATTTCCACATGCCTTGCAGACGGTTGACCAGGCTGAGCTGGCCGTTCGCGTCCAAGAGGGGAGTCTGGTCTATGATTTTCATGGCGGGATGCAGCGCTAGATCACCGGCACGCCTTCGAGCGCGTCTTCGGCCGCGTCGGCGCGGGTGGAGATGAATTCGCGCCCGTCGCGGGCGGTCAGGCGGACATCGCGGCCGCGGTCGAAAGTACCGCCCCAAAACTCGCGGCGCGTCCCGGTTACGAATCGTCTTTTGGCTTTCAGGCGTTCGAGCAGCGTTTTTCGGTCGAGCAGGATGCAGTCGGAAAATGTCGGGCCGCGCCGTTCGTAAGCGCGCACGAACTCAATCTGCCCTCGACGCGAGTACCGCGCCGCTTCGATCACACCGTCGAATTTTTTATCTGCCATGTTCGCCTCCGTCCGTATTTTAACACAAGTACCGCAAGATTAATCTTGCGGTACAGAGTTGGGGTGGTCGGACGCGTGCCATTCCCTGAATGGGAAAACCGACGACCGTGAGTCGTCGGCTTTTTTGTCGGGGTGGTCGGACTTGAACCGACGACCCCCGCGTCCCAAACGCGGTGCGCTGCCAACTGCGCCACACCCCGAGCACAATGAGTATACCGCACTCGGTCAAAAATTGTGTTTTTTAAAGGGCGGAATCACAATTTTTGACCGTGGGTATTATATAATGCGTGGGATGTTTAACCGCCAAGCGACTCGACTTTCTCTCATCCTTTTGCTTCTTTTTGGACTTTCGGCCTGTTCCGCCTCCGAACCGCCGCCCCCGGCCCCTCCCGCCGCGCCGACCTTCACCGCCGCCGTCGCGCCCACCCTCACGCCGGTCCCTCCGCCGACCTCCACGCCCACCGTCACGCCGCTGGGATGTCTCAGCGCGCCGGGCAAGCTGGTAAAAGGCGAAGTTGCCACGGCGGAGCGTCCCATCGCGTACATCGTCTATCTGCCTCCCTGCTACGACGAGTTCCCCGACCGGCGTTACCCCGTCCTCTATCTCCTCCACGGGCAGACGTTCACCGCCGATCAGTGGACGCGCATCGGCGCGCCCGAAGCCGCGGACGCGCTCATCCATAGCGGACAGGCCGCGCCCTTCATCATGGTCTTTCCCGAAGACCGCTACTGGAACATCCAGCAGGGACTCCGCTTTGGGCAATACCTGCTGAACAACGTCCTTCCTTACATTGACGCCAACTTCCGCGTCCTTCCCGACCGCAGCCACCGCGCCATCGGCGGACTCTCGCGCGGCGCAGGCTGGGCTTTCGAGATTGGCTTCACCCATCCCGAACAGTTCGGCGCGCTCGGCCTGCACTCCCTCGCGGTTCTTTCCAGCGACCGCGCCGCGTACGCGCGCTGGTTTCGGGAAATGCCCCCCGGCCTCTGGCCGCGCATCTACATGGACATGGGCGACAACGACCGCGAGCGCGACTTCAACCTCCAGGTGGAACGCCTGCTCACCCAACTCGGCGTCCCGCACGAATGGCGGCTCAACAACGGCGCGCACGACGAGGCCTACTGGTCTGCCCACGTGAGCGAGTACCTCCGCTGGTACGCGGCGGGATGGGCCCAGCCCTGATATAATCTCGCCATGTCCCTCACCCTTCAAGAAGTGGAACACATCGCGCGGCTGGCGCGTCTCGAATTGACCGACGAGCAGAAGGAACGTTACCGCGTCCAACTCTCGACGATCCTCGACCACATCGCCCGCCTGCAAGCGCTGGACACCCGCGACGTCCCTCCGACGGAGGGCGCGGCGCTGTCCGAGACGCCCCTCCGCCCCGACGAACCCCGCCCGGGCCTCTCGCTCGATTCCCTGCTCGCCAACGCCCCCGAGACGGAAGGCGGCCAGTTCAAGGTCCCGCCGGTGTTTGAATAAGACGGAGGACCGGAGACGGAGGACCGGCCCGTCCCCCGTCTCCCGTCCTCTGCCCTCCGCCTCCGTCCCCCGCCCTCCGTCTCCCGTCACCCTGTCCCCCGTCTCCCGTCTCCCGTCCTCATGTCCTCCCTCTCCTCCCTCACCCTCGCGCAAATGAAGACCGGCCTCGAGCGCGGCGAATTTTCCAGCCGCGAACTCGTCCAGGCCGCGTTGGACGAGGCCGCGCGGCTCGACCCCTCTCTCCACGCCTTTCTCCACGTGGACGCGGAGCGCGCCCTCGCGCAGGCGGATAAAGCCGACCAATTATCAACTACCGATCATCCATTACGCGGCATTCCCATCGCCGTCAAAGACGTCCTCGCCGTGGAAGGGATGCCCTGCACGGCTGGCTCGAAAATCCTCGAAGGATTCGTCCCGCCGTACACGGCCACCTCGGTGAAAAAACTACAGGACGCGGGCGCCATCGTCATCGGCAAGACCAACACCGACGAGTTCGCGATGGGCTCGTCCACCGAAAATTCCGCCTACGGACGGACGATGAATCCGTGGGACCTCTCCCGCGTCCCCGGCGGCTCGTCGGGAGGGAGCGCGGCCGCGGTGGCCGCGCGCATCGTCCCTGCCGCGCTCGGCACCGACACGGGCGGCTCCGTCCGCCAGCCGGCTTCGTTTTGCGGCGTGACCGGCCTCAAGACCACCTACGGCCGCGTCTCGCGCTACGGCCTCGTCGCGTACGGCTCCTCGTTCGACACCGTCGGCGTCCTGGCGCGGACGGCCGAAGACGCGGCCCTGGTCCTCTCCGCGATGGCGGGACGCGATCCGCTCGACGCGACCTCGGCGGACGCGGCCAAGTTCGACGCGTCGGTCGGCGGCGGGATGCGCGGCCTGCGCGTCGGCGTCCCGAAGGAATACTTCGTCGGCGGCATCCAGCCCGAAGTCGAGGAGAAGACGCGGCAGGCCATCGGGCAGATGAAGTCGCTCGGCGCGGAAATCGTCGAGATCAGCCTGCCGCACACCGAGTACGCGCTGCCCGTCTACTACATCCTCGCGCCCGCGGAAGCTTCCGCGAACCTGGCGCGCTTCGACGGCGTCCGCTACGGCCCGCGCGCCCGCGCGGATTCGATGTGGGACGTGTTCTTCAAGACGCGCGGCGAAAACTTCGGCGAGGAGGTCACGCGGCGGATCATGCTCGGGACCTACGCGCTCTCGGCGGGATATTACGAGGCCTACTACGGACAGGCGCAGAAAGCGCGCACGCTGCTCGCGCGCGACTTTGAAGCGGCCTTCTCCAACGTGGACGTGATCGCCGCCCCAACGACTCCCTCGACCGCGTTCGCGGCCGGCGCGCACGCGGACGACCCGCTGGCGATGTATCTCGAAGACGCGTTCACCCTGCCCGCCAACATCGCGGGGATTCCAGGGATCGCTTTTCCCGTTGGATTCGATTCGCTGGGTTTGCCGGTCGGGATGCAGTTGCTCGGCCCGCGCTTCCGCGAAGACGCGATCCTGCGCGCCGCGCACGCGTACCAGCAAGTCACAGATTGGCACAAAAAATTCCCGACCGTGGACGTCGGACGGTAGACCGTCGCGGTCTCTTCAGGAGAATGAATGAATATTTTCGTCACAGGCGGAGCGGGCTACATCGGCTCGGCGACCGCGGAAGCGCTGCTCAAAGCGGGACACTCCGTGGTCGTGTACGATTCGCTGGTCAGCGGACACCGCGCCGCGGTCCCGGAGGGCGCGGAGTTCATCGAGGCGGACTTGAAAGACGCAGATACTTTGTCTGCCGTACTAAAAGAAGGCATTTTTGACGCGGTGATGCACTTCGCCGCGTCCATCGAGGCGGGCGAGTCGATGAAGGATCCCGGCAAGTTTTTTCAGAATAATTTGATCAATTCCCTGCATTTGATCGAAGCCGCGGTGAAAGCCAAAGTGACTCGCTTCGTGCTTTCGTCCACGGCGGCGGTGTATCAATCGAGCGACGAACCGTTGACGGAGGAGTCGCCGCTCGGACCGACCAACGTCTACGGGCAGACGAAGTTGATGATCGAGCAGGCTTTGGAATGGTATCGGAAAATTCATGGACTGCACTTCGCGGCGCTGAGATATTTCAACGCCTGCGGCGCGCGTCACGGACACGGCGAGGCGCACCAGCCCGAATCGCATCTCATCCCGCGGGTGTTGAGCGTGCCGCTCGGCAGGTTGGATTCGATCAACATCAACGGGACGGATTACCCGACGCCCGACGGCACCTGCATCCGCGACTACATCCACATTGCGGATCTGGTCTCGGCGCACCTGCTGGCGCTCGACGCGCTGGCGGAACGCGACCGGCTGGTCTACAACGTCGGGAGCGGACGCGGCTACTCGGTGCGCGAGGTCATCGAGACTGCGCGCTCGGTGACGGGACGCGCCATCCCGGCGATCGAATCGCCGCGGCGGGAGGGAGATCCCGCGCGGCTGGTGGCCTCGTCCGGGAAGATCCGCCGCGAGTTGGGATGGAGTCCCGCGCACGACGACCTGCGCGACATCCTCTCCAGCGCGTGGGAGTGGCACCAGTCGCATCCGAATGGATATGAAGATTAGAGGGTTATAATTACGGCATGAAGAAACTTCGCCCGCGAGCCCGCGCCATGAAACTTGCCGCTGAAGTCCGCAGACGGATTTCAGACGCGCTCGGCCAACCCGTGAAAGTGGTCATGTTTGGCTCGCAGGCGCGCGGCGACGCGACGGGAGACTCGGATATTGACCTGCTGGTGATCCTGCCGGAGGTCAACGCGGCGACGAGCAGGTTGGTTTCCGACATCGCGTGGGAGGTCGGCTTCGAGGCGGACAAGTTCATTTCCACATTTGTTACGACAAAACAGGAAATGGATTATTACGCCATTTTGCCATTTTATCGAAACGTGGAAAAAGAAGGGATCGCGGTGTGAAGCCGCCTGCTTTCGATAAGGCCGCTTTGGTCCGGTACAGGCTGGATCAAGCCAAAAACACCTTGCGCGACGCGCATGTGTTGTTCGAGCAGAGCGGCACGCCGGCCAGCGTGGTCAATCGGGCTTACTATGCGATCTTCTATGCAACCATGGCGTTGATCGGGACGCTCGACGAGAACGTGGATACTTCCAAGCACAAGGGCGTCATTGCGGCTTTCAACCGCGCTTTCATTAAGACAGGAATCCTGCCAAAAGAAATGGGGAAGATCCTGCGCGACGCGTTCGAAGCGCGGCAGGAAGGCGATTATCGCGATGTTTCCGCGAAAATAGACGACGTCAAAGCGCGGGAGATTTTGGTTTCCGCGGATCGGTTTGTGAGTTCCATCGAAGCGACGCTTTCAAAATAAACTTTCCCTGCGGAGTTGGGTAATGACTTTCGCCATCGTTCTCATCGGTTGGATTTTCTCCCTCTGCCTGCATGAATTCTCTCACGCGCTGACGGCTTACTTCGGCGGCGACACCACCGTGAAGGACAAGGGCTATCTCACCTTCAACCCGCTGAAATACACGCACCCGATTTTTTCGATTGTCCTGCCTGTGGTCTTTCTGCTGATGGGCGGGATCGGCCTGCCCGGCGGCGCGGTCTACATCGAGACCTGGCGGTTGAAAAGCCGCGGCTGGCAGAGCCTCGTCTCGCTGGCGGGGCCGCTGGCGAACCTGCTGGTGGCAATCGTGCTGGGAGTCGTCCTGGCTTTCGCGCCCGCGTCGAGCATGATGGACAAGAACAGCCCCTGGCCCGGGATCGCGTTCCTGGCGCTGCTGCAAATCTCGGCGCTCATCCTGAACCTGATCCCGCTCCCGCCCTTCGACGGCTACGGCATCATCGAGCCATACCTCTCCCACGGGACGCGCCAATGGATCGACTCGGTGCGGACGTTCATCATGCTGGCGGTGTTCCTCGCGCTGTGGAATATCCCCATCGTCAATCAGTTGTTTTGGTCGCAGGTGTATTGGATCGCGTACTGGCTGGGGATTCCGTTCGATCTCGCCTGGGAGGGATTCACGCGCTTCCGCTTCTGGCTGCTATGAACGTCGTTCCGCACGTCCTCATCATCGGCGCGGGATTTGCGGGGTTGGAAGCCGCGCGCTGCCTGGCGAAAGTCCCCGTGCGCGTCACGCTGATTGACAGGCGCAACCATCACCTCTTCCAGCCGCTTCTCTATCAAGTCGCCATCGCGGGCTTGCTCCCCTCGCAGATCGCGCAGCCCGTCCGCACCATTTTCCGCCATCAGAAAAATTTCACGTTCCAAATGGGCGAAGTGACCGAGATCAATTTTGACCAGCGCTTCGTCAAACTCGACGGCTCGATCATCGCCTATGATTACCTCGTCCTCGCGGTCGGCGGGCGGACGAATTTCTTCGGCCACGACGCGCTCGAAGAGCGGGGCTTCCAGCTCAAAGACATCCCCTCGGCGAGACGCACGCGCAACCACCTGCTCTCGCTGTTCGAGAGAGCCAGTCACGAAGGCGACGCCGAAAAGCGCGCCGCCATGCTGACCTTCGTCATCGTGGGCGGCGGACCGACGGGCGTGGAGACCGCGGGCGCGCTGGCCGAGTTGATCGAGCATGTGATGGTGAAAGACTTCCCCCGCCTCAACCTGAACGAGGCGCGGGTCGTCCTGCTCGAGGCGGGTCCCGCCCTCCTCGGCGCCTACCCCGACGAACTATGCCGCGCCGCGCACCGTCTCCTGCAAAAGAAGCACGTGGAAATTTTGCTGAACACGCGCATGGACGATTACGACGGTCAACGCGTGACGCTCGGCGACGGGACGCAGATCGAGTCGCAGACGTTGATCTGGACGGCGGGAGTCAAAGCCGCCGAACTCGCGGACCGCCTCGGCGTGGAGCAGGCCTCCGCGGGACGAATCCGCGTCGAACCGACCTTGCAGCTGGCGCGCCATCCCGAGGCTTTCGTCGTCGGGGACGCGGCCTTCCTCGCGGACGCGGACGGGAGTCCGCTCCCGATGTTGTCCACGGTCGCCATCCAGCAGGGAAAAGCCGCGGCGGACAGTATCCGCCGTCTGGCCGCGGGAGGCGAGGCGCGTCCGTTCCGTTACAAAGATCCGGGCATGCTCGCCACCGTCGGGCGGAACGCGGCTGTGGCGCGAATTTACGGGCTGTCGTTCAGCGGATTCCTCGCCTGGCTGATCTGGGTGGTTTTGCACATCTACCGCATCATCGGCTTCCGCAACCGCCTGGCGGTGATGTTCAACTGGGCGTGGGATTATTTCTTTTACGAGAACCAGACGAGGCTGATCATCGAGGAGTAACGCCGCGCGGAGGGGGAGTCGCTCACGCTTCGTACTTCCAATCCCAAAACCAGTACGCGAAGCCCTTGAACTCGCCCCATTTCTCGAAGCGCCGCTCCACGTCCTTCGCGGTGACGGGTTCGCCGTCGTGCCACTCGTGCGAGACGAGTTTCAGCGCCCACGAGTCGATCGGGATGAAGTCGGAGCGTCCGAGGATGAGCAGGAGGTTGGCCGCGGCGTAGGGGCCGATCCCGTTGATCTTCAGCAGTTCTTTGCGAAGTTCGAGGGTGGGCAGGGACGAGCGCTTCAGCGCTTCCAAATCCAGTTGACCCGACGCGGTTTTGGCAGCCAGTTCGTGGATGGCGGAGGCGCGATAGCCCACGCGGACTTTTTCGCGCAGCGTCTCGGCGTTGGACGCGGCGATGGCCTGGGGAGTCGGGAAGGCGCGCCGCGTCCCGTCCGCGGGAAACGGCTCGCCGAAAAGGTTGATGAGGTTCAGGTTCATGCGCTTCGTCGCGCCCCAGAGCGTGTTCGTCGTCAGGATAGTCTTGACCACATCTTCAAAAAGCGTCGGCGAGCGGAGGACGCGTCCGCGCGCCAGCGTTTCCGCGCGGCGCAGTTTCGGCTCTTTGCGCGCGGCTTTGTAGAACGCGGAGAAGTCCGCGTCGAGCGCGAACATCCAGCGGATTTTTTCCTTCGCCTCCGCCAACTCGCTTTTGGTCAACGCCTCGGTCTGCGCCTGGACGCCCTCGGTGGATTCCGAGATTCGATATTCGACGACCCGTCCCGAAGACAGCCGATCCACGTAGGCGAAAACGCCCGTCGCTTCGTCGTATCCGTACGGCGCGAGCTGCACCCAGCCATGCGATTGGATGACGGAACGAAAATTGAACGGCTGTCGGGCGGGCAGGTTGAATTTCATGCGGTCTCCCCTCGCATCGCGATCTTCGCCACCCTCGGCTTCGCGATGCGGAAATAATCCGCGCATTTCATAAAAATGGACCGATCCAGTCTCCCCGCGTTGAAGACCACTTCCTCGTTTTCCTGAATCAGCGGATCGGCTAACACTTCGAGTTGCTCGTTGAACGAGAACGGGGGAATCGAGCCGATGACGCAGCCCGTCAACTCTTCGGCTTTTTCGCGCGGCGCAAACGCGGACTGCGTCCCGCCGAACAGGTCGCGGATGGCTTTCAAGTCCACGCGGCAATCGCCAGGGACGTTAGCCAGCGCGTAGCGCGGCGCGTCCTTGCCGAAGCGGATCATCACCACAATGGACTTCACCGCCTGCTCCGTGCGGTTGCCGCGGATCTTGGCGATCAATTCCGTGCGGCCTTCGGCTTCATGCTCCACCACGCGAAAGTCCGCGCCTTCGCGGGTGAGCAGGGATTTGAGTTGTTCGTGGATGGAAGATGATTCGGTCATCGGGGTTTCCGCATTCTACGTTTTTCGTTTTCGATTGAGCGTTTCTCTCGCAATCGATTCAATTTAATACCAGTTTGAGAGTTCTTCTTAATTTCATCTTTAGCTATCAATCCAAGTAGTAATAATTCCCGCACTTGTTCGCCAGTTCGATGCCATCTTAAACGGTTGCATCTGGTGCAAGCAGGGAGATAATTTTCAGTAGAGTTGTTTCCGCCTTTGCCTTTTTGAATGACGTGATCAACTTCCCAATATCCTGTCAATTCTCCCTCGCGCCAACCGCGTTTGTCAAAATCAACAGGGTCGCCGCAGAAATGACAATGACCTGATGTCTTATTCCAGATTTTGCGAAGGGCGGTTTCATTCATTGTCTTACTCTTTTATACAGATCATCGTCGCCTGCATGATGGCGCAGAGAGTCTCCGCGTCGTTTTCGATGGAAAACAACTTCCCTTCGCAGACGGTGAGCGTCCGTCCCGACTTGACGACGCGTCCCTCGGCGCGGAAGCGTTGACCTCGGGCAGGAGAAAGCAAATTGACTTTGAACTCCACCGAGAGGACGCGCGACGCGGCGGGCATCAACGAGTAAGCCGCGTATCCGCAGGCGGAATCCATCAGCGCGGCAGCGATGCCCGCGTGCAGGAATCCGTCCTGCTGGGAGAAGCGCGCGTCGTACGGCGCGGTCAGGTGGACTTCGCCTGCGCGGACCAGTCCCAACTCCGCGCCGAGCGTGGACAGGAGTCCCTGCATCCCCGCGCTGGAGCGGAGGCGCGATTCGAAGTTGGGATCGGAGGGGGAGAAGGCTGGCATGGCGCAATTGTACCGCGCGGACTGGAGAGCCGATCCGAGTCGCTTTGCCGAGCCTTGACAAATCTCAAAAACGGCATATACTACAGATAGGTTTGCAATACAAACTAGTCTGTAATTAGTCAAGAAAGGATGACCCATGGATGCCAACCTCGACTCCAAAACCGTCGCCAGGAATCTCTGGCAGGACTCGATGCGCGACGGCCTGATGGAAATGCTGCTCGGCGCGTACTTTTTGCTCACGGGCATTTGCATTCAAGCCGATATGACGGCGCTCTTCATCGTGTTCATAGCCTTCTTCCCCGCCCTCGCGAAAAAGATGAAGGAGCGTTTCACCTATCCGCGCATCGGGTACATGCGATTCCCCGATCGGGATAGCAACCCAGGCAGGTGCATCGTGGCGGCCTTGCTCGCGGCGGGAATTGCTGTTGCGCTGGTCACGGCCCTTGCGCGCTCAGGCGAATGGACGCAGACGCTCTACAAATGGGTCCCGCTGATCCCCGCGCTGACCCTCGCGGCAGGACTCTCCTTTATCGCCCAAAAGACGGGCTTCGCGCGCCATTACGTGATGGCGGTCTTCTCCCTCGTTGCGGGCTTCGCTGTCCCGTTCGTGGATTTGCCAGGCAAGCTCGACAACGTCGCGCTCTACCTGTTCGTGACCGGTCCCGTCTTCCTCGTCTGGGGCGCGGCGATCTTCGTCCGCTTCATGCGGACGTATCCCATCCGCGCGGAGGAGACGCAATGAGCCCCGATGAGACGCCCTTCGCCGAAATTGACCGCCTCGTCCATGAACCCGCGCGGCTCCACATCCTGACAGTCCTTTCGCTCATCGAGGCCGCGGACTTCCTCTTCCTCATGCGCCAAACGGGACTGACGAAGGGCAATCTCTCCTCGCATCTCGGCAAACTGGAGGCCGCCCGTTACGTGGACATCGAAAAGGAATTCGTTGAAAAGATTCCCCACACGGTCGTCAAGATCACGTCCCGAGGACGCGAGGCCTTGCAGACCTACCGCCAGCAGATGACGGGCGTGCTGAAAAAGTTGCCGAAGTGATCTGGAATCTCGAAGTTCCACTTCAGGATGTTCCGAAAGCAGAGCTTTCGGAGTCCCAGGGAAATCAGGAATCCTGAAGTTCCACTTCAGGATGTTCCAAACAACAAAAAACCGACTGGCCTCGTCAGCCAGTCGGTTGCGTTTACGCGATGTGCAAAATGCTTTCCTCGGTCTGTCCATTCACCTGCTCGAGACGGCGCCAGGCCGAGTTGTCGTTGAGCGTGATCCAGCGGCGCTCCTCCATGCGGTAGAACCAGTCCTTGTCCTGCTTGTAATAGACCTGGATCCCCGCCGCCTCCCAGATATTGAGAATCTCGTTGCTGTGCGAGTGGATCTCGTCGAAGTCCGTCGTGGCGCGCTGTCCCATCTCGCTGTAGAGTTCGTTGAGTTCGAGCAGCAGCGTGTTGACGTCCGCGGGCATGGGGTCCGCTTTCAGCCCGATGCGGCGCGCTTCCTCCATCAAAATGGGATAGTTGTGCGAGGGATACTTCGAATTGAGCGCGCTCGCGATCTGGTCGGCGGCCTGTTCGTCCGTGATGTGAAAAGCCAGCAGTTCCTTGCACAACATGATGGACAGCGACTCGGCCCGGTCCACCGCGCCGATGACGAGGGGATGCACATATTGGAACAGCGACTGGTAGGGGTTTTCCTTCTCCTGCGCCTCCTGTTTCGTCCACAGGCGGATGACGCGCGTCAACTCGTCCAGGCTCACGCTGACGCGGTCGTTGTCGCGGTCAATGGGAGAGAGGGAGTGAGTCAACGAAGTATCCACCGCGGTCAGGTAGGCCATCGGTCCCATCAAAACCTCGTTGGCGCCCAGCGCGATCATCGTCGCGGCCGAGGCGCATTCCAGCGGGATGAGCGCCACAAGGCGGTCGCAATACTGCCTCAGCAAATTCACCAGCCGCAGCGACGACTGTCCGTTTCCGCCGCTCGACTTAATGAAGAGATTGATCGTCTCCACATGGCCGAGTTTCTCCAGCGCCTCGTACAGCGCCACCACATCGTTCTGGCAGACCGAACCCATCGGGTTGTTCCAATACGCGATGAGCGGCCCGCCCAACTGCGCGGCGATCTTTTCAAGGATGCGTTGGGTCTTGTCGAACAGGATGGGCGGCTGCTTGATCCTGGGCTGTTCGGCGTTCTGGGCGTTGGTTTCTTCGGTCACGGTGGCCTCCTATAAGATGGGCGAAGTATAAACCATTTCAGACGCCGTCCCCTCGCGCGCCTCGGTTTCTGGTATATTCACGTTGACATGACGCACGACATTTACCTCGCCCTCGGGACCAACCTCGGCGACCGACTCGCCAACCTGCGCGCGGCCCTCCGCTCGCTTCCTCCCGACGTTCAGCCGGTCTCTGTTTCGAGGGTCTTTGAGACTCCCCCCTGGGGCTTCGCCGACCAACCCGCGTTCCTCAACATGGCCCTCCATGCTCGGACGGCGCTCGAGCCAGGATCCCTCCTCCGAAAACTGAAGACGCTCGAAGTCGAGTTGGGACGCGGGGAGACCTTCCGCTGGGGCCCGCGCGTCATTGACCTCGACATCCTCTTCTACGACGATCTCGTCCTCGACACGCCGCCGCTTGTCATCCCGCACCCGCGCCTGCACGAACGCGGCTTCGTCCTCGTCCCGCTCGCGGACATCGCCCCCGACCTCGTACATCCCATCCTCGGCAAGACCGTGCGCGAACTCCTCGCCGATGTGGACGCGGGTGAAATTGTGTTGAACGCCGAGCAAATTGAGACGGCTATCACGCCCAAATCGTGACAGCCGTTTTTTCAATCGTCGCTATAATAAACCCATGCGCCAATTTTTCGTCAAACACAAGAAGCGGATCGTGGTATGGCTGGCCCTGCTTTTGCTGGCGTTTCCGATGCGCGTCGACTGCGGACGCATTGGATACGCCTGCGCCACCGCGCCCGACGACAACGGCTATTATTACACTCACTTTGACATCCAGCCGTTCGCCGTCACTTTGCTGGAAGCCATTGTCCAAACCGACTTGCCATTCCGTTACGCGTCGATTGAAGAAGCGCACTATATTGGCGCTCCATAGTTTTCGCCTACCGCCTGCTGCTCTCTGCTCTCTCTTCTCTGCTCTCCGTTCTCTACCCTCTTCCCTCAGGAGTTCCCCATGTCCAAAACCGATTGGATCCAGCAAGAGATCGAAGCCCTGCAAGCGCAGGGACTGTACAACCGCATCCGCACCATCGAGTCGCCGCAGGGCGCGTGGCTCAAAGTGGACGGCAAGCGCGTGCTCAACTTCTGCTCGAACAACTATCTCGGGCTGGCGAACCATCCCGACATCGTGGCCGCCGCGAAGAAGTCGCTGGACGCGCTGGGAATCGGTCCCGCCGCGGTGCGCTCCATCGCGGGGACGATGACCCTGCACGTCGAGTTGGAGAAGCGGCTGGCTCAGTTCAAGGGCGTCGAAGCGGCCATCACCTTCCAAAGCGGATTCACCGCCAACCTCGCCACCATCCCCGCGCTGGTGGGCAAGGAAGACGTCATCTTCTCCGACCGACTCAACCACGCTTCTATCATTGACGGCTGTCGTCTCTCTGGCGCGAAGATCATCGCCTACGAACACAACGATGTGAAGTCGCTCGAGGAACAGATCCAGGCGAACCTGAATCAGTACCGCCGCGCGCTCATTGTCACAGACGGCGTCTTCAGCATGGACGGCGACATCGCCCCGCTGCCCGACATCTGCGAGGTAGCGAAGAAGCACGACATCCTGCTGATGGTGGACGACGCGCACGGCGAGGGCGTGCTGGGTAACGGCGGACGCGGCATCGTGGATCATTTCGGCTTGCACGGTAAAGTGGACGTGGAGATCGGCACGATGTCGAAGGCGTTCGGCGTGGTCGGCGGCATGGTGGCGGGGAACAAGGTCATCGTCGAGTGGCTGCGCCAGCGCGGACGACCGTTCCTGTTCTCCTCCGCGGTCACCGTCCCTGACGCGGCGGCCTGTCTCGCGGCGATTGACCTGCTCGAAGATTCCACGCAACTCGTGGATAAACTCTGGGACAACGCCAAATATTTCAAAGCCGAGATGAAAAATCTGGGGTTCGACACGGGCGTGAGCGAGACTCCCATCACCCCGATCATGCTCGGCGAGGCGAAACTGGCGCAGGAATTCAGCCGCGGGTTGTTCGAGGAAGGCGTGTTTGCGATGGCGTTGGGTTATCCCACCGTGCCGCAGGGCAAAGCGCGCATCCGCGTGATGATCTCCGCCGCGCATTCGCAGGACGACCTAGATAAAGGCCTGGAAGCCTTCGCGAAAGTGGGGAAGAGGCTTGAGGTGATTCGGTAACGTAAAACCGTAGGGGCAGACCTGCGTGTCTGCCCCAGACCTGCGTGTCTGCTGGGCGAACACGCAGGTTCGCCCCTACGCGTGTCTGCCCCTGGGCGCGAGGGGGTGGGTGGACACGCAGGTCCACCCCAACAGGTCGACCCCAACAGGTCCACCCCAACAGGTCCACCCCAACAGGTTCTGACGTTTATAATCCCCACCATGAAATACGATCCCAAAATCCATCATCGTCGGTCTATTCGTTTGAAAGGTTACGATTATTCCCAGGCGGGCGCGTATTTCGTCACCATCGTAACGCAGGGACGCGCGCAATTATTCGGCCACATCGAACACGGCGAAATGATATTGAACGACGCGGGGCAGATGATCGTCAAATGGTGGAATGAATTGCCCAACAAATTTCCGCAAATCACATTGGGCGCGTTTGTCGTCATGCCCAACCATTTTCACGGGATCATCATTATCAATCCCACCGTCCCCAACCCAATTGACGTTGAACACGTAGGGGGAGACCTGCGTGTCTCCCCTGAGGGCGAGGGCGCAACCTCCCCTGAGGGCAAGGGCGCAACCAATACGGGCGAACGCGTAGGGGGAGACCTGCGTGTCTCCCCTGAGGGCGAGGGCGCAACCAATACGGGCGAACGCGTAGGGGGAGACCTGCGTGTCTCCCCTGAGGGCGAGGGCGCAACCAATACGGGCGGACACGTAGGTCCGCCCCAACAACCGCCCCAACAACCGTCCCAGCAGCAACCCGACGCGCCGTTATCGCAAATGATTCAATGGTTCAAAACGATGACCACCAACGAATATATTAGCGGCGTCAAGGAATTGGGCTGGCCGCGTTTTGACGGCAAATTTTGGCAGCGCGATTATTACGAACACATCATCAGAAACGCAAATGAAGCGAATCGAATCCATCTCTACATCGAATCCAATCCCATAAATTGGGCGGAGGACGAGGAAAACAAATAATCCGTCCGCATGTTTTATAATTCGGGGCGATTACGCAATACGTACTGCTGATAACCTCATGTCCCTCCTCACCGCCACCTCCCTCTCCAAATCCTTCGGCGCGGAAGACATCTTCCGCGGCGTCACATTTTCCGTGCCAAAGGGCGCGCGGCTCGCCATCGTCGGTCCCAACGGCTGCGGCAAGACCACCCTGCTGCGGATCCTCGTCGGGGAGGAGGAAGCCTCCTCGGGGACGGTGACCCGCGCGAGGTCCGCGCGGATCGGGTATCTCACCCAGGAGGCCGACTTCCAAATGGAGGGAACGCTCTGGGAGGCGTGCCTGTCCCCGTTCGCGCGTCTCATCCAACAGCAGGACGAACTCCACCGACTCGAATCGCAACTGACGCACGCCGACGCGCAGATGATGTCGCGCTACGGCAAACTGCAACACGACTTCGAACGGCGCGGCGGATACACGTACGTGACGCGCATCAAGCAGACGCTGACGGGGCTGGGCTTCGACGCCTCGGACTACGACATGCGGCTCGACCACCTTTCGGGCGGACAGCGCACCCGCGCGTTTCTGTCCCGCCTCCTGCTCTCGGACCCCGACGTCCTCCTGCTCGACGAGCCGACCAACCACCTCGACATCCGCGCTGTGGAATGGCTGGAGAGCTATCTCGCGCAGTGGGACGGCGCGGCGGTCCTCGTTTCGCACGACCGATATTTTCTGGACCGCGCCGCCAACGTGATTCTGGAAATGCGTCCCGACGGCGCGGAGGTCTATCGCGGCAACTACACTCATTATTTGCAGCAACGCGAGGAACGTTGGAACCGCCGCGAGGAGGTCTTCAACAGCGAGAAGGAAAAACTGTTGAAGGACGTGGAATACATCAAGAAAAATATCGCGGGTCAGAACACCCTGCAGGCCAAGGGCAAACTCAAACGGCTGACGCGCGTCGTGCAGGCCATCGAACAGGTCGGCATGGACGCGGCGGTGAATTCCAATTGGAGTCAGTTGGACATTGAGACGACGACTTCGCCCTTTGGCGTGGAGGAGGCTGAGCGCCGCGTGCGCGCGTTGCGTCTGCCCGACAACCGTCCGCCGAAATTCCATCTGCGGCTGAAGACGGCTTCCCGTTCGGGTGAGTTGGTCCTGCGCACGAAAGACCTGCGGGTCGGCTATCCACCCGACGAGACGCGCGGCGACGCGGGTAAGCTGCTGTTCGTCGCCGAAGACATCACCCTGCGTCGGCGGGACTGCGCGGCGTTGATCGGTCCCAACGGCGCGGGCAAGACGACGTTCCTGAAAACGATTCTCGGCACGGAGAATTTCGGGGCGAGCAGGAAATCATCCATAGATTTAGCAGATGACGCAGATACGGAAAAAGAAAAACCCGCTCGATCGGAGTCATCTGCGGATAAATCCGCGTT
The DNA here is from genome assembly GCA_017312345.1 of Candidatus Denitrolinea symbiosum. NCBI lineage: Bacteria > Bacillati > Chloroflexota > Anaerolineae > Anaerolineales > Anaerolineaceae > Candidatus Denitrolinea > Candidatus Denitrolinea symbiosum. The sequence continues at coordinate 291,536 of BLAA01000001.1, read as the reverse complement.
CGAGAAAATCCCTCCGCTCGGCGGCGAGGTCATCATGGGCGCGTCGCTGCACGTCGGCTACTTCGCCCAGGCGCACGAGGGACTCGATCCGCGCAAGACGCTCATGCAAGAGATCCAGTCCGTGCGGCCCGAGTTCCTGCTCCACGAAGTCCGCGATCTGTTGGGCAAGTTCCTGTTCTCAGGCGACGACGCCTTCAAGCTCGTGGACATGCTCTCTGGCGGCGAGCGTGGACGTCTCGCCCTCGCCAAACTCGCGCTGCAACAGACCAACTTCCTCCTGCTCGACGAGCCGACCAACCATCTCGACATCCCCGCGCAGGAGGTGTTGCAGTCCGTGCTGGATAACTACGAGGGGACGATCCTGCTCGTCAGCCATGACCGCTATCTGATCGACGCGCTGGCGACGCAGATCTGGGAGATCCAGATCGCCGACGTCCCGCGGCTGGTCGTGTTCAACGGCGCGTATTCGCAGATGAAGGAGGAACGCGAGAAGCAGGCGGCGCGTCTCGCGGAACATCAATCTTCAATCTCCAATCGCCAATCTCCAGGCGCCAACGAACGCAAAACCAAAAACGTCAAGACCAAAGAAGAACGCCGAAAACTTGCTCAATTGCAGGAACTCGAAAACACCATCGCCGCCCTCGAAGCGGACCTGGCGAATCTCAGTACGCAGTTGGAGAGTCCGTTCGTCAACCCGAAGGAAGTGGCGGTGATCGGGAAGGAGTACGAGCGCGTCCAGAGGGAGATGGATGAGAAGTTGAGCGAGTGGGAAGGGTTGCAGGAGTAAGCAGAACAGGCTGGAGTGTTCGCTCTCCAGCCTGTTTTCAATCAGATAGTATGAATTTCTACGCCGACAGCGCCAACTCTCTCACCAACGTCAGCGGTAGGGAGATGGGCGAGAACAGACTGGCGGGAAAGAGATAGTCTTCGCCTGACTCGTCCACAACGCGGAGCATTTTATGACTTTCAGCTTCTTTATCGGGGAGAGTCTGATATAGTTTCCGAGGCTCAAGCGAAGCTTCATAGCCGTCATTTCTGAGGCAAACTACAAATTGAAGAGGTGTTTTAGCAACCATTATTATTTTCCAAGGATTCGTTTGATTTTGAAATCTCGTTTGCCGATTCCGCTGGCTTCGTACCAGTGAATTTCTGCAAACTGAGTTGTGTCATCGGGCAGACGGACAAAGGCAACACCTTTCAGCTTTCTCCAGCGACCTTTTCCAAATTTCCTTTGCAGGCGATCAAGTTCACGGATGGAATGACCAACCGCTATCGTCTCTATATTCGTAATTTCGCCGATGATTTCGACTTCGGGCTGCATGGTGTGATAATTATAAGCCAAACTTCGCCGACAGCGCCAACTCCCTCACCAACGTCTACGGTAGGGAGATGGGCGAGAATAAACTCGCGGGAAGAGATAGGCTTCACCCGACTCGTCCACAACGCGGAGCATTTTGTGGTTTTCGGCTTCTTTATCGGGGAGAATTTGATAAATCTTGCGTGATCGCCAATCTCCAATCTCCAATTACCATTTACCAATTACTCCCCTCACAACACGTTATAATACCCCACACCAACCTGGAGACTATCTCAATGAAACGCGCTACTCTTATTCCGCCTTCTGCTTTCCGCCTTCCGCTTTTCGCCTTCCGCCTTCCGCTTCCTGCTTTCCGCCTTCCGCTTCCTGCCTTCCGCCTTCTGCTTCCTGTCTTCTGCCTCCTGATCTCCGCCTGCGGGACCTCTCCCTCCGTCGGCCCCGAAAAAACCGTCGAAGCCTATCTCAACGCCCTCAACGCGAAAGACGCCACGCGTCTCTCCACCCTCTCCTGCGCGGACTGGGAGCCGACCGCCCTCATGGAACTCGATTCCTTCCAGGCCGTCAGCACCACGCTCGAAGGTCTCTCCTGCGCGCAGACGGGGACCGACGGCGACAAAGCTCTCGTCGTCTGCCAGGGCAAGATCGTCGCCAGTTACAACGGCGAGTTGCAGTCCTTCGACCTCTCCGCTCGCGCCTATACGGTCGAAAAATCCACTGGGGAATGGCTCGTGTGCGGCGCGCAATAACCCGTCTCTTCTCGCGTGAGAACCGCTGGGCGCTCGCCATCGCCGCGCTGCTCGTCCTCCTCACCGTCCTCACCGCCAGCGCCGCGCCGCTCTGGATCTATCAGGGCTTCTGATGACCCTGACCCACATCGCCATCTTCGGCGCGCTGACCTTCCTCGCCGCCTTCCTCTCCGACCGCCTGCGCGGTTTTTTTCTGTTCACGCTCAGCGTCCTTGCCGTCTACGCGCTGCAACCCGCGCTCCCGATCCGTTACCTCGACTTCTGGCTGCCCACCGCCGCGCTCGGGCTGACGTTCGTCTTTTGGATTTCCCTCACGCCGCGCGAATCCCGCTTCACGCGCGGGAATCTCCTCTCCGCCGCGTGGATGGGACTCCTCATCCTGACTCTCGCCCTCACGCGTTTCCTGCCCTCCGCGCCCTCGCCTCTGACTCCCTCCGTGCCGCCGCGCCTCGAACTGGTTTTCGCGGCGCTTCTGGTCGTCGCGGCCCTCGCCGCGTTGACGGGACGCGTCCGCTTCGGCTGGGTCCACGCCGTCGGGTTGACCGCGCTCGTCGTCCTGCTGGCCGTCCTAAAGTCGCCAGAAGCGTCGCTGTGGGCGGCGAAAACGCTCAGGCTGGCGAACGGTCAAAGCGTGGAGACGGCCTCCAGTTTCGACATCCGCTGGCTGGGATTTTCCTACATCGCCTTCCGCATCATCCACACCCTGCGCGAGCGTCGGATGGGGACGCTTCCCGAAGTTTCCCTGCGCGAGTATGCGACGTATATTTTCTTCTACCCCGCGTTGACCGCGGGACCGATTGACCGCCTCGAGCGTTTCGTCAAAGACCTGCGCGCGCCGTTCAAGCCCGCGGACGAAGATTGGATCGTCGTCGTCCAGCGCGTCGGACTCGGACTCTTCAAAAAATTCGTCCTCGCCGACAGCCTCGCGCTGATGGCGTTGAGCGCGCAGAACGCGGCGCAGGTACGTTCCGCGGGCTGGGCGTGGATTTTGCTGTACGCGTACGCCTTCCAGATTTTTCTCGACTTCAGCGGCTACACAGACATCGCCATTGGACTGGCGCGTATGGTCGGGATCAGGCTGCCCGAAAACTTCAACGCGCCCTATCTGCGCGCCAACCTCACGCAGTTTTGGAACAACTGGCACATCACGTTGACGATGTGGTTCCGCGCCTATTTCTTCAACCCGTTGACGCGTTTCCTGCGGATGCGCCGATTTCCTGTTTGGCTGGTCATCTTCGTCACCCAATTTTCGACGATGGTTCTCATCGGCGCGTGGCACGGACTGACCGTCAACTTCCTCGTTTGGGGCCTCTGGCAGGGACTCGGACTCTTCGTCCACAACCGCTGGTCCGACGCGCTCCGTGCGCGTTTTGCGGAATGGGCCTCCACGCCGCTTCGCCAAAACGTCCTCAACGTCTCTGGCGTCTTTCTCACCTTCCACTTCGTCGCGCTCGGCTGGGTCTGGTTCGCGCTTCCCACCCCCGCGCTGGCGGTTCAGTTCTTTGGAAGGCTGCTTGGCATTTAATTTCAGCCACAGATTGCACGGATTTCCACAGATTTTTCTTGTGATTTCCAATCCGTGTAATCTGTGAAATCTGTGGCAAAAATATGAACGAAACTTTCAATCTCCCTCGTGCGTTACTCAAAGGGCTATTCCTTTATCTGGTTGTAGTCCTTCTGATCGCGTTTCCTCTCCCAAATCTCGGAAAACTTTCCGCGTACAACTCCCTCTTCCCTGGCCGCCCGCGCCTGCCGTTTGGCGAGAATCCCTCCGAAGCGTACAACTTCTCCCTCTTCGATCTCGACGCGATGTTTGCCTCGCACGAGATCTCGGCTGGACCGAAACCCGCCGACGAGTTCCGAGTCCTCGTCTTCGGCGATTCGTCCGTGTGGGGGACTCTCCTCCGCCCCGAGGAGACTCTCAGCGCGCAACTCAACGCCTCCGCGCCCGCGTATTGTGGCAAGTCCGCGCGCTTCTACAACCTCGGCTATCCCACCATCGCCGCCGCCAAAGACCTGATGCTAATGGACTACGCCGCGCGCTACCAGCCCGATCAGATCATCTGGCTGACCTCGCTCGAAGCGTTTCCGCTCGACAAGCAACTGGACACGCCACTCGTCGCGAACAACGCCTCAGCCGTGGACGCGCTCATCGAAAAATGCGACCTGCCCCTCGACCCGCGCGATCCCGCCCTCGTCCGCCCCGATTTCTGGGACAGGACTCTCATCGGTCAGCGCCGCAATCTCGCGGACCTCGTCCGCTTGCAGCTCTACGGCGCGCAGTGGGCCGCCACTGGCGTTGACCAGGTCTATCCGCCCTATCCCGCGCCGCAGACCGACTTCGCCGACGGCGACGACAAATTCCACAATTTGCGTCCGCCCCTCGACCCGTCCGCGCTCGCGTACGACGTCCTCGCCGCAGGGATGAACCACGCGCCCGCGCCGATCCTGCTCGTGAATGAGCCGATTATGATAAGCCGCGGACGGAACAGCGACATCCGCTATAATTTCTTCTACCCGCGCTGGGCTTACGATTCGTACCGCGGCCAGTTGAAGGTCCGCGCGGACGCGGAAGGCTGGAACTACCTCGACGCGTGGAATATCGTCCCGTCGTCCGAGTTCACCAACAGCGCCATCCACCTGACTCCCGCAGGCGAGACCGTCCTCGCGCAGGCCATCCTCGCCGCGCTCCAGCCGAGTTGCCCGTAAGTTGGACTGATCGTCCGACCTGCAATTTTTGTGCCATGAAACGTATCCTCTTTGTTTTTTCCCTGCTTGCCCTCTCCGCTTGTACCTTCGCGCCGATCTCCACTCCCGAAGTTCCAACCTCCGCGCCACTCCCTGCCTCGTCGCCCGCCATTCCGACACTCGTCGCCTCGTCGCCCGTCACTCCGTTACCCGCCACCCCGCCCCCCGTCATCCCCACTCCCACCCTCGCCCCCGACGCGTGGATGCAGATGCCCGTCGTCCCCGCCATCACGGACGCGGCGCGCGCCATCTACGCGCGCGGACTGGAGCTGGGACGCGACCCGCGCCGCTTCTCCAAGGCGGGCGATTGCGAAAGTACCACGGCCTGGTATCTCAGCGCGTTCGACTCCAACCCGCCCACCTACGAACTTGGGGCCGAGTATGGATATTTGCGCACGTCCATCAATTATTACAAAGGCTCCTTCGAGCGGGAGAGTATCGCCGTGCGACGCGGCGCCAACACCGCATCCCTGTTGACGAGTTTTTGGGCCGACCCGACGCAGTGCGAAAAAGGCGAGTCCATGCTGGCGTGCGAATACCGCCTCCAAAATCCCTCGGTCGCCCTCATCGCCGTCGGGACGAACGACGCGCTCGGCGTGGACAACTTCGAGGAGCAGCTGCGCCGCATCGTCGAGTTCACCATCGCGCAGGGGATCGTCCCCGTGCTTTCCACCAAGGCCGATAACGCCGAGGGCGATCACAGCATCAACGCCATCGTCGCCAAAGTCGCCTACGACTACGACCTCCCGCTCTGGAATTTCTGGCTCGTCGTCCAGCCGCTTCCCAACCACGGACTTCAATCCGACGGCGTCCATCTCACCTACGCGGGCAACATCTTCAACGATCCCGTCCGCATGAAATCCGCCTGGCCCTGGCGCAACCTCACCGCGCTGCAAGTCCTCGACGCCGTCCGAATCGCGTTGCAAGAATCAAACCCGTAGGAGCGTTTTGAAAGCCCATTTCGGACACAATCGCGCAGACTTCGCTGAAAAACCCAAAAAATCCGTGTAATCTGTGAAATCTGTGTCCAAAAAATGAAAACGCCAACACCGCCAAAGGAATCCGAAAATTCTACTTTCGGCTCCATCACCCCAATGAGATCTAAATGAAACCCTTAACGTTTACCCTCCTCATCCTCTCCCTCCTCCTCGCAGGCTGTTCCTCCGCGATGTCTGGCGCTTTGACTCCCGAAAACCTGACACCTGATACTGAAACACCTGACACCGCGACACTCGACACCGAAACGCTTTCCACCGCGACACCTGACACTGGAACACCTGACACCGAAACACTCGTCACCCCCACCCCCGACCTCCGCCTCGATCCCGCCGATTGGAAGAACTGGCCTGTCGTCCCGCGCCTCAGCGCTCGCGCCCTCGAAATCTATCGCAACGGACTCGCCCTCGGCAACGACCCGCGCGCCTTCTCCAAGATCGGCGATTGCCAGAGCGTCCCCGCCTCCTTCCTCGGAATTTACGACACCGACCGCTACTCCTTCGCGCCCGAATACCAGAGCCTGCAAGACACGGTCTCGTTTTACAAAGGCTCGTTCAACCGCGAGGGCGAATCGGTGCGCGGCGGATTCAATACCTCCTCCGTCCTGCTCCCGTTTTGGGCGAACCCCGAAGTCTGCCAGCCCGGCGAAAACCCGATGGCTTGCGAAAACCGCATCCACAACCCGAGCGTCGTCTTCGTCAGCCTCGAAGTCTGGTTCGAGGGACGCACGCCCGACGTCTACGAAAAATACCTCCGCCAGGTCATCGAATACAACATCGGGCAAGGTACGCTCCCCATCCTCGCCACCAAAGCCGACAACGTCGAAGGCGATCACAGCATCAACCGCGCCGTCGCCCAGCTCGCCTACGAATACGACCTCCCGCTCTGGAACTACTGGCGCGCCGTCCAGCCGCTCCCCAACCACGGCCTCGATCCCGCCGACCCGACTGGCTTCCATCTCAACCTCGACGGCTGGAACATGCGGAGTTTCTCCGCGCTGCAAGTTTTGGACGCCGTCCACCGCGCCACGCAGGATTTGACTGCCGACGGGACGACTCGCGCGGCGACCCCGACTCTCGCGCCTCCCGCCTCGTTCACCCCTGGACCTCGCGCGGGCTTGCCCTTCTCGAGCGTGATCCCCGCCTCAGCCGACTCCGCTCCCGCCTCCCTCCTGTTCGGATTCTCCACCCGCGCGGACGAGACGCTCACCTCCGCGGGCATCTTCCAATCCGACCTCAACGGACGCGGCATCTTCGCCCTCGCCGATTCTGGCTTCACCCTCCTCGACCATTCCGACGCGGGACTCCTCGCCGCGCGCGGACGCGAACTCTACCTGATCAAAGACGCCTCGCGCGTCCTCCTCGCCGACCAACTCGCCCCCGACTCTCCCCAGCCCGCCGTCTTCCTCGCGGATGGACGCGTCGCCGCCATCCTCCAAACCGAGTCTGGTCTTCGCCTCGCGGTCATCTCTGGCGACGCGCCGCAATTCGTCCCCGCCGAAGCGACTCCGCAAACCCTCCATCCCAGCCGCGACCCGAATCACTTCTACTGGAGCGCGGACAATGAAATCTTCTCCACCGCGTTGACCGACCTCGCCTCCGCCGCGCTGCCCTACGCGGGCAGTCCCGCCTTTTCCGTGGACGGCAAAATGGCATTCTACCAACGCGACGCGGCGGGAAAGAATCAACTCACCCTCGTGGACGGCGACAAGACCCATACGTTCCCTCTCTTCGGCAACCGCCTCGTGGACATGTCCTGGTCTCCCGACGGCTCCACCCTCGCGGTCAGCGTGGCGAACGTCAGCGATTATTCGGGGTTGACGCTCGCGTCGAAGTTGTATTTCGCCCAATTGCCCGCCAGCCTGGACAAAGTAGTGGAAATGACGGACGAGTCCATCGAGCGCCAGGTCTGGTCGCCCGATGGGAAGTCCCTCCTGCTGGTCACGCGAAAGGTCGCGGGCGCGCAAGTCCGCTTCAAATTCTCCGTGCTGGACGCGTCCGCGCAGACGCCGATCCCCGCGCTGGGGTTCGAGTGGACAAGCGAGGAATATCTATGGCTGCAACCCGTATTTTGGATCCCGTGAATTCATCTCTTCAAAAGCCAGGTCTCATCCTTCCTTGACATCCCGCTGTTTTTGCAGATAATTCAACCCAACAGGCGAGCCAATCAAAAGCAATGACGGAGAAAAGTAGACTGGCGGACACCGACAGAGACGCGCAGGAGCAAACGCTGAAACCTGCGCCCGGTCGAAACCAGCCGAAGTTCCCTCCCGAGCCGTTCGGGTGAAGACGTGTCATGTTTCAATCTCCACGTGTCACGTTGTGTAGTCCGAGCCGCAATCCCAGCGTTACAGGGGAAGCCGATTAGTCGTTTGGTCACATGGTCAAATAGTCTTATAGCCCGACTATCAGACTACTCAACTAGCCGGCTACGAGACTAAATCTGGGTGGTACCACGGGAACCGTCTCCCGTCCCATTGTTGGACGGGAGATTTGTATTTTAGCGAAGGGAGAACAGATGAGAAGAGAACAGTCCTGGACTGCTCTCCGCTCTCTGCTCTCTACTCTCTGGAGGAACTATGGATCAATTGAACGACATCGAATCGTCCGCGCTGGAATCCCTCGCGTCGGTCTCGACGGAGGCGGCGTTGCAGGCGTGGAAGACCGCCCACCTCGGACGGAGTTCGCGGCTGATGCAGGTCTTCGCGGGGTTGGGGAAACTCTCGAAGGAGGAGAAGCCCGCAGTCGGCGCGGCGGCGAACCGGGTCAAAGTCGCGCTCGAGACGGCGCTCGCGGCGCGCGAGACGGAGATCAAGGCCGCGGCGCTGGCAAAGTCGCTCGAGGAGGACGCGCTCGACGTCACATTGCCGGGGCGGACGCTCCACGTCGGACGCCTGCATCCGTCCACACAGCAACTGCGCCGCGTGCTGGACATCCTGAAAGAAATGGGATTCCAGGTCTACACCTCGCGCGAGGTCGAGACGGACGAGATGAATTTCCAACTGCTGAACTTCCCGCTGCACCATCCCGCCCGCGATATGCAGGACTCGTTCTACGTGGAGAGCGAGGGACGCGGCGATAATCCGATCCTGCTGCGGACGCACACTTCGCCGGGACAGATCCGCGCCATGCGCGAGTTCGCGGCGACGAATCCGCAAAATCCGCCGCCGATTCGCATCGCGCTGCCGGGGATGTGTTTCCGTTACGAGCAGGTGACCTCGCGCTCGGAGATGCAGTTCAACCAGGTGGAGGGACTCGCCGTGGGCGAGAACATCACCTTCGCCGACCTGAAAGGGACGCTGAGCGATTTCGCGCGGCGCATGTTCGGACAGAACGCCCGCACGCGCTTCCGCTCCGATCATTTTCCGTTCACCGAGCCTTCCGCCGAAATGGACGTGGAGTGTTTCGTCTGCGGCGGGAAGGGATGCCCGGTCTGCAAACGTTCGGGCTGGCTGGAGATTCTTGGCTGCGGCATGGTGCATCCCGTCGTGCTGCAAAACGGCGGCTACGACCCGAAGCGTTATTCTGGTTTCGCCTGGGGCATGGGTCCAGAAAGGCAACTCATGTTGCGTTACAAGATTGACGATATTCGCTACTTCTGGAGTAACGATATTCGTTTCCTGGGTCAGTTCTAAAAACTTTAAACACAAAGGACACGAAGTACACAAAGTTTAAGAACGGCGCAACAAATGGATTTTCTTTCGACACGACGAAGAATATCTGAGCCAAAACAAGACGCCAATATCATCGCTCAACCCACCTTCGTTGCCTTTGTGACCTTCGTGTTTAAGAAAGGATAAAAATGAAATTACCTATTTCATGGCTTAAAGACTTTGTCGATATTGATAGCCTTTCAGTAGAGGACATCGCGCGTACATTCACCTTTGGCGGACTCGAAGTGGAGGAGATCCGCTACGCGGGACTTCCCATGCCGAAGGATGACGCCGCTTCGCACGAGTTCAAGACGAGCGGCATTTCGTGGGACCGCGACAAGATCGTCGTGGCCGAGATACGCGAAGTGAAGCCGCATCCCAACGCGGACCGGTTGACGCTCCTCGACCTCTTCGACGGGACGCAGGAACAGGTCGTGTTGACCGGCGCGCCGAACATCTTCCACCTGAAAGGGACGGGCAGACTTCCCAAGCCGATCAAGGTCGCATACGCGAAGGAAGGCGCGACCATCTACGACGGTCATGCCGAGGGACTCGTCCTGACCACCCTCAAGCGCGCCAAGATCCGCGGCGTGGAGTCGTACTCGATGGTCTGTTCGGAGAAGGAACTCGGCATCAGCGAGGAACACGAGGGCATCATCCTGCTCGACGACGACGCGCCAGTCGGGACTCCGCTCGTGGATTACATGGGCGACGCGGTCCTCGAAGTGAAGATCAACCCGAACATGGCGCGCAACGCGAATGTTTATGGTCTCGCGCGAGAGTTGGCCGCCATGACGTACCGCCCGTTACGCAATACGCAATACGCAATATCGAAGCCAGGCGCTGAGCCGACCCCCGACTTCGCCACCATCGAGATCACCGATCCGCAGTTGAATCCCCGCTTTGTGCTGGGACTGGCGCGCGGCGTGGAGATCAAGCCGAGTCCCTACTGGGCGCAGAGACGGCTCAGGCTGGCGGGTGTGCGTCCCATCAGCAACGTCGTGGACGCGACCAACTACGCCATGCTCGAACTCGGCGAACCGTTGCACGCGTTCGATTACGATGTGCTGAAAGAACGCGCCGACAAAAAACAAGTCAAAATCATCACCCGCGCCGCGCGAGACGGCGAAAAACTCGTCACGCTCGACGGCGTGGAGCGGAAACTTTCCCCGATGAACGTCCTCGTCTGCGACACGGAGGGGCCGCTCTCCATCGCGGGCGTGATGGGCGGCGCGGAGAGCGAAGTCTCCGACAAGACCAAAACCATCCTGCTCGAAGGCGCGGCCTGGAACTTCATCAATATCCGCCGCACGGCGCGCGAACACAACCTGCCCTCCGAAGCATCGTTCCGATTCTCGCGCGGCGTCCATCCCGCGCTCGCAGAGACAGGCGTCCGCCGCGGCTTGCATCTCATGGCCGAGTGGTCGGGCGGAAAGATCGAAGCGGGCCTCGTGGATAACTATCCGCTTCCGCCGAAAGAGTCCGTCGTCGAGATCTCCCCGCGCGACGTGAAACGCATCCTCGGCATCGAACTTTCCGCGAAGGAAATCGCGGCGCTTCTCGAACGCCTCGAATTCAAATGTGAAATTACGCAACACGCAACACGCAATATCGCGGAGCATCCCCGTGGGACAGAATCAGACTCCATAATTCGCGTTACAACTCCCCCCTATCGCCTCGACATTGGCGAGGGCGTGATCGGCGTCGCCGACCTGATGGAGGAAGTCGCGCGCCTGTACGGCGTGGAACGCATCCCCGAAACGCGTCTCGCCGACCCGCTCCCGCCGCAGGTGGGCAACCCCGCCTTCGAATGGGACGAGCGCGTCCGCGACCTCCTCGTCCGTCTCGGCTTGCAGGAGGTCGTCACCTATCGCATGACCTCGCCCGAGCGCGAAGGCCGCCTCGCCGCGCACGACGAATACGCGCGCGTCGCCAATCCCATCACGCCCGAACGTAACGTGCTGCGCCGCAGCCTGCTGGCCTCCGTCCTCGAGGCCGCGGAGAAAAACGCCCGCGCCGAATCGCTCGAACTCTTCGAGATCGGCCCGGTCTTCGAGCCTGTCAAAGACGACCTGCCGCGCGAGTTGCCGCGTCTCGCCATCGTGATGACCGGCCTGCGGACCGCGTCCGCGTGGGACGTGAAGGACTCCCCCGCGCTGGATTTCTACGACCTGAAAGGCCGCCTCGAACTCCTTTGGGCCGGACTCGGTTTCAAGGACGTTTCCTACGCCCCGACCTCGTCCGTCCCCTACCTGCACCCGGGCAAAGCCGCGCAAGCGATCGTGAACGGAAAAGTCGTCGGCGCGTTCGGCGAACTGCATCCGCTGACGAAGGATCGCTACGAAGTGGGCGCGTCCCCCGTCCTCGCGGCGGAGTTGGATATCGAGATCCTACGTTCATTGAGTCCCGCGTATGGAATCGTCCCCGTCGCGGAGTTTCCGCCGGTCTACGAAGACATCGCCGTCATCGTGGACGAATCGGTGGCCGCGGCGCGCGTCGAAGGCCTCATCCGCCAGACGGGAGGGCGAAGCGTGTCCGCCGTCCGCCTGTTCGATGTCTATCGCGATGAGAAGATCGGCGCGAACAAGAAGTCGCTGGCGTATAGTCTGACGTATCAGTCGCCCGATAAAACGATGACCGACGCGGAGGCGGCCCAGATCCGCAACCGCATTGTGAAGCGGCTCGAACACGAGGTCGGCGCGCGGCTGCGCAGTTAGTACAAATGGGACGCGCGCAAAACTTGTATCCCGTTCGGTTTGTAGGTATACTCGCGGAAACCCATAACAAGGAGAAGAGAAAATGAATCGAAACACTGGCGTGATTGCCACCGTCGCCGCCGTGCTGTTGTGCGGATGCCCTGGCATTTTCATCTGTCTTTTCGGCGCGTTGACGGCCGCGGGACAGGGGACGTTCAACGATCAAAGCCTGAGCCCCACCGTTGGTTTTGTTTTGTTGTGCCTTTCTCTGGTCTTTATCGCCATCCCCGTCGTGGTCGGCGTGGTAACACTTCGCAAGAAACCCGAAGCGGCGCCGGTCTCCAACGAGCCCCTGCCCCCCGCTTCTTAAGAACAACAACGGCGGCCATTCGGCCGCCGTTGCGATTCTTGTCCATGGGGACGTCACTTCACGGTGATTATCATTCGCATGCGGCAGAAATTTTCCTGCCCCACCCGCAGGCCCCAGTAAGTTTCGTAAGTTCCGGGCGCGGCGGGGGCTTTCATGGCGACCCTGAGCTTTACCAGGCCTCCCGGCGGGACGGTGATGGGCAGGTCGTATAACGGCTGCTGGTGCATGAACTTGCCGCTGACAAAATGATAGTCCACGCTGTTGTGGTCCCAGGCGATGTTTCCGTTGTTTCTTACCTCCCAGATGGCCGTGAATTTTTTGCCGCGATTCATTTTCGCCCCAAAGACCGGAGTGACTTTCAGGATCTGACATTTGTAGGCTGTCTGGATCGGAGGGCCGCCGCCCCCGCCCCCGCCCCCGCCTCCGCCCCCACCGCCTCCGCCTTTCAGGTTCAGCGTGGAGGTTGGGAAGGGCGTGGGCGAGCGGTACACGAAGTCAACTGTGGCGGTCCCGGTGGGAGTGACGGTCGGCGTTTGCGACGGGGTGAGCGTGCCGGGCGGGGTGGGCGTGGAGGTGTACTTCGAGACGACGACCGCCGTGCCGGTGGCCGCGGCGTTGTACGTCGCGGCCACGATTGTATCCACCGCGCCGACGGCCTGGGTGGGAAGTGGGGCAATGGACGGTAAAACGGGCGCGCAGGCCAGCGTAATGACCAGGGCTGCCACGAGAAAAGCCGATCGTTTTTTCCAGTCCATGTTATTTCTCCAAAACAGGCTTGCCGGAAGCCAGGTTTTTCTAGAAAGCCTGGCTTCCGGTCAATTTACGGGGTCATGCCCGGCCGGATGATCTCGATCTGGATGTAGGGCGTGCAAAACTTGACGCCGTCGCCCACCACCGCGTATTGCACGGTGATCCAGACGGGTTTATTGCCGTCAAAAGCGGACGGCGCGGTCAGCTCGGCGGCAAGCGTGACAGACTCGCCGGGCTTAATGTCCTTCGGACCGATGCTGGTTTTGAGAGGAAACGGGTTTGCAGAGAGCGACGCGTTCGCCGGAAAGTCGGAGCGGACCTTTTCTTTCCAGAAGATCCAACTATACGTGGCCGCTTCCCATTTCCGGGTTCCGTTATTTTTCAAGGTCCATTTCACGTCCAGTTTGTCGCCCACTTTCAGGATCGTGGCCGGGGCGCCGTCGCGCGGAACCTGGTCGATGAGCTGGCAACTGTAGCGCATATCCTTGGTGGGACCTCCGCCGCCGCCGACGAACGGAGTCTGGGTACTGACTCCGGGCGTGACGACGAAAGGCGTCAGTGTGGGGAACGGCGTCAGGGTCGGGATGGCCGTTGCCGGCGGGGGGGGGAGCGTGTCGGTGGCGGCCGGCTGGGCCGCGGCGGTGAGCGCCGCGCCTGCTTCCACCGTCTGCGCCACCGACGTCCCGATCTGGTTTGCCGCGGCCTGCGCGTCCACCGTCGGCTGTGGAGCGGGCGCGCAGGCGCCGGCCAGCAACGTCAACGCAAGCAGGAAATATGCGATCTGGGGTTTTGTCATTCGTCTGTCTCCTTCTGACTGCTCTTTTTGTCGGCGTCCTCACCGGCGCCGATGCCGAGCGGGACCCATTTTTTCTCGTCCTTCAGGCGGTGTTGGATTCCGCCGCGGTCGTGGATCTGGTCGAATCCTTCGGGTTTGATGAACATCACGTCGCCTTCCAGCATCCCGTGGATGCCGGCCTGTCCGGGTTCGGGACGTTTGAGTCCCTTGAATTTGGCGGCCTTCTCCGGGAGGTAATCGGTCGGCTCCTCGTAGGTGGTGACGTAGCCTTCGTAGTTGCGGAGGATCACTTTGTGGTCCGACATGCTCAGCAGGTAGTTTGGCATGACGGGGATCTTGCCGCCGCCGCCCGGCGCGTCGATGATGTATTGCGGCACCGCGTAGCCCGAAGTGTGTCCGCGCAGGCCTTCCATGATCTCGATGCCTTTCGCCACCGGCGTGCGGAAATGTCCTGCGCCTTCGACGAGGTCGCATTGATAGAGGTAGTACGGGCGCACGCGGATGCGGACCAGTTTCTGCACCAGGTCGCGCTGGATGTGGACGTTGTCGTTCACGCCCGCCAGCAGCACCGACTGGTTGCCGAGCGGGATGCCTGCCTTCGTTAAACGGTCGCAGGCCTGTTCGAGTTCCAGGCTGATCTCGTTCGCGTGGTTCACGTGGATGTTGATCCACAGCGGGTGGAAGCGGGCGAGCATGTCGCAGAGTTCCTGCGTGACGCGCATCGGCATGAAGACCGGCACGCGGCTTCCGATGCGGATGATCTCGATGTGCGGGATCTCGCGCAGGCGGGTGAGAATCTGCTCGAGGATCTTCGGCGCCAGCACCAGCGGGTCGCCGCCCGAAAGCAGCACGTCGCGCACCTGCGGCGTGCGCTTGAGATACTCGATCTGCATGTCGAACTCGGCTTGCGAGAAGGTCTGGCCGGGATCGCCGACGATGCGCGAGCGCGTGCAATAACGGCAGTACGACGCGCACTGCGTCGTCACGAGCATCAGCACCCGGTCGGGATAGCGGTGGACCAGCCCCGGCACGGGGGAGTGGCGGTCTTCGGCGAGCGAGTCCTCCATCATGGCGGTGAACGATTGCAGTTCTTCCGAGCGCGGGATGATCTGCCGCCGGATCGGGTCGTCGGGGTTGTCCGGGTCGATCAACGAGATAAAGTAGGGCGTCACGTCCACGCGGAAGAGTCCCTGGGTCTGGAGCGCCTTGCGCTCCGATTCGGTCAGCGGGATGATCTTTCCGATTTCTTCGGCGTTATTCAGGCGGTGGCTGAGCTGCCAGCGCCAATCGTTCCATTTTTCATCGGGAACGTCGGCATAGATGGACGCGCGTTTGGAAACGAAAGGGGTGGGCATGTTATCCTCCAAATCTTGAAAAATGAGTAAAACGTCGCGGGCAGGGAGGACGCCTGCGGCGGGTCGTGGTCGGGGCGGAAAAAGCCTGCAAATTGGCCGTTCATGCAAGCATTGTAAAAGCAAACCGAAAGCGGGTCAATGTCGTCATTCTAGCGCGGAAGGCGGGGGAGGAGCAGGGTACAATGGGGGCAGACGATCCCGAAAGGAGACGCCATGACTCTCGAAGGCACACACGGACTGTGGGGCGACTTGCACGTCCCGGACGCGGCGCCCGCCCAGGCCGACTTCACCGTGTTGGGGATTCCCTTCGACGGCCTCGCCAGCGCGCGCAAGGGCGCGGCCCTCGCCCCCGAGCGCATCCGCTTCTGGTCGCGGCACGTGACGCCGTTCAGCGAGGACCGCACGCGCCTCGCCGGACTCGTCGTCCGCGACGCGGGCGACTTCCCCGTCGCCGACCCCGCCTCCGACTTCCCCAAAGCGGCCGAGGTCGTCGCGGGCCTCTCCAACATCCCGATCTTCCTCGGCGGAGACCATTCCGTCACAATTCCCATCTTTCAGGGACAGCGCCAGCGCTTCGCGGGGAAACGCCTCGGCCTGCTGTGGGTGGACGCGCATCCCGACCTGTGCGACGACTTCGACGGCTCGCGGCTCTCGCATGCCTGCGTCCTGCGCCGCGGCCTGGAATTTGGAATTGACCAGCAGGACGTCTGCCTCGTCGGATTGCGTTCGTGGGAGGAGCAGGAGATCGACCTGATCGAGCGCGGACAGATGCACGTCTACACCGCGGCCGATGTGGCCGAACTCGGCATGAAGTCGGTGGCGGCTGACGTGCGGAAGATCCTGGCGCGCTGCGACGCGGTCCACGTCTCGCTCGACATTGACTGCCTCGACCCGTCCGCCGCGCCGGGGACGGGCATCCCCGAATTCGGCGGCCTCTCCAGCCGCGAGGCGCTGACGTTGATCCAATCGTTGCAGGGACTGCCGCTCGTCGGCCTGGACGTGGTCGAGGTCGCGCCGCCGCTCGATCCCTCCGAAGCGACCGTCTTCGCCGCGCTCAAGATCATCATGGAGTTCATCGCCGTCGTGGCGCGAGGCCGCGCGGCGTTCAGCGGTTGACCGTCACCAGCGTCACAGCCGTTTCCACCCTCTCGTCTTCATAGACCACCGCCAACTGGATGGCGTATAAGCCGCTCAGCCCGGTCGTGTCCCACTCCGCGAGCAAGCCGTTGACGACGGGAGTCTCCGCGTCGGCGCCGATCTGCCTCCACGCGTGCGGGTTAAGTCCCTCTCCCACCAGAATTCGATAATATTGGAATCCGCTTCCCATCGCCGCGCCGACGATCTGCACGCGTCCGCTCACTTCCGCGAACAGCGCGGGCGCCGCGATGTGGACGTTGGGATTCGGCGCCGGGGGCTGGATGGCGTCGTACGCTTCGGGCGCGACGGGGATGCCGGCCGCGGCCGCCCATTGCCGCGCCTCCTCCGGGACGGACATATACGCCCGCCGCTCCGTCAGTTCGGGCGGCGTGAAGACGGTCGCCAGCAGTCCCGTCTCGCGGTTGACGACATATCCGCGGAACAGGTTGTCGCCCTGGGCCGGCTCGAAGCCGTTGACGAAGACCTCGCGCACCACTTCAGGACAGTCTGCCGTAGGCAGCAAACCCGAGGGGTCGCACACGTCCATCTGTGTGACGCCTGCCGGCGGAGTCCACGAACTGGCGGGCAGGGATTCGTTCGCGGCCCGCATCAGCGCGGACCACAAACCGGCCGGGACGCGCGGGGAGAGAGCGGTCTCCTCCTCCGCGGAAGATGGCGGGTTGCCGGTCCACACGGCGGCGAGACGCGCGGGGGTGTAGCCGACGGCCCACGCGTCGGACGCGCCCGTCCAGCCGGATTTGAACGCGGCCGGGACGCCCGTCTCGGTGAGGTTGGGATTTCCCCAACTCGGCCAGCGCGCCGACGCGTCGCTGAGGGCGTTGTCCATCAGGTAGGCAAGCTGCGGCGAGACGACCGACTGCGACTCGGGCTGGCTCCAGTCCAGCCAGAGCGCGCCGTCCACGCTTTCGACGCGCAGGACGGAGGCGGGCTGGATCGCGTCCGCGAATTTCTGTCCGTTGCGGAGGCCGAGCGCCGCGAAGGTCGCGTAGGCGGCGGAGAGGTCGAGGAGGTTTTGGGGCGGGGAAGCGCGGACGAAGTCCGCGCCCGGCGCGAGGTCCAGGCCGAACGAGCGCGCGGCAGCGACGGCGTTGCCCGCGCCCATCTGGTCCATCACGTCCAGCGCGGGGGCGAGGTAGTCGTTGGCGAGGGCGAGTCGCAGCCGCATGGGGCCGTGGAAGGCGCGGTCGGGGTTTTGGATGTCGCCGCGTGGGATGTCCCAGACGAGAGAGGCGGGGCCGAGGCCGCGGGCGAAGCCGGTCAGGTAGATGAACGGCGTGAGGAGGGAGCCGGGGTTGCGTGCGGCGAGGAAGGCGGAGGTCCCCTGCAGATCCGTCTCGCCGACGAGGGCGAGGATCTGCCCGTCGCGCGGGTCGAGGACGAGCGCGCTGGCGGACGGGTTCGCGAGGCCGGTTTGCGGGAGCGCGGGGAGGATGCGCGCCGCGCCGCAGTCGGATTCGTCCGCCGGTCGGCGCGCGAGGCGTCTCACGTAGATTTGCGTGAGGCAGGCGGCGCTTTTTTGCAGGTCGTAATCGAGCGTGGAGACGACGTTCAGCCCGCCGCGTTCGATGCGCTGGCGGTCGAAGCGCGTGGAGAGTTGGGTCAGCGCCAGATTGACGAAGGCTTCCTCTCCCTGGTCTCTTTTCTCCCGATGCGGGAAGGGCGGGGGCGCGGGCAGGTCTTCGGTCATTTCGAGCGCCTGCATGACGAGGAGCGTCTCGCGGGCACGCTGGGAGGCGGCCTCAGGCGCGTCGATGGGATTCAGGCTGGGCGCTTCGGCGGCGGCCGCGAGGACGGCGGATTCGGCCAGGGTCAGTTGCGTGGCTGGTTTGTCGAAGTAGAGTTCGGCGGCGGATTCGATCCCGAAGGCGTAATTGCCGTAGTTGGCCGAGTTGACGTACCATTCGATGATCTGGTTCTTCCCGTAGCGCGCCGCGATCTGCGCGGCGAGGATGCGTTCGCGCAGGGCGCGTTTGAGCGAGGGCGGTTCGGCGAACAGCAGGAGGTCGTAGGCCAGTTTTTGCGCGAGGGTGGGATGCGAATCGGGGTTGTCGAGTCCGCTGAGGGTGTAGCCGGGATGCGAGTCGAAGCGCGGGTCCGAGGCGGCGAGGGTGGCGTCCACAAAGTCTTTGGGCAGGGACGCGAACGGGATGTAGACGCGCGCGGCGTCGGACGGGGCAAAGACGAAGACGACCTGCTCGCCCGTGCGGTCGTAGACGCGCGTGGGCTGGAGCAGGAGTCCGTCCCGTTGGTTCAGGAGAATGGGAAGCTGGTCAATCGAGGGCAGGCCGCGCGTCAGGTCCGCGTAGGCGAAGACGGACGCGAAGATGACGACCGCCAGCGCGATGGAAAAGACGTATCCCAGTCCCAGCCCCGCGGCGCGGAGGCGCGAGTCGCGCTGGCGGCGCAGGTCCGCGCGGCGTTCGCGTCGGCGGTGGACGATTTCGGCCATGTCGGGCATGGGTTGATTTTACAACGAAGTTGGGGGAGGCGCGGGTGGAGATTGGAGATTGGGGGTTTGGGAATTGGAGATTGGAGATTGGTAATTGGGTTAGGTTCTTACGATGGCGTCCGTCATTTTGACGACGCGGCTGATGGACAGGACGTCGTGCACGCGGACGATGTCCGCGCCGCGCGTGATGCCGACGGCGACCGCGGCGGCCGTCCCTTCCACGCGCTGGTCGGGTGGCAGGTCGAGGGTGTAGCCGATGAAGGATTTGCGCGAGGGGCCGAGCAGGACGGGGAAACCGAGGGCGCGGATCTCGTCGAGGCGGCGGATCAGTTCGAGGTTGTGCGCGACGGTTTTGCCAAATCCGATCCCGGGGTCGAGGATGACGCGCTCGTCGGGAATCCCGGCGCGGCGGGCGACGTCCACCGAGTCCATCAGTTCGCGCTTCACGTCTTCGATCAGGTTTTCGTATTCCGCGCCGACGTAGGCGCTGCCGAGCCGCGTCTTCACTTCCACGCTGGCGGGGTTGCTGCGGTTGTGCATCAGAATCACCGGGCGCTGAAAACTGGAAACCACTTCGCCGAGTCTTGGGTCGGCGCGCAGCGCCCATACGTCGTTGACGATGCGCGCGCCCGCGGTCAGCGCGGCTTCGGCCACTTCGGCTTTGTAGGTGTCAATGGAAATGAGCGCGTCGGGAAACTCGCGCAGGATGGCTTCGATGACGGGGATGACGCGTCCCTTCTCCGCGGCCGCGTCCACGGGCTGGGAGCCCGGGCGCGTCGACTCCCCGCCCACGTCGAGGATGTCGCAGCCCGCGGCGAGGAAGGCGCGGGCCTGTTCCACAGCGACGGAGACCGCGTCCCCTTGCGCGATGATCCCATCGCCCGAAAACGAATCGGGCGTGACGTTGAGGACGCCCATCACATAGGTGCGCGCGCCCCAGTGGAAGGTGCGGTCGGCGACTTGTAATGATTTCATTTTCGGCGCGTATCACCCCGCAATTGGAGACACTTGATATTCGATCCGACCCGGCAAATTCACCCGCTTGGATGCATCCAGGATTTCGAGCGAAACAAGGTTGCCGTTTGTGTCGTAATCCAAAATCACGCCCGGCTTATCCTCGTCGCTTTCCGCAACGGCGGTGTCCGCGAAGATGATCGTCAACGTATCCAGGTCGCGGTCATATACAACTTTCATGACTCACCTCCAATAGACCTCTTGCGTAAGTTATGCCGACGTTAGAGAACGTCTCTTACGCAAATAATTACGGGATTTGATCGAGCGGGCGTCCCAGCCAGGCTTCCGCTGCGTTGATGTCGGTGAAGATCTTCATCGCCGCGGCGGTTTCGGGCAGGGCCAGCGCGGCCACCGTGCGGATGGCCTCCGCAGCCTTCTCGTCCGCCACCACCACCGCCAGACGGATGTTGCGCGCCGAGGGGTCGCTGTTGGCGTCCACCGCCATGCGGATCGCCTTTTCGGGAATATCTTTGACCGCGCGCAGGTCGTACAGGTTGCGCGTGCGGCGGTCCGCCCCGAGCAGGTGTTCCAGCGCGAACTCGTGCCAGGCTTTGACGGTCGCTTCGGAGAGGTCGGTAAAGGTCAGGGTCATGCCGCCGTCGCCGCGGCGCACCACGCTCAATCCCACGTCGGGCGCGGGCGTCCAGTGCAGGGGTTTGGGTTGGGTCATTTCGCCTCCAGTGATTTGCGCGAATTATAACGCAGGCGGTTCGTGAATATCGAGCAGGACTCCCAACTCGGCCAGCGCGGCCGCGATCTTTGGAAGTGCCTCGCTCTTGACGATGACCGCCGTCGGGCCGAGCGATTCGCCCAGGAAGCGCGCCGCCTTCGACTTCCGCAACTCTTCCAGGACCTCGGGCCGCGCGGCTCGTAAAATGGTTTGACTCTCCGCCCGGGCCTCGGTCCCGTTGACTTCCCAGCGCTTCAGCGCTTTTTCCAGCGCGGGCGGGACGGCGTTCCTCGTCGCTTTGGCGAGCAGCGATAGCAGCTGCCCGGCTTTGAGTCCCTGCTCGGAGGCGCGCTTGAGCGAACGCGCGCTGACGCGGTAGATGAAGTCGTCGCCTTTGGGTTCGTCCCACTCGCAGAATCTCGCGATCTGGTAACGCGCGGCGCGCGAGGCGTAACGCGAGACGGAGATTTTTCCGCTGGAGGCGATCGTGATCTTTCCCGGCTGATCCGCGTACCTGACCAGCGTCGCGCCCGCCTGCCTGACGCGGAAGGCCGTGAAGTCTTTCCCCTCGCCGGGCGCGGCCAGGTCGGCCAGTCCCAGCCAGCGCATGGTCTGGATGAGGAAGCGGACGAGGGCGCCGTCCACCGCGTCCCAGTAGGCGAAGCCGCGCAGGTACTGTCCGTCGGAGGCGCGCTTGATGAACCACGAGTCGTAATCGCCCGCGGGCCGTTGGAAGTCGGGGTGTTTGAGTTTCAGGTCGCGGAGGAAGGCGGGGAAACTCCACCATTGGTTGGGCGGGAGCGCTTCGAGAAAACCGAGGAGCGTTCGACGGGTGTCGAGCGGCGCGTTGGTCCACTCGCCCTCGCAGACGAGGGACGGGACGAGGCGCAACTCGTCGAAGCCGGGGGAGGACTTCCATGCTTCGACAAGCATCGTCAGCGCGTCGAAGCGCGGCGCTTCGAGGAAGGTCTTCACCGCCTCGGTCTGGGGGACGTTTTTCCTGAGAATTTTCGCGGCGTGGAGCAGGGCGGAGAGTTGCGGGGCGAAGCGCCGTTCCGTCTCGCCTGCTCGCAGCGCGGCCAGCAGGGTGGCGGCGTCGTCGAGGACGCGGTCGTCCGCGGGGATCTCGAAGGCTTTTTCCACGGGCGTGGCGGCTCTCCCCAGAATTTCGCCCGTGTTTTCTTCGCGCCTTTCGCGGTCAATGACTTTCAGCAGGTCGTCGGGGATGTAGGCGAATTCCTGCGCGCCTTTGTCGGCGTCGAAAAAGGCTTTGGCGAGGAGGCCGCGGTAGAAGAGCGTCTCCGCCGCGG
The DNA here is from genome assembly GCA_017312345.1 of Candidatus Denitrolinea symbiosum. Taxonomy (NCBI): domain Bacteria; kingdom Bacillati; phylum Chloroflexota; class Anaerolineae; order Anaerolineales; family Anaerolineaceae; genus Candidatus Denitrolinea; species Candidatus Denitrolinea symbiosum. Next base: position 269,508 of record BLAA01000001.1, on the reverse strand, counting down.
AGACGGGGTGACGGTGCGGCTGTTCGCGGTCGCGTTTGCCGGGTCCCATTTCGCGGATCTCGCCGAAGCGGCGCGCGAACTCGGCCCAGGGGATTCGTCCGCGCGCGGCGAGGAGCGCGTCCAACGCGGGACGGGCCTCGGCGGGGAGAACGTCGAGGGTCTCGCGCGCCAGTTCGGGGTCCAGGAGGGAGGCGGAGAGTTCTTCGGCGGCAGCGTCGCGCGCGCGCGCGTCGAGTTCGAGTCCCCATAGTTCGGCGACGATGCGGAGATGTCCGAGGTCGTGAGAATGAAGCGAGGCGAGCAGGTCGGGCATGGTTGGGTTTAAGGTTACAGGTTGAATGTTGAAGGTATTGTAACCTTCCAATCTTCAACCTGCAACTTTCAACCTTTGACGGCTCGCAACGCGCCCGGCGCTACCTCGAACGAAATGTTCCGCACATTCGAGCCGAAGGAGGTGAAGATCTCGCCGTCGGCGTGGATGTAGAGCGGACGGTCGGATTGCATGCGGAGCGTTTTGAAGGAGCCGAGTTGGATGTGCGGGAAGCGCAGGTGAGCGCCTTTCATGAACTCCGGCACGAGGCGGAACATCATAAGGCGGGAGATTTTTTTGACGGCGAGGAATTGGAGGATGCCGTCGTCAATTTTCGAATCGGGCGAGATGAGGAAGCCGCCGCCCTCGCGCCCGCCGTTGCAGATGGTGGTCATCAGCACGGTGTCTTCCCAGGACTCGCTGTCGCTTTGGAATTGGATCCTGGCGGGGACGTGGTTGAAGACGATGGTCTGGATGACGGCGGCGAGGTACATCAGGAAGCCCTTGATGATGGGCAGTTTGTGCGAGCGGATGGTGACGACCGCGTCGAAGCCCGCGCCGACAGTGTTGTCGAAATATTCCTTCCGCCCGCTGTCTTCGTCTGTGAGCAGGCCGACGTCAATAGCCGAGACGGTTTCGGCTTTGAGCGCGTGGGCGAGGGCGTGATCCGATCTCTTCGGGATGCCGAGCGCGTGGGCGAAGTCGTTGCCTGAACCGATGGGGACGACGCCGAGAATGGGGCGTTTCTCCGCGGGGACCTGCATGAGGCCGTTGACGACTTCGTGCGCGGTTCCGTCGCCGCCGAGCGCGATGACGAGGTCGCAGCCTTCGGACGCGGCCTGCTTTGCCAGTTCGGTGGCGTGGGTCGGGTAGACGGTCCCGCTCCAGGAGATGTCGCCGTGAAATTCCTGCACGATCGGGCGCAGGTTGTTGGCGACCGTCCAGGCGCGTCCCATGTCGGCCATGGGGTTGAGGATGAGTTTGACTTTGCGGGGCATGGTTTTCTCCGATGGATGAATTGGCGGCGTGACGCAGGTCTGGTTTGCTGGTTATAACCCCGCTGGCGTTCAAAGTGACAGGCGTTATGGCTGGGCGGGCATGGAAGATGAGCCGGGCGCGTCTTTTGCCAGCAGGAATTGGCCGCGGCTGTGGCGTTTGGCGCGATAGAGGGCTTCGTCGGCGGCGCGCAGGAGTTCGGACGCGCCGCGTCCGTGCGTGGGATAGACGGCCACTCCGCCCGAAAGTCCAAGCGTGATGCGGGAGCGGTTCGGCGCGAGAAAGAAGAAATCGCCCGCTTTTTCCCTGATCTTTTCCGCCACCAGCATCGCGGCGGGAAGCGCCGTCTGACTCATGATGAGGGTCAGTTCGTCGCCGCCATAACGCGCCAGGAAGTCGGTGGAGCGTACCCCTTGAGCGATGTACTTGGAAAAAGCGCGCAGGGTGTGGTCTCCCAGCGCGTGTCCGTACGTGTCGTTGACGGACTTGAATCCGTCCAGGTCCATCATCACAACGGCGAAACTCTGTCCCGTGCGGTCCGCCTGAGTCACTTCATTTTCCAGCCGCTCATCCAGGGCGCGGCGGTTGGGCAGGCCCGTCACGGTATCGGTGTAGGCCTTGCGGCTGACCTGTTGGTGCAGGCTGGCGTTCGAGATGGCCACCGCGGCCTGGTCCGAGAGCAGCGCGAGCAGGCGGACTTCCGCAGCCGAAAACCCCCCGGTGGTGGAACGCGAGAGGTTCATCACGCCCACCACGCGGTTTCTCATCTTGAGCGGGATGCCGATGATGGAACCTTCCCACTCTGGGGGGGCGTCCCGGTAAAGCGGATGGTCTCTCATATTTTCCACAATGATCGTCTGTCCCTTGCGCGCCACGGCGTAAGTCAGTCCGTTTTGACGAGGTATGGCAATGGCGTCGGTGCGTCCGTTGGGCTGCAGGCCGGCGCCGAAGATCAATGTCTCGTTCCTGTACAGGAAAATATGCACCGCGCGCGCGTCCAGCGCCAGCCGCATGGCCTCTTGCGTAATGGCGTTTAGCACGGCGGACATATCCAGGTTGGCGGTCAGGCTGGCGCTCAGCTTGCGGAGGGTGTCCAGTTCCGCGGTCTGTTGTTTCAACAGGGAAAGCAGGACCCGGCAATAGCCCGGGTTGGACGCGAGAAAAAGTCCGCCCTCGCTTTCGGGCAGGTCGGCTTTGCCGAGAGCGCTGAGCAGGTCGCTGAGCAGAAACAGCAATTCTTCGCGCTCGCGCCCGCTGATTTCCCCTTCCTTCAACAACCGTCTTGCCTTTTCGAAGATGATAATTCGATGATCGCTCATTTCAAACCAGATAAACGCGAGAAGGATTTGTCCGGGTGGGTCCAATAGCGCGGCTGAGCGGAAAATATAAGATCAGCGCTTCACAAAAACGCGTAAGCGGCATTCTCTAACGCCAAAACCGCGCTGAAGAGCGGGCGCTATGCGGTCCGCGGCGCTTGTGATGTGCTGACGACGCCATTATAGCCTCATTCTTTTCAGAATCGAACTATGTTAGAATGAACCAAACTCACAAAAATGGAGGGCAGACGACATGACCTCGTCCCTTTTGCCTGCCACCCCGCTCCAGCCCCGCAAACGCGCCGTCATCGTCGGCGCGTCCGCAGGACTGGGAGCCGCGCTCGCCAAAAAACTCGCCCGCGAGGGATTCGCCCTTGCGCTTCTCTCCCGACGCATGGACCGGCTGGCGGAGCTCTGCGCGTCGCTCAACGCCGACGGCGTGACGCGCGCCCTCGCCTACGAACATGACGTGACCAACTACGAGGAAGTCCCGTCCCTGCTGAGGCGCGTCATCGCGGACCTCGGCGGGCTGGATCTCTTCGTCTTCAACGCGGGGATCAACCTTCCGCCCGGCCTCGAAACAATGTCCGCCGCGGACGACATCCAGATGATCGCCGCCAACTTTTCGGGCGCGGTCGCATGGCTGGCTCCCGTCGGCGACCTGATGAAGGAAGCCAAAAGCGGGACGATCGTGGGCATCTCCTCGGTGGCGGGCGACCGCGGGCGCATCGCCAATCCCGGCTACAACGCCTCCAAAGCGGGGATGACGACCTATCTCGAAGCGCTGCGCAACCGCCTCACGCGTCACGGCGTGCATGTGTTGACCATCAAACCCGGCTTCATGGCGACGGACATGCTGCGCGCCAGCGCGGGTCCCAAACCCTTCACCATCACCCCCGAGCGCGCCGCCGACGACATCTACGCGGCCATCCGCAAGCGCAAGCAGACCGTCTACACCCACCCGATTTGGAAATGGATCATGCTGGCGATTCAACACGTCCCCTCGACGGTGTTTAGACGGCTGAGTTTTTAGGATTGAAATATCCAGGAGATTCGAGGAATGTGAGAGATGAGTGATCCATCCCGACCATCCAATTTTGAAGAACGTTACAGAATTTATCTGGACGAATCGGGAGATCATGTTTACCGCGCTACAAATGAAAGCGCTCATCGTTTTCTGGGCTTACTGGGCTGTTGGTTCAATAATGCAGATTACCTTCGTTTCCACGAAGCATTGGAAAACTTCAAAAAATATCATTTTCATCATCACCCCGATAACCCCATCATCCTTCACCGAGAAGACATTATCAACAAACGTGGAATATTCAAATTTCTACAAGACGATCAAAAGCGCGCGGCGTTCGACGCCGATCTTTTGGACGTGATTCAATCCGCCAACTTCCGCGTTGTAGTCGTTGTTGTTGATAAAGCAACTTTACGGGCTTCTTATGGCGAAGGAGCGGGCCACCCGTATCACATTGGGCTGGGTTTTCTGTTGCAGCGTTTTGCAGGCTATCTCAACCGAATCAACCGCGTTGGCGATGTGATGGCGGAAGCGCGCGGTGGCGCTGAAGATACCCTGCTAAAAGATTCGTACACTCGCGTTTACGAACGAGGGATTTGGGGCGTCACTTCGGCTGATTTTTTTCAGTCCGCCTTGACCTCCCGTCAATTAAAATTGCAGGAGAAGAAAGCCAATATATCCGGCCTGCAGTTGGCAGATTTGATCGCTCATCCAGCCAAGCAATGGGTTTTACGCTACTATGGTTTGCTGGATGGTTCTCCCGCCCCGTTTGCTGCGAAATTAATGAAAGTAATCGAAGAAAAACTCAACCGCCAGTTATACAATAACAAACTCGAAGGCTATGGATTTGTTCTATATCCCAAAAAATAAAAGGGCCTCTTGAGAGACCCTCTTACGCTCGCCCCTACGGGCGATCCACCTCCGCCAAGCGGATTAACTACATTATAAAGCAAATTTTCCGAAAAACCATTGCGATTTCAAAAAAAATACAATCTCAACATGACAACCTTCACCTCCCTCGAAAACTTCGGACACTCGCTCAAAGCGCAGTCGTATCTCGTCCGGCCGCGCTCGGCGGACGAAATCCATGAAACCTTCCAGCGCGCCAAACGGGACGGGCTCGCCGTCGCCGCGCGGGGCGCGGGACGCAGTTACAACGACGCAGCCATGAACGGCGGCGGGATCGTCCTCGACCTGTCGGGGATGAATCAAATCCTCGAGTGGGATCCCGCCACAGGTCAGGCGCGATGCGAGCCGGGCGTCACGCTCCGGCAATTGTGGCAGCGCGTCCTGCCCGATGGCTGGTGGCCGCCCGTCGTCTCCGGGACGATGACCACCACGCTGGGAGGCTGTCTCGCCGCGAATATCCACGGGAAGAACAATTTCCGCATGGGCGTTTTCGGCGAACACGTGACCGAGTTCACGGCGATCCTGCCGACGGGCGCGGAAGTCACCTGCTCGCCGAAGAAAAACGCCGACCTGTTTTACGCCATGATCGGCGGCTACGGCATGTTGGGCGTGTTCACTTCGATCAGCCTGAAGATGAAGAAAATGGAATCCGGCCTGCTCGAAGTCCGCGCCTGGCCGACGCGCACGTTGGGCGAACAACTGCAAAGTCTCGAAGACGGCGCGCCGAACCACGATTACATCGTGGGCTGGCTGGACTGCATCACCGTCGGTCATGGACAGATCCACGCCGCCGATTACCTGCACGCGGACGACGACCCCGACGCGCAAAAGACGATGACGCTCGCCTACCAGAACCTGCCCGATCGTCTCTTTGGCGTGTTTCCCAAAAGCCTGCTGCACTATTTTATGACGCCCTTCGCCAACGACCTCGGCTGGGGCGCGGTCAACCTCGCCAAGTACGTCGCCAGCCTGCGCCGTCACACCTTCCGACAAAGCCACGCCGCCTTCCACTTTTTGCTGGACTACGTCCCGAACTGGGAACTCTCCTACGGGCGCGGCGGACTCATCCAATATCAGAGTTTCCTCCCGAAGGAGACTGCGCTTCCCGCCTGGACCGAGATGCTGGCCCTCGCCAAAAAGCGGAATCTCCCCTCCTACCTCGGCGTCACCAAACGCCACCGCCCCGACGCCTTCCTCCTCACCCACGCCGTGGACGGGTTCTCGCTCGCGATGGATTTCAAAGTCACCGACGCGAACCGCGCCCGCCTGCGCGAATTGACGCAGGAATTCGACCGCATTGTCCTCTCCGCGGGCGGACGGTTCTACTTCGCCAAGAACAGCGAAACCACCGCCGAAACCGCGCGGACGTTCTATGGCGAAGAGACGGTGGAAAAATTCAAGAAATTGAAAAAACGCTGCGACCCGAACGGGTTGTTGGAGTCGGATCTGTATCGGCGGGTTTTTGGTCCGTAGGGGCAGGTTTTTTGTTCCGTAGGGGCAGGGTTTTGGTCCGTAGGGGCAGTCCTGCGTGACTGCCCACAGCCAGGGCAGACATGTAGCCAGGGCGGACCTACGTGTCCGCCCCTACGATGGGATTATCGGTATGAACTTGCAAATCCTCGATCTCGGTTTGATGGATTACGCCCTCGCCTGGAAACTCCAGGACGAATACGCGGCGGAGATCGCGGCGGGGACGCGTCCGCCGACTCTCCTGCTCCTCGAACATCCCCACACCTTCACGTTTGGACGAAAAGGCCACGCCGAAAACCTGCTCTGGCCGCCCGAAGAGTTGACGCGGCGCGGCGTCTCCGTCCACTGGGTGGACCGCGGCGGCGACGTCACCTATCACGGGCCGGGGCAGTTGGTGGGCTATCCTCTCATCCAACTCCCCCCTCTCCCCGCGGGAGAGGGGGCGGGGGTACGGGCTGATTACGTCGGCTACGTCCGCGACCTGGAGAAAACCCTCATCGCCGCGCTGGCGCGCCTCGGCGTGGCGGGCGGACAGAGGTCCGGGCTGAGCGGCGTGTGGGTGCAGGCCGACGTCCACTCGCGGTGCGCGCGCTGCCGTCCCGAAGATAAAGTCAAACCCGCCAAGATCGCCGCCATCGGCGTCAAGGTGGACGCGAAAGGGGTGACGCGTCACGGCTTCGCGCTGAACGTCAACCCCGACATGGAATATTGGGACGGCATCATCGCCTGCGGGCTGAGCGAGCCGGTCATCGCGCTGGCCGACCTGCTCGATCCCATCCCCGCGATGGAGCGGGTGAAAGCCGAAGTGAGCGCGGCGTTCCGCGAAACATTCGAGCGGGACGCGTCGAACTGAAAACCGCCTCTAAAGCGCCGCTCAGATTTTTATGGTATCATGCCGCTACAAGGTTTATCATGGACGACAAAATCACCATTATCGAAGGACCGCCCCCCATTTTCGAAGCCGTCAACGACGGTTGGGCCATGGGCCTCAACGAAGGCCCGCATTTCTCCATCCCCCTGCTCACCCGCCTGCGCACCTTCAACGGCCCCGCGCTGGTGGAACGCTGCTACCGCGCCTGGCGGGCCGGCGCCAACATCCACCTGCACTATCGCAACGAACTCGGCCTCGAACAGACCGCGCCCATCTCCGCCGCCCGCAACGTGGAGACTTCCGACGGGCACATGCTCCTGCTGTGGGTCTACCTCGACAGCGAAAAAGTGGAACTCGAATTCGACCCGGGGGAGGACGACTCCGCCGAGGACGGACGCGAATAAACCGACCGGGCCCAGCGCCCGGTCTTTTTTCTACATCCCATGACGACGCTTCTTTCCACGCTTCAAGCGGGCGTCCGCACCCTGACCTTTAACCGCCCCGAACGCGCCAACGCCCTCGACTTCGACCTGATCCAGTCTCTGCGACGCGCGCTGGACGAAGCCGAACGCGACCCCGCGACGCGCGTCCTCGTCCTCACCGGCGCGGGGACGGCCTTTGGCGCGGGACAGGACATCGCCGAAATGCGCGCGGGCGCGGGGAAGGTCTCTTACCGCCAGCATCTCCAGCAGACGTACAACCCGCTCGTCCTGAAGATCCGCCAGATCGAAAAGCCGGTCATCGCCGCGGTGAACGGGATGTGCGCGGGCGCCAGTCTCGGAATCGCGCTGGCCTGCGACCTGCGCGTCGCCGCGGCGGAAGCGAAATTCGTCGTCGGCTTCGGCGGCATCGGGCTGGTCCCCGACAGCGGCGTCTCGCTCTTCCTGCCCGCGCTCATCGGCCTCGGCCGCGCGGCGGAATTCTATTTCAGCAACCAGCCCATCGACGCGCAGACCGCGCTCCAGTGGGGATTGGTGAACCGCGTGATCCCGTCCGATTTGACGGGCGCGGCGCAAAACATCGCCGCCATGCTGGCGCTGGGACCCGTCGGCGCGTACGGGAAGACCAAACTGGCTTTCAACAAAGCCATGTACCCGCATCTCGAAGAAGTCCTTGCAACGGAAGCGGACTTACAGGAGGACGCGGGAAAGACCAAAGAACACCAGGAAGGCGTGAACGCGTTTTTGGAAAAACGGATTCCGAATTTCAGATAACTACTCTCTACCATCTTCCCTGCTCTCTACTCTCTTCTCTCTTTTCTCTACCCTCTCCCATGCCCCACGAACCCGTCATCGGACTCGAAGTCCACGCTGAGTTAGCCGCCCAATCGAAGATGTTCTGCGCCTGCGCGGTAGTGGACAACACCGTCGCGCCGCCGAACAGCGCGGTCTGTCCCGTCTGCGCGGGGATGCCGGGAGCGCTTCCCGTCGTCAACCAGATGGCGGTGGAGATGGGACTCCGCGCGGCGCTGGCGCTGGGCTGCGCGGTCAACCCCGTCAGCGTGTTCGCGCGCAAGAATTATTTTTATCCCGACCTGCCCAAAGGCTACCAGATCTCGCAGTACGAACAGCCGCTTGCCGAGCATGGACGACTCGTCGTCCAGACCCGCGCGGGCGAGCGGACGGTGCGCATCCGCCGCGTGCATTTGGAGGAGGACACGGGCAAGTTGACTCACACGGAGGGCGGCTCGCTGCTCGACCTCAACCGCGCCGGCGTGCCGCTGCTGGAGATCGTCAGCGAACCCGACATGCGCTCTGCCGAGGAAGCGGTGGCTTATGGCGAGGCGCTGCGTCACATTTTGCGCTATCTCGAAGTCAACAGCGGGGACATGGAGAAGGGCGTCATCCGTTTCGAGGCGAATGTGTCGGTGCGATTGGCCGGCGCGGAAGAACTTGGCACGCGCACCGAAGTGAAGAATCTCAACTCGTTCCGCGCCCTGGAACGCGCCATTGAGTTCGAGATCGACCGTCAGAGCAGGATTCTGGATTCGGGCGGGACGGTGGAGCAGGAGACGCTCGGCTGGGATGAGGCCCGCGAGCGGACGTATTCCCAGCGCAGCAAGGAAGACGCGCACGACTACCGCTACTTCCCCGAACCCGACCTGCCTCCGCTCAAAGTGGACGCGGCCTGGCTGGAGCGCGTCCGCGCGGAATTGCCCGAGCTGCCGCGCGCAAAGATGGAGAGATTCGTCGCAAGTTACAAATTGCCCGTCAAAGACGCGGCGCGGCTGGCGGAGGAGAAGTCGGTCGCCGATTATTTCGAGGCGACAGTCTCCCGCCTCCCGGCCTCCGTCCCGCCGAAGACGGCCGCGAACTGGATGCTCGGCGACCTGTTCGGGCTGATGAAAACGCGCGAGGAAACCGCGGACCGGCTGAAGGTCAGGCCGGAAGCGTTGGCGGAGTTGGTGAGTCTCGTGGCGGGCGGGGAGATCAATCAAACGACGGGGCGCGGCGTCCTGGCGGAGATGTCCGAGAGCGGGAAGTCGGCCGCGGAGATCGTGGCCGCGAAGGGGCTGAAGCAGGTCAGCGACGCGGGGTTCATCGCCGCGATCGTCCGCCAGACGCTGGAGGAATGCCCGGACGAGGCGGCCAGTTACAGGTCCGGGAAGGAAGCGGTGTTGAATTTCCTGTTCGGGCAGGTGATGAAGAAGGCCGCGGGCAAGGCCAATCCGCAGGCGGCGCGGGCCGAGTTGGAGAGACAGTTGAAGGCGTAGATCCAAACAAGATGAAGTTTGTCACATTGACGGGAAGTTGAATCTCGTGTACCCTTGTGACAGCGGTCAGGTTTTATCTTATGGAGCGATTTCTTACATAGGCTTTTTATAAGCGGGCTTCCCGTCCGGGAAGTCCGTTTATCTTTTTTCAACCACTCTTTAGGAGATAAGCATGTCCGATCAACTCAACGCTTTTGAAATGGCGCAGAAACAGTTCGACGCTGTCGCCAAACAACTCAACCTCGACCCGGGCGTGGCCGAGACCCTGCGCTGGCCGATGCGCGAATACGCGTTCCGCATCCCGGTGCGCATGGACGACGGCTCGATCAAGGTCTTCCAGGGATTCCGCGTCCAGCACAACGACGCGCGCGGCCCCAACAAGGGCGGCATCCGCTTCGCCGCGAACGAGACGCTGGACACCGTCCGCGCGCTCGCCACATGGATGACGTGGAAATGCGCCGTGGCCGACATCCCGCTGGGAGGCGGCAAGGGCGGCGTCGTGGTGGACCCGTCCGCGTTGTCCGTCCGCGAGAAGGAAGAGATCTGCCGCGGCTGGGTGCGCGCCATGTGGAAGAACATCGGCCCGCGCAACGACGTCCCCGCGCCCGACGTGGGCAGCAACGCCCAGATGATGGGCTGGATGATGGACGAGTATTCCCGTCTCGTCGGCGAATATACGCCCGGCGTGTTCACCGGCAAACCTGTGGGCGGAGGCGGCTCGCTGGGCCGCGCCGAGGCCACCGGCTATGGCGTCATCTACACTGTGCGCGAGGCCATGAAACACCTCGGCATGGATCCGAAGAAATCGGTGGCGGCCATCGAAGGCTTCGGCAACGTGGCGCAATACGCCTCCATCGGATTCATCGAAATGCTGGGCGGCAAGGTGGCCTGCGTCTCGTGCTACGACCGCCATGAGAAGAAAGCCTTCACCTACAGCCACAAAGACGGCGTGGATCCCCGCTTCCTGCTCACCATCACCGACCAATACGGCACGGTAGACAAGGAAAAAGCAAAAGCGGCCGGCTACATCATTGAAGACGGCGAAAAGTGGATCGAGAAGGAAGCCGACGTGTTGATCCCCGCGGCCGTCGAAGGCCACGTCAACGGCGAGACCGTCAAGAAGATGTCCAAGCGCGTCAAGATCGTCGCCGAGGCCGCCAACGGCCCCGTCACCCCCGAAGCCGACGAATACATCAAAGCCAACAACATCTTCGACATCCCCGACTTCCTCTGCAACGCCGGCGGCGTGACCTGCTCGTACTTCGAACAGGTGCAGAACGACATGAACTTCTACTGGCCGAAGGATGAAGTGCTCGAAAAACTCGACCAGAAGATGACGTCCGCCTTCTACGGCGTGCTGGAAATGTCGCAGGAACGGAAAGTCTCCATGCGCGACGCGGCCTACATGGTCGCCATCTCGCGCGTGATCAAAGCCATGGAACTGCGCGGCTGGCTGCACCCTTCCAAGTGACCTGACCGGCAATCAACAAACGGGACGCGCCCAACCAGGACGCGTCCCGTTTCGATTCTCTCGCTTCGCGCGTGACTTCGAGCGGACTCGCCCGCCCGCGCGTTTTCCTGCTACTGCATCGGCGCCGCCGGCGGGGGAGCGGCGGCGGGCTTGTTGCTGAACTGATTCCAGAGCAGACCGCCCAGCGCGCCCATGGCGGCCATGATGCCGATGTTCAAAACCGCGAAACAAGCCGTGCTGATAACCAGGGAGACCCAATAAGTGGAGCCGATATCGCCGCTGACGGGCAGACCCAGCTGGCGGACGAACTGCGCGGTCCCCTCCGGCCCCATGAGGACGCCGTTGACGACCGATCCGCCTGCCTGTCCCAGCGCCGCGCCGAGTCCGCCGAGCGCGCCGGCAAGCGCGCCGCCCTTGACCGCGGCGGATTTATCCGTGGGCTTGTCGAACACGCCGGCCAGGTACCCCGCGAGCGCGCCGATGATCAGCGCCAGGCAGGGGGTGCACAGCGGGCTGATAACCGTCCCGCCGAGCGCCGCCAGGAACGCGACCGCCGCAAAGATCAAAGCCGATTTTTTCATCTCTTGCCATCCTTTCTGTTTATGAGTTGGTTGTTTTTCGCGGCCACAGCCAGCCGGCCAGCGCGTACGCGAGTCCCAGCGACAACAGGGCGAATTTTGTCGTCGCGCAGACGGCCGCCAGTCGCGGCCAGAGCGTTTGAAAATCTCCCAGCATGAATTTCCAGAGCGAGAAGTTTTCGACGGCGTCGAAGAGCGCGGCGAGGAGGGCGCCCCATCCCAGCGGCGCGCCGAGACGGGCGAACCATCCCGCACGCCGCCGCGCGGCGAGCAGGACGCCGAGCGACAGCGTCAGCGCGTAGACCGGCATGAAGAGGTAGTCGAAGCCCAGCCCGAAGGCCGCGAAGAGTTGGGCGCGCGCGTCCCACGAGGCGAGGATCTCGGCGGCGGGTTTAATGTTGCCCGCCAGTTCGTAGGAGACGATCCCGTTCGGCGCGGCGGAGGTTTGCAGGGGCGCGTCCAACGCGCGGAGGACGGCGAACAGGACGACGGTCGCCGCGAGAAGCGAAAGGAAGAGCGGTTTGCGGATTGTTGGGAGGATCGAGTCGAGAGGGTGCGGCATGTCGCCTCGCCGGTCGCGCGTCATTTGCTCTCGGACGGGTCAGAGGCGGTCTGCAATTCCCTGATCTCGCCCGTCGCCACGAAGACTGCCCGCTCGCAGATGTTGGTGACGCGGTCGGCCATGCGCTCCATGTTGTGCGCGGCCCACAGCAGATAATTGGCGCGTTCGATGGTCTTCGGGTCGGCGATGACGAAGGTCATCAGCTCGCGGTAGATCTGCTCGTAGAGCGCGTCCACCTCGTTGTCTTCGGCGGGGATGGCGCGGGCGGACTCGGCGTCCTCGTTGATGAAAGCCAGCAGGGCGCGGTGCAGCATGTCCACGCCTTTGGCGGCCATGCGCGGCAGGTCGATCAGGGGTTTGAGCAGGGGCTGGTCGCCCATGCGGATGTTGATGGTGGCGATGCCCTTGGCGTAATCGCCCATGCGCTCCAGTTCCGAGGCCACGTCGAGCATGGATGCCAGCAGGCGCAGGTCGCGCGCCATCGGCTGTTGTGTGGCGATGAGGATCATGCACTGGTTTTCGATGGCGAAGCGCTTCTCGTTGATGCGGCGGTCCTGCTCGTAGATCTTGTGCGAGGCCTGGAGGTCGCGTTTCTTCAACGCTTCCATCGAATCCAGCACGGCCTGTTCCACCATGCCTCCCAGCGTGAGGATGTCGTCTTTTACCTGTTGTAATTCGTGTTCGAAATTTTTGCGGATCATGGGCGCCTCGGTTTTTTCCATTTTACCCCAGAAGGCGGCGCGGCGTTATGGGCGATTCGCGTCGCGTCTTCATTGGACATTATCGGAAATAACGTCGGCGTCTTTTTTTTTGCCGCGAATGACGCGAATTTCGCGAAAAAATCATGGAAAATTCGAGCGCATTCGTGAAATTCTCGGCCAGGAATTTTATTTCCGATTCTCTACCGTAGATGGCAGGAATCGTCGGGTTTTTTTATCGCGAATGGCGCGAATAACGCGAATTTTTCGGCTGAAAAAACAAAATTTCGCGCCACACCTGTCCTTGCGGACGGCGCAATGGTTCGCCCACACTTGCACCTGGCGCAAGTGCAGGTGTTCGCGGCATTCGCGATGGGGTTTGTACGGTAGAGAAATTTCCGAAGGAGTCTATTCTTTTGGACGCGGATTTCGCGGATCGCGTGGATTTGTCTTTGGATTATTCCGCGCCCGATTAGAACAGGTCTTTGTTTTCCCGCACCCATTCGAACAACCGGCGGACTCCCTCCTCGACGCCGACCTGCGGACTCCAGCCCAGTTCGCGCTCCGCCTTGCGGATGTCGGCTACGAAGACGCGCTGGTCGCCGGGGCGCCAGTCGCCGCGCGCGACGGGGATGGGGCGTCCGAGCAGTTCCTCGAGCAGCGGCCCGAACTCGGTCCAGACGGAGAGCGTGTTGGCGGGTCCGCCGCCGAGGTTGTAGACCTGTCCCGCGGCCGCGTCGATCTTGTCCACGGCGAGGTCGTAGGCGCGGATCAAGTCGTCCACGTGGAGCAGGTCGCGGATCTGTTTGCCGTCGCCGTAGATGGTGATCGGGCGTCCCATCACCGCGGCGATGACGAACCACGCCACCCAGCCCTGGTCTTCGACGCCGAACTGGCGCGGCCCGTAGATGCAACTCTGGCGATACACGACCGTGGGCAGGTCGTAGATGCGCGCGTAATCGCGGACGTATTGGTCGCCCGCGCCCTTCGAGCAGCCGTAGGGCGAATGCAGGTCCAGCGGCTGGGACTCGGACGCGCCGAAGGGCAGGTTTTCATATTCCCAGCGCCCGCCGCGTTCGACGACCTGCACGTCGTCCATGCCGCCGTAGACCTTGTTCGTGGACGCGTAAATGACGATGGGATTCCGCCCCGAAAGCCGCGCGCCCTCCAGCACGTTGAACGTGCCGAGGGCGTTGTTCTCGAAGTCGTCGCGCGGATTGACGACCGACGTGGTGACCGCGACCTGTCCCGCGAGATGCACGATCACGTCGGACCCGCGGGCGGCCTCCGCGACGAGGGACGCGTCGCGCACGTCCCCGCGAATCAGGCGGAAGGAATCGCGTCCGAAGGTCTTCTCCAGCCATTCGAGGTTGCGCGGCGCGCCGCCCCGCGAGAAATTATCGAAGACGACGACGTCTTCGCCGCGCGAGAGGAGTTGGCGAACGTAGTTGGAACCGATAAACCCGGCGCCGCCGGTGACGAGGTAGGTTTTGGTCATCGAAAATCTCCGTAACTTTAGGGCGGACCTGTTGGGGCGAACCTGTTGGGGCGGACCTGTTGGGGCGAACCTGTTGGGGCGGACTTGTTGGGGCGGACCTGTTGGGGCGGACTTGTTGGGGCGGACTTGTTGGGGCGGACCTATGTGTCCGCCCTGATCGCGCGCGGGGCAGAGGGGCAGACACGCAGGTCTGCCCCTACCTTTTTAACGCCATCAATTCGCGGTAGACCCCGCCCAGGGTCTCTCCCTCGCGCGCCAGGCCGATCCCGCCGATGAGGCCGCTGTTGACGTAGTTGTAGAGGCGGACGGTCAACGCCACCGCCAGCGCGGTGGATTCGTTCCCGGTCAGCAGGGTGAGCGCGGCGGTGATGGCGCCGTCGGCTGTGCCGACCCCGCCGGGCAGGGCGGGAATCGCTCCGCCGAAGGCGACCGCGCCGAGGGCGAAGAAGGTCCAGATGAACTGCGCGTCGGGGAAGTAGGCGCGGAGGATCAGGTAGTACGCGACGACCGCCACCGCCCAGTCGAGGAGCATCCAAAAGAGGAAGCGCAGGAAGAGCCAGCCGTCGGTCAGCACGCCCAGCCCGTCGAAGAACGATTCGAGGAATCCGCCGCCGAAACGCTGCAGGGACGGCCAGCGCGCGCTCAGTTTGTGGAACAAGTCCAGCGCCCAGCGGTTGTTGCGCGCCAGCAGGTACATCAGCGCCAGGCCGAGGACGACCGCGCCGCCGACGATGTAACCGATCCGCTCGGAGCCTTGCGCGCCGACCACGAAGGGCAGGGACGCCAGCAGGATGGCGGCGGTGATGCCCAAATCCACGACGCGCTCGATGACGATGGTGGGCAGGGCTTCGCTGAATTGGACGTCCGATTTGCGGCTGATGAGGAAGGCGCGTCCCAGTTCGCCGAGGCGGAAGGGCAGGAAGGCGTTGAGCAGGTAGCCTTCGCCTTCGGTGAAGAAGGTGTCTATAAATGAGGGACGGTCGCGCAGAAGCGTTTGCCAGGCTTTGGCGCGCAACGCCATCCACACAATGGACAGGGCCAGCGAGACGGCCAGCAGTCCGTAGTTTGCCTTGCGGATGGCGTCCGCCATCTCGCGGAGGTCAACGAAATATAAAATGACCGCGATCAGCGCCAGGCTGATCAGCGCGCCGGGAAGCCAGCGAGGGATTTTTTTCATCATAAGTTCGGTGGTAGGGGCAGACCTGCGTGTCTGCCCTGATTGCCTGATTGCCTGATTGCCGTAGTGGGCAGACCTGCGTGTCTGCCCTGATTGCAGGCCCGCTCCAGCGGTTTTTTTATTCGTCGCCCAGTTGCAGGACGGCCATGAACGCCTCTTGCGGGATCTCGACGTTGCCGACCATCTTCAAACGACGTTTGCCCTTCTTTTGTTTCTCGAGCAGTTTTTTCTTGCGGGTGATGTCGCCGCCGTAGCATTTCGCCAGCACGTCTTTGCGCGCGGCTTTGACGTTGGCGCGCGAGATGACGCGTCCGCCCGCCGCGGCCTGGATCGCCACGTCGAACAACTGGCGCGGGATGATCTCCTTTAACTTGGTAATGAGACGCTGTCCCTTGTGGTACGCGTCCCGCTCGTGGACGATGGCCGCCAGCGCGTCCACCGGCTCGCCGTTGACGAGGATCTCCAGTTTTTGCAGTTTGTCGGGGCGGTATTCCGCGAACTGGTAATCGAGCGAGGCGTAACCCCGCGTGCGCGATTTCAGGTCGTCGAAGAAATCCACGATCAACTCGGCCAGCGGGATTTGAAAATCGAGTTGGACGCGGTGCGGCGCGGGATATTGCTGCTGCTTGTAGACGCCGCGGCGTTTCGTCACCAGTTCCATGATCGGGCCGTAGTAGTCCGTCGGCGTGATGATCTCGATGTTCATCCATGGCTCGCGGACTTCGGCGATCAGTCCCTCGTCGGGAAGTTCGGCGGGCGAATCGACGCGCACGGTTTCGCCGTCGTGCGTCAACACTTCATATTCCACCGACGGCGCGGTGAACAACACGTCCAGGTCGAACTCGCGCTCGATCCGCTCCTGGATGATCTCCATGTGGAAGAGACCGAGAAAGCCGGCGCGGAATCCGAATCCCAGCGCCTGCGAGGTCTCTGGCTCGAAGGTCAGGGACGCGTCGTTGAGTTGCAGTTTGTCGAGCGCTTCGCGCAGGTCGGAGTACTGGTCCGCGTCCACGGGATAGATGCCCGCGAAGACCATCGGCTTGGGATGCTGGTAGCCGGGCAGCGCCGTGCTGGCGGGGTTCGCGGCCTGGGTCAGCGTATCCCCGACGCGGCACTCGTGGACGGTCTTCAGTCCCGTGGCGATGTAGCCCACCTCGCCGGCGCGCAGTTCGGTCACGGGTTTCATCGAGGGCGCGAAGATGCCGATCTCGATCGGCTTCATGTCGGCGCGCGTCGCCATCATCCGCAGCGTTTCGGTCGGGCGGACTTTCCCTTCCACCACGCGCACGTAGGCGATGACGCCCTTGTAGGAGTCGTAATGCGAGTCGAAGATGAGGGCGCGCAGGGGCTTTTCGGATTCGTCCTTCGGCGGCGGGACTTTCTCCACGATGGCTTCCAGCGCGGCTTCGACGTTCTTCCCCTCTTTGGCCGAGATCTGCAGGACCGATTCGGGCGCGACCCCGAGCAGGCTGGCTACGTCTTCGGCCACTTCGTCGGGACGCGCGGAGGGCAGGTCAATTTTGTTGATGACGGGGACGATTGCCAGGTCCGCGTTGAGCGCCTGGTACAGGTTCGCCAGCGTCTGGGCTTCGATGCCCTGCGTGGCGTCCACCACGAGGACCGCGCCCTCGCAGGCGTTCAGCGCGCGCGAGACCTCGTAGCCGAAGTCCACGTGGCCGGGCGTGTCTATCAGGTTGAGTTCGTAGTCGTTCCCGTCCTGCGCGCGATAGTTCATGCGCACCGCCGAGGCCTTGATGGTGACGCCTTTCTCGCGTTCGAGGTCCATCGAGTCCAGCACCTGCGCGGTCATGTCGCGCTCCGAGATCGTCCCGGTCAATTGCAGGAGACGGTCGGCGAGCGTGGATTTGCCGTGGTCAACGTGGGCTATAATGCAGAAATTGCGGATATATTTGGTCATAAGCGAACGAAGTATACTCGAAAACAAAACATGAAAACATTTTCTCAGCCCAAACTCTCGCTGGCGGCGCTTCTCTTTGCCGCCGGCATGGTCGTTGGAGTCGGACTTTCCGTCGTTGCCGCCTGGGCGGATCTGGAAGCGGCTTATTATGGATTCCCCAACCTGGCCAGCGCGTCGTTCAACGGATTGCGTTGCCCCATCCTGATGGCGAAAGACGGGACGGAAACGGTCGCGGTGACGATCTCCAACCCCGCCAAACGGGAGATTTCTCCCATTGTGGCGGTGCGGATCAGCACGCCCGCCCTGCCCGAAAGAGACAGCATCTCGATTGACATCGCGCCGGGCGAATCGCGCCGCCTCGAGTGGGCGATCTCTTCCGAAAACGTGGACCTGTACAAATTCGTCTTTGTTTACGCGCTGGTCTATTCGTCCTATCCCATCCCCGACAAAGAAGCCACCTGCGGCGTGTTCGTGGTGGACGCGCCGGTCAGCGGCAGAACCATTCTGATCGGCGCGGTCGCTTTGTACGCGCTGCTTACGGGAATTGGCCTCTTCCTGTTGACCAGAAGCGGCCTGCCGCGGAAGAAACTTCAGCCTTTCATCTTCCTGGCGGGCGCGACGTTTCTGCTGCTTGTCCTCAGCCTGAGCGGAAATTGGATCTTTGCCGCCATGTTGCTGACGGTGACCATTCTGGCGGTCGTTGTCGTTGCGGCGTTTTGGGTGCAGGGTTGACTTGTTTCGGAGAAACCTGCGGAGCCGTTTCCCGTCTCGTACGAAATCAAGTCCCGCGCGTGGAAAGCGAGGTCCTGATGAAAATCGTCCTGTCCCTGTGCTTTGTCATCCTGCTGGCGGGTTGCGCGCCGACCCTCACCCCGGTCCCCTCGCCCGTTGGGGAGTCGCCCACGCCAGCCGCCACGTGGACGCCGGTCCCGCCGACGGCGACGGCGACCGCCACGCCGATGCCAAAGTTGACGCTGGAAGATTTGAAGTCAATGTCGGACGCGGACAAGTTGAAGATGGCTCCGCAGGCGGAGAGCGCGCCGGAGGACGTCGTCTCGTCGTTTGCGGCGGGGGAGAGCGCCAAAGACATCGCCTGGAGCGGAAAGTCGCTGACCTTTTGGGATCGCGTCGTCGCCTATGAGGGGACGACCAAATCGGGCGAGAAGGTGACGCTGTATTACGATCTCGAAAGCGGACGGTGGGCGAAGCAGTACGCGGACTTCGACGAGGTGTCGAAGATCCCCGCCGACGAGATCGCGGAGACGATGGTCATCGGCGGAAGGTTGGTGAAAAACAAACCGGCTTTCGTCCGCGAATGGCCCGATCAGACGGAGAAGACGCTGGACGGGAAGATGGTCTTCCGCGACGAGCATGGTAATCCGCTGGCGGTCTTCGACGTTGAGGGCGGCGGGTGGCTGGCGCCGGAGCAGGCGGGCGTGGACTTCCCGTTGGAAATTGCGACCGAAGCCAGAGCCAACGGCAGATATCCCAAATACGACGTTGAGAAGATGGGCGGGATTGATAAATTTATGCGGCTGCTGGTCGCGTCGGAAGCGCAGGCGCTTCGTGAGGGAAAGGTGGCGGTGGATCCGCAGGCGGTCAATTATGGGTGGAATCAGGTTCAACTATATTTGATGGAAGATGGGGTACGTATTCCAATGGAGACAAAAGATTTCGGGTTCATCTACAATGTAGCCGACAGTCCAAAGCGCGAGCCGCCCTATAAAGTGGTTTCCATCGGCGTAATAAATGACAGAATATTTGATAAAAATCTTCCAAATACAGAAGAACTTCTACTTGGCATCGCCATCAATAACCCCAATCCGAGCAAAGACCCCGATAAGACAACCATCGGCATTTTGCACATAATAATTTCTAAAAATAGCTTACTAACTTATTTAGACCATTATAGTAGTGGAGTACGCGCTCCTTTGTTTACTGGAGAAATACCCGAACAAAGCACTGATTTGACCATTGGGCCTATAAATAATTTTCAAGGTGGTGGCGACTACAAAAACGGGCTTTTACAAAGCCTGGTCGACGAGGGCAAAGAGGCGGTTATCACGCCGGAAATGGAAGAGATCATATTTTATGGTGGTTTCTATTGATAAAACGACGCGGTCTGCTACCATGTAATTATGGATACACACCTTCGCAGAATAAAGAGCGTTCTTTTTGGAACACTTATTGTTTACTTTTTGTCTTTTGCACTTGTCCCGCAATTTTGCAGACTCTATGCCAAAGAAGGTGATCCATGTTGTAATAGCAACGCATGCGGCTTTGGCTACACTTGCATTTCAATTCCAAGCCCTTGTCCTGATAAAAAAGGATATGGCT
Organism: Candidatus Denitrolinea symbiosum; assembly: GCA_017312345.1. Lineage (NCBI taxonomy): Bacteria > Bacillati > Chloroflexota > Anaerolineae > Anaerolineales > Anaerolineaceae > Candidatus Denitrolinea > Candidatus Denitrolinea symbiosum. The sequence goes on along the minus strand of BLAA01000001.1, from coordinate 249,660 downwards.
CCTGCACGCAATCTATAATTGAATGCCCGAATGGTTACGGCTGTCCGGCTGGGATGTATTGTGTGGACTATGTTTGTGTCTGGTTCGGTCCCGGCACGCCGACGCCGGGCGGGAGCGGCGACGGGGCCGAGTTATGAGATGACAACTGCGATGAAAGGAGATCTCGCGGGATTGAAATCCCCGCTCAATACTTGCAAGTCCTTCGGACTGACCGCGCAGAGTCGGATTTATCCGACTTGTGTAAACTGAGGCGGGGGAGATTCATCCCCCGGCGTTCGTCTTCTCCCACCAACGACTAGCAGATGGCTTCGCGAGGCAGACGCCAGCCGCTGATGCCTCCTCTACTTTTCATCCGCCTCCTCCCCTCACAACCGCCTCGATCAGACCTTCCACCATCCCTGGCTCGCCCCATCCCAGCCATGCTAAAAATTCCACGTTGCCCTTCGGTCCCAAAAGCGGACTGCGGATCAACCCGCGCACGCTCCAGCCCTCGGACTGGGCGAACGCCAGCACGTTGGTCAGCACCTGTTTGTGGACGGCGGGATCGCGGATCACGCCCTCGCCGCGCGCCGCGTCCTTTTTGCCCGCCTCGAACTGCGGCTTGATCAACGCCACCGCGCCGACCCTCCTCCTGTCTTCGCGGAACCACGCGCGGACCACGGGCAGCAGCGTCTTCAGCGAGATGAACGACGCGTCGATTGTGACGAGGTCGACCCCCTCCGGCAGCGACTCCACAAAGCGCGCGTTCGTCCCCTCCATGACCGCGACGCGCGGGTCGGTGCGGATCTTCCAGTGCAGGATGCCCTTGCCCACGTCCAGCGCGTAGACTTTCGCCGCGCCGCGCCGGAGCAGGCAATCGGTGAACCCGCCCGTGGACGCGCCCACGTCCGCGCAGACGAGGCCGCGCGCGTCGATGGAAAACGCCGCCAGCGCCGCGTCCAGCTTCTCGCCGCCGCGCGAGACGAAGCGCGGACCCGCCTCCACCGTCAGCGTGGATTCGGCCGCGACCGGCGCGCCCGGCTTGAGTTGAGTCTGACCGTCGACGCGCCCCCGTCCCGCCATGATGAGCGCCTGGGCTTTCGTCCGCGATTCGGCCAGTCCGCGTTCGGTCAGGAGGATGTCGAGGCGGGTCTTTTTCATGGGGCAAGTATACACGCGCGCCGCTCACTTCTGCGCGGCTTCGAGTAAAATACCCCAATGCTCAAACCCCTCCTCCAAACCATGCGCCCGCGCCAGTGGATGAAGAACGGCTTCGTGTTTTTCGCGCTGGTGTTCGACAAGCAGCTGTTCCAGCCTGTTCCGTTCGCGCGGACGGCGGCGGGCTTCGCGTTGTTCTGCCTCGTCTCCAGCGCGGTCTATATCTTCAACGACCTCGCCGATATCGAGTCGGACCGGCAGCACCCCGAAAAGAAAAACCGCCCGCTGCCTTCGGGACGGCTCTCGCCGGGCGCGGCATGGACGGCGGGGGTCCTGCTCGTGGCGGTCACGCTTCCGCTCGGATGGGCGCTTTCGCCGATGTTTGCGGGCGTGCTGGCGATCTATTTCCTGCTCAACCTCGCTTACTCGCGCTGGCTCAAACACATCCCCATTTTGGACGTGCTGATCCTCGCGGCGGGATTCGTCCTGCGCGTCCACGCCGGGACGACGCTCATCGCCGTGGAGAGATTCTCGCCCTGGCTGTATGTCGTCACCACGCTGGGCGCGCTCTACCTCGGCTTTGGCAAACGCCGCGCCGAACTCGGCCTCCTCGCGCAAGGCGCCGGGGCGCACCGCAAAGTCCTCGACGGCTACACCCTGCCGCTCCTCGACCAGTACATCACCGTCGTCTCCGCGGCCACCATCCTGGCGTATTCGCTTTACACGTTCTCCGCGCCCAACCTGCCCGAAAACCACAGCATGATGCTGACCATCCCGTTCATGGCCTACATCATCTTCCGCTATCTCTACATCATCCAGGTCACTCATCAGGCCGGCGCGCCCGAGGAAGCGCTGCTCGCCGACCGACCCATGCAGATCGCCCTCGCGCTCTTCGGGCTGGCGGTTGTGGCGATTGTCTATCTCTCGTAGCGCGTTGCCAGGTTGCGATGTCCCGAGCCTCCGCTCCCGGCAAGATCATCCTCTTCGGCGAACACGCCGTCGTCTATGGACGTCCCGCGCTGGCGGTCCCCGTCATGCAGGTCCATGCGGATGTGGACGTGGCGGACGGCTCCCGCCCCGGAGTCTGGATCCACGCCCCGGACGTTGACCTTCACGCCGAGCTTTCCTCGCTTCCCTCCGACCATCCGCTGGGCGCGGCCGCCCGACTCTTTTTCTCCCGCTTCGGCGTTTCCCCGCCGCCGCTTGAAATCCATGTCTCCTCCTCCATCCCGGTCGCCTCGGGCCTCGGCTCCGGCGCGGCGGTGACGGTGGCCCTGCTGCGCGCGCTCTCGTCCGCGCTTCAACATCCGCTCTCCGCCGAAGAGATGAATTCCCTCGCCTACGAGATCGAAAAACTCCACCACGGCGCTCCCTCGGGCATTGACAATACAGTCGTGACCCATGCAAAGCCCGTCTACTTTGTCCGAGGACAGCCGGTCGAGACCTTCAAAGTTGGCGCGCCCTTCACCCTCGTCATCGCGGACACGGGCGTCGCCGCGCCCACGAGGGAATCTGTGGGCGACGTCCGCAGGTTGTGGGAGGCGGACCGTCCCAGATGGGAAAAGGTCTTCGACGCGGTCGGCGAAATCGTCCGAACGGCGAAGGAGAAAATCGAAAATGGGGAATGGCGGGCGTTGGGCGCGCTGATGGATTCGAATCACTCCCTCCTCCAGCGGCTTGCCGTCTCCTCGCCCGAACTGGACCGGCTGGTCGAGTCGGCTCGGGAGGCGGGCGCGCTCGGCGCGAAGTTGTCGGGCGGCGGACGCGGCGGCAACATGATCGCCCTCGTCGAAAAAGCGGACGCCCCGGCGGCGGCCGAGGCGTTGAAGTCCGCAGGGGCGAAACGGACGATTGTCACGGAGGTCGTTTAGGAAGCGCTTTAGCCCAGTTCCGCGTCCGCTTTCGCGAGGATCTCCTCCAGTTTTTGCGTCGTCTCGTCCGACACGGGGTCTTGAACGGGCGCGGCGAGAATCTCCTCCACTTTTTTGCGCGCGTTCGAATACATGGACGGTTTGCCGAGTTGCGCCCATTGCTCGAAGGTGTGATGGTCGAGCAGGGAGGCTTGCAGGAACTCGTCGCTGCGCGCCAATTGACGGGTGGATTTGCGCGTCAGGAAGTTGCCGCCCGGCTGAATGGCGAGGAGGTCTTCGGTCAACGATCTTTGCGGGGACGAGTCCACGCCGCGGCAGAGCCGTTCGCAGAAGCGGGCGATCTCATTATCCACCACGATCTGCTCCAGCAAAAGCAGCTGGTCGCTTTCGAGTTCGCCGAAGCCGACGATGATGTCCGATCCGCACAGCGCGGGCGCGAGGGCGGTGATCATCTTTTCGAGGACGGCGTCCGGGCCGGGGTGACGCGCGTCGGCGGTGCATCCGGCCGAGGTCGAGGGAAGACCGTAGAAGCGTCCCATCTCGACCAGCGCGGCGGACATGAGTCCCATTTCGGGCGAGCCGGCCACGTAGGCGCCGTTGCGCATGTCCATCGTCCCGGTGGCGCTGGAGTAGATCATCGGGCGGGCGGGGTGGGCGAGTTGGAAGACGACGATGGAAGAGAGGTTTTCCGCGTTGGCGAGGCAGATGTTGCTGAAGAGGCTGGCGGGGCCGGTCGTGCCGGTGACAGGCATGGGCAGGATCATCACGGGCAGGTCGAGCGCGCCCATTTCGAGGTAGGCGTCCATCATCGGGCCGTCGTGCATGAGCGGCGAGACGGGACAGTAGATGAGCGAGTAGGCGCGGCGGCGCTTCACCTCGTCTTCGCTGCCGAGCGCGGCGAGGAGCATTTCGGCGAGGAAAGGCGCCTGCTCGGGGGTGTGAATCTCGTGCTGTCCGTGCTTGGAGCAGAAGCGGATCGCGGCTCCCCACTCGTGGAGCGGGCGCGAATGCGCGGGTTTGTCCGCCGCGGCGACGGGCGCCCAGACCATCACGCCCATGTCCATGGCCTGGAAGACGCGCAAAGCCTGTTCGTTGTCCCGGTTCTCGCCGTAGCGGCGCTCGCCGGTGTGGAAGTCCTGCACGAACGCGCCGGTGCCGTCTATGCAGTAACGCGTGACCGGCGAGGGCAGGGGATAATCATGCTGGGAGTTGCGCGCCCCGAGGGTGAACGCTTTGGGCGCGGTGGCGAGGGCATGTTCCGCCAGCGCGGGCGGGATGCGGGCGATCTTTTCGCCGTAGTCCACGCGGGCGCCCGCGTCTTCGAGCAGTTTCAGCGCTTTCTCGCTGTAATAGCGCACGCCGACGGTTTCCAGGATTTTTAAAGTGTCCGTGTGGATGCGTTCTTTTTCTGAGTCGCTCAAGAGTTGGCTGGTAAATTGCATGGCGGGTTCCTTTTTGTACACGGATTACGCGGATTTTTTAAAGAAAAAAATCCGCGTACCGAATTATTTCTCCTTCACGCTCGCTTCGATGCGATCCAGTTCACGCTCCACGTCTTCATCTAGCGGAAGCGGTTGGTGATTTTTCAAAATCTCCTGCACGTCATTATGGAGTTCCTCGATCAGGCTGGGCTTGCCCGAGGCGTGCCAGGCTTCGTAGGTGGAGTGGAGGTCGTACCCGTCCACGTAAACTTCGCCGTGACGGAAGGCGTCGCGCGTGGACTTCCTCCCGAGGAAGTTGCCGCCGTGTCCGACCGCGGCCAGTTCCGCTTCCAGCCATTCGGACGCGGACGTTTTGATCCCGTCCGAGAGACGCAGGCTGCGGCGGAAGATCTCCACGTCGGCGAGGAGCTGCTCGAGGCTGAGGAACATGGACCCGCCGAGTTGACCGGGTCCCACCAGCAGGTCGGGCCAGGAGAGCGTCGCCATGGACCAGTTGAGGGCGCGCTCGTAGCCGGCTCCCAGTCCGGGGCGGTAGCGTCCCGAACCGCCCACCGAGGCTTCCACCGGCAGTTTGTAGGAACGCGCCAGTTCGGTCACGGCCGCGCCGAGCAGTCCGTGCTCCACTTCGCTGCCGACGAATCGTCCCGTGTACGGGTCCATGATGGCGGGACAGGCGGCGTAGATGACCGGCGTGCCGGGCGCGGCGGCCTGGATGAGGCAGAGCATGGCGAGCGTCTCGGCATTGGCGAGCAGCAGCGTGGAGATGAGACTGGCCGGCGCGGTGCCGCCCATCAACGGCATCGGCATGATCGCGGCGGGGATGCCCCAGTCCGCTATTTCGAGGTAGGCGTCGGTGTGCGCGGCTTCGATCACCAGCGGCGAGATGGGCGTGAGCAGGAACGAGAACGGGTTCCCGTCGCGCACGGCCTCGCGTCCGCCGAAGACCGTCCCCAGCACTTCCAGCAGCAGGCGCGACTGCTCCACGGTATGCGTGCTGTCTTGCAGGTGCTTGGAAAAATACGTGACCATGCCGCGCAGGTAACCGGCGAAATCGCGCAGGGTGGCTTCGGCGAAGGTCGGCTCCACCATGGACCAGTACACGCCCACTTCGTCGAGCGCGTCGATCAGGCGGGTGGAGTCGAGCCAGTCCTGGCGGGTGGCGTCGCGGCGTTCGCCGGTCAGGCTGTCCAGCACGAAGATCGCCGCGCCGTCGGCGAGCAAAGTACACTTGTCGGCGTTGAGGGGAAATTCCCAGCCGGGGCGGCGTCCGCCGAGACTAAATTTTTTCGGCGCCAGTCGCAGGCACTCCTCCACAAAGTCACGCGGGAAGCGAACGACGCGGCTGGATTCGTCCACGCGCGCGCCGGCGTCTTTCAAGGCGCGGCGGCCGCGCTCGGTGTCCACGCGCACGCCGATTGTTTCCAGAACGTGCAGCGTGCGTTCGTGGACTTGCGCGACCTCGTTCTCCGAAAGGACGCGAAGATCGGTTTCCATAAACTCCATCCTCTTGTAAAACGAATTGCCAATTTACGCTACGCCAATTCCCGATCCGCCGCGGCCAGAATGCGCGCCAATTCTTTTTGCTGGGACCCCTCGAGCGGCTCCGCCCGGTGATTTTCGACGATCCAACGCGTCCGCTCCCGCGCGACTTCGAGCGGGTCGCGGTATTTGTTCTTTTCGTCCAACTGATAGGCGATGGAACGCGTGAACGACGCGCGCATGTGCGCGCGGGTGTGTTTCTGGCTGAGGAACTGTCCGCCCGGGCCGACGTTGCGGACGGCCTCCAGCGCGAGCGTCTCTTCGCCGACTTCGAGCGGCTGCATGTAATGGCGGGCGCGCTGGTACAGGTCAATGTCGAGCAGGAGTTGTTCGGGGCGGAGCAAAGTGTAGGTGCGCGAAAGTCCCATGCCGGTGACGAACTCCGGGCTGACGAGGCCCGCTAGGAACGGGTCGAGGGCCGGCTCGGCCGCCGTCTGCCAGCCCAGTTCGACGGAGTCGGTCCCGAAGCAGGCGCCCATCGAGGGGATGCCCCAGTGGTGGGCGATCTCGATGGGCGCGGTGCGGCCGCGCGAGTCGAGCGGATAGCCCACGTACGCGCCGGTGCGCGGGTCGGCCCAGGCCTGCATGATGGAGTGGAAGACGGGCGCGCCGGGCGCGACCAGTTGGATAAGCACGGTCGCGCTGATGCACTCCGCGTCGCCCACGGCCAGCGCGCCGGCCACGGTGGCGGGCGCGGTCGTCCCCAGCGTGGGCATGGCGAGGAAGCCGACGGGGATTCCCGCCTTCGCCATCACCAGCGCGCCTTCGATGCCGGGCTGGTCCTGCAACAGCGGCGCGATGGTGCAGACGACGAGCGAGAGCGGCGGACGGCGGCGCAATTCCTCGCGGCTGCCCGCGATGACGGTCGCCATCTCCACCGCGTATTCGGCTTCGCGCTCGCCCATGATCGTCTCGGACTGGATGTGTTTGACGGTGTTCTGCCAGCCCGCGTCCGCTTCGTGGAGCGGGGCGGCGCGCCCGAAGTCCTGCGCGCTGACCATCGGCCAGTAGAACCCGACCGCGGGCTGGGAGTCGACGATGCGCGCCATCATGCCCACGTCCGCTTTTGTGGAGACGCGCTTCTCGCCAGTGTACAGGTCCACGGTCTCGACCCCGCATCCGTCGGTGGTGAAGTATGTGACGTTCTCCTGCAAATGCAGGTCGTATTTGGGAACGCGCGCCCCCATGACAAAATAACGCGGCACGGTCTTCAACGCGTTGAAAACCATGCCGCGCGGGATTCGCACGACCTGTTTTGCCATGTCCACCTGCGCGCCGTGTTCGGCGAACGCGTCCAGGCATTTCTGCGAGGGGAATTTCACGCCGACGTTTTCGAGGATGTCTAACGTGGATTCCTGGAGTTGGTCCAACTGCTCATCGGCGAGGAACTGCATCCGATAGGCAGAATGGATGGGCTCGAGCGGGGGGCGTGGTCCGTTCATCTGCTCTCCTTTGGCGGGCGTCCCAGGCTGTTCGATTGTCGTTGCATTATACTGAATCTATCGCATTGGCGGGAGGGCGCGCGTCAAATGACCAGCGGATATTAAACGGATAAGCGGATGGCGCGCCCCGAATCCGCTTATCCGCTTTCCATTCGCTGGTCGCTCCGCAACACAAACCGTCTGCGTCTGCGCGGAAGGATTGACAAAATTATATGTTATTGATAACATAGGATACACAACCCATACTTTGAGGAGGTTCCCCATGTCCATCAAATTCGTTGTTTTGGGCTATCTGAGCTGGAAGCCAATGACTGGCTACGACATCAAAAAAATCATCGCCGATTCCGAAACGCTCCCCTGGACGGCGAACAATAACCAAATCTATCGCGCCCTGGTGGACCTGCACAAGGATAGCTGGGTCACCAAGACCATCGAAAACCAGGTCGGCGCGCCTGACCGTCATGTGTACGCCATCACCGACATGGGCAGGCAGGCGCTGGGAGAATGGGTGAAGAGCGAACCTGAGCCGCCGCAGATCAAGAAACCGTTCCTGAACCAACTCATGTGGGCGGACAGTCTCAGCGTGCAGGAAATGGACGAGATCCTCGCAGCGTACCTGAACGCCGTCGGCGAGAAACTATTCTTCCTGCGCGTGCAAGCGGACGAAAAGCCGAACATGCCCGAGCGGACGCCGCGCGAGAAATACCTGTGGGACATGATCTACAAGAATTGGATCAACCAATTCGAACTCGAACTGAGTTGGATCCGTCAAATGCGCCAGGAATTGCAGGAGATGGAGGCGGCGCGGAAGTGGATGAAGGGGTGATGAATTGCATAAAACCTGACATGTCTCCGCAGACCCCCGATTATCGTGGCTCTTTTCCCCGCACGCGACTCGGTTAATCACGGCGCGGATGAGACATGTCAGGTTTTCTCCCCAACCAAAGCCATCCGAAGTCTGCATCGAAGCAGGTATAATCTGTTTGGGATTTCATATTTTTATGAAGAAGCCGATTGATAGCGAACATTGGTATTTTGTTGACGAGTCGGGCGATCCGACGTTTTATGACGCGCGTGGAAACCTGATCGTCGGTCAGGAAGGTTGTTCCCCTGTTTTCCTTCTTGGTTTTGTGGAAACATCTGATCCCCATTCAATAAGGTTGGCATTGAATGAACTTCACACGAAAATTGCGACCAACGAATATCTGCGCGATATTCCTTCCATGAAAAAGACAAACGTCGCATTTCATGCCAAGGACGATATTCCCGAAGTAAGGCAATCGGTTTTTGAAACGCTTCGCACATTGGACTTCAAGGCACAATTTGTGGTCGCCCGTAAAAAGGAACGCGTATTTCGCAATACGTTCCACGCAAACGAAGGCGAATTCTACGATTACCTGATGAGTCTGTTGTTTGAAAACGTGCTTCATCGCCACACCAAAAATCGAGTTTACATTTCCCAACGAGGGACGCGCCTGCGGCAGGAACGACTCGTAACCGCCATAGCGAAAGGCGTTTCAAAATTCGAGAAGCGTTGGAATCACAAAGTGGACACTGAAATTTCGGTGTTTCCCCATACCGCAGTCGGTGAGCCGTGCTTGCAGGTGGTTGATTACATGAATTGGGCGGTCTATCGCGCCTTCGTAAAACGGGAAATGCGCTATTTTCGCTTCATGCAGGACAAAGTCAGCCTGCTTGTGGATCGGTACGACAACGAAAAGTATCCGAAAAACTGGTACGGGCGGGACAACCTATTTGACATAGAAAAAGCCAGCCCTCTATAGGCTAGGCTCGGATTTCGAGCGCACGGCATGGAGCCGACTTTCACCTATAGCCGACTGGCTAATTCATTGCCCACATTATATATCAACTTACACGAAAATTTCATTACAATTTTGCCCAAACGATGACCAACGGATTGCTTCGCAAAACGGATTAGCGGATGGCGCGTCCCGAATCCGCTTATCCGCTTTCACTTACCACCATTATGGTTTGATGTTCCGAGACTCGAAGGCATGCAATAGCGCTTCTGGAACTCTAAAGTCGTACACCCCTTTGACATCCACGATATTCTTTTTTCCACAGTTCCCACATGTGACCAGCGGAAGCGTGAGTCTAATTTGAAAAGGGGCAAGTTCCATGAACGGGTATTTTATTTCAAACTCTATCGTTCCTCTGGCTTGCGCTTCAGGATTCAGTTCCATTTGACAAGAACTACAAACATATTTCTTTTTGAACAAGCCTTCTTTTTTGGCGTTGATTTTTTGTTTTGCGTAAATTTCCTCGATCAGCCATGCGCCGAATTCTGGATGTGGAAATTTATATGTGGTCGCGTCTTTCACTTGGAATGTCGCATTGATGAGCGACGCTTCAACATCCTCCTCGGTTCCCGATATCATAGGGATGACAACCAATGCACCTTTAGCCATTTTTTTCTCCTTGTTTTCGTGGTCTATGGTCTATCGCCCGTCGTCTATTTTACTCCCGCAATTACCTCCGCCGTCAGGAATCCCCTTCTCGACGGCGTTCCCTGTCTACCTGTGTACGTGTGTACCTATCTATCCCCTCACCCTCTCCACCACCTCCGCCACCAAATCATACCTCGCGGGGCTAAAGCCACCTGCTCAGCACATGGAAGTCCTTCAGACTCGTGATACGTAGACTTATGATGATGGTAGGGAAATGTATACTCGCAAACAGGCGCGCCAGAAAACAGGGTGTATAATTTTGTCAACTAATTTTATGCAATCATAATCCGAAAAATTGGTTGAGGTAGTGGAGAGTAGTACTATGACTGGAAGATTTCTACATATCTACTGCGATGAATCGCGTCAAACTGCGGATCGCTACATGGTAATCGGCGGCCTGATTACCATGCGCGAAAACGAAGAAGCATTCATGCAGGCAATGAGTCTTTACCGTCAAAGCAACAACATGAAAAGCGAATTGAAGTGGACAAAAGTGTCCAACCAAAAATTTGAGGAATATCGCGCATTGATTGACTTGTTTTTCAGCGTCAATCGCGCTTTTCATTTCAAGGCAATTGTCGTGGATACCCAGGAAATGGATAACAGGCAATACAACAAGAACGATTCGGAACTTGGATTTTACAAATTGATGTATCAGTTCCTGCTTCACAGCTTCGGGGAATACCTTCAACCCGAAGATCGGTGTATTATTTTTCTGGATTTCCGCACCACGTCCATTTACAAACTTTCAACGCTCTGCGCGATTCTCAACAACGGACTGAGGAAAAAATACAAACTTCCTGCTCCGCCCGTGAAGAACATACAACCATTGGATTCAAAATCTAGCGATTTTATTCAAGTGGCTGATGTGATCATGGGAGCAATTGGTTACGAAATGAACGGGGCGCATACCAGAACGGACGCAAAACGAAGCAAAGTTTTATTGGCGGAATACATCGCCAAAAAAGCGGGGCTCGTCAATCTCCAACAACCCACACCGCGTAGCCAGCGACACTTTTCGATATGGCATTTTCATTTCCGCACTCCCGCCAAAAAATAAAACGCCTCAAATCCTACGCCCTTGCGGGCTACCCTCAAGGGGTTTCCGTGACATCATCACGGTTTTCGGATTTGATGGCGTCTTAGCAATATTATATATCAAGTTGCTTGAAAACTTCATTACAGTTTTCTCATTTTCCTCCCTACCCCCTCACCCTCTCCACCACCTCCGCCACCAAATCATACCGATGGAATTGCGGCATGACATAAATCCCCTGCGCCCACGGCTTGACCTTCTCGATCAACTCCACCGCCAGTTCCACGCCCACCTTCGCCGCGTCCTCGCCTGCGGCTTCCAGGCGCGCAATCGCCTCGTCGGGGATCGAAATCCCAGGCACCTCGTGATTCAAAAAGTTGGCGTGCTTCACGCTCACCAGCGGCAGAATTCCCACCAGCACAGGCTTGTTCAACGCGCCGTGCCGACCCTCGTACTTCGACAAAAACTCCTCGCCGTCCTCCGCGCGGTAGATCGGCTGCGTCAGGAAATAATCCGCGCCCGCCTTTGCCTTGCGCGTCAGATTCTTAAATTCATTCGCCAGATCGGGCGGACACAAATTCAACGCCGCGCCCACGAAGAAATTCGTCGGCTGTCCAATCGACGTCCCCGAGTGATCCACGCCCGCGTTGAATCCCTGCTTGATCAACTTGATCAAACCCGACGGCACCAGGTCGTAATTGTCCATCGCCTCGGGATAATCGCCGATTGACGTCGGGTCGCCCATCACCACAAACACGTTGCGGATTCCCAGCGCGTGCGCGGCCAGCAGGTCGCCCTGCACGCGCAGCAGGTTCCGCCCGCGCGTCGGGAAGTGAAGCGTCGTCTCCACGCCCACCCGCCTCTGCACCACGTCGCACACCGCCCACGCCGACATCCGCATGCGCGCCATCGGACTGTCGGCCACGTTGATGACGTCCGCGCCCGCGTCCGCCAGCAGGGACGCGCCCGCGATCAACTTGTGAGTCGAGAGTCCGCGCGGCGGGTCCATTTCCACCGAGACGACGAATTTCCCCGCCGACAGTTTTTGCGCCAACTCCGACTCTGCCGCGGCCCCCTCCAACGCTTCCTCCTCGACGGGAAGCGGGATCGCCGTCAACGGGGCGGGCGCGGCGGCTGAATCCAACGCGCGCCGCATGGACGCGATGTGCGCGGGCGTCGTCCCGCAGCACCCGCCGACCACGTTCGCCCCCGCCTCGCGGAACGACAGCGCGTACTCGCCGAAATAGTCTGCGTCCGCGGGGTACATGATCCGCCCGCCGACCTGCTCGGGCCAGCCCGCGTTCGGCTTCACCCAGAAGTACGGGCGGACACGCGGGGAGGGGCGGACACCCAGGGAGGGGCGGACACGCGGGGAGGGGTGGACACCCAGGGAGGGGTGGACACCCAGGGAGGGGTGGACACCCAGGGAGGGGCGGACACCCAGGTCCGCCCCTACTGCGGCTACCATCGCTTTCAAAATTCGCAACAATTGCGCGGGGCCTCCCGAACAGTTGACGCCGATCACGTCCGCGCCGGCCTCGGCCAACGTCCGCGCGACTTTGGCGGGGTCGTCGCCGAGGATGGTCCGATCGTCGCGCGTGAACGTCACGGAGGCGACGACGGGCAACGCGCGCGTCTCTCGCGCGGCGCGGATCGCCTCCTTGATCTCGTAGAGGTCGGTCATGGTCTCGATGACGATGAGGTCCGCGCCCGCGTCGGCCAGCGCGGAGATCTGCTCGGCGAACGCGGCCCGCGCCAGGTCGGGTTGGACGCGTCCGAACGGGGCGATGCGCACGCCGAGGGGACCGACGTCGCCCGCGACGAGGACGTCCCGCGCGGAGTCGGTCACGACGCGTCGGGCGAGTTCCACGCCAGCGCGGTTGATGTCCGCCGTCTGGCTGGCGAGTCCGTGTTTGGTCAATTTGAAGCGGTTCGCGCCGAAGGTGTTGGTGATGACGAGCTGCGCGCCCGCTTCGATGTATTCGCGGTGGATCTCGGCGACGGCGCCCGGGTTGGAGAGGTTGAGCTCGTCGAAGCATTTGTCGAAGCCGACGCCGCGCGCGTGGAGCATGGTGCCCATGGCGCCGTCGGCGAGGAGGGTGCGGGAAGATAATGTTTTTAAGAAGTCCATTGTTGTCTCCGTAGGGCGAGATTAATTCTCGTTCTACTTCATCAACTGCTCGATACGCGAATCGCCCACGTTGTAATAAGTAGCGTCCTTGTGATGGACGACGATCGCGGCGGTGGATTGTTCGGGCATTAACTGGCAGGCGGAGGTCAGGTCCATGCCGAGTTCCTGGCGGACGGGCAGCAGTTCGAATACCTTGCGATGGTCTTCGAGTTCGGGGATGGCGGGGTAGCCCCACGAGTAGCGTTTGCCCTGGTCCGCGGCGAGACCGAGTTCGCGGCGGATGTGGGTGTGGATGTAATCCGCCGTCGCTTCGGCGGTCTGGACGCTGAGGCCGTGGGTGAAGTAACTGTCAGTGTAATCGCCCTGGGCGTTCAGGCGGTCTATGAGTTCGGTGGCGGCGTGCCCGACGGTCACAACCTGGAGGGCGACCACGTCCATCTGCCCCGAGGCGACGGGCGCGAAGTAATCGGCGAGGCAGAGACGGTCGTCGAAGTTTTGACGGGGGAAGGTGAATCTAGTAATTGGTGATTGGTAATCCCCAACGGGGACGATGTTGGTAATTAATTGAGGGTCGTAGATAATGAGGTCATCACCATCCGCTTGACACGGAAAATAACCATACACAGCCTGCGGTTTGAGCCAGCCAGCGCGCATGGCTTCGCGCTTCATGCGGTCGAGACGGGCGTCATATTCGGCTTTGAGTTTGTCCCATTCGGCGCCGTGCGTGTTCTTTGCGCCCCACGAGAGACGATACAACTCGTTGAGACTGAGGTGTTTGAAGACCATCTCCAGCGGCATATCTTTGACAACACGCACGCCCCATTTTTTTGGATGCTGGATGGGTGATGGCTGAATTGAGGAACGCTGTAATTGGTGATTGGTAATTGAAGATTGGGCGACAGCGCGGCCGAGTTCAATTTCAGATTCGCGGCGGGCCTTCGCGAGCAGATTGGAGCGCTTCTCGCCGTCTATCAGCGCGTCCATTGTTTCAAGTCCCTCGAACGCGTCTTTGCAGTAGAAGACGCCTGAGTCGTAGAAATCCCCGCTTTCGGTTTGGAGGATGCGGCGTCCGAAGCGACGGTTGATGGCCGCGCCGCCGATGATGACGGGGATGTGATGTCCGCGACGATGGAGTTCGTTGACGATAAGCGGCATCTGCTTGGAGGTGGACACGAGCAACGCGGACAAACCAATTGCGGTCGCGTCCGCTTCGACGGCTTTGGTGATGATCGTCTCGGCAGGGACCTGCTTGCCCAAGTCAATCACGTCATAGCCGTTGTTGGAGAGAATCGTCTTGACGAGGTTCTTGCCGATGTCATGCACGTCGCCGTAGACGGTGGCGATCACAACTTTGCCTTTGCTGACGCCTTCTTTTTTCTCCAAATAATTTTCGAGATGGGCGACTGTTTTCTTCATCACTTCAGCGGATTGAAGCACGAAGGGCAGAATCAGCTCGCCCGCGCCGAATTTGTCGCCGACTTCTTTCATGGCGGGGAGGAGGACGTTGTTGAGGGTGTGGACCGCTATTGCGTGCTGCGTACTGCGTATTGAGTGAGGCGAGGCGGGGGATACGGGATACGGGTTACGAGTTACATCGTCCGTGAGGCGTGAGGCGTTATCTGATTCGACTTGTGTACTTGCATACGTGTCTACCTGTCTAAAAATTATCTCATCAATATCCGCCTCGACGCCATCCTTTTTGCGGTGGACGATTTTCCAGTGGAGGCGTTGTTCGGGGGTCATGCCTTCGGTGGGATCGGCGAGAGCGGATTCGGCGCTCGGCGTGACGTTTTCGTAGTGTTCGATGTAGCGTTGCAGCGCGTCGGCGCGGCGGTTGAAGATGAGGTCTTCGGCGAGGTCTTTTTCTTCTTGTGAAATATCGGGGTAGGGAGTAACGTGGGTGGGATTCACAATCGCCATGTCCAAGCCTGCTTGCACGCAGTGATAGAGCATGACCGAGTTCAGCACGGGGCGGGCATGTTGGGCAAAGCCAAAGGACAGGTTGCTCACGCCGAGCGACGCCATGACGCCTGGAAGATTCTGCTTGATGAGGCGAATCCCTTCGATGGTTTCGATGGCGGATTCGACAAACTCCTGGTCGCCTGTTGCCAGTGTGAAGGTCAACGTGTCGTAGACCAAATCTTCGGGCTTGAGTCCATGATCGTTGACGGCGATGTCGTAGATGTGCTTGGCGACTTCGAGTTTTTTCTCGCGCGTCTTTGCCATGCCGTTCTCGTCAATCGTCAGCACGATGACGGCGGCGTTGTGTTGTTTTGCCAATGCGAAAACTTTATCCGCTTTGGAACGACCCGCTTCGAGATGAGTCGAGTTGATGAGACAACGCCCAGGCGCGGTCTTCAATGCGATTTCGAGAACGTCGAGTTCGGTGGAATCAATTACAAGCGGAACGTCCACGCCCATTTCAAGTTTCTTGACGACCTTGCGCATGAGTTCGGCTTCGTCGGGGCGTTCGGTGACGGCGCAGGAAATGTCGAGGGCGTGCGCGCCGCCGTCCACTTGTTCGCGAGCGATTCCTAAAATGCCGTCGTAATCTTCTTCGAGCAGCATCCGCTTGAACTTGCGCGAGCCTTGCGCGTTGCATCGTTCGCCGAGCAGGGTGGGCGGAGGCTCTTGACGCATGGACAAGGCTGACATGGCAGAGGCAAGCTGAGGCGTCGAATGAAGCGGGCGTGGGGCGTGAGGCGTGTCCCGTAGTTTGTCCACCAAAAGTTTGAGGTGCGCGGGAGTCGTCCCACAGCATCCGCCCACAATCGAGATGTTGTGCTTGGTGACGAATTCGTAGAGGTCGTTCGCAAACGGTTCGGGTTCGAGCGGATAGACGGCTTGCCCGTCCACGTTGAGCGGAAGCCCCGCGTTGGGGATGCACGAAACGGGGAGCGTGGAATTTTCGCCGAGGATGCGGATGGGCTCGCGCATGTGTTCGGGTCCTGTGGAGCAGTTGAGACCGATGACGTCAATGCCCATGCCTTCAAGGATGGCGAGCGACGCGTTGATGTCGGTGCCGAGCAACATGCGACCTGTCGTGTCGAGCGTGACTTGAGCCTGAATCGGCAAGTGGACTTGAGTCTCGTCCATGGCTTTGTGCAGACCGATGATGGCGGCTTTGACTTCGAGGATGTCTTGCGAGGTTTCTATGAGCAGGACGTCCACGCCGCCTCGGATCAGACCGACAGCCTGCTCGCGGAATACGTCCACGAGTTCGTCGAAGGTGACGTTGGAGAGGTCGGGGTCGTTGGCGGAGGGGAGTTTGCCAGAGGGGCCGATGGAGCCAGCGACGAAGCGAGGATGCGGGGATACGGGATACGAGTTACGAGATACGTTATCACGTAACGTGTAACTTGTATCTTGTACCGAGTATTCATCAGCCAGCCTCCGCGCAAGCCTCGCGGCTGTTTCATTGATCTCCAGCACGCGGTCTTGCAGTCCGTATTCCGCCATCGTGATGCGGTTGGAGCGGAAGGTGTCCGTTTCGAGGACGTCCACGCCGACTTCGAGGAAGGAGCGATGGACTTTTTCCACGGCTTCGGGATACGAGATGACGAGGTAGTCGTTGCATCCGTTGTATTGTTCGCCGCCGAAGTGTTCGGCAGTCAGATTTTGGTTTTGCAGGCTCGTTCCCATCGCGCCGTCGAAGACGAGGACTTTGTTTTCGAGGGCGTCAAGGTAACGGCGGTTGGTGTATTTGCGAGTCATTCAGTCACCTTTACATATAAATCTCTTGTATTTGAAATGGAAATCCATTCCAGCTAAATTGCTTTTTGTATATCTACTACTTCATCACCGTATTCAATCCCGAAATGCACGTATCCCAATGTTCCATACCAACTCTCTAAGGTTTCTCTATTCAACTTTTTAGCCAAAACCAAAACAAATGTGTATTGTTTGCCAGAGAGCATTTCCGACTTGTCGGTTTCTACGGGAATTATCGCAGTGCGCCCATCATCATCTAGGGTGTACGACTTGGCTAAATCATTTTTGACATTCAACTTTGTGCCAAAAAAACTGATGCTTTTTATGCGAATGGGATTTTTCCCTCTATAAGTACATTCTATTATGATTTCTTGTGGACTTAATTTTGTCTCAAAGGATTTTATTTTGACCTCGAATTCTCCACGTAATTTCATTTCCGAAGGAGAACTATTCCTCGTGGCAGACAACATATTGTTAGAGCTTTTAGCAGTTGCTTGAGTTTCCGCTAATTCTTGCCTAAGTTTTGATGCTACCTTCTCTGCAAGTTCATCAGAGTCTCTCTCTGAGCGCAATTCTTCTAAACGATTAAAAAGTATATAAGCCACAATGAAAAGCAGAGGTGTGGGAATCAGATTTGCGATGATACTCAATAAAAACTCTTGCAATACGATGTTGAGTGTCTCTGACCCAGCAATGTAAAAATAGCCTGCTATTAGAATTATTGTTATAAGGCCAGCCAATAGCACATCTCGCCAACGTAATTCTTTCCATAATTTTGCTTCGCGTTTAGTAGCCATGTTTTTCTCCTTCTTTCATCGGTGGTTATATGTCCGATGATAATGCAAACTTTAGACTCTCTTCCAACACCGATCTCGCCCACGCGGTCACATCCGCACAGTAGGCTTCGGCGCTCCAGACTTCCGAAGTCTCGGAGACTTCGGAAGTCTGGGAGTATCTTGACAGGTCACAGTTTCTGCTGTACAGTATCCCTGTACAGAATGGAGATCTACCTATGACCATGGAATTTACCTACACCAGCGCGCGTGAGCAGTTTGCCAGCCTGCTCGACCGCGTGACCAAAGACCGCGAGGTGGTGATCATTCAGCGGCGCGGGGCGGAGGATGTGGCTATGATCTCTGCCGACGAACTCGCCAGCCTGACCGAAACCGCCTACCTCCTGCGCTCGCCGCAAAACGCCGAGCGGATTCTGTCCGCTTTGGGGCGCGCCCTGAAAAATCAGGGCAAGTCGCAAAGCCTGGATGACCTGCGCCGCGAGGTGGGACTTGAAACCGAAGAAGCGTGAGGCGGTCTTCCAGCCTGAGTTCATCGAGGACTTGAAATACTGGGTCGAGACGGATCGCAAATTAGCCGTCCGCGCCTTCGATCTGATTGAGGCTATCCTGCGCGATCCCTTCGAGGGGATCGGCAAGCCCGAACCGCTCAAGTACCTTGCGCCCGGCTGTTGGTCGCGGCGGCTGACGCAGGAACATCGCATTGTCTATCTCGTACGCGACGAACGCATAGATTTTCTGCAAGCCAGATACCATTACACCAGGTGACCTTTTCAGGGCCCCGAGTTCTCCAGACGCTCGGGGTCCTGGCTTTCTTTCAACCCAGCAGGGTGGGATTTATCCCTGCCGCTTCGACCCTGACCGAATGGACGCGGTCCCTTCATTCCACAATATCCTCTGCGTAATCCCGCTGATCTTCCAGTGGTCAGCCTGCTTCGTCAACTGGAAGAGATAAACGCAGTGCGAAGTTGACTCCTCCGTCTCGCCTTTGCGCCAGACGATCATCGAGGCGCGGCAGCGTGCGGAGTTGGAATCGGGGAAATCTGCCTCGTAGTTGCCGACGATGTGGTGCAGTTTCAAATGATCCAGCGACTCGCGGCGCGACTTCACGTAATCCGCCGCGGAGACGGTTTGGGGCGGCGCGCCGCGCAGGTCGGAATAGTCCGTGTAAAGTTCGTCCGTGAAACAGGACAGCATCCCATCCCAATCCTTGACGTCGAAAGAATTGGCGAAACGCGCGATCACTTTTTGAATTTCATGGACGTCGTCCATACTCACCTCGCAAAAAAAGCGCCTCTCACTGCGAGAGGCGACATGGAACCATATCATCTCTCATCTCCCGGACAAATCGTCCGCCGAAATTGGCACCGTATTTAGTCTCGTAGTCTCCTGGTCTCGTAGTCTGCTAGTCTGATGACCAGGAGACCAGCGGACTAGACTAGCAAACTAGCGGACTAGCAAACTAGTCAACTACCATCGGTTGCCGAGGCTTCAACGGGTCGGTCCCTCAGCCTCTCTGGATGAGCGCGGCGTAAATTGTTGCGGCTTTATATCACAGGAAGAATGGGCTGTCAAACAAAGACGGCTTGACACGCGGCCAATTCGCTTTTAGACTCGACGCCTAAGGAAATCCTTAATCGCCATGCGGACAGTCGAACCGCTCGCCTCATTTGAACGGATCAAACTGCTGGCGGACGCACGCCGTCTGGAGGTCCTGCGCCTGCTGATGGACTCGCCCGCCACGCTCACGCATCTCGCGCGGACTTTGCAGCGGTCTCCCGCCTGGATTCGTCACCACCTGCTGGCGCTCCAGTCTGCGGGGCTGGTGGAGTTGGACGAGGTCCGCGTCACTGGCCGCGTCACCGAGAAGTTCTACCGCGCCAGTTCGGGCGCGCTGCTCGTGCAGGAGCTCATCCTGCCAAAGGGAAGGAAACCCGCCGTCGTCTTTTCGGGAAGTCACGACCTCGCGCTGGAGCGCGTCGCGGGGAATCTCGGCAGGCATATCCATTTGTTAAGCATGCCCGTCGGCTCGCTGGATGGGCTCATCCACCTGCGCCAGGGACTCTGCCAGGTTTCGGGCGCGCACATCCTCGACGCGTCGGGCGAATACAACACGCCCACCGTCCGCCATCTCTTCCCCGACCGCGACGTGGAAGTGGTCACGCTCGCCCACCGCACGCAGGGACTGCTGCTCCGCGCGGGAAACCCGAAGGGAATCAAACGCGTCTCGGACATCGCCCGGCCCAACGTCAGGTTTGTGAACCGAAACGCGGGGTCGGGCACGCGTCTCTGGCTGGACGCGGAACTTCGTCGGCTGCGAATCCCGACGGACGAAGTGGACGGCTACGGGACGGTCGTCAGGACTCACACCGAGGCCGCCGCGCGGGTCGCGTCGGGTCGGGCGGACGCGTCGCTCGGACTCCAGGCCGCCGCGCGCCAGCACGGACTCGACTTCCTCCCGCTCTTCGAGGAGCGTTACGATCTCGTCCTGCCGCGCGAGAACGAACGCATGTTGACGCCCATTCTGGATTATCTGAATACCGCGGCTTTTCGCAACGAACTCAACTCGCTGACGGGTTACAACGCGGCCCACAGCGGTGAGAAAATTTTATAGCGCGCCATCGCGCCGCGGACAAACGATGGGTTTGTTCGCCAAGGAGAATTATGAAACGCCTTTCCGTTCTTCTGCTTTCCGTCTTCTGTCTTCTGCTCGCCGCCTGCGGGAGCGCGACGACTCCCGTCCCGACCCAGCCGCCCGCAGCCGAGCCGCCGACCGCCGTCCCGACTCCCGTTCCGCCCACGGAGACATCTATTCCCGCGCCGGCCAACCCGGCCCTCATCCTCGCCACCACCACCTCCGTGCAGGATTCGGGACTGCTCGACTTGCTGATCCCGATCTTCGAGCAGCAGACCGGCTACACCGTCAAGACTGTGGCGGTCGGTTCGGGCGCGGCGATTGAAATGGCGCAGCAGGGAAACGCCGACGCGTTGTTTGTCCACTCGCCGTCCGCCGAGAAGCAGTTCATGGCCGACGGCTGGGGCAAGGACCGCGCTCTCATCGCCCATAACGACTTTATCATCGTCGGCCCGGAAGCGGACCCGGCCAAGATCAAAGGACTCTCGCCGGTGGAGGCGTTCAAGGCCGTCGCCGCGGCCGAGCAGCCTTTCATCGCCCGCGCCGACAAGTCGGGGACCAGCGTGAAGGAATTGAACATTTGGAAAAGCGCGGAGATAGATCCCGTGACCGCCAAACCCGCCTGGTACATCGAGACCGGGCAGGGCATGGGCGCGTCCCTGACCATCGCCAGCGAGAAGGGCGCGTATATCCTGACCGACCGCGCTACGTACCTCGCCAGCAAGGATAAACTGCAACTGGTCCTGCTGGTCGAAAACGACCCGCTGCTATTGAACGTGTATCACGTCATCACCGTCAACCCGGAGAAGTGGCCGAAGGTGAACTACGACGGCGCGCTGGCCTTCCTGAACTTCATGGTCGGGCCCGACGCGCAGGGCGTGATGGAGACCTTTGGCGTGGATAAATTCGGCATCCCGCTCTTCACTCCCGATGGCGGCAAGACCGACGCGGACCTGGGGCTGTAACGCGCGTAGCGACAATACGACAGGCACACAGGCAGGCGCGTTTCGCTTGTGTGCCTGTCCGCGCCTCCCATGAATGAAATTTTTTCCATCACCGTCCTCTCCCTCCAGGTCTCCGCGCTGGCGACGGTCGTCAGCCTGTTGATCGGCCTGCCGCTTGGGACGTGGCTCGCGCTGGGGAACTTCCGCGGGCGCGCGTTCCTCCTCAGCGTCATCAACACGGGGATGGCGCTCCCGCCCGTCGTCGTCGGACTCGTGGTGGCGATGATGCTGTGGCGGAGCGGTCCGCTCGGCGACCTGCGTCTCATCTACACGCCCTGGGCCATCGTCATCGCGCAGACGGTCATCGCCGCGCCGGTGGTGACGGGCCTGACCGCGGCCGCGTTGCAGTCGCTCGACCCGCGTCTCAGTCAGCAATTGCTCGGCCTCGGCGCCTCGCGCGGACAGATGGTCTGGCGGCTGTGGCGCGAGGCCCGGCTTCCGCTGCTGGCCGCGCTCATGGCGGGATTCGGATCGGTGATCTCGGAGGTGGGGGCCTCGATGATGGTGGGCGGAAATATCAAGGGGCAGACGCGCGTCCTCACGACGGCCATCGTGCTGGAGACCAGCAAAGGCGACTTCGACCAGGCCCTGGCGCTGGGCGCGCTGCTGTTGACGCTGACCTATCTCATCAACCTCGGGTTGACATGGATCCAGCAGCGGGCGCGCAAGCCGGAACAGTCGGCGCGGAGGGCATCGTGATCGAGATCCGCGGCCTGCTGATCCGTCGCAACGGGCGCGACGCGCTGCGCGTGGACGCGCTCGACATCCACGACGGCGAGACGCTGGCGCTGGTCGGTCCCAACGGCGCGGGGAAGAGTACGCTGCTGCTGGCGCTGGCGCGTCTGCTGAAGATCGAGCGCGGCGAGATCCGCGTGGACGGCCGTCCGCTGGCGGACTGGAACGACCTGGAATATCGCCGCAGGCTGGCCTTTGTGTTTCAGGACCCGCTGCTGATGGATATGTCGGTGGAGGATAACGTGGCGCTGGGGCTGAAGTTCCGCGGCGTGACGGGGGGCGAGTCCCGGGCGCGGGCGGAGAAGTGGATGAAAGCCCTGGGCGTGGATTCGCTCGCGAAACGGCGGGCCGGCCAGTTGTCCGGAGGCGAGGCGCAGAGAGTCAGCCTGGCGCGGGCGTTCGTCCTCGATCCCGAATTGCTGTTGATGGACGAGCCGTTTTCCGCGGTGGACCCGCAGACGCGCGCGCAGCTGCTGGGCGACCTCTCCTCGCTGCTCGCGCAAGTCCATCGGACCACGCTCCTCGTCACCCACAACCTGAAGGAGGCCGCGCAGATGGGCGACCGCGTGGCGGTGATCGTCGGCGGGACGCTGAAGCAGGTCGGCTCGCCGCGGCAGGTGAAGGCGAATCCCGCGGACGAATCGGTGGCGGCGTTCCTGAAGGAACTGCCGCAGTAGAAAATCAACTTGCCGAATCGGGGGGAGTCTGTTATTAATTGGTCGCCGCCCTGGTAGTTCAATGGACAGAACAAGGCACTCCTAAGGCTTAGATGTGGGTTCGATTCCCGCCCGGGGCATCATGGCTCATGTTCACCATGAGCCTTTTTTCGTCGCGTATTTCCATTGACTCATCCAGCGCCGCGTGATATATTCACGGCCTAACGGTTACCAGTAAGTTCGCTTTGGTAGTAAGAAGGCAAGGTCGGCTCATGGGAACAATCCGTGAGCCGTTTTGTTTTACCTGCTCCGTTCGGACAAATTGAGTACCCGCCCCATCTCTTCTCTATTTGCAAAAGGAGCAAATACAATGTCTGAACGTATCATCGGCACCGTCAAGTGGTTCAATGGAAGCAAGGGCTATGGCTTCATCGAGCGCGAAGGCGGCAAGGACGTGTTCGTCCACTTCTCCGCCATCCAGTCCGAAGGTTTCAAGAACCTGAACGAAGGCCAGAAGGTCGAGTTCGAGGTCGAGCAGGGGCCGAAAGGCCCGCAGGCCGCCAACGTGACTCTCGTCGCCTAATCCGAATCACGCTAAATAAAATCCCCGGGACGTCCGTCTCGGGGATTTTTGATTCAAGGCAAAGCGCGGCTATCCATGTCTCTGCATGAAGCGTTCCATGCGGTGCAGGGCTTCTTCGATCTTGCTGTACTCGGTGGCGTAGCAGGCGCGGACGAATCCCTCGCCGCCGGGGCCGAAAGCGTTGCCCGGGACGACGGCTACATGTTCCTCTTTGAGCAGTTTTTCGGCGAAGGCCTCGTCGTCCAGGCCGGAGGCAGCGATCTTCGGGAAGGCGTAAAAGGCGCCGCGCGGCTCGAACGTCTGGAGGCCGAGGCGGTTGAGACCGTCCACGAGCAGGCGTCGGCGGCGGTTGTATTCAGCCAGCATCTCCTGGACGTATGGCTCGCCGTTGGTCAGCGCTTCGATGGCCGCGTCCTGCGCGATGGTCGGCGCGGACATGATGGTGTACTGGTGGACGCGGACGAGTCCCTTGATGAGGTCGGCGGGACCGGCCGCGTAGCCGATGCGCCAGCCGGTCATGGCGTAGTCTTTCGAGAGGCCGCCCAGCAGGATCGTCCGCCGTTTGATCGACTCGCCGAGAGTCGGCACGCAGACGTGTTGGAAGTCGTAGACCAGGCGGTCGTAAATTTCATCCGAGACGAAGACGAGGTCGTTCCGCTCGGCGATGTCGGCGATCTCGGTCAACCGTTCGCGGGAGGCGACCGCCCCGCTGGGGTTGCTCGGATAGCCGACGAAGATGGCCTTCGTGCGCGGCGTGATGGCGGCGCGGATGCGCTCCGGGTCCACCTGGAAGTCGTCCTCCATGCGCGCGGGGATCTCCACCGGCACGCCGCCCGCCAGGATCACCTCGGCCTGGTAAGAGACGAAACACGGCGTGGGGATGATGACCTCGTCGCCGGGATCGAGGATGGCGGTCATCGCCAGGTAGAGCGCCTCCGAGACTCCCACGGTGGCGATGATCTCGTTGACCGGGTCGTACTTCACGCCGTAGAGACGGAAGAGATTGTCGGCGATGGCCTGCCGCAATTCCAGCCTGCCCGCGTTGGAGGTGTAGTGCGTCTCGCCGCGCTGCAGCGAGCGGATGCCCGCCTCGAGGATCGGCTTGGGCGTGGTGAAGTCGGGTTCGCCGATGCCGAGCGAGATCACGTCCTTCATCGTGGCGGCGATGTCGAAGAACTTGCGGATGCCGCTGGGCTTGAGTCCCGCGACGCGGCTGGAAAGATATTTTGTGCTTTCGATCTCTGCCATGGTATCTCCTTGGATTCAAAGTGTGACGACGGAATGGTCGCCGATATTCAACGACGTGACCTGGTCTGCGCCTCTCCCCTGAACTTTGGACTGCCTGCCCACCAGCGAGCGGACCAGCCCCGCCGAGCGCACTTCGCAGCCCGCCTCGACGATGCTGTCTTCCACGCGGCTGTCGGCGACGACGCAGTCCGCGCCGATGGAGGCGTACGGCCCGATGACGGAGTTGCTGACCCGCGCGGATGGATGGATGAACGCGGGGGCGATCACCTTCACCTGCGGGCCGGCTTCGGCGGGCGTTGGCGCGCCCTTCTCCAGCAGGGCGCGGTTGGTTTCCAGCGTGGCTTCGATGGTCCCCGTATCCAGCCAGGTGTGGATGATCTCGGTGCGGACGCGCGCGCCGCGTTCGATCATGATGGAAAGCGCGTCGGTGAGGAAGTATTCGTTTTTGAAGATGACGCCGCGGCGCATCTGCTCGTCAATGGCGTCCATCAGGGATTCGCCGCGGGCGAAGTAGTAGCATCCCACCACTACGAGGTTGTTGTCGAGCGATTGGGGTTTTTCGATGAAGCGCGTCACCCAGCCGTCCGCGTCCAGTTCGGCCACGCCGAAGCGACGCGGGTCGGGGTGGGGCATCACCCAGGCGACCGCGTCCGCCTTCTCGTCCGCGAGAAGCGAGAAGTCCGCGTCCATGAGCGTGTCGGAGAAGCAGGTGATGACGGGGCCGCGCAGGTAGTCCCGCGCCAGGGCGATGGCGTGCGACTGTCCCTTCATTTCATGCTGGGTGATGAAATGGGCGTTCATGCCGGGATAGTTTTCTTTGATGAAGGCAGGGATTTGCGTCTCGCCGAGGAAGGGGCCGACGATGAACACGTATTCGGCCTCCTGCGCGCGGGGCGCGCTGGCGAACATCTCCAAAAGATGCTCCAGCGTGGTCTTCCCGGCCACGCTGACGAGGGGTTTGGGCTTGCTGTAGGTATGCGGTCTCATGCGGGTCCCCCACCCGGCCATGGGGATGATGATTTTCAAGGTTTCGGCCAAAGAACGGTCTCCAGTGAAAATTTTCTCTTATTGTACCAAATGACTCGCCAAGACTTCCTCTTAACGCAGCGTCTTCACTTCGGGCGTTTTCCAGAGCGCCAGCCGCGAAAGGATAAGCGACAGGACCGCGAACAGCGCGATGGACACGCGCAGTCCCAAATGCTGGGCGAGGTAGCCGATCGAAAGGTTGCCGAGCGGCGAAAAGCCAAAGAAGGCGAGGGTGTACAATGCCATGACGCGCCCGCGATATTCGTCCTCCACGCGGGTTTGGAGCAGGGTGTTGATGGTGGTGAACTGGAGCATGTACCCTAGTCCCAGCCCGAAGGCGACGACGAGCGTCAGCGGATAACCGACGTAGGCGAACGCGACCAGCATCAGGGGAAAGGCGACGTTGACGCCTGCCAGCAGTTTGCCGCGCCGGCCGTGACCGACGTTGCGCGCCAGCAACACCGCGCCCAGCACCGCTCCGATCCCGATGGCGGCGTTGACCAGTCCGTAGGCCAGCGCGCCCTGCTTGAGGACGTTTTGCACGAAGGCTGGCAGCATCGGCGCATAAGAGACGCCAAATACGCTGAAGACCAGCGCCAGCAGGATCAATCCCGCAAGTTCGCGGCGCTTCGCGGTGTACTTCAGTCCGCTTTTCAATTGTTCCCGGGGCGAAACCGCGCGCTGGGTCTTGCGCGGCGGCGGGAGTTTCATCAGCCCCAGGCCGAGGATGACCGCCAGAAAGGAGAGGCCGTTGACCGTGAAGCACCACGCCGCGCCGACGGCGGCCAGCGCGAGTCCCGCGAGCGCGGGCCCGATGACGCGGGCGCTGTTGGTCACCATCGAATTGAGGGCGATGGCGTTGGGCAGGTCTTCGCGGGCGACCATCTCGGAGACGAACGTCTGGCGGGCGGGCGCGTCGAAGGCGTTGACGAGTCCCAGCAGGGCCGCCAGCGCGATCACGTGCCATTCCTGCAAGACGTCCGCGAACGTGAGCGCGGCCAGGCTGAAGGCCGGGATCATCGCGCCTGCCTGGGTCAGCATCAAAAGTTTCTGCCGCGACATGCGGTCCACCAGCACGCCCGCCCAGGGAGAAGCGATCAGCACCGGGATGGCGGAGGCAAACGCCACCAGTCCCAGCGTTATCTCGGAGCGGCCGATCTGGTAAACCACCCAGCCTTGCGCCACGGTCTGCATCCACGTGCCGATGTTGGAGACCAGCTGTCCGCCAAAATACAATTGGAAATTGCGATGCTTCAGGGCGGAAAAAGTGGACGCGCCGCTCCTGCTCACCGTCGCGTCGATCGGCGCCGGCCCGGGCAAAGCCTCGGATTTTTCGGGGACGGGGATTTTCATGGGTTACTCTTCCGTCATCCTCTTCAACGCTTCCATCGCCTGCGAGACGGTTTCCAGGTCTGCCGCGCTGAGAGACTTCATGCGCTCCTTCATCCAGCCGCGCGTCTCTTTGAAGATGGCGTCGAGCAGGGCGTTGCCCTCGTCGGTGAGGGTCAGGTCCACCACGCGGCGGTCGGCCGCGTTCTGGACGCGCGCCACCAGTCCCTTTTTAACCAGCACGTCCACGGCCTGGCTGGTGGCGGGACGGCTGATGTTCTTCGCGGCGGCGAGTTCGGCCATCGAGTTGGGCCCGCTGCGGACGTAACGCAACGCGTGGAACTGTTCGACCGTGATGCCGAAGCGCTCCGCCGCCGTGGCGCGGATGCGCGCGCGGATGCTGCCCCACAGCGGGGGGATGGTCTCCCAGAAACGGTCAATCGTTCGCTCGCGCAGGCGCTCGGATGCGGGCATGGTTCGTCCTTCCAAAAAGATAATTCACTTAATAGTTAATGAATGAAACCATTCTATGGCGCGCGGGCGATTCGGTCAAGATGCGCCGCGTGTCCCCTCCGCTTTCACCAGACGCCCGTGTTCGACGGGATTTCGCCGTCCAGGTATTCCTCCGCTTTTCGGCGGTGCCCGGCGAACATGTCGGGAGGCAGTTCGTCCCGCGCAAAGAAGCGCGCCTCGGCGATCTCGCGGTCCGGTTTGCCGACAATCTCAAAATCCTCGCTGGCGAACAGGATGTTGTGTCCGCTGGCGTAACCCTCCAGGTTGGAATAGACTCCCACAAGCTGGACCTTGCCCACTTCCGCGCCCGCTTCTTCGCGGACCTCGCGGCGGGCTGCCGCTTCGACGGTTTCGCGGCGCTGGATGCCTCCGCCCGGCAGATGCCATCCGCCCCGATACGTGTGGCGGACGAGGAGGACGCGTCCCTCCTTTGCCAGGATCACGCGCACGCCGACCGTCACCGGGCGGAAGATGAAGATGTATAGATTGTAAGCAAGATAGAGGAGCCGCAGCATAGTTCCACGCTTCCAGCCAGCCGCGCGCGGACGGAGTTAGACGATCTTCAAATTCGCCAGGCTCGCGGCGAGACGTTTGATTCCGACCGACTCGAAGACCACGTCCACGAGTTCGTCGTCGCCGTCGACGCGCGAGTCGAGGACGATGCCCTCGCCCCAGGCCGCGTGCTGGACGCGCGTCCCGGCGCGGAAACGCGTCTCGACGACGCGCGCCGCGCGAGGTTCGGATGGACGCGCCCAGGTCGTGTGAGTCTCGCGCGGACGCAGGGAACGTCCCGTGCGCGAGCGTCCCTGTATCAGGTCGGCGGGCAGGTCATCCAAATAGCGCGAGGGGAGTTGTTCCTCGCCGTAGCCGCGTCCGCCGCGTTGGACGGCGCGGAGCAGGTATAGTCTGTCTTTGGCGCGCGTGATGCCGACGTAGAAGAGGCGGCGTTCCTCCTCCATCGCTTCGGGTTCGTCGAACGAGCGGCTGTGCGGCAGGATGCCGTCGTCGAGACCGACGATGAAGACCGCGCCGAATTCCAGTCCCTTGGCGGCGTGGAGGGTGAGCAGCGTGGGGACGTTGCCGTCCGCGATGGTGTCCTGGTCGGAGACGAGCGCGATGTTTTCGAGGAACTCTTCGAGCGTGCGCGTGGCGTATTCGTTCGCGAGGCGTTTGAGTTCCTGCACGTTTTCCCAGCGGTCTTTGCCCTCTTCGCTTTGATCGTCAATGTAGTCTTTGTAGTTGAGGTCGTTGACGATGCGGTCAAAGAGCTCGGGGACGGTGAGGGCGGGCGCGGCCGCTTTCCAGTTGGCGAGAGTCGCGCCGAAGTCCGCGAGGGGAAGCGCGGCGCGTCCCGTAAACTGATCCCAGAACGGGGAGGCCGAGCCGCGCGCCAGGTCGAGCAGGACGGTCCCCGCGGAAAGGTTCGCCTGCCGCGCCGTCATGTGGAGGGTGGACAGCGCCTTGTCGCCGATGCCGCGCTTCGGCACGTTGATGACGCGGTCGAGGCTGGCTTCGTCGGCGGGGTTGTGGACGAGGCGCAGGAAGGAGACGATGTCCTTCACTTCGCGGCGTCCGTAGAAGCGCTGCGCGCCGACGAGGCGATAGGGCAGGCGCGCGGCGAGGAAGGCTTCCTCCAGCAGGCGGGACATGGCGTTGGTGCGATACATTACCGCGCAGTCGCCTGGCTCGAGTTGCTTCGACGCGACGAGTTGGGCGATGGTGTCCACGACGAAGGAGGCTTCGGCGTAATCGTCGGGCGCTTCGTAGAAGAAGATCTTCTCGCCCGCGCCGCGCTCGGTGTGGAGTTTTTTCTTGCGGCGATGCTGGGCGCGGTCAATGACCGACATGGCCGCGTCGAGGATGTTTTGCCGCGAGCGATAGTTTTGCTCCAGGAGAATCACCTGCGCGTCGGGGAAGTCCGCTTCGAATCGTTGGACGTTGCGCCAGTCCGCGCCGCGCCAGCGATAGATGGAGTTGTGAACGACGATCCCACCCACGATATAGTTATGGAGGTTTTCGACTTCGAAATCGTAGACTGCGCCGCGATATGGAACGCGTTTGATTTCCACAATTTCATCTTCCACGATTTGCCCGTTGACTTCCACAGCAACAATCATTGAAGGATGTAAATGGCTGGCAGGCATGAGATTGAAGCGTTGTGAAAGCGGCGAGTTGCCCTTGTCTGTTAAAAACGCGCCGACGACAATTTCAGCGCCGCCAATTGCCTTGCTAAGTTTAGACGCTTCTTCTTGAATATCGTCATATTGCAGTCGGTTTATTCCGACACGCCAATTGTTCTTGCTTCGGATGCGAGGGTTATAACCGCGAGATTCAAGTTTGTCAGCTAACTCAAGTTTGCTACTCCATAAGTCAACACGGTGTGCGTGCCAGGGGGATTCTTTGGTTTTCCGTCCATCGCCAAAATAGCGAATATTAACGATGTTTCGGTACGTTCCTTGTGGAATGTAATGGGGATATTGACTATCCATATCAAGATCGGTTAATAGCGCTTCTGCGTTTGCGACCGTGTCTATGTTTTTATACAACTCGTCTATGTGTTCCTGCGACATTCGCATTCGTCGTCCACGCACATGGAAAACAGTTGTGGGAATGCCATACGAAAAAGAGAAATATGATTCCCAATAATGGGCTTCATCCCTTGTCGTGCAAACTTTCAACACCCAGATTTTGTCTGCGTTTTCTTGGTTGCTGCGAACGCGTAACCCAATTTGCAGATTGGGATTTGCGCCATCGCTACGAGCGTGCGAAGCGATACCAATACGATAGCCCTTATCTCGTCGATACATCAAATATACGTAATGTAAGCCTGGTTCTAGACCAAGTCTGGCAAAAACAACATGATTCGGCGTAGATTGGAACGTGAATCCCTGCCGAGTTGTTATTTTTACTAAATCGCCGTTATAAGGACGTTTTCCAATATGCGCAATCCGAGAAGGCAGGGTGGAACCTCGTCCGCTTGCGGCGGTAACAAGATCGCCTACCTTGAGTTTTTCAATTTGCTTTTTTCCGCTTGGTGTTTGTATTTCCGTGCCAACAGGAAAACACTGATCGGGATCGCCAACGCAAAAAATATTTTTATGCGCGGACGAGAGATGCTTGACCAATGTATATTGCGCGAGGTTCGTATCTTGGAATTCGTCCACCAACACGTGGACGAATCGCCGCGCGTATTTCTCTCGCACGGACGGATTGTCCTCCAGCAGGCGCGCGGTGTAGACGAGCAGGTCGTCGAAGTCCACCGCGTTGCTGGCGACGAGGCGTTTTTGATATTCGACGAAGATGCGCTTGACGACTTCGTCGCGGTAATTCGTGATCGGGTAATCGTCCGCGCCGATCAAATCATTCTTCGCCTTCGAGATCGAAGCGTGGACGGACGCGGGGCGGAAGCGTTTGTCGTCGAGGTTAAATTCTTTGATGATGCTTTTGACGATCCGCTCCTGGTCGTCGGCGTCGAAGATGACGAAGTTGCTCTCCACAGGCAGGAGCTCAGCCTCGCGCCGCAGCAGGCGCGCGCAGATGGCGTGGAAGGTTCCCAGCATCATCCCTTGTGTGGCGTCCTCGCCGAGCAAGGATTGGACGCGGGACTCCATCTCGCGCGCGGCTTTGTTGGTGAACGTCACCGCCAGGATCTGGTAGGGACGGACTCCCTCCGACGCGATCAGCCAGGCGACGCGCTGGGTGAGGACGCGCGTCTTGCCCGAGCCAGGTCCCGCCAGGACGAGGACGGGGCCGCGTCCAGCCGTCACTGCTTTGCGTTGTTGGGCGTTGAGTTTGTCGAGGAAATCCATGATAAAGAGAGTAGAGAAAAGAGAGTAGAGAGCAGTCTGCGAGGCTGCTCTCTACTCGCCAATCATCCAACAATTAGAGTTCCGAAGTGCAGTTCGGGCAGCGCGTGGCTTTGAGGTGGATGGTCGAGAAGCAGCGCGGACATTCCTTGGTGGTCGGCTCGGCGGCAGGCGCGGGCTTCCTCAGCGAGTTGGCGGCCTTGACGATGAGGAACACCACAAACGCCACGAGGAGAAAATCCACGATGGATTGGATGAACACGCCATACTGGATCACGGCCGTCCCCACCTTCGCTTCGAGACTGGTGAAACTGATCCCGCCCATCAGGATGCCGATGAACGGCATGATCACGTCATTGACCAGCGAGGCGACGATCTTCCCGAACGCGCCGCCGATGATGACCGCCACGGCCAGGTCCAGCACGTTGCCGCGCATGATAAATTCCTTGAACTCTTTGAGCATGATCTTTCTCCTTATGAATGGAATGAACGTATTCTACATTTGCGCGGAGGGGCTGTCAACAAAGAAACGGGAGCAAATTAAAGTCAAAAAGAATCATTGACAAATTAGAACATTCGTTCTATACTGTTGACATCGTCCCTCTTTGGCAGGATTGCCCCAAAGGAGTTTCCCATGAACCGTAGCCTCAAATTGGAATTGACGCCCCTGCTCAGAAACGTCTCCCTGAAACGCGGCGCCGTTTTTGCCCTGATCCTCGCGGCGGCATTGCTCTCCTTCGAGATATTCAATTTTAGCACCACCCAATTCGCCTTGCAGGATATGCTGGGGAACATCACGTTCGCCGATATGCGCTGGTCCACCATCCTCGCGCTGGCCTTCTGCGGGATGGACTTCGCCGGCATCGCCCGCATCTTCACCCCCGAACAGGGACGCAACGAGCCGGCCGAGGTCTGGTATCTCTTCGGCGCATGGCTTCTGGCCGCGGCCTTCAACGCCGTATTGACGTGGTGGGGCGTGTCGGTGGCGGTCGCCAACCACCAGACTGCCGGCTCCGCCCTGCTTGGGGCCGCCACAGTCACGCGCGGCGTTCCGATCTTCGTCGCCGCGATGGTCTGGCTGATTCGCGTCCTCATCATCGGGACGTTCTCCATCGCGGGCGACCGCCTGTTCTCCTCGGCGGACGCGCGTCAATCGTATCGTTCCTACAGTCGGCCGGCCGCGCCGGTTGAGGAGCCGCGGCCCCAGCCGCGTCCCGCGCCGCGCCCCGTCCCGACGTATATTCGCCCCGCGCCGCGGCCTGTCCCTGCGGCTCCCGCCAACCTGCGGACTCCCGCGAGCGCCGAGCCGACCTACCATCCTGTTGGGATGACGGCCCGCGGCCTCGGCGAACAGACTTCCACCCGGAGGTGAACCTCGGCGTTTCCGCCACATTTCATCCAACGCAAAGAGACGGCTCCTTTGAGCCGTCTCTTTGTTCAGCGGGGTTTGAACACGGAAAGATACGCCAACGGGACGTACCCCGCGCGGCGAAAGAGTCCCATCCCCATTTCAGAGGCGAGCAGGATCATGCGGCGCAGGCCGAGGTGATTGGCTTCCTGGTGGACGCGGCGCAGCATCCGCGTCCCGATGCCGCGCTGACGATAAATGGGCAGCGTGTATAACTGGTTGAGACAGCCGACTCCCTCGCTAGCCGTGACAAGTTGCGCCCAGCCGACGGCGCGGTGTTCGAGTTGGGCGTAGAAGTTGACGATCTGCGCGTCGCCCCAAACCTGCGGCGGGATGCGCTCCCCGCCCGCGGCCAATCCCTGATTGACGAACTCGATCTCCTCGGCGGAGGCGATCTTGTGGACGTGCGTCCAGCCGCGCGGCGTTTTGACGGGGAGAGACAGTCCCAGCAGCAGGGTGGTCTCGATGAACTCGTAGCCGAGTCCCTCGTATTGGAGTTTCAATTCGGGTTCGGCGGGTCTTTCGTGGAACACATCGAGGATATACGCCTCGCCCGGCTTTTTGGGATAGGAGTTGACGCGTCCCGCCACGACGACCGGATCCTGTTCCACGGCCATGAATTCCAATTGGAAGGGAATGCCGGGGACGCGGTTCTTGTAATACGAGACGCTCACGCCGTCCAAGTCTTCGTGGCGGGTACGATACGCCGTCCGATAGACGTGGTTGTGACTTTGGATGAGGGCCTCGACAGCCCAGCGGTTGGAGAGGGCGGGCGGCATGGTCAAAGTACGTTTCCCAGCGTGGATTCGCCGTCGGCGAGGACGTAGAAGCTCTGGCCGCGGTCGAGGACAAAGTCGGTGACGAGGTAACCTGCGCCGAAGCAGGTCTCGAAGAGTTCGCGGGTGAAGAAGCGCCAGTCGCGGGCGAGGGCGAGGTCGGCGGATTTGAGCGCCATGAAGTCGAACGGAATTTCGACGAGGGCGAGGCGTCCGTCGGGGTGGGAGAAATGTTCGGGCGGCTGAAGGAATCCGTCGGCGCGGGCGATGGGGACGTGAAGAGGCTGGGTCTCCGCCTGTTGAAAGTGGAGCAGGCCGAGGGTCCCGCGTGACCGTTTGCCGAGGCGGCGTTCGACGCGGCGAGTGCGAATCCACCAATCCACATGGAAGCGGTCGGAGGGGAGTCCGGCGTTGAGGCCGTCGCGCATGTCGCCGTATTGCGAGCGCAAGTAAGTGTTGCAGACCGCGCCGAGTTTGGCGATGTTGAGATGGGCGTTGCGGCTGAGGAGCGGGTCGTACGTCCACGTGACGTGGTCGAGTCCCTGGTGACGCGTCATCTGCCACTGGGCGCGTTTGAGCGCGAAGCCGAGGCCGGAGTCGCGATGCGACTCGAGGACGCCGAGCATGTGCGAGCAGTGTTTGGCGCGCGGGCCGTCGGGCAGGGACTCGAAACCGGGAAAGCCGAAGAGGAAGCCGACCATTTTCTCTCCCTCGAACGCGCCGAGGACGAGCCCGCCGTTGTGGACGGCGGCGATGAGCAAATGCGCGGGGACGACCTCGGTCTCGCTGCCGGGCCAGACCTGTCGCTGAAGTTCTTCGATGGCGGCCATTTCATCGGGGGTTTCGAGGAGGCGGACGGTCATTGTTGGAATCAGAGGGCAACTATGGAAAAGCGCCGATTTCGCCTACTCCGGCGGTCGCAGCGAGGGGAAGCGTTCGCGCAGTTTCTCGGCGTATTTTTTGGACTGTGCGGAAGTCCAGCGCGAGAGACGCTGTGTCCACGGGACGCGGCGCAGGTATTCGAGTCGGTAGGTGAAGCGGGCGGGCATCAAGCCGAAGACGCGCGTCAGGTTGTCCACGGGGCAGGTGCGATTGAGGGAAAAGTAATCCAGCGTGTAGGACGAAAACGGGAAGGCGGGAAACATGGCGTCGAGCAGGATGAGCAGCGCGCGCATGATGGGCATCGAAAGCGGGACGACGATCCGCCGGCGCTGGTTGACCTCCATGAGCGTCTCCACCGCCTGGCGGAGGGAAAAATATTCGCTCCCGCCGATCTCGTAAGTCTGGTTTTCCATTTCGGGATTTTCGAACGCCCACAGGATGCAGGTGACGAGGTCCTCGATCCACAGCGGCTGGATGACCGCGCGTCCGCCGCCGGGGAGGGGGAACAGGCCGGGCGCGGCGCGCAGGAGCCGCGTCAACGGGACCGTGAAGCGGTCTTCCGGCCCGAAGACGATGGACGACCGCAGGATCGTATACGGGACGCCGGAGCGGCGGATGTGTTCCTCGGCGATGCCTTTGGCCTTTTGGACCGCGAATGCCGACATGCGGTCCGCGCCGAGATGGCTGACGTAGAGGAAGCGTTTCACGCCCGCGTCGGCGGCGGCCTCGGCCAGGTTGCGCGTGCCTTCGATGTCAGTGGCGAACAGGTCGCCGCGGTTGCCGTAGCTCTCGGCGCTGGCGAGGTGGATGAGGCTGTCCACGCCGCCGAGGGCGGCGCGCAGTCCGCGCGGATCGCCGAGGCTGGCGACCGCCGCCTCGAGCGGGACGCCGGTCGGGAGTCGCGGGGTGCGCGGCGAGGGGCGGACGAGGACGCGCAGGGGGAGTCCCGCCTCGAACATGTGTCGAAGCAGGGCGCGTCCGACGAATCCCGTCCCGCCCGTGATGAGGAACATGTTAAAGATTATAGCAGAGGCCGCCGCGCCTGCGTTTTAAACTTCGCACGTGAAGAGGGGGATTTCCATTTCCTGCGGGGTCAGCCCGCCGTGATGACCGTAATATTTCATCTCGAATTTGTCCTGGACGTACCACCAGACGGATTCGCCCCGATATGGAAGGATGACCAGGTTGCCGACGCGGGCGCGGAATTCGGGGGAAATGACCGGGCCGAAATATCCGCCCTCCATCAGTTCGCTCACTTTGACGACATCCGCCTTTCCTTCCAGGCGGCTGCGCAGGAATTCTTCGGCCTCGTCGAGCAGGTCGTCTTTGACGTAGAGGAACATGTCCCGCGCGGAGCCGGCAGGGACGAGCAGTTCGCCGCTGCGGTTCGTCTTGAAGAAGCGCTCGACGCCCGCGAAACGCGCGTCCGTGTTGAGGAAGACCGTTGTCCGCGGGTCCACTTCCGAGGCGCCGTGATCGGCGGTCATCATGAACAGGACGCGCTTTTTCCCCGCGAAGATGCGCGTGAAGTAATGCTCCATGATGAGCAGGAAGGTCTCGATCTCGGCTTCGGTCTGCGGGGCGGCGGGACCGTATTCGTGGCACAAGCCATCAATCTTATCGAAGTAGAGATGAACGTAAACGGGGCGGGTCTGTTTCTCCAACAGCAGCCCCAGGTTGACGAGCGCTTCGGACAGCGTCTTGAATCCGTCCAGCGTCGCGCCGTCCATGACCACATTGGAATACGTGGAGGGCGTGTAATCGCGGATCCCGAAGGTGTGCGAATCCACGCCGAATTTTTTCAACGCCTGGTAGATGGTTTTGTTGGGATAAAGTTTCTTCGAATCCACCAGTGACTTGAGCGTGTCGCGCTCCTTGTCGCCCGCGAAGGAGAACAACAGCGGCGCGATGACGCGGTCCAGCAGGGGTTCGTAGTAGAACCACTCGTGGACGCCGCTCTCGCCGACGGGCAGTCCCGTATGGATGGCGGTCACGTGCGCGGCGGTGGTGGACGGGAACTGCGAGGTCAGTTTTTCCAGAGTCCCGTCGCGGGTGAGACGTTTGATGAACGGCGCGTCCTGGAAGCGCTCGATGAAGCGCCAGCCGAGTCCGTCCACGAAGAATAGGATCACCGCGTCGTACTTCCCCGAGGCGAAATGGCCGCGGACGCGTTTCGGGGTTCCCGCGAACCCGCCTGAGTCGTAGCGCGGCTTGACAAAGCGGCTGTCGAGAATCATTTTGTCTCCAGCATCATCTTCGCGGCGCGGCGTCCGATCTCCACCGCGAAGTTCGTCCCGCGGTCCCACGGATAGACCTGGCTCATTGAGGCGAAGTACAGGCCGTCAATCGGCGTCGCGATGGCGGGGATATTTTTCGAGTGGTTCAACAGCGGCACGGGCTGGGCGTAGTTCGTCTTGAACAGCCAGACCTTCTTCACCCAGTCCCGCGTGAAGGCGGGGTTGATCCGCTGGAAAGCGGGCAGGAAGCGCTCGAGCAGTTCCGCCTCGCTCAACGAAAAATACTCGTGTCCCTGTTCGAGATAATCGCCCGCGTACACGATGTGATCGCCGCCGAATTTTTCGGGCGGGATGTAGTTCGTATGCTCCACCAGCGCCAAAAACGGGAAGCCCTCCTCTTTCGGCAGGTTGAACCAATAATAGCCGTCCTTCGACAACTGCTCTTTCAGCGACAGCGCCATCACCACCGCGCCCATGGATTTCAACTCGAGCAAGCCTTTGAGATATTCCTGCGGCAGATCGGGACACATCTTCGCCAGCAATTGCGGGGACGCGGTGACGAGGACTCGGTCGAACGATTCGACTCCCCCCGCCTCGAGCGCGAGACCTCCGTCCGCGTTCCGCTTAATGGACCTGACAGCCGTCCCCAGCCGGATCTCCACCCCCGAGGCGCGCAGCCTGTCGGCAAAGAGATCTGCGAATTTCTGGAATCCGCCCTCGAACGTGCCGAGGCGCGTCGTCCGCGCTTTGATGCGCGCCCACATCCACGCCATGTTGACGTCGCGATAGAACGGCCCGAACTTGCCGATCAGCAGCGGCTTCCACATCTGCTCGTAGACGCGCCTCCCCGCCCATTTGTTCATCCACGCGTCCGCGGTGACCTTCTCCAGCGCGCGCCAGTTGTTGGTGAGGCGCAGGTACAGGCCGACGAATCCGAAGCGGACTTTGTCGAGGCCGAATCCGAGTCCGGGGAAGAGCAGCGCTTTGAGAATCGAATCGAACGGGTAGAACTTCCCCGCGTGATACATCACCGTCAACGGGCGCGGGAAGCGGACCTGACTCTCCCAGCCCAGTTCACGGATGAGGCCGAGCATCGAAGCGTCGCTCTGAAACCAGTGGTGGTAGAACTTTTCGACCGACCAGTCCCAATTCGGCTCTTTGAATCCGCTGGCAAGCCCGCCGACGAAATCCGCCGACTCGAAGACGGTCACTTCATGTCCCGCGTTGCGCAGGTCGTAGGCGGCGGCCAGTCCGCCAAACCCCGCGCCGATAACGGCAATTTTCATGGATCAATCCTTTTGAGATTTGTTTGGCCTCTTGCGCGAGTTCAAAAAAGCAGGAAGGAATCCTGAAGTTCTACTTCAGGATTCCAGATCCACTGACGCAAGAGTCTATTCCCGAAAAATCCTCGAATACGCCTCGGACGATTTCATCAACTCTTCGTGGCTGCCGATGGCGGCCACGCGTCCCTTGCGGAGGACGACGATCAGGTCGGCCCAGCGGATCTGGGAGAGGCGGTGCGTGATGATGAAGGTGGTGCGTCCGCGCGAGGCGGCGGAGATGGCGCGCTGGATCTTGTCTTCGGTGGCGCTGTCTATGGCGGAGGTGGAATCGTCGAGGATGAGGATGCGCGGGTCGGTGAGGAAGGCGCGGGCGAGGGCCAGACGTTGACGCTGCCCGCCGGACAGGGTCGCGCCGCGCTCGCCGATGACGGTGTCGTATCCCTGCTCGAAGGTAAGGATGAACTCGTGCGCCTGTGCCGCTTTTGCCGCGGCTTCGATTTCTTCACGCGTCGCGCCGGGTTTCCCGAAGGCGATATTATCCGCGATGGAGCGCGAGAAGAGGAAGATATCCTGCTCGATGATGGAGATCTGCTGCCGCAGGGCGGCCAGGTTCCACTCGCGGACGTCCACGCCGTCCACCCGCACGTGGCCGCAGGGCGCGTCGTAAGTGCGGTTGATGAGTTTGACGAGGCTGGTCTTCCCCGCGCCGGTCTGCCCGACGACGGCCACGGTTTGACCGGCCCTGACTTTGAAGGCGATGTCTTCGAGAATCTTCTCGCCTTCGTTGTATTCGAAACAGACGCCGCTGAATTCCACGTCGCCGCGCATTTTGCTGTGGAAGCCGGCCGCGTTCTGGTCGAGGTCGGTCTCGCGGTTGATGAGGTCGAGGATGCGGCGCGCGCCCGAAAGTCCGAGCGAGATCTGGCTGTAGGCGAAGATCGAGGCGAAGGTGGGGAAGTCCAGCAGGCGGAGCAGGCCAAAGTAGGCCACCACGTGGCCGACGGTGATCGCGCCGTCGCGGTAGAGCAGGAGGGCGTGGAAGAGGCCGGCGGCGTAGGTGATCCCGAGCAGGAGCATGGGCAGGAAGCGCGCTTCCAGGTCTCCCTGGCGGACGAAGGCGGCGCGCACGCGTTTGGCGTTGGAGACGAAGCGGTCTATCTCGGCCTCTTCCTGCGCGGCGCCTTTCATCGTTTCCACGCCGTCGAGGGCTTCGGAGAGATGCGTGTTCATTTTTCCGAAGGTGGCGCGCACGTCGTCGGTGACGGGGGAGAGCGTCCGCAGGTAATTGGCGAGCGCGATGAAGTAGCCGACGGTGAAGAGGACGGGGACCAGCAGGAGGGCCGGGTGGATGGCCGGGCTGGCGTAGAGCGGGACGATGATGAAGAAGAACGACCCGATGACGAGGTTCAGGCCCGGGCTGAACATGAAGTTGACCTCGCGCACGTCGTTGGTGGCGCGCGCCATGGTGTCGCCCACGGGCTGGAGGTTGTGGAAGGTCATGCTCTTGCCGAGCAGGGACAGGTATAGTTCGTCGCGGATGTCGCGCTCGATCTTCTGCGCCATCAGTTCCGCGCCGAAGTTGCGTCCAAATTGCAGCACGCCGCGGACGATCTGGGAGATCCCGATGGCGAACGCCAGCGGCAGGAGCGCCTTCAGGTTGGGCGGCGAGGCCAGCATGTCGTCGAAGGCCTGACCGACGTAGCGCGGGACGACGCCCGCCAACGCGCCGTTGCCGTACGCGCCGACGATGAGGAGCAGGAGGATCGGCCAGTAGCGGAGCGAATGGGAAACGATCCAGCGCGCCGGGCTGGCGCGGTTTACGGTGTATTTGCGGACGAGGGTGAATTCTGCGGGCAGGGATGCGGTGGTCATGGGAGCGATTTGGATTTTACCATGTTAAAAAATGAGGACGGCTGAAACGCCGTCCTCGTCCTTTTTGAAGCGTTGGCGCGCTCGAACCTCACGCGACTTCGATCATCTTTTCGCCGTTGTGTTCGATGGCGGCCCATTGACCGGGCGCGATCTCAGCCCAGGTGTTCTTGCCGTCGGTCCAGGTGGAGAGAATCTTCACCTGGTCGCCATAGGACAGCCCGGCGACAATCTCGGCGCTGGTGTTGTGGTCCTTGCGGACGCGCAGGCTGCGCACGTTCACGGTCCCTTCTTTGGGCTGGGATGCGGCGGGTTTTTCCGTATCCGGTGCGGCCGCCGGCCGGAGCAACGGGTTGGGCGCGGGCGCGGCAGCCGGGGGGCGGACATCGGGTCGGATCGCCGGTTGGGGCGCGGCAGCCGCAGGTTTAGGAGCAGGCGCGGCGGCTACAGCTTGGGGAGCGGCAGCCGGTTTGACGCCGCCGGAAGCGGTCGGCGCGGCGGTCGTTTTCCCTTCCTTGATGGCGTTGAACTCCTCTTTGCTCAGCGGATTCTCCGCTTTGCAGTGATCGCAATAAAAAATATGTTTGCGTCCCAAAGAAAAATTGACATTCGCGCTGGCGATCTCGAGGGGGTTGGCGTTGAAGGGTTTGTTGCAATTTTTACAAGTAATATCCATTTGAATCTCCTTTGGTGGGTGATGGGCGTTATTATAAACGCTTAAATTCGTTTTTCTCATCTTTCGTTTCGCGTCTCTTGCGCTTCAGCGCAAATGAGAGGGCTCTCCCGATGCCATTGTCAAGGCGAGCGAATCCACGGCGGGTTTCAGAAAAGCTGCGAAATCCTCGTAACCTCTTTTTTGACTTTGGGTTTTATTGACAGGACTGTCTCGCTGACAGTACCCAATCCCATTCTCCAAAGGAGCGTAAAATGAAAATCAGTCTTCCCAAAACCATCTCTGGCTGGTGCATGTGGTTATTCTTCCTGTGGATGGGCCTTTCGGCCTTCATCCCCTTCTTCGGGGCGTATGCGATCGTAGGCGGGATCTTCGCCCTCGGCTACGCCGTGTTCTCGTTCCTGGGAATGTAGTTTTACCCGTTTTACGCAAACAGCCTCCCGCGCGGGAGGCTGTTGATTTTTAGCTGAAAGCCGATCGTTATTTGGCACCGCCCTGGCCTATGACGCCGCGCAGCGCCGCAAAGAATTTTTTGAACATGGATGGCTGGTATTGCCACAGGATGAACGTCACCGCGACGACCATCATTAATTCGGTCAACTCCTCCCAGAATTCGAACCACACCAATTGATCGGCGTAGAGCGCCCCCAGCGTTACGCGGAAAAAGGAAAATCCCAACGCGCCCACGCCCGCCGAAAAAAGCGCTTTGGCCGCGTTGGAAAGCGGCGCGTCCTTTTGAAACAGAATCGTCAATCCGGCCGCCGTCAGGCAGGAGAACGCCAGCCAGGGAAGCAGGCGCGCTTCGTACCATTGGTAGAAGCCGAAGCGCGCGTACGCGTAAGAGACGCCGAACAACCGCGTTTGATATTCAGTCGGCGAGAGCGAAGCCGTCAAGGGAAGAAACGCCAGGATGGCGGTCATAAAGGCGGTAAAAATCCCCGCGCGGCGCACGGTAGATTGATGCCGATTCAGATGGAAGCGAAGGTCCAACACTTCGAGCAGGGAATAAGTCAGCAAGCCGAACGCCAGGACCATGCCGTAACTGTGCAAATATTCAGAGATAAGCGATTGGTGCCGATAGGCGATGAAGTTGACGGCGCAGAACGTTTCGCCAACCTGGAAAGCGATCAATCCCCATAGCAGAGCGCGCATCGGACGCGCCGACTGATTCCACAAGAGAACGATCAAAAAAGCGGCGAGAAGCATATAGGCTGGTTTGACGTACAACCCCGCCACGACCTGCGCCGCTTGCTGGCCGGCGCTCATGGACCGAAAGGCGTCAATGCTATTTGCCCCCAGCCCGTCATGCTCGAACGCCTGTGGAGCAGTTCCGCCAAAGTCGGTTCGGACGAGGCCGCGCTGGACATCGCCAATATGCTCAAGGGCAAGTCAAACGGAGACGGCGAACATCACACGATGGAAGAGACGCGCGCCGGTCAGCGCTGCGTCTCCTGCCACTCCCATCTGCCGCTCGGCGACCACTCCCCGCGCGACCTGGGACGCCACATCTTCATGATCAACACGCGCGATTTCATGGACCCGTACACCTTCAACGTGAAGAACGCCATGAAATGCTGCGTCGAATTCCTGATCCCCGACGGGCGGATGATCCCCTTCTGCACCTACAACACGGTCGGCTATCGCGAACAGGTGACGGCGAGCCTGAAAAACGGAGAAATGGCGCGCTAAAACCGCGTCCATTTTCAAAGGGGGATCGTCGTCGACGCGCGTTTGGATTCCTAAAGGCCGGCCGCGCCGCCCGTCATCGCCGGCCGCCCCCGCTCGTATAAAAACCCCGAATCGTCCCAGTCGCGCTTATAACCGGCCTCTTCCAACGCGCGGGACGATTCCTCGTCCTCCTGGCTCATCCATCCCGCCGCGATCATCCCACGCGCGGACGCCAACCGACGAAAATCTTTCAACAACTCGACTCGACTCCCTCCCGCGCACGCCTCCAACCCTACCGTGAGGCGGTCTCCCCGCTCATCGTCGTCCGCCCACGCCGACAGGAATCCCGTCCGCCCGCGCCACCAGAAAGCGAGTCCCGCCTCGGCCGCCTCGCGCAGACTGACGGGATTCGGCGCGGCAAATTTCCAGCCGACGCCCATCAACCGTCCCGGCGCGACGCGCAGACAGAAGGCCGCCGCCTCGTCCGCTTCCTCGGGCTTCATCGCCGCGAACGCGTCGGAGGGTTCGTCCAGCGGTTCCGCTTCGAGATAAAGCGCCTCGCCCAGTTTGCGGAATCCCCTCTCCTCGCTCAGGTGATGCACTTTGACGCGCCGCGAACTGGTCAGCAGGCGGAGCGTCCCGTCGCCGTGGGCGTCCCACCACGCGTTGCAGGCTGCGTCGAGCCGCGAACCGATCTTCCAGCCCTGAAACTGCGGATCGACGCGGAATCCCTCCAGCCACCACTGGCCGGGCGCGATCCGCGTCACTTTCGCACAGCCCACGCAGCGACCGGCGTATTCGGCTGCGAGCAGGATTCCCTGCGGGTCGGCGAGCCATTCGGGGAAGGCCTCGCCGACGTAATCGTGACCGTCCCAGATGAATTTGGTGAACTCAGCCACGTCGGCTTTATCGCGCGGCAGCGCGGGACGGATGGTGACGACAGGAAAGGTAAAAGCGGTCATTGGTGATTGGTGATTGGTAATAGGAGATTGGAGATGGTTGCGTTACGCGCTTCGTGATTCTCACGACGGAAATAGTTTGTCGAATACCTCGGGACAATACTGCGTCACCATCTCGGACGAGAGTCCGTTCTCGCGACAGATCGCCGCGTAGAGGTCCGCGCTGGGGCGTTTGGTCCGCTTCTGCGTCTCAGGATCGAGCGCCCACAGTCCGAAGCGTTGAGTCCAGCCGCGCTCCCATTCGTAGTTGTCCACCAGCGACCAGTGGAAATATCCCTTGACCGGCCAGTTAAAGTTGACGGCGCGCCACATGGCGTGGATGTGCTGGGCCAGGTAGC
Organism: Candidatus Denitrolinea symbiosum; assembly: GCA_017312345.1. Lineage (NCBI taxonomy): Bacteria > Bacillati > Chloroflexota > Anaerolineae > Anaerolineales > Anaerolineaceae > Candidatus Denitrolinea > Candidatus Denitrolinea symbiosum. Next base: position 206,464 of record BLAA01000001.1, on the reverse strand, counting down.
GCGGGCGCATCGCGTCTTTGGAATCTTCCACGCCATTTTCGGTGACGAGGATCGGCAGGTTGGGATACGTCCGCGCCGCCCATTTCAGCGAGTCGAAAAAACCGTCCGGGAGATTGGCGATAAATTTATTCTCGCTGAAGTCGGCGCCTTCGGGATAGCCCGTATGCGTGAAGAGTTCCTTGCGATTCCGCAGGCTGAACGAGATGGTGTCCTGCGAGTAATAATTAAGGCCGAAGAAATCCTGCGTCCCCTTCGCCTCAGGGATGGACACATTGCCGACCGGCGACTTCAACACGCCCGCGCCGATCCCCGACGGGAATGCCATGTTGATCCCCGAATAGCGGATGTTCCGCATCCATTGGTCCAGCGGCGACCGCGACTTCGCGACCATCGGACGGTAATGCAGCGCGTATCCCACGCGCGCCTCGCGCTGTACCTCGTGGATGACGCGGTACGCGGCGGCATGCCCGCGCAGCATGTTCGCCTCCACCTGGATGGCGCGCTTCAAGTCGTTGACGCCGGGCGGGAACGCGCCGTCAACGTATCCGCTCAACGCGTAGACGTTCGGCTCGTTGATCGTCACCCACAGCGTACAATACTCCTTCAGCGCCTCCACCGTCTTGCGGACGAACTTCGCGAACAACGCGGCGGTCTCCTCGTTCTCCCATCCGCCGCGTTCCTCCACCCAAAGCGGATCGGTGAAATGATGCAGCGTCACCAGCGGAGTCATGCCGCGCTCTTTCAACCCGCGCAGCATGGCGCGGTATTTTTCCAACGCGTCCTCGTCCCACCTGTCGGGCGCGGGCTGGATGCGGCTCCACTCCACCGAGAAACGGTGCGCGTTCTGCCCGCCCTCCGCGGCGCGGTCGAAGTCCTCGCGCCAGCGTCCGCCCCACCAATCGCAGGCGAGCCCGGACGCGCCGTTGCAGCGTCCCTCCTGCTCCCACTTCCACCATTGGTTGTTCGTGTTGTTCCCCTCCACCTGGTGCGCGGCCGTCGCCGTCCCCCACAAAAACCCTTTCGGAAAATGATACGCAGTCATATCGCCGATGCTCTCCTGGTTGAATTTAAGATGCCGCGCGGACGGTCATCCCGTCCGCGCCAGATATGCCAGATACAGCGCGACGGACCCCGCCACCGCCGCGTTCAACGACTCGATTTCGCCGCGCATCGGCAGGCTCATCAGGATGTCGCACTTCTTGCGCGTGAGCTCGTGCAGACCCTCGCCCTCCGAGCCGACGACAAGTCCCAGCGCGCCGCGCAGGTGACGCGACCCCGCTTCCATCCCGACCCCGCGCTGGTCGAGGCCGACGATCCACGTTTCCGCGTCTTTGAGCGCGTCCATCGCCTGCGAGAGATTCGACTGCGCGATCAGCAGGTGTTCGCTCGCGCCCGACGACGCGTTGACGACCGCGGGCGTCACCTCCACCGTCCGCGCCAGCGGGATGACGACTCCGTGCGCGCCCACCGCCTCCGCGGTGCGAAGCAGCGTCCCGAAATTTTGCGGGTCTTGCAGGGAATCGAGGATCAGCACGAAGGGCGGTTCGTTCTTTTGACGGGCGCGCTCGAGGATCTCGATCACGTCCGAGTAGGGATACTTGCTTGCTTCCGCGACCACGCCCTGGTGGTTCTCGTGGATTTTGTCCAGCCGGGCGCGCGGCGCCCGCGTCACTTTGACCTTGCGCCGTTTCGCCAGTTCGACGATCTCGCTGACCCTGCCCTTTTCCTGCGCGCCCTCGGCGATCTGGATTTCAAAAACGTCCCTGCGCCCGGCGCGCAGGACTTCGTACACGGCGTTGCGGGAATAGATGAATTCTTTCATGGCGGTATTTTATCACTGCGGGAAACCCGCGTCCCGAAAACGCAGACGGGCGGCGCGCGGAAACTTTCCCCGCCTGCCTCCGCGTCCCGTTCAACGCAGTTCCAAAAACGTCTCGCCGCACGCGATGGCGAATTCGCCGCCTGTGCCGTCCTCCTGCAAATCCCACCAGGCGGAGAGGAGCGAATGCGCCACCGTCCAGGCCCAGAGCCGCCGACGGTCGAGGCCGCCGCGCTCGGAGAAGATGTCGAGGCGGCGGAGGGTCTCGCGCCTGATGTCTGGGCGCGGCCGGTAGGCGGGATTGAGCATGAACGGCGCGGCTTCGTACTCGCGCGCCCCGACGACGCCCTTCGGGTCGATCACGCGCCACTCGTCCCCGTGCGAAAGGATGTTGTAATGATGATAGTCGCCGTGGATCAGCCACTCTTCCTCTTCGGCGAACAGGTCGCGGATGAGCGCCTCGGCGGTTTCGACGAGGCGCGCGGGGAAGGGGCCGCTCTTCCCGCCAAAGCGCGCCCGCAGGTTTTGCAGCTCGGCGAACCAGTCTTTCAGCAAAATGAACGGACGGCTGTTTGGAAAGCGCCCGTCCATTTGCGAGGCGGGGACCCACAGGCGCGGCATCACGTCTGCGGCCAGGCTGGTCGCGCGGTCGTCGTCGGCGACGGCGGCGAGGGTCTGGCCGGGGCAGAGACGTTCGAGCAGGAGCAGGCCGTTGGCGGCGTCGGACTCGAGGAGGCGGACTGCCGGGCAGTCGGCCATTCTGCCCCAGGCTTTGAGACATTCGATCTCGCTGGCGAGTTCGCGGTTGGGGATGCCGATCTTCAGGATGACTTCGCTTTCGCGGCCGTCCGCGGCGGGTCGGCGGGCGGAACAGACGTAATTGTAGGAGAGCCCGTCCACGGGCGCGCCCAGCCGGAGGTCCCAGCGCGCGGCGGCCCCAGCCAGAAGGCGCGGCAGGCTGGCGATCCACTCCTCGGCGGCGGCGCGTCCAAAGGCGGCGGCCAGGTTTTCTTTAAGGCTGGATGAGGCGGGCAGGGTCATGGGGTTGATTGTACTGCCGCGGGGACTATAATGGGCGCATGACGGAGAATCGTTCCTCTCTGACGCGTTTCGCGTGGATTTCGATCGGCGCCTCGCTCTTGACCCTCACGCTTAAGTCGGGCGCGTATCTGCTGACCAATTCGGTCGGTTTTCTATCGGACGCGGTCGAGTCGCTCGTGAACCTGGCGGCGGGCGTGATGGCGCTGGCGATGTTGACGGTGGCGGCGCGCCCCGCGGACGAAGATCACGCCTACGGCCACAGCAAGGCCGAATATTTTTCGAGCGCCGTCGAGGGGATTCTCATCCTCATCGCGGCCGGCGGGATCATCGTCGCCGCCGTCCAGCGCTTCCTGGATCCGCAGCCGCTCGAACAACTGGGGACCGGCCTGCTCGTTTCGGCGGCCGCCTCGCTGGTCAATTTTGCCGCGGCGCGCGTCCTCTTTGCGGCCGGCAAGCGGGCCCATTCCATCACCCTGGAGGCCGACGCGCATCACCTGATGACGGACGTGTGGACGTCCGTCGGAGTCATCGCGGGGGTGGGCGTGGTGGCCGTGACTCACTGGCAGCCGCTCGACCCGATCATCGCGATCCTCGTCGGGTTGAACATCATCCGGACGGCGTATCAGCTGCTCCGGCGGTCGGTGGCGGGGTTGATGGACGCGTCGCTGCCCGAGGCGGAATTGAAAGTCATCGAAGCGGTCATGTCCAGATACCGCGAGCGCGGCGTGGCTTTTCACGCCCTGCGGACGCGGCAGGCCGCGGCGCGGCGCTTCGTGTCGGTGCATATGCTGGCGCCGGGCGCGTGGACGCTCCACGACGCGCACCACATCGCCGAGGATTTCGAGGGCGACATCCGCCGGGAGCTGGCAGACACCATCGTCCAAACGCATCTCGAGCCGGTGGACGACGAGATCTCGATGCGCGACGTGCACGATCGATGACGCGGCCGGTGAAACGACAAGGCCGGGGCTTTAGGCTCCGGCCTTGTTTTTTGCGTTGGCGCGCGGGTCAGCGCAGGAAGAAAGCGCCGAGGGCCAGCGCCACCGCGCAGATCAGCGCCGCCGCCAGGAAACCGAGGATGAGCATCCAGTTTTTGCCGCCGCTTTCCTGAATGGCCGGCTCTGATTGCAGCAGCGGTTTCGACGGCTGGAAGGCCGGCTCGAACGCGGGCGGTTTCGCCTGCGCGGGCGGCGTCCCGGCGATCAGACCGAGGGTGTTGAGTTTCACGACCGCCGCCTTCACTTTTTCGCGCGCTTCGGGCGGCAGTTCGTCCAGGTTACTGAAGACCCTGCCGTTGTAACGCACTTCGTTGGTCAGGGCCGCCGCCACGTTCTTTGCAATATCGCCTTCCAGAAAATCGGGGATGCCGTTCCCGTTCGCGTCCTGGAAGATCTTGAACATGCCTTCATAGGCTTCGCGTTCGTTGGCCGGCATTTCTTCGATGCTGTTATAGGTTTTGCCGTTGAAGATGATTTGCATGGGGACCTCCTCGACTTGCTTACATTATATGTCACTTGCCGCCTTTATACATCCCCATCCAAGCGGGCATAATTTCTCCACGCGGCGGCCGGGACTGGAGCGCGGGACTCGCCGTCGAATCTCTGGAAAGCGCCCCACGGGGATTCGAATGGCATCCCTTCAATGGGGGCCGCGGTCGTGAAAATAAAAATCGCCTTACGGCGATTCTCTCAAAGGTGCCCCCACGGGGATTCGAATGGCATCCCTTCAATGGGGGCCGCGGTCGTGAAAATAAAAATCGCCTTACGGCGATTCTCTCAAAGGTGCCCCCACGGGGATTCGAACCCCGGTCGTAGCCTTGAAAGGGCTGCGTCCTAGTCCACTAGACGATGGGGGCATTTTTGAAGCGGGCGGGATTTTATCATCCCCATTATAAACGGTCAAGCAATTCTACGCTCCACTTTGCGACTTGACGCGTTGTCCCTGCAGGGCGAGCAGGTCGGCCTGGGTGCGGTTGAACAACATACCCGGGCTTTCCACGCGCAGGGTGGGGATGAGGATGGCCGTCAACGCCGCGTCGTAGATGGGGATGAAGTCGCGGGAACCCTCGGCCATCAGTGCGGAGAAGTCGAAGCGGCCGGGATACTCGATCTTGCCTTCAATTTCATAAACCTGGGTGGTCACGCGGATGGGATACTCCGTCACGGAGGCGAACCCGCCGCGCACTACGCCCTGCGGACCGAGATCCTCGCGGCGGGCGAGGGCAATGGCGAACGCCTGGCGCTTGAACATACGGATGACTTCAAAGTGATCCACCAGTTTGGTCGGCATGTGAATGCGCGCCAGGCGGGCGTCCAGCACTTCCATATAAGAGCGGGTGGGATCGTTCATCAGCCCCATCACGCCGTTGGTGGAGACGGTCACTTTGCCGACCACCCGGTAACTCGAGGTGAGGATGTCAACGGGAAGGACGCGGTGGGTTCGGGGGGAAGTGTCCATGGGCGGGGCGGATTCCTCGTCAGGTTTGATCGGGGCTGGGACGCGGCGCGCCCGGCCGCAGCCGCGCGCGAGGCGGGACGCGTTTCCGCGGGGTGGGATGTCCCGCGTTCGGGTCGAGCAGCATCGTCAGCCACGAGACGGCTTTTTCGTCGTATTCCCGCCTCCCGCAAACGTCGCAGACCCAGGCGGGGAAGTTGGGAACTGTGACCAGTTCGCCGTTCAACCACGTGAAATAGGTGATGAAACGCAGGCGCATGGCGCCTGAGATACATTCGTAACACTGAAAGGATTCGGGAGGGCGGGCGGTTTCTTCGTTCATGGCTGCCTTGAGTTGGCTTATTATACCCGCTGCGCGGCGGTCGCGGTTTTTCAATTTTGCGAGGTCGTATCGGATATAATCCATCCATCGCGTTTCAAATTATCAACCTGCAAGGAGGTTCCCATGCACCGCATGTTCGTCCCTGGTCCTGTTGATGTCGCCGATGAGGTTTTGCAGGCGCAGGCCGCGCCGATGCTGCCGCACCGCAGCAAGGAATTCGAAGCCATCTACCGCCGCGCCAGCGAGAAGGCGCAGCAGTTGTTCCTCACGCAATACCGCGTCTTTCTCACCGCCTCCTCCGGGACGGGACTTCAGGAAGCCGCCATCCGCAATTTTGTGGATAAGAAGGTTCTCTCCTGCGTCAACGGCGCGTTCGCAGAGCGCTGGCACGAGGTGGCGGCGTCGAACGGCAAGGAGACGGAGAAACTGGCCTTCGAATGGGACCAGCCGGTCGCCCCGGAGCGCGTGGCGGAGGCCGTCCAACGCGGCGGATTCGAGGCCGTGACGGTCGTCCACAACGAGACTTCGACCGGGCTGGTGAATCCCGTCCGGGAGATCGCGGCGGCCGTCCGCTCCGTTGCGCCCGAGACGCTCATCCTTGTGGACGCGGTCTCCTCGCTCAGCGGCGCGAAGATCGAGATGGACGCCTGGGGTCTCGACATGGTGTTGACCTCCTCGCAGAAATGTCTCGCGCTCCCGCCGGGGCTGGCGCTCGGCGCGGTCTCGGACCGGGCGATGGAAAAAGCCGCGAAGGTGCAAAACAAAGGCTGGTACTTCGACCTCGTCCGCATGGAAAAGCACCGCGTGAAAGATTCGTCGCCGGCCACGCCGGCCATGTCGCTCATCTACGCGCTCGACAAACAGCTCGACCGCATCCTCGCCGAAGGGTTGGAGGCGCGCTTTGCCCGTCACTCCGCGATGGCGAAGCGCGTCCAGGATTGGGCCGAGGCGCACGACCTGAACATGTACGCGCCGGCGGGCTTCCGCTCGCAGACCGTCACCACCATCAAGAACGAACGCGGCTGGGAAGTGTCGGCGCTCAACAAGTTCCTGCTCGAACGCGGGATGCGCATCGCGAACGGCTACGGCGCGCTGAAAAATATCACCTTCCGCATCGCGCACATGGGCGAGACCCAAATGGCGGATATCGAAGCGCTGCTGCAAGCGATGGAAGAGTATTTGAAGCAGGGGTGATTTCGTGACGCGCCCGTCCGGGCGGCGTCGTCTTTCAATGGAGGAAGAGTCGAGCGGGAATGTGTCATTTCTCACTTGACCCTTCCTCTTTCTCGTCCTACAATTCCCCTTAGTTTAATAGTCTCATCGTCGCTTGGTCTCGTGGTTATTTTGAAAACCAGACACCATTCGACTATTTGACCATTTGACCACCCGACTACTTGACTACCCGACCAGGAGACCAACCATGTCCGATTTTCTTTTCCGCGGTAAGTTATCCGAACTCGACCCCGACGTTTTCGCCCTGACCCAGCTCGAGGCGGAGAGGCAGGCCCGCAAGTTGATCCTCATCCCGTCCGAGAGCCAGGCCCCGCTGGCGGTGCGCGACGCGATGAGTTCCGCGTTCCAGAACATCTACGCCGAGGGCTATCCCGACGAGGGAATGCGCCAGATGCCCGAGGAGGATATCCTCGATTACGCGGCGCGGCTGGCGAACTATCGCCGCAACTCCGACCCGCGCTACTACAAGGGCGTGGAATATGCCGACATCGTCGAGTCGCTGGCTTGCCGCCGCGCCTCCGAAGCCTTCGCGGCGAACGGGTACAAACCCGAACAGATCTATGTCAACGTGCAGGCGCTTTCGGGCGCGCCCGCCAACAACGCGGTCTACCAGGCGTTGATTCCGCTCGGCGAGACCATCCTGGGACTCAACCTGCTGCACGGCGGACATCTCTCGCACGGCTCGTCGGTGAACCGCAGCGGCAAATGGTTCAAGGCGGTGCATTACACCATTGACGCGGACGAACGGCTGGACTACGACGCCATCCGCGCGCTGGCGGTGGAGCACAAACCCAAACTCATCATCGCAGGATATTCCTCGTATTCGTGGGTTCCCGATTGGAAAAAGTTCCGCGAGATCGCGGACGAGGTCGGCGCGTACTTCCTGGCCGACATCTCTCATCTCGGCGGGCTGGTCGCGGCGGGCGTGATCCCCTCGCCGATCGGCCATGCCCACGTGGTGATGTCCACTACGCACAAGAGCCTCGACGGTCCGCGCGGCGCGGTGTTGATGACAACGGACGCGTCTATCGCGAAGAAACTCGACAAAGCCGTCTTCCCCGGCGAGCAGGGCGGACCGCACGTCCACATTTTCGCCGCGCTGGCCGTGACCTTCAAACTGGCGCAGACCGCCCAGTTCAAGAAATTGCAGGCGCAGACGATCAAGAACGCGATCGCGATGGCAGACCAATTCCAAAAGCGCGGATTGCGCGTCCCGTTCGGCGGGACGGACTGTCACATGCTCAACGTGGACTGCACGTCAGTCATTGGCGAGGACGGCACCGCGCTGAGCGGCGACCAGGCGGCGCGCATCCTCGACCTCGCGGGGATTGTCGTCAACCGCAACACCATCCCCGGCGACAAAAACTCGCTCGATCCCTCCGGCATCCGTCTCGGCACGCCGTGGATCACCCAGCGCGGCTTCGACGAGAAGAAGACGCGCCAGCTGGCGGACATCATGGCGGACGTGCTGCTGGCTTGCGCGCCGCACTCGGTGGACACCCCGCACAAGGGACGCGTCCGCCGCGCGAAACTGGATTTCAACGTGTTGAACGACGCCAGGCTGAAGGTCCGCAAACTGGCGGAGGCGGCGGGGGTTGATTTCAAGTACAAGAAGAGCGGGTATCCGCATTTCTACTATATTGACGATAAAGTCGGCGGGGCTGGCAATTCGACCTACGCGGGCTTCGAACTGAGCGGGACGCGCGTTCGGCAGGCGCTGGATTACGCCGCGTCGAGCGATCTCTCCGCACTGAAAACGGGACAGAGCCAGGCGACGTCGTTCGCTACGCCCAAAGGCGTCGTCAAAGGGACGCTGGCGAAGGTGGACGATTTCACCTATCAGTTGCAGGTTCCCGCGGCGAAGGCGGGATTGGTCGGCGCGTGGCTGCGCGACCTGTCGGATGGGTACGTGTCGTTCGAGCTGGGCGGCGGGAAGGATTTCTCCGCGAAGCGGATCCCAGGTCCCTTCATCGTGACGGGGAGCAGGAAGCGGCTCAAAGACGCGGACGGGAAACCCGTCAGCGAGGAAAAAGCCTGGTTCATCGGCGACACGGCCAAAGGTCAGAAGGACGCGCTGCCGCCGTTTGTCTGGAACGAAGTCGAGGGCGAGTTAAAAAAGACGCGGCTGAATCAAGTCCATCGAGACCTGGGCGGCAGGATGGTCCCGTTTGCGGGTTGGGAAATGCCCGTGCAGTATTCGGGCATCTTCGAAGAGCATCTCGCCACGCGCAACGCGGCGGGGTTGTTCGACGTGAGTCACATGGGCGTGTACGACGTGCGCGGCGCGGACGCGGCGTCGTTCCTGGACGCGGTGTGCGGCAACGACTGCGGCGGGCTGAAGCCCGGCGCCAGCCTGTACACGCACTTCCTGACGCCCGACGCGGACGTGATTGACGATACGCTGATCTACCGCCGCGGCTGGGACGATTTCCTGGTGGTGGTGAACGCGTCGAACGACGACAAGGATCGGACGTGGCTCGAGGCGGTACGCGACGGCAAGGTGAGAATCGACGAGGCCAAACCCTGGGCGCGGACGTACGGTTACAACGCCGAGATCCGCAACCTACGCGACCCGAAGTCGGGCGAGGCCATGCGGGTGGACATCGCCCTGCAGGGACCGAAGAGCCGCGACATCCTGCTGGCGATGGGGATGGATGATGCGTCGAAGGCGCGCTTGATGAAGTTGAAGCGCACCGAGTTGTGCGACGCGGTCATCGGCGGGTTCGACCTGATCGTCTCGCGGACGGGGTACACGGGCGAGAAGATGGCCTTCGAGTTGTTCGTCCATCCCGACCGCGCGGTGGATTTCTGGAACGCGATCCTGAAAGCGGGCGAGCCGTTTGGCGTGAAGCCGATCGGGTTGGGGGCGCGCGACTCGCTCCGCACCGAGGCGGGACTTCCGCTCTACGGTCACGAGATGGGGCTGGGCTCGGGCAAGGTGGGCGGGCGCGACCTCGGCGTGGCAGAGGGCGGATTCGGTTCGTACGTCAAAGTGTACAAGCCGTGGTTCATCGGGCGCGAGGCGTTCGTGGCGCGGGAGAAGGGGCGGACGGGCGCGGTGATCCGCTTTACGTTCGACGAGCAGCGCGTCCGCATGGCGCACAACGGCGATCCTGTGGTGAACGCGAACGGCGAACGCATCGGCTTCGTCACCTCCTGCGCGATTGACAGGGACCGCTTCCTGACGGGACAGGCGTTCATCGAGACGGCGTACGCGAAGGAAGGCGCTCCGATCGGAATCCATCAGGGCGGGGTGATGGACCGTCCCGCCGCGATGGCGAAGGTGGTGAGCAGGTTCGCGAAGTTGTAGGTGGTGATTGGTAATTGGTAATTGGGACGGCCTGCCTGCCCTCGTGAGAGGGAGGGGAGGCCGTCCTTTTTCTAAAAGTACAAATGTAAAATGGAATAGCCATGGTAATCAGCAATCTTTCGAACAAGAGATAAAGAATTATTTGGTTTAAAAAAATATAAAATTTACTGACGGTTCTTCTTCGTACAATCAGTTAGATTTCACTATTCATGATAAAAGTGGAAATCCCGTTTTTCATTTTGACGCCAAAGAGAAACGCCCAAAATATGCCCTTGCCGATTGGCCAAAGTTTGCGGCAGAACCCGACTTGTTTGTTTTGGATGATTTAGCAGTTCGAAAATGTCTAGCTTATGTCCCAAAAAGTGGTATCTTGATCCTCGATAATCTTCGCGATGTGTATTTTTTCTTTTCGACTATTGATTTGGCGCTAATGCCCAAAAACGAGTAAACCGCCCAATCAACAGGAATCAACCTGATCTTAAAGATAAATGGCTTATCAATCTCCGAAATGGAAAAGAATCCAAATCCCTTCATGCTACTATTTCTTACATCAGTTCATTTTTACGAGATTTAGACGTATCGGTGTTTAAGATGTTAGAATGCTACGGAAATTATGTTGACGAAAATATTGATGTTGGCGGTGTAGTGCGTAAACCATCGCATTGGGACACAGATGTTCAAAGCACAAGATAGGGAACCTAATACATGAGTATTGCAGAATTGTTTACGGACAAGGAAACCGTGGCGAAAATACAAGCGAAACTGCCAAAGTTATTTCATTTGGCAGAATTGGAAAGTTCTCGTGCAGGCAAAGTCGGTATGGAAGTTGGTTCGGTCAGGGAAAAAATTCTCGTTGCATTGTTGCTTTATAAATTTGGCGAGCAAAATGTGCAAACTGATCTGCCAATCCATGAGCCTGAGTCGGATGTGATTGTCTTTGGAAGGCCACTTTCCATAAAAACAATGACTGGCGCGAGTTTCAAAAGCGTCAAACTAATCTGGACGGTGGACGCGGAGCAGGCAATTGAATTTGCCCATCGGTACATTCCAAGTTGCGATATGCTACTTGTTCAAGTCAATTGGGACAATACGGGCGGCATATTCCTGTTTTCACAGGAAGTCCAAATTGAAGCTCTGGAGAAAATGGGACGGGCAAGTTACATCAAATTGCCAAAGGCTGGCACAAATCCACGCGGCGTGGAACTGTCTGCGAAAGCGCTGGACGTTTTGTCCGCGCACCCACAGACGCTGAAATTTCCAGTACAATGGTATAGAACGAAGGTGGAATACAATCCGTATCGGCGATGGCTCGATTTTTGGCAAGAGGAATGAAAAATGGCAAAAGGCTCGAAAACAACCAAGTTTGGAACGACGTCGAGAGTCAATCACGATTCGTCGGATTACTACAATTCCAAACTCTATTCTGAATTATCCGACAACGGCCATGGGAATGGCTCGAAGCCTGTCGCGGATAATCCCTTCCCTGTTGAATACGAAAACAAGATCATTTTTGGAACTTCCGAGAACATGAAGGAAATTCCCGATAATTCTTTGCATTTAATGGTCACGTCACCGCCTTACAATGTTTCCAAAGAATACGATGAAGATCTGTCCCTAAAAGAATACCTGCAACTTCTACGGAATGTTTTTACTGAAACTCATCGCGCGCTGGTTTATGGCGGACGCGCATGCGTAAATGTCGCCAACCTGGGACGCAAACCGTATATTCCGCTTTCCGATTACATTTCCCACATGATGATTGATATCGGTTTCAAAATGCGCGGGGAAATCATTTGGGCAAAAGGCGCGGGCGCGGGAGTTTCGATGGCGTGGGGCAGCTGGCAATCCGCGTCTAATCCAGTTTTGCGCGATACGCATGAATATATTCTTGTCTTCTCGAAAGGCGTGTTTGATCGAAAAAAAGGAGACAAGGAAAACACCATCACCAAAGAACAATTCATGGAATGGACAAAATCCGTTTGGACGATGAATCCGGAATCGGCAAAGAAGGTCAAGCACCCTGCGCCGTTCCCCGTTGAATTGCCATATCGCTTGACTCAACTCTACACATTCAAAGGCGATATTGTCCTTGATCCATTCATGGGAAGCGGGTCAACGGCTATCGCGGCATTGAAATCGGAAAGAAAATATGTGGGTTATGACGTTGATCCCGAATACATCAAGATCGCCGAAGAACGAATAGAGCCATACAAACAACAATTGGTTCTAAGTCTGTAACTTTCAACTCCCCTTTCGACACAAGAGAGGGGAGTTTGTTTTGGGATGGGAGTCTACTGGCTGGCTGAGTGATAGCGGAGACGGGAGAGAGATGAATGTCCACCGTCCGCGCTTGGGATGGCGGAGCGGGGCTCACTTTGTCGGAAACCTGACATGTCTCATCCGCGCCGCGGCTGGCCAAAGTCTCTGCCTCGGCCATATCATCCCCTTGCGGGACGCCCACGCGGACCGCGACCGTGCCGCGCACTTTATGACCGTCTCGCCAAAGACGGCGTGGACAAAGTATAATTAACGCAGGAGATAATGGGATGGCATCCTTCTCGATCATCAGCGAAATCACCAATGAAGAAGTGATTGCCATCGGCAATTCCATCCGTGACCTGCCGCGTCTCCGCAAACTTTATGGCGACGGTCGTTGGCGCAAGATGAAGGGAATTGCCCTCATCCAACTTCGCAATGGACGCGTCCGCAAAGCCGAAATCCACTGGTACGAGGCGCACGGCATCGGACGCAAAGAGTTTAAACGCAAAAGTTACCTGGACTAAACCTATGAAAACCACAAAACCCACCCCCCGTTTTGCCATCTGTGTTGACAACAGCGAATATCCCGCCTCGCTGGAATTGCACAAAATCTACCGCGTCCTTTCCGACAAAGAAGCGCAGGCCGATGGCGACATGCGCATCATTGACGAAAGCGGAGAAGACTATCTTTTCCCCGCTGATTACTTTATTCCCATTGAATTGCCGCCGACGATTGTAAGAGCATTGAATAAATCCTTTGCTCCAATGCCAGCGCACGCCTAACCCAAAACGACGCGTCCCTGATCGGCGCGTCGTTTTCCATCCGCTTATCCGCTATGACATTCGCTGGTCACCCTCTCCGCATCTTCCTCAGCCATATCATCCCCTTGCGGGACGCCCGCGCGGACCGTGACCGCGTCCACGCGCTCTATGACCGTCTCACCAAAGATGGCGTGGATATCATGCCCGAAGGGTACGCGTGGCTGGACAAGGTATAATTTGCCCATCAACGAAAGCAGGCAAACATGACCACCTTTACCATTACCCTCTCCGATGAACGTGTAAAAGAACTCCAGAAAATTGCCGAGCGTTTCCGCGTTGCGCCCGAGGAATTGGTGCGCGTCAGTTTAGAGGACCTGTTAACTCGTCCTCTGGATGAATTCCAAAAAGTGATTGAACGCGTTCTGGTAAAAAACGCAGACCTCTACAAGCGGCTGGCGTAAATGCGCTACTTAACGGTGGGAGAAGTGATGGAAATTTACAGCCGCGTGATGACACAGTCAGGCGGTTCGGTGGGAATTCTCGATCTCGGCGCGCTGGAATCGGCAGTTGCCCAACCGCGTATGACCTTTAATAGAAAAGAACTCTACCCAACGATTTTTGAAAAAGCCTCCGCTCTTGGATTTTCCCTGATTCAAAACCATCCCTTCGTAGATGGCAACAAGCGGACAGATCATGCGGCGATGGAAACGTTCCTGATGTTGAATGGATACGAGATTTCCGCCAGCGTGGACGAGCAAGTGGATATCATCCTCGGCGTTGCATCTGGCAAAATAGACCGAAACGCGTTCACAGATTGGTTGCGAAATCACATCGTTGAGTTGTTGTAATGGCTGAAGCCAAACGCCCCCTCAAAGTATTTTTATGCCACGCCCACGCGGACCGTGACCGCGTCCACGCGCTCTAACAGTCAGTAATTCTTCAGTCAGACGATAGCTATTCTCTCTCACTGTCGTCTTTTCTTTTCCCATCCGTTATAATCCCCTCGCTCTCCCAAACTGAACACTGGTCACTGAAAACTAGCCCTCTTCCAACCTCTACCCTAACAACCCCGATATCTCCAGCGCTCGATCCGACCATTGCTTGGCTTGCACGGAAAGCAGGGTGCGCTGACTGATATTCTGAACCGCGCTGTCCCAGCCCTTTTCCCATAAGGCAATCAACGTTTGCATCGAGACCAATTCTGCGGCGGCTTCGGGTTCAGCTTCGGCGGCGGTCCACTCGATGTAGTATTTTGCCTCTTCCAAAAGGTTTTGCACCACCGTCGGGTCGTTTGCGGCGCGGGCGGAGGACGAAATCCGCCCCAGCGTAGCGGCGAGTCCGCCCAGCCTGCGGGGAAGGGGATCGCGCAGAAAGCGTTCGCGTTTTTTCTCTTTGTCCGTCATGTCGCGCCTCCAAAGATTTTTCTAGCGACGGCTTCAACCTTTTTTCGCAATTCCTCGTCTTGGATTAAAATACTGCGATTCCCCAATCTTGGGCGGATATTGATGAGCGATTCGAATTCAATGCGTTGGTCGGCGGGATACCAGTTCGCGCCCCAAAGGTCGTCCTGCTCGCTGCCGTTCTCCAAAAGAGCCTGTTCGCAGTCTGCGTGCATCTCCCCGCCGCCCGCCAAAATTCGGCGGCGAATATCCACGACGATCTTGATCATCGTTTTATATTCTTTGGACATTTCTACGATCTGTTCAGGCGTCGGCAGGGATTGCAGGATATAGATCATGCTTGGATTATACATTATCCATCAGTTATAATCCCCTCGCTCTCCCAAACTGAACACTGAACACTGGTCACTGAAAACTATGCCCTCCTCCTTCCAATCCATCATCCTCGCCCTCCAAAACTTCTGGGCAGAACACGGCTGCCTCATCACCCAGCCCTACTACACCCAGGTCGGCGCGGGGACGATGAATCCCAACACCTTCCTGCGCGTGCTTGGACCCGAGCCGTGGAACGTCGCCTACGTCGAGCCGTCCGTCCGCCCCGACGACGGGCGCTACGGCGAGAATCCCAACCGCTTTCAACTGCACACGCAGTTTCAAGTCATCCTCAAGCCCGACCCTGGCAACCCGCAGGAAATCTACCTCGACTCGCTCAAAGCCCTCGGCATTGACCCGCGCCAGCACGACATCCGCTTCGTGGAGGACAACTGGGAGCAGCCCGCCATCTCCGCCTGGGGACTCGGCTGGGAGGTCTGGCTCGACGGGCAGGAGATCACGCAGTTCACCTACTTCCAGCAGATGGGCGGCGTGACGCTCGATCCCGTCTCGGTCGAACTCACCTACGGCCTCGAACGCATCCTCATCGCGCTCAACAACGCCAAAGCCATCTGGGACGAACCTTACGGCGCAAACGTGACCTACGGCGAGATCCGCCGCAAGGAGGAGTTCGAACACTCCAAATATTATTTCGAGACCGCCGACGTGGAACGCGTCCGCGCCATGTACGATCTCTTCTCCGCCGAAGCGGACGCCTGCCTCGCGGCTGGACTCATCCTCCCCGCGCACGACTACGTCCTCAAATGCTCGCACTCCTTCAATATCCTCGACACGCGCGGCGCCATCTCCGTCGCCGAACGCCAGGCCTTCTTCCGCCGCATGCGCGAACTCGCCCGCCGCGTCGCCGAAGGATACGAGGAGCAACGCAAGCAGGCGGAGTATCCATTACTCAAGACCGAAGACCGAAGACCGAAGACCGTTTCAGCGACTCCGTCCCCCGTCTCCAGTCCTCGGTCGTTCTTGCTCGAGATCGGCGTCGAAGAACTCCCCGCCTCGGATGTGGACTCCGCCCACGCGTATCTTGTAACTCGTATCCCGTCCCTCCTCGATGACCTTCACCTCACCCACGGCGACGTCCGCGTCTTCGCGACCCCGCGGCGGTTGACTGTTTCGATAGACTCCCTCGCCCCGACCCAGCCCGACCGCGAAGAGACGGTCAAAGGTCCGCCCGCGGAAAAAGCCTTCGACAAAGACGGCAAACCGACTCAGGCTGGCATGGGCTTTGCGAAGAAAAATAACGTGGACGTGAAAGATCTCCAAATCCGCGAGGAGAACGGAGGCAGGTACGTCTTCGCCGTCGTCCGTCAAAAAGGACGCCCGACTCCCGAAGTCCTCGCCGAGGCGCTGCCGAAGCTGATCGCGGAGATCAAGTTCGAGAAGTCCATGAAGTGGAACGATTCGGGCGTCGCGTTCTCGCGTCCCATCCGTTGGCTGGTCGCCTTGTTCGGCGAGATGGTCGTCCCGTTCGAATACGCGGGCGTCGTTTCGGGCAATGTCACGCGCGGTTTGCGTCCGCACGACTCGCCCGAAATCAAAATTCCCTCCGCCGATAAATATTTCGACGCGATTCGCGAGGCGGGCATCGTCCTCGACAAGGAAGAGCGCAAAGCCTCCATCGTGGAGCAGGTCAAGCAGGCCGCGGCGCTTGTCAGCGGCGAAGCCCTGATCGAAGACGACCTGCTCAGCGAAGTCGCCAACCTCGTCGAAACCCCCACCGCCGTCATGGGCGGATTCGACCCCGCGTTTTTGCAGTTGCCCAAAGATGTGCTCATTTCGGTGATGAAGAAGCGCCAGCGTTACTTTCCAATCTCCAATCTCCAATCTCCCAATCTCCTCCCTCGCTTCATCGCCATCCGCAACGGCGACGATATCGGCATTGACATTGTCCGCCAGGGGAACGAACACGTTCTCGGCGCGCGCTTTGCGGACGCGAATTTCTTCGTGCGCGAAGACCTTAAACTGAAACTCGAGGAATATCGTCCCAAACTCGCCGCGCTCACCTTCCACGCCAAACTCGGCTCCATGCTCGACAAGTCTGACCGCATGTTGAAACTCGGCGCGGAGATCGGCGCTTTGCTCGGCTTCAAAGGGCTGGAGACCATCAAACCGCTGGCGCGCGCGGTCTACCTCTCCAAAGCGGACCTCGCCACGAAGATGGTCGCCGAGATGACCTCGCTGCAGGGCGTCATCGGCGGCGAGTACGCGCTGCGTTCGGGAGAATCGGAGGAAGTGGCGGCGGCAATCGCCGAGCAGTATCGCGCCGTCCCGCAGACTCAGATCGGCGCGGCCGTCGCGCTGACCGACCGCATCGACTCGCTGGTCGGCCTCTTCGCGGCGGGACTGGCTCCCACGGGCGCGAAAGACCCGTTCGGCCTGCGCCGCGCCGCGATCGGAATCGTCCAGCCGCTGATCGAACACGATATGGACTTCGACCTCGCGCAGGCTGTCCAGTTATCGGCCAAGATCCAGCCCATCGCGGTGAGCGACGAGACCCGAAAACAAATCCTCGATTTCATCGCAGGCCGTCTGAGCGTGGCGCTGAAGGACATGGGCTTCCGCTACGATGTCGTGGACGCGGTTCTTGCGGAGCAGTCCGCCAACCCGGCCGCGTCGGCTCGGGCGGTGAAGCAACTGCAAGCGTGGGTCGGACGCGAGGACTGGTCAACCATCCTGCCCGCGTTCGCGCGCTGCGTCCGCATCCTGCGGAGTCAGGCCGCGGACGGGGGACCGAAGGCCGACGTCAGCGAAGCGCTGTTCGTCGAGGCTGAGGAGAAGGGGCTGTACAAGGCGTTGCGCGCCTCCGTCTCCCATCTTCCGTCTTCCGTCAATGAGTTCCTCGAGACCGTCGTCGCCCTCGTCCCGTCCATCAACGCCTTCTTTGACAAGGTGCTGGTGATGGCGGAAGACGAGAGGGTGAAACAAAACCGCCTCGCCCTTGTAGGGCAAATTGCCAATTTGTCCAAAGGTTTGGCCGACTTGAGCAAACTCGAAGGGTTTTAAGACATGCGGGTCGTTTCGTATGTCTATGCTTTTGACGACAACAATGCCCTGCGTGTACGTTTTGAATTGGAGCGAGGCCGCGTACTATCGTTTGTAGTGCAATTGGAATGTTATTTTGTGAATCATGGATGGCTTCCAGTCGTTCGCTATGACACCGCTCATGGATTTGCCCACCGTGATACAATTCATCCGCGCCGTGAAGCAGAGAAAAAAGCCATGCCCGTCGGTAGTTACGAAGAAGGACTGAGTTTCGCGGAGAATGATTTAAAGTCGAATTGGCGAGAATATCGTCGGAGGTATGAAGAATGGCTAGAAAAATGAAAACTGACGTTGCCGAGCGAAATATCGCCTTATGGGGACAAATTATGCGTTACTTGCTGGATCACCCGCAGGTTTTTAACGTTTTGCCCGATGATTTTGAGCTGGTGATTTTGCCTGAGGACGACACGGAAATTACCCTGTTCAATCTTGATTTATTAAAGAAGCGCAGCGGACAGGGCAAACCCGTTGTGTTAGCGCGAGTAAAATCCAGCAAGGAGAAAATTCTCTCAGCTCCCAACATTTTCATTCCCGTCGCGGCTTGACGAAGCGAATTTTGTCCAGAACAAACGGGACTGGTTCATCGCCAGTCCCGTTTCGCTTTGGACGAGTTTCGCGGCCGCCATCGAAGAATCGAGCGTCCCCCGCTTCTCAAATCTCCGAATGCGTCTATAATTCACCTGCCGCCAGTCTCCAATTGCCTTTACCAGCTACCAAATGTCAACCATTGACGAAATCAAATCCCGCATAGACATCGTGGACCTCGTCTCCGAGGCGGGAGTCAAACTGCGCCACACGGGACGGAACTACACGGGCTTCTGTCCCTTCCACGATAACAAGCGCACGCCCGCCTTCGTCGTCTGGCCCGAGACGGGGACGTGGCGCTGCTTCGGCGCGTGCAACGAAGGCGGCGACATCTTCAAGTTCGTGATGAAGAAAGAGGGGATTGACTTCAAAGAGGCGCTCGAAAGACTCGCCGACCGCGCCGGGGTGAAGGTTGAATCGTTCCAGCGCGAATCGCCCGAGCAAAAGGAAGCCTATGACAACCTCCGCAAACTGCTCGAAGACGCGGTCATCTTCTATCGCGGACACCTGCTCGGCAACCCCGAGATTCTCTCTTACCTGCGCGAAAAGCGCGGACTGACCGACGCCGCCATCGAGACCTTCGGTCTGGGCTACGCGCCGCGCGGCTACGATACCGCCCTCAAACACTTCACCGCGCGCGGCTACTCGGAACAGGAACTCGTCGACGCGGGCCTCCTCACCGTCCGCGAAACCGACCAGTCCGCCGCTTCCCAATCCGCCGTCTACGACCGCTTCCGCCACCGCATTATGATTCCCATCCGCGACGAGCAGGGACGCATGGCCGGGTTCGGCGCGCGCATCGTGGACTCGGACGACATTCCCAAATTTTTGAATTCTCCCGAGACGCCGATCTTTTCGAAGGGACGCCTGCTCTACGGCCTCGACCGCGCCCGCAAGCCGATCCGCGCCGCGGACCAGGCCGTCATCGTGGAGGGCTACTTCGATGTGATCGCGCTCCATCAGGCGGGGTACGAGAACGTCGTCTCGCCGATGGGGACTGCTTTAACCGAAGACCAGCTGCGCCTGCTCAAACGTTCCACGCGGCGAATCGTCCTCGCGCTGGACCCCGACACCGCGGGACAGAAAGCCATCCTGCGCGGGCTGGACGCGGCGCGCTCCGCGATGGACCGCGAGGGCGAACTCGGCTTCGACGCGCGCGGCCTGCTCAAAAATGAAGCGCGCCTGCAAGCCGACCTGCGCGTGGCCTCCCTGCCCGACGGACTCGATCCCGACGAGATCGCGGCGCGGGACAAAGACGAATGGGCGCGGCTGATCGAAAACGCCAGGCCCATTGTGACGCACGTGATGGAGACGCTCGCCACCGGGCAGGACCTCAACGACGCGAAGACGAAGAATCAAATTGCCGCGCAAGTCATCCCGTTGATCGAAGACCTGCCCACCGAGTTGGAGCGCGACACCTATCGCCAGGCGTTGGCGCGAATGCTGCGGGTGGACGAAAGCGCGTTGATCGGCGCGCCCGCTCGAAGTCCGGGCGCGAGGCGGCGCAGGCCGATCCGCCAGGAGGAAACGAGCGAGTCGGTCGCCTTTGTCGTTCCGCCGGGGACGAAGTCCGAATCGTATTGTCTTGGCATCCTCTTCCGCCGCCCCGAGTTGCTGTATCGTCTCGACCGCCGCCTGCAAGAGAGCGGCCTGGCGTCTCTCTCGCCGGAGGATTTCGAGTATACTGACCATCAGGTGTTCCTGAGCGTCGTGCGCCAATCGTTGGAGCAGGTGGAAAGCGACCAGCATCAGTACGTGGCGATCCACCTGCCCGATTCGCTGCAGGGACTCGCGCAGGAACTTCTCGCGCAGACCGAAAAACTCGAACCGCTGGAAGATAAATTGCTGGAGGAACTTCAGCGGCTGGTACAGAAATTGCGGCGGGCGCGCGCCAACCGCGAACTGACCCAGACGCGTTTTTTGCAGGAGGAGTCCCAGCAGGACGGCGACCCGCGCGCCTCGCTGTACCAGCAGCAGGTTTTACAACTGACAAGGTTGATCCAATCCATTGACCAGGCAAACCGACGGTTGACATCGAAACGAAAAACGTGAGATGACCGCCAAACGCTCCCATCCGCCCCGGCGCGAGGAACCTTCCCCGCCGCATCCGCGCCCCCCAAAGCGCAGGGACGCGGCGCGGGATGAGTCGCTGTTCGATGGCGAAGAGGAAGACTTCAACGAGGCCGGGAGCGGTTTGGACGGCGTCCGCGATTTGATGAACCAGAACGAAGAAATGGGGGAGCCAGACCTGCCGAATCTTCTGCGGGCCGGAGAGGAACTGGACGAATCTGAACTGGACTTTAAGCCCCAGGCCGCCTCCGCGGAGTGGATGGAAGACCCCGTCCGCCTCTACCTGACCGAGATCGGCCTGGTGAAATTGCTGGACGTGGACAGCGAGTTCCGCCTCTCGATCTGCATCGAAGCCGAACGCCTTCTCCTGACGTTTCGGCGGCATCCCGTCCGCAAGGGCGTGGGACTGGCCTGCGCGGTCTACCACGCCGTCGTCCGCGAGCTGGATACTTCGTGGACGCGTTTCGCGGAGGACGCGGCGAACCTCGACGCGGCCCTGCCCGACCTGTCCCTTGCGCTGGCTGAGGCCCAGGCGCTTCATCGGCAATGGGACGCGGGCCAGCCCTCGTATTTCCATTCCTATCTTGCCGGCGCGTTGTGGGGACGCAATCCGCTCTGGGACACGCTGGTGCGCAAGGCCTTTTCCGTCTTTCTATGCCTGTACCTGTTCCCGGCCGAGTACGCCGAATGGCTACTGACGCATCTCCGCGCGCGCGGCGCGCTGCCTGCCCTGCGGACGATGTACGGGCGCCTGCCGTGCGATTCCGTCCTCGAGGCTGAAATGGACGCCGTCCGCGCCCGGGCGGAGGAGGCGCATCACGCGCTCATCCGCGCCAACCTGCGGCTGGTGGTGAGCGTAGCCAAGCGTTACCTCGGGCGCGGCATCCCGTTCCTCGACCTGATCCAGGAGGGGAATCTTGGGTTGCTGCGCGCCATTAACAAGTTCGACGCGCGGCGCGGCTTCAAGTTCAGCACGTATGCCACCTGGTGGATCCGCCAGTCCATCAACCGTTCCATCGCCGAGCAGGCGCGCACCATCCGCATCCCGGTCTATCTGTTCGATTCGATCACGCGCATCCTGCGCGCCCAGCATCAGTTGACGCAGGAATTGGGGCGCGATCCCAGTTTCGAGGAGCTGGCCCTGGAGGTCGGTTATTTGTCCACGTCGGAAGTGCAGGTTGTGCTGCGCGCCCGCGCGGAAAACCAGCCGCTCGAGGCCGCAGTCCAGCGCAAGTTGGATTCGGCCGTGCGCCGCATCGGACGCGTGCTCCGCGCCGCGGAGGACCCCGTCTCGCTGGACGGGCCCGTCGGCGGGGACGATTCGAGCCGGCTGGAGGATTTCATCCCCGACGAGGATTTGATTTCCCCGCTCGATTCTGCCGCGCGTGAGATGCTCCGCGAGCAGATCCAGCGCGCCCTCGCGACGCTGACCGAGCGCGAGCGTCAGGTGCTCGAACTGCGCTTCGGGCTGGCGGACGGGCAAAGTCATACGCTGGACGAGGTGAGCGATTTTTACGAGGTGACTCGCGAACGCATCCGCCAGATTGAGGCCAAGGCTTTGCGGAAACTTCGCCATCCCGCCCAGACGAGGCTGTTGAGGGATTATTTGGGAGATTGAAGGCGCGCATGAGGGAAGACGCTGTGAAACGATTCGTTGTTGTTCTGTGTGTTTTCGCTGTTGTTTTGGCGGGTTGCGCGCCGGCCCTCACCCCGGTCCCCTCGCCCGCAGGGGAGTCGCCCACGCCAGCCGCCACGTGGACGCCGGTCCCGCCGACGGCGACCGCGACCATCACGCCGATGCCGCGGTTGACGATGGAAGATTTGAAGTCAATGTCGGTTGATGACAAGTTGAAGATGGCTCCGCAGGCGGAGAGCGCGCCGGAGGACGTCGTCTCGTCGTTTGCGGCGGGAGAGAGCGCCAAAGACATCGTCTGGAGCGGAAAGTCGCTGACCTTCTGGGAGCGCGTCGTCGCCTATGAGGGGACGACCAAATCGGGCGAGAAGGTGACGCTGTACTACGATCTCGAAAGCGGACAGTGGGCGAAGCAGTACGCGGACTTCGATGAGGTGTCGAAGATCCCCGCCGACGAGGTCGCGGAGACGATGGTCATCGGCGGAAGGTTGGCGAAAAACAAACCCGCCTTCGTCCGCGAATGGCCCGATCAGACGGAGAAGACGCTGGACGGGAAGATGGTCTTCCGCGACGAGCATGGCAATCCGCTGGCGGTCTTCGACGTTGAGGGCGGCGGGTGGCTGGCGCCGGAGCAGGCGGGCGTGGACTTCCCGTTGGAAATTGCGACCGAAGCCAGAGCCGACGGCAAATACCCCAAATACGACGTTGAGAAAATGGGCGGGATTGATAAATTTATGGAGTTGCTGGTCGCGTCGGAAGCGCAGGCGCTTCGCGAGGGAAAGGTGACGGTGGATCCGCAGGCGGTCAATTATGGGTGGAATCGGTTTCAACTATATTTGATGGAGGCTCATGTTCAGAACAAGTGATTCGGTAGAATAGGGGCATGGACTTTCCAATTGTTGAACTCATGGATCGAGATGCATGTACGGTCTGGCTAACCGAGCATTTTCATCCCGATGGATTGAAATGCCCACATTGTAAAGCTGGTCTTGAGCAGGCGACTCGATTTCGTAAGACCAAACAAAGCGGTCTGATTGTATATCGGTGCAAAGCCTGTCGTGGCATCTACAATCTCTACAGCGGAACTGCGTTTGAAGGAAGACACTTCACTCCTGAGCAAACTATCCTTTTCATTCGCGAGGTGGTGCAGGGGAAGCCAACGGCGAAGTTGTCGCGAGAATTGAGCATCAGTCGCACAACCGGGCTGACCGTGAGGCATCTGCTTCAGGCGAATGCCAAGAAGGAACAAGCGACCAAACCCTTGAGCGATCTGGAAGTCGAAACCGACGAAATGTTCCAGAACGCGGGGGAAAAAAGGAGAGTGGCACGGCGATCCGCAGGATCCGCCTCGCAAACGAGCCAATAAACGGCGCGGGCGAGGGACGTATGCGAATGATCGTCCGCCGGTCTGCGCAGTGATTGGGCGCGAAACGCGCCAAGTGCGGATCCAAGTGATGCCAGATACAAAAGGCGATAGCTTGTGTCCATTTGTCGAGAACTTTACCAGACCAGAAGCGACGCTCTACACAGATGAATACGACAGTTACAATCGCTTACAACGCGTGCGTCACACCGTCTGTCATGGAAAGAATGAATATGCACGTGATGACGATGGAGATGGCGTTCGGGAAGTCCACGTCAACTCCAACGAAGGCGGCTGGACAGGGTTGCGTAATTTCTTGCGACCCTATCGCGGTGTTCATAAAGCATACTTGTCAGGCTATGCCGCCATCCACGAATTGGCTGTGAACCATAAACGCATCTCGCCGAGTCTCGTCGCTAAACTGGTCCGTAATCACTTGTTCTGAACATGAGCCTTGATGGAAAATGGGGTGCGTATTCCAATGGAGACAAAAGACTTCGGACTCATCTACAACGTCAACGACAGCCCAAATCGCGAGCCGCCCTACAAAGTGGTTTCCATCGGCGTGATAGATAGTTCAACATTTGATTCGAAACTGGCAGGTAGAGAAAGATATCTTTTGGGTATTGCCATTAATAATCCCAACCCAAGCAAAGACCCAGAAAAAACTATTACTGGCGTTTTACACATATCAATCCAAAAAGATATGTTGCAGTATTTTCTCGATGAGTATAAAAGTGGAGTGCATGTTCCATTATTCTTGGGAGAAATACCAGAAGAAAGTAATGACCCAAGTGTTGGGCCTATTAATGAATCTCAAGGCGGAGGCGATTATAAGAGTGGGCTTTTACAAAGTCTGGTTGACGAGGGCAAAGAGGCAGTCATCACGCCTAAAATGGAAGAAATCATATTTTGGGGAGTCTTTTATTGATAAAAAATCGAAAACTGCTAATATGAGATTATGGAAACGTATCTTCGCAGAATAAAGACCGTTCTTTTGGGAACTCTTGTCGCTTGCTTTTTGTCTTTTGCACTTATCCCGCAGTTTTTCAATGCTTACGCTATAGAAGGCGATCCATGTTGCAATAGCAACGCTTGTGGCTTTGGCTACACTTGCATTTCAATTCCAAGTCCTTGTCCGAAAAATAAAAAATACGGCTCCTGCACGCAATCTATAATTGAATGCCCTAACGGTTACGGCTGTCCGGCTGGGATGTATTGTATGGACTATGTTTGTGTCGGGTTCGGTCCCGGCACGCCGACGCCGGGCGGGGGGCAAACCCGTCCACGAATACGGCACGAATTCGCGAATTCCTGGACGCTCGCCGCGCGATTTGTGCGATAATATTCGCAACAGCGAGGTCGTGATGAAAATCGTCCTGTCCCTGTGCTTTGTCATTCTGCTGGCGGGCTGCGCGCCGACCCTCACCCCGGTCCCCTCACCCGTTGAGGAGCCGCCCACGACAGCCGCCACGCGAACGCCAGTCCCGCCGACGGCGACCGCGACCGTCACGCCGATGCCAAAGTTGACGCGGGAAGATTTGAAGTCAATGTCGGGCGCGGATAAGTTGAAGATGGCCCCGCAGGCGGAGAGCGCGCCGGAGGACGTCGTCTCGTCGTTTGCGGCGGGGGAGAGCGCCAGGGACATCGCCTGGAGCGGGAAGTCGCTGACCTTCTGGGATCGCGTCGTCGCCTATGAAGGGACGACCAAATCGGGCGAGAAGGTGACGCTGTATTACGATCTCGAAAGCGGACAGTGGGCGAAGCAGTACGCGGACTTCGACGAGGTGTCGAAGATCCCCGCCGACGAGGTCGCGGAGACGATGGTCATCGGCGGACAATTGGCGAAAAACAAACCCGCCTTCGTCCGCGAATGGCCCGATCAGACGGAAAAGACGCTGGACGGAAAGATGGTCTTCCGCGACGAGCATGGCAATCCGCTGGCGGTCTTCGACGTTGGGAGCGGCGGGTGGCTGGCGCCGGAGCAGGCGGGCGTGGACTTCCCGTTGGAAATTGCGACCGAAGCCAGAGCCGACGGCAAATATCCCAAATACGACGTTGAGAAGATAGGCGGGATTGATAAATTTATGGAGTTTCTGGTCGCGTCGGAAGCGCAGGCGCTTCGCGAGGGAAAGGTGGCGGTGGATCCGCAGGCGGTCAATTATGGGTGGAATCGGTTTGAAAGAATAGGGATAGATGGCAATATATCTGATGTAAAGTATTTCGGACCTATCTACAATGTAGCCGATAGTCCAAATCGCGAACCGCCCTATAAAGTGGTTTCCATCGGCGTGATAAACGACAGAATATTTGATAAAAATCTTCCAAATAAAGAAGAACTTCTGCTTGGCATCGCCATCAACAACCCCAATCCGAGCAAAGACCCCGATAAGACAACCATCGGCATTTTACACATAGTAATTCCCAAAAGAGGATTACAGTATTTCTTAGACGAATATAAAAGTGGGCTGCATACGCCGCTGTTTATGGGAGAAATACCAGAGGAAAGTTACAACCCGTTTATTAGACCTTTAAACGGTCTTCAAGGTGGTGGCGACTACAAAAACGGACTTTTACAAAGTCTGGTTGACGAGGGCAAAGAGGCAGTTATCACGCCGGAAATAGAAAAGATAATCTTCTATGGAGTTTTCAAGTGATAAAAAGCCACAATCTGCTAATATTAAATTATGGAAACGTATCTTCGCAGAATAGAGACCGCTCTTTTCACAGCGCTTATCGTTTGCTTTTTGTCTTTTGTAGTTGTCCCGCAATTTTTCAGACTCTATGCCAAAGAAGATGATCCATGTTGTAATAGCAACGCATGCGGCTTTGGCTACACTTGCCTTTCAATTCCAAGCCCTTGCCCTGATGCAGAAAGATATGGCTTCTGCACGAAAACTATAACTCAATGCTCTCCGGGAAAGCTCAATTGTCCGCCCGGGCAGTATTGTGTGGATTATATTTGCATCACGCTCGGTCCCGGCACGCCGACGCCGGGCGGGGGAAGCTATGAATATCAAAGGTGTCCCGACGGACAGGCGCTGTCCTGTGGGACGGTGGCGGAGGCGGGGTCGCAGTTCCAACCCGCGTAACCGCGCTGGGAGGCTGTCTTTTGTTACTTTTTTCTTGTGAAAAGTGACACTTTGACTAGTCACTCAAAAATCATTATGATATACTTTTAGGATAATCAGTACTTCACGAAAGCGGCATTAGGCGTTCTCTAACGCAAACTTGGCGGTAGAGAACGCAAATTACGCGTGGTTTTCGTGATCTGCTGATAGCGCAAGTCTCAATTTCCTATCGAGGTTGTCATGTTGCTTGAGTACCTTGCAATTGCTTTGCTGATTGCGCTGTCTGTTATAGTCGGTCTGGTCGCCATCGGGATGGGAGAACTGTTCGGGCCGAAGCGTAAGTCCCAGGTGAAGAGTGAATCGTATGAGTCGGGCATGTCCCCCATCGGACCAGGCACGCGGCGGATGCCGGTGCGATTCTATCTCGTCGCGGTCCTGTTCATCCTGTTCGACATCGAAGTGGTGTTCTTCCTGCCCTGGGCGATCGTGTTCCGCCAGTTGAAATTATTCGGCTTCATCGAAATGGCGGTTTTTATTGTGATCTTACTGGTGGGCTACGTCTATGCCTGGAAGAAAGGAGCGCTCGAATGGGAGTAGAATCGAAACTTGGAAACATGGGCGTGGTGACCACCACGCTGGAAACCGTCGTGAATTGGGGGCGGACGCGCGCCATGTGGCCGATGCTGTTTGGACTGGCCTGCTGCGCCATTGAGATGATGGGCGCGCAGGCGGCGAATTACGATATGAGCCGCTTCGGCATGGAACTGATGCGCGCCAGTCCGCGCCAATCGGACCTGATGATCGTGGCGGGACGCGTCTCGCGCAAGATGGGACCCGTCCTGCGCCGTTTGTACGATCAGATGCCCGAACCGAAATGGGTGCTGGCGATGGGCGACTGCGCCTCGACCGGGGGCGTCTTCAATAACTACGCCATCTTCCAGGGGGTGGACGAGGTGGTGCCGGTGGACGTGTACGTGGCCGGCTGTCCGCCGCGCCCCGAAGCGTTGATCCACGGCGTGGTGACGCTGCACGAAAAAGTGCAGGCCATGAAGTTCAAGGATTTGGCGGCGAAGTAACCGCGCCGGCCAATTGGGATTGTTTTATGGACACGAAACTCGAAAAGATCGTCCAGGCGTTGCAGGCGGAATTCAAGGCGCAGGCCGAGGAATTTCGCGGCGAGGCGCACGTCTTTGTGGACGCGGCGCGGATCGCGGACGCGCTGACGTTTTTGCGCGACCGGCATCGCTTCGAACTGCTCTCGGCGTTGACCGCCGTGGATTACTGGCCGCAGACCCAGCCGCGCTTCCACGTGATCTACCAATTGACGTCCATCGCGGAAAACCTGTCCCTGATGATCCGCGTCCCGGTGGACGGCGACCAGCCGGAGGTCCCGACCGTGACCGGCGTGTACGGAAACGCCAACTGGCGCGAGCGCGAAGTCTGGGATATGTTCGGCGTCCGCTTTACGGGTCATCCCGACCTGCGCCGAATCCTGATGGCGCCCGATTGGGAGGGACATCCCCTGCGCAAGGATTATCCGCTGGGTTACGAAGAGCCGCAGTTCACCTTCAATATTAAAGAGATCGACTCGCGCAAGCCGTACGCGAAAGAATAAAAAGGGAATTTCATGCCGCAACTCGAAGAAGTCACCCTTGAAGAACTGAAGAACATGGTTTCGGACCGCGCCCTGACTGGCGAGACCATGATGCTGAACCTGGGACCGCAACACCCCGCCACGCACGGCGTGCTGCGCCTCCTGCTCGAACTGGACGGCGAGATCGTAATCAACGTGATCCCGGATATCGGCTTTCTGCACACGGGCGTCGAGAAGAACATGGAGGCCAAGTCTTACCAAAAGGCCGAAGTGATGACCGACCGCCTCGATTACCTGAACCCGGTGGGCAACAACCTGGCCTTCTGCATGGCCGTGGAAAAACTGGTGGACCTGGACGTGCCGCCGCGCGCCCTGGGGCTGCGCGTCATTATGACCGAACTTCAGCGCATCGCCTCGCACCTGGTCTGGATCGGCACCTACGGCCTCGACCTGGCGGCGATGTCCATGTTCATGTACGCCTTCCGCGAGCGCGAGCTCATCCTCGACATGTTCGAGCTGATCTCCGGCCAGCGCATGATGACCACGTACTTCCGTCCCGGCGGCGTGTGGCGCGACGCCCCGGTGGAGTTCGAAGCCGCGGTGCGGGATTTCATCAAGATCTTCCCGAAGCGCGTGGACGAGTACGAAGGCCTGCTGACCCGCAACCCGTTCCTCCTTGACCGTCTGTACGGCATCGGAAAGTTGACGAAGGAAAAGGCCCTCAGCCTCGGCGCGACCGGCCCGATCCTGCGCTCCACCGGCGTGGACTGGGACCTGCGCAAAGCGCGCCCGTACATGGGCTACGAACAGTACGACTTCAATGTCCCCGTCCTCACCGAGGGCGACAACTACGCGCGCTACCTCGTCCGCGTGCAGGAAATGCGCGAGTCGCTCAAGATCGTCGAGCAGGCGCTGAACAAACTGCCGATGGGCCCCGTCCGCTCGGACAATCGCAAATTCGTCCCGCCGCCGCGCTCGGAGGTGGGAGTCAGCATGGAAGCGCTCATCCACCACTTCAAGTTGTGGACGGACGGCTTCGACGCGCCGAAGGCCTCCATCTATTCGGCGGTGGAAAGTCCGCGCGGCGAACTGGGCGTCTTCCTCGAAGGCGACGGCGGCCCCAACCCGTACCGCATCCACATGCGCACGCCGTCCTTCGAGAACGTGGCGCTCGTCTCCGCGATCTCCAAGGGCCACCTGGTGGCCGACCTGATCGCCATTATTGGCTCGCTTGACTTTGTGCTGGGAGATATTGACCGATGAGTTTGGCTGAACAACACCCAAAGGAAGTTGAACAGATCCTGGCGAAGTATCCGCCGGAGCGGAAGCGCTCGGCGGTGATGCCCCTGCTTCACTTGGCGCAATTACAGGAAGGCTTTGTGAGCCATCACGCCGTGCAGGAAATCGCCTCTTTGACCGACACCACCGAGACCGAGGTGGCTTCCATCATCGCCTTTTACACGCTCTATCACGACCAGCCCGGAGGCCGGATCCGCATCCAGGTCTGCAACGACCTGCCCTGCGCGCTGCGCGGCGCGGACAAATTCCTGGCCGACCTGTGCGACAAACTCGGCATCCAGCCGGGCGGCGTCACGCCCGACGGCCTGGTGTCGGTGGAGGCGGTGATGTGTCTCGCCGCGTGCGACAAGGCGCCCGTGTTCCAGACGCAGCGTCCCGGCGGCCTGGAATATCACGAGAACATGACCGTCGAGAAGACGATGGAGTTGATCGAGGCGTTGAGGACCGGCGACACAAGGTAAGAAATGAATGGCGAGAATGTCAGTCAGATTCCGCCTTACGAATATGCCCGGACCATTATTGAACATGCAAAGGAGGTCCTGGAATGGCTGATAAAAAAATTGTAAAGTCTGTTCGAAATTACCTTCAAGCGGTAAAACAGAAAGGCATTCCCGTGAAATACGGCGTTCTGTATGGTTCACACGCGCGAGGACAGGAGCACGAATGGAGCGACATTGACCTGTTAGTCGTATCGCCATTGTATGATAAACGGCGCACTTACAAAGACCTCGTCAAGTTGTGGCGCATTGCCGCTCACACCGATTTTCGCATTGAACCCATCCCTGTTGGCGAGAAACAATACAAGGAAGACGACGCAAATTTGATCATTGAGATCGCCCGTCGAGAAGGAAAAATCATCCCTTTAGCGGAATAGAGACCTATGACATACATCCTCCTCCGTCACCGAGACATCCCCGGCATCAATCGGTTGGATGTCTACGAAAAGAACGGCGGCTTCCAAGCCTGGAAGAATGCCGTCGCGAAAATGAAACCCGAAGCCGTGACCGAAGTCATCAAAAATTCGGGACTGCGCGGCCGCGGCGGCGCGGGCTTCCCCACCGGCATGAAGTGGCAGTTCATAGACAACAAGAACTGGCCGCATTACGTGGTCGCCAACGCGGACGAATCCGAGCCTGGCACCTTCAAAGACCGCGAGATCATGGAGCAGAATCCCTTCCAGTTTTTGGAGGGAGTTGCCCTGGCCTCGTACGCGGTCGGCGCGAACGCGGCTTACGTCTACCTGCGCGGCGAGTTCTGGCAGGTGGCGAAATTCCTCGACGAGAAGATCGCCGAGATGGAAGCCGCGGGATACCTCGGCGAGAAAATTTTCGGCTCCGACTATTCGCTCCGCATCCACACCCACCTCGGGGCGGGCGCGTACATCTGCGGCGAAGAGACCGCCCTGCTCGAATCCATCGAAGGCAAACGCGGACAGCCGCGCGTGCGCCCGCCGTTCCCGCCCTCCTACGGGCTGTACGGCAAGCCGACCGTCGTCAACAATGTGGAGACGCTGACCAACGTCCCGCTCATCGTATCCAACGGCGCGGACTGGTATAAGTCCTTCGGCACAGCCGACAGCGCCGGCGTCAAGATTTTCTCGCTCTCGGGTCACGTCAAAAAGCCCGGCAACTATGAGCTGCCTTTCGGCAAGACCTTCCGTCACCTGATCTATGAATGCGGCGGCGGACTGATCGATGACCGTCCCATCAAAGCCATCATGCCGGCGGGCGCGTCCTCCTCGTTCATCGTGGCGGACGACAAGGCGTTGGACACGCCGCTGGAATACGCGGCCGTCCGAACGTTGGGCGCGGACCTCGGTTCGGCCTCCGTCATTGTGATTGACAACACGGTCAACATCGAATGGGTCATCAGCAAGACGATCCATTTCTTCAAGCACGAATCCTGCGGCAAATGCACGCCCTGCCGCGAAGGCACGTATTGGATGTGGAATCTCGCGAACCACATGGATCAGCAGGTCAAGCAGCACGACGTTGACCTGGTCTACAGCGTCGCGAAGCAGATGCAGGGCAAATGCCTGTGCGCGCTGGGCGAGTTTTCGACGATGGCAGTTACGACGGGAATCGAGAGATTCCCCGAGGATTTCGGCAAGTAATGGTTGGTAATTAGAAACCGCTCTTTCGTGGCTGAAGTTGACATGGAGCCTCTTAATGACAGACGTAACGCTGACGATTGACAATACACAAGTAACCGTTCCCGCCGGGACTTTGGTGGTGGACGCGGCCAAACGCGCCGGTCTCGACGTCCCGGTCTTTTGCTACCACCCGAAGATGGAACCGGCCGGCATGTGCCGCATGTGCCTGGTGGAGATCGGCCGTCCGATGATGGACCGCGCCACCGGCAAACCCGTCCTCGACGAGAACGGACAGCCGAAGATCCAGTTTATGCCCAAACTCGAAACGGCCTGCACCAATCCCGTCTCGGAGGGCATGGTGGTGAAGACGCAGGCCACCTCCGAGAAAGCGCGCGACGGCCAGCGCGGCACGGTGGAGTTCCTGCTCACCTCGCACCCGCTCGACTGCCCGGTCTGCGACAAGGGCGGCGAATGTCCGCTCCAGGAACACACCATGAAGTACGGGCCCGGCACGAGCCGCTTCCTCCTGGAGGAGAAGCAGCGCCTCGCCAAGCATTATCCGCTGGGCGAACTCATCTGGCTGGACCGCGAACGCTGCATCCTGTGTGGACGATGCGTCCGCTTCCAAAGCGACATCGCGGGCGAACCGGTCATCGAGTTTGCCGAGCGCGGACGCCAGATGCAGATTTTCTCCTCCTCGGAACCCGGCTTCGATTCGATTTTCTCGGGCAACACCACCGACATCTGCCCGGTCGGCGCGTTGACCACCGCGGACTTCCGCTTCGGCGCGCGTCCGTGGGAGCTGGACGCCGCGGACTCGATCTGCTCGCAGTGCCCGGTCGGGTGCAACATCACGTTTAACACGCGGCGCGAGGCAAGGTCCGACGGGCGGATCGTCATCAAGCGCGTGATGCCGCGGCAGAACGAGCAGGTCAACGAGATTTGGATGTGCGACAAGGGACGCTTTGCCTATCATTATGTAGAAAGCGAAGAGCGCCTGGACAAGCCGCTAATCTCCAAAGACGGAAAACTCGGCAAGACTTCGTGGAAGTCCGCGCTGGATATGGCTTCGGAGAAACTGGCCGAACACAAAAAGAATTTCGTCGTGCTGGCCTCGGGTCGACTCTCCAACGAGGATTTGTTCAACCTGAAATCCCTGGCGGACATGGCTGGCGGGAAAGCCGTCCTCTACAGCGACATGGGCGGCGGAGACGTGACGACGCGCGTCGGCGTGAGCGCGGGCTTCGACCTCGGCAAACTCGGCGCGGGGGACGCGGTTCTCGTCGTCGCGTCGGACCTATATGAGGAAGCGCCCATCTGGTGGCTGAGACTCAAAGCCGCGTCGGAACGCGGCGCGGTTCTCATCGTCGCCAACCCGCGTGAGACGAAACTCGACAAGCACGCGCAGTTCGTCATCCGCTACGCGTACGGCGATGAAGCCGCCACGCTGGAAGATTTGAAGGGGAAGGGCAAGATCGCGGAGGCGTTCGCGAAGGCCGAGAACGCCGTCGTGTTCTTCGGAAGCGAAGGGCTGGGCCTGGACGGCTCCGAGTCGCTCGCGGCGGCCGCGGCGGACTTGTTGAAAGCGGCCGGTCACGTCGGCAAAGCCAACAGCGGGCTGATCGGCGTCTGGCCGCGCGTCAACGACCAGGGCGCGTGGGAACTGGGCTTCGAGCCCGTCGGGGACCTCGCCGAGGAACTGAAAGGCAAGGCGGTTTACATTGCGGGCGCGGACCCGGCCGGGGACGATCCCGCGCTGGCGAAGGCGCTCAAGGGCGCGAAGTTCGTGGTCGTTCAGGACATTTCGCTCACAGCCACCGCCGGTCTCGCGGACGTCGTCCTGCCGGCGCAGGCTTACGTCGAGCGCGAAGGCACGTACACTTCGGGCGAACGCCGCGTGCAGCGTTTCCATCCCGCCGTCCCGGTGACGGGCGAGTCGCGTCCCGATTTTGTCGTCACTTCGCAGGTGGCGCGCGGCATGGGCTACATCCTCGAGGGCGCGTCGGCTTCCATCGCGTTCGATTACCTGGCGCTGGACGTGAAATCGTTCGAGGGATTGAATTACGCAAAACTCGCCGAAGCGCCCGACCAATGGCCGATCGTCGGCCGCAGCGATATCACATTCGGCGGGACTTGCTACGATAACAAGAGCGGACTGGGCGCGCAGTTGACCAGCGCGGCGGCTCGCGGCGAGACCTTCAAACTGCCCGCCGTCAAAAAGACTAAGTCCCTGCGTCCGAAGGAGGGCGAACTGCTGGCCGTCCCGGTGACGAAACTCTACGACCAGGGCAACACCGTCCTGCCGGCGGCTTTGCTCGCGCAACGCATCGGCGAGCCGACGGTGACGTTGAACCCGGCGACGGCGAAGGCGTTGGACGCGCAGGCCGGGGAGTTGGTCGAACTCAGTTGGAGCGGCAGCCGGGCCGAGGTCCGCGTGAGAACCGACGAATCGATTGCGACGGGCGTGGCGCTTGTGCCGCGCAGTTTCGGTCTGACGGTGCGCGCCCCGGTCGTCGTCACGCTCAAATCCGCCGGGAAGGTGAAGTAACTATGTCGTGGGCATTGTTTTGGGAATGGCTGATCAAATCGCTGGTTTTGATCTTTACCCTGCTGATCGGTTTCGGGTATCTCACCTATTATGAGCGCCGTCTCCTGGCGCGCATTCAGGTGCGCGTCGGACCGAACCGCGCCGGGCCGCAGGGTTTGATGCAGTGGATGGCGGACGCGGTCAAGTTGATCTTCAAGGAAGAATTGACGCCCGCGAAGGTTTACAAACTCGTGTTCTTCTTCGCTCCCATCGTGACGATGGCGCCGTCCATCGTGATCGCGGCGGTCATCCCGTGGGGGACATCGTTCTCGCTGGGACGGCGGGTCATCCCCCTGTATCTTGCCGATATCAACGTGGGCGTCGTGTACCTGATGTCCATCGCTTCGGTCGCGGTGTACGGTATCGTGCTGGCGGGCTGGTCGAGCAACAATAAATACGCCATGCTGGGCGGACTTCGCTCCACGGCGCAGATGATCTCGTACGAGTTGACGCTGGGGTTGATGTTTGTGGCGGCGGTCCTGCTGGGCAACTCAATGAGCCTGGTGGACATCGTGGACGCGCAAAGAGGCATGTGGATCGGCGTGATCCAGCCTGTGGGTTTCCTGCTCTTCTTCATTGCATCGCTGGCGGAAGTGAACCGTCATCCGTTCGACATGCCCGAAGCCGAGCAGGAACTGACGGCGGGTTACCACACCGAGTATTCGGGGATGAAGTTCGCGCTGTTCTTCATGGCTGAATACCAGAAGATGATCGTGGTCTCGATGATCGGCGCGACGCTCTTCCTGGGCGGGTACCGCGAGCTCTGGTTCCTGAAGGATACCTTCCTGAGCGTGGACCGCGCCTGGTTCCTCGGCCCGATCTACCTGTTTATCAAGGTCTTTGTCCTGCTGGGCATTATGATCTGGATCCGTGCGTCGTGGCCGCGCATCCGCTATGACCGCCTGATGAATCTCGGCTGGAAAATTTTGATCCCGCTTTCGCTGGCGGTGATCTTCATCACGGCGCTGGGCATCCTGCTGGACAATTACTGGATCATCCCGATCTTATCGGTACTGGCTGGCTTGTTCGCGGTGACGGTAATCTACCGCGATTTGAGGAGAAAAGCCTATGAGCGTGTTTGAACCCATGGTCGAGCTCGTGCGCGGGTTGGCGATAACGTTCAAACAGACGTTTTTCAACCCGGTCGTCACGGTCTCGTATCCCGAGCAGAAGCGGAAGGTCAGCAGGCGCTATCGTGGACGCCACGAACTGAAACGCTACGAGAACGGACTGGAGAAATGCATCGGCTGTTCGCTGTGCGCGGCGGCCTGTCCTGCGGACGCGATCTTCGTGGAGGCCGCCGAGAACACCGACGAGAAACGCTTCTCGCCGGGCGAGCGGTACGCGTCCACTTACGAGATCAACATGATGCGCTGTATCTTCTGCGGCTTCTGCGAGGACGCCTGTCCCACCGAGGCGATCGTCCTCGGCGACAACTACGAGTTGTCCTTCACGAATCGCTTCGACGCCATCTACACCAAGGAGCGCCTGCTCGATCCCGTGCCTTCCGCGGAGATGACCACGCCGCGCAAGACGGAACCGGGCGTGTTCACCCGGTCGGTGCCGGAGATGAAGGATCCTCAAGACTAGTGATCGGTTATCAGTGTTCAGTGATCAGTGACTGATAACTGATGACTGATTGCTGAACACTGGGAGTGACTATGACCCTAGATACCATCCTCTTTCTCATCCTCGCCCTCGTCGCCATCGCGACCGCGCTGGGCATGGCGTTGAGCCGCAACGCGGTCTATTCGGCGTTGTTTCTGGTGTTGAATTTCGCGACGGTGGCGGTGTTCTATCTGCTGCTCCGCGCGCCGTTCATCGCCATGGCGCAGATCACTGTCTACGCGGGCGCTATCATGGTGCTGTTCCTGTTCGTGATCATGCTGTTGGGAACGGACGAACTTGCGCCGGGCAAAGCCATCCCGTGGCAGAGACCCCTGGCGGGCGGGCTGGCGTTCATCCTGGTCGCGGAAGCGGTCTACCTGCTGGCGTTCCGCGGCGCGCCGGCCGGCCTCGTCGCCCGTCCCGAAGCGGCGGTCAACAGCATGGAATTCCTCCGCGAGATGGGAATGATCCTTTTCAACCAATATCTCCTGCCGTTCGAGATGACCTCCATCCTGCTGTTGGTCGCCATGGTCGGCGCGATTGTGTTGACGAAACAAGAGAAGGGAGGGCGGAAGTAAACGCGGCGCGACGCGATACGCGCTGTAAAATACGGACCGCAGACTCGATATGGTTCCAGTCAATTACTATATTATTCTCTCAGCCATCCTCTTTACCATTGGCGCGGCCGGCGTGCTGGCGCGCCGCAACCCGTTGATCATCTTCATGTCCATCGAGTTGATGCTCAACGCCGCAAACCTGGCGATGGTGGCGTTCAGCAGCGTCATCCAGAGTTTCAGCGGACAGATCTTCGTCTTCTTCGTCATCGCGGTGGCGGCGGCGGAGGTGGCGGTCGGCCTGGCGTTGATCGTGCAAATCTTCAAGTCCAAACGCAGCATCAACGTGGACGATATGAACGGCCTCAAGGGATAGCGCATGGAAACAACCGGCTTCTTTCATCTCGCTCCGTGGATCGTGTTCTTCCCCCTCATCGGGCTGCTGACCAACCTCGCCTTCGGCGGCTGGTTCATGAAACAGCCCTGGGGCGAAAAGGCCATCGGCTGGATCGCATCCGCGGCCTCCGGCGCGGCCTTTGTCGTCAGCGTGCTGCTGGCCTACTCGGTCGCGGGCCATCCCGAAGGCGGGCATCAATTCGTCGCCCAGTGGATCCACATCGGCGAACTGCAACTCGACTGGACCTTCCGCGTCGACTCGCTCTCCACCACGATGATGCTGGTCGTCTCAAGCGTGGGGACGCTCATCCACATCTACGCCATCGGATACATGCACGAAGACGTCCGCTTCAAATCGGACCCGGCGCGGTACCAGCGTTTCTTCGTCTTTTTCAACCTCTTCATCGTCTCCATGATGATCCTGGTGGGCGGCGACTCGTACCTGATGCTCTTCGTCGGCTGGGAGGGGGTGGGACTCTGCTCCTACCTGCTCATCGGCTTCTGGTACGACATGGACACGCTCGGACGTCCCTCGTGGGCGAACTCCAACGCGGGGAACAAAGCCCTTATTGTCAACCGCATCGGCGACTTTGGCTTTCTCATCGCCGGGTTCATCACCTTCTGGTACGCGAAATCCTTCCAATTCGACCAGGTCTTTGAGGCCGCCAAAACCGCGCCGCCGGGAGTCATCGTCGCCATCACGCTCTTCCTGCTGATCGGCGTGACGGGCAAATCGGCGCAGATCCCGCTCTACGTCTGGCTGCCCGACGCGATGGCCGGCCCGACGCCCGTCTCGGCGTTGATCCATGCCGCCACGATGGTGACGGCCGGCGTCTACCTCATCGCCCGTTCCGCGCCGCTCTACACGTTGGTCCCGCAAGCGCAATACATCGTGGCGATGACCGGCGCGGTCACCGCGCTCTTTGCCGCGACGATCGCCGTCGGTCAATACGACATCAAGAAAGTCCTCGCCTACTCCACCATCAGCCAACTCGGTTTCATGGTCGCGGCGGTGGGCATGGGCGCCTACGTGGCGGGAGTCTTCCACCTCGCGACGCACGCCTTCTTCAAAGCCCTGCTCTTCCTCTCGGCCGGTTCCATCATTCTGGGATTGGAACGCGGTCATCATCATCTGGCTCATCACGGTCACGACGACCATCACGAGGAGGTCTTCGACCCCGGCGACATGCGCAACATGGGCGGACTCCGCAAGACCATGCCCGTGACGTTCTGGCTCTACATCATCGGGACTCTCGCCCTGGCGGGCATCGTCCCTTTCGCGGGCTTCTGGTCGAAGGACGAAATCCTCCTCGACGCCAGCCTGCACTACCCGACCGTCTACATTTTGCTCTCCATCGCGGCTTTCTTCACCGCCTTCTATATGGGACGCCAGATCTGGATGGTCTTCTTCGGCGAGCCGCGTCACGAGGCCGCCGCGCACGCGCAGGAAAGTCCCCTCATCATCACTGCCCCGCTGATGGTTCTGGCGGCGCTCTCGCTTCTCGGCGGCGCGCTCAACCTGCCGTTTGACGGGTTCCACAACCTGACGCACTGGCTCAGTCACACCCTCGGCGAGGTGGAGGGACTCTCCCTCGACTGGACGGTGGCCGGCGTTTCCACTGCCCTGGCGCTGATCGCCATCGTCCTCTCCTGGTTCATCTACGGACGCAAATCGCTCGCGAAGGGACAGCCCGACCCGCTCAAGAAACCGCTCGGATTCATCTTTACCGGCATGGAAAACAAATGGTTCGTGGACGAGATCTACCGGGCCGCGTTTGTGGACCGCTATAAGGACGTCTCCCGCTTCCTCGCGGACGTGGTTGACTGGAAATTCTGGCACGACTGGTTCCATGATACAGTCATTGTGGGGACCTACAACTGGATTTCCAACATCGCTCTCGAC
The DNA here is from genome assembly GCA_017312345.1 of Candidatus Denitrolinea symbiosum. Classification (NCBI taxonomy): domain Bacteria; kingdom Bacillati; phylum Chloroflexota; class Anaerolineae; order Anaerolineales; family Anaerolineaceae; genus Candidatus Denitrolinea; species Candidatus Denitrolinea symbiosum. The sequence continues at coordinate 167,677 of BLAA01000001.1, read as the reverse complement.
CGGTACGCCGATCAAAAAGGCATAGACCGCTTCGCGAATTTCCTCGGCGAGGCAACGCAATGGCTCTCGGCAACCACGCGCAAGGTCCAGAACGGATTCGTGCGTTCGTACGCGCTGTCCATCATGCTGGGCGTCGTCGTTATTCTTGGCTATCTGTTATTGAAATGAGACGCAGATGGATATCCATCTCATTCGCGAGGCTGTGAATCAAGGAGATTGGTCTTTCACCGAACATGCTGTGCGCCAGATGAGAGACCGCCAAATAAAAGTCGATGAAGTTCAACAGGCGATTCTAAACGGCGAAATCATCGAGAAGCATCCTGACGATAAATACAGCCCCAGTTGCCTCGTCTACGGCCAGACAGTGGCGCAAAAGCGCCTGCATGTTGTTTGCTCACTGCCTCCCTTTGTTCGAATTGTTACTGTTTACGAACCAAACCAGGAAGAATGGATTGATTATCGGCGGAGGAAGAAATGAATAAGTGCTACTTTTGCGGCGGCGAACAAGTGGAGCAATTGACCACGTTCGTCCACGAGGAGAACGGGCAACTACGCGTAATTCGGCACGTTCCCGCTAAAGTATGTTCGCGTTGCGGCGAGAAAGAGTTTTCGCCGAGCGTGACCCAGCAAATCCTGGAAATGCTCGAGCAAGCCCAGCCTTCGGAAATTTTGCACGTGCTTGCATACGATATGGCTTAAACCTGAATGAGGATAGAACATGAACTTTTTCACTGAACCCCTGACCCTGATGACCTTCTTCCCGCTGGTGGGCGTGATCGTCCTGCTCTTCGTCCCGTCCGCGCAGAAAAACCTCATGCGCTGGATCGCGCTCATCGCCAGCCTCGTCACGTTTGGGATCTCCATCTGGGCGTTCTTCTTCAGCGGACAGTACGTCGTCTCGAACCCCGACCTGCAACTGGTCGCCCGCTACGACTGGATCACCGTCGCCGGTTGGAACATCCAATACTACCTCGCCGCGGACGGACTCTCCATCCTGCTCGTCCTGCTGACCACCATCCTCAGCCCGATCTCGATCCTCTCCACGTGGACGGCGGTGGAGGAGCGCGTGAAGGAATTCATGGTCTTCTTCCTGCTCCTCGAAATGGGGATGCTGGGCGTCTTCCTGGCGCAGGACCTCTTTCTCTTCTACATTTTCTGGGAATTCACCCTCGTCCCGATGTATTTCCTCATCGGCATCTGGGGCGGACCGCGCCGCATCTACGCCGCCCTCAAGTTCTTCCTGTACACGATGGCTGGCTCCATTTTGATGCTGCTGGCGATCCTGTGGCTTGGCATTCAGGGCAAGACCTTCTCCCTGCCCGACCTGATCGCGGCCGGAGGGATTCCCGCCAACATTCAACTGTGGCTGTTCCTCGCCTTCGCCGCCGCGTTCGCCATTAAGGTCCCGATGTGGCCGCTGCATTCGTGGCTGCCCGACGCCCACGTCGAGGCGCCGACGGCTGGCTCCGTCATTTTGGCGGGCGTCCTGCTAAAAATGGGAACGTACGGCTTCCTGCGTTTCAACCTCCCGCTCTTCCCTGAAGCGACGATCAAAGCCGCCCCATGGATGGCGCTGCTCGCCACCATCGGCATCATCTACGGCGCGGCCGTCTCGTACGCGCAATCAGACGTGAAGAAACTGGTCGCGTATTCGTCCGTGTCCCACCTGGGATTCGTCATGCTCGGCCTGTTCGCGTTGAACGCGCAGGGCATCTCCGGCGCGATCCTGCAGATGATCAACCATGGACTCAGCACGGGCGCGCTGTTCCTCCTCGTCGGCATGGTCTACGAGCAGACGCACACCCGCGAGTTTAAGGTCTACGGCGGGCTGTGGAAGGTCATGCCGATCTACGGCACGCTCATGCTCATCGTCGCGCTGTCTTCGATGGGTCTGCCCGGACTGAATGGCTTCGTGGGCGAGTTCACCATCCTGCTCGGCGCGTTCGGCTCCCAGGCCATCGGCTCGCCGTGGTTCGCGGGCATCTCCGCTTTGGGCGTCATCATGGCGGCGGTCTACCTGCTCTACATGTTCCAGCGCATGTTCCTCGGTCCCGAAGGTTCCATCGTCGAGGAAGTCAAGAAGCACGGACACACGCTGCGCGACCTGAATTGGCGCGAAATCCTCACCATGGTCCCGCTCCTGATCTTCATCTTCTGGATCGGTCTCTACCCCGCGCCGTTCTTCAAGTTGATGGAGCCTTCCGTCAGCAAATTGGCGGAGGCTCTCTCCGCCGCCGCAATGGCGATGCCGTAATTTCTTTGCTGCGCCGCGGTGTTACAATGACCATTGGCTGGAGCGTCGCGGATGTACATTGACGGTTTTTTCTGGCTGCGTGACATTCTGGAAAAACTGGAAGTCAAGCATCATGTCATCCAGGATGAAGTTGAGCAAGTCTTTTTCAACAAACCGCGCTACTTCTTTGTCGAGCATGGAAACATGCCCAATGAAGATGTGTACTCCGCCAGTGGTCAGACCGATGCAGGTCGTTATTGAGTCGTGTTCTTTATCCATAAACCGGGTCACATCGCGTTGATTTTGAGCGCGCGTGATATGGATCTAAAGGAACGGAAACGCTATGGCAGAAAATAAGAAACAAGTCACAAGCATCTCCCACGCTCCAACGCTCGAGGAGATTGCCGATTTTTGGGACACGCACAGCCTTGCCGATTATGCCGATCAGATTCATGAAGTCGAATTTGAAGTCAGGGCAGCCCCTCGCCATCGCGTTACTCTGGACCCTGATATCTTCGGTAACATCGTCGCCCAGGCGCTTCGGCGCGGCGTCTCTCCTGAAACATTGGTCAACATGTGGTTGGCCGAACGATTACAACAGGCGCATTAAGACAACCTATTGGAGCAGTGCATGACTCCTTTCGATTTCACCAAAGACCTTCAAACCATCCTCCCGCTGACCATCCTGATCGTTTGGGCCTGCGCGCTCCTGGTCGTGGACTTGTTCGTCCCCAAAAGCCAAAAGTGGATCACCGCCGCGCTGGCCGCCGCGGGACTGGCCGTCGCGCTCGGCGTCACCCTCGCGCAGGCAGGCAAACCCGCCGTCTTGGGCTTCAACGACATGGTCGCGCGCGACGGTTTCTCCACCTTCCTCAACGCCCTGCAACTGGCCTGCGGACTGCTCGGCGTGACCCTGGCCTTTGGCTACATCAAACGCACGGGGATCGAACGCGGCGAATACTACACCCTGCTCCTCTTCAGCCTCACGGGGATGATGCTCATGGCGCAGGCCACCGACCTGATCCTCGTCTTCATCGCCCTCGAACTGCTCTCCATCCCGCTGTACTTCCTGGCGGCATTCAACCGTTCGCAAGCCGCCTCAGAAGAAGCGGGACTGAAATACTTCCTGCTCGGCGCCTTCTCGACGGGATTCCTCGTCTACGGGATCGCGCTCGTCTTCGGCGCGACCGGGACCACCAACCTCGTCGCCATCTTCGCCTCCGCCCCGACCTCGGTCCCGCTCCTGACCGTCGGCGCGGCCCTCATCCTCGTCGGCTTCGCCTTCAAGACCGCGGTCGTCCCCTTCCACATGTGGACGCCCGACGTCTACCAGGGCGCGCCGACTTCCGTCACCGGCTTCATGGCCGCGGGCGCCAAGATCGCGGGATTCGCGGCCATGTTCCGCGTCTTCGCGACGGCTTTCCCCTCCCTCGCCGTGGACATGACCAACGTCCTCTGGGGACTCTCCGCGCTGACGATGGTGATCGGCAACCTGGTCGCCATTTCGCAGACCGACATCAAACGCATGTTGGCCTACTCCAGTATCGCGCACGCGGGCTACATCCTGATGGCCTTCGTCCCCTACGGCAACGCCGAGGTCGCGCCAGTCGCGATCGCTTCGGGACTCTTCTACCTCGTCGCCTACGCGGCCGCCAACTTTGGCGCGTGGGGCGTTGTGGTTGCCATGGAACAAGCCGAGGGACGCGGTCTCGCCATCAGCGACTACGCGGGACTGGCGAAGAAACATCCCGCCCTCGCCGCCGCGATGACCGTCTGCCTGATTTCGTTCATCGGCTTCCCGCCCACGCTCGGGCTGGTCGGCAAGTTCTATCTCTTCCGCTCCGCGATCGCGGGCGGATTCGTCGGACTGGCGATCATCGGCGTGATCACCTCGCTCGTCTCCGCGTACTACTACCTGCGCGTTGTCGTGACGATGTACATGAAGGACGGCGCGCCGGCCATCGAGCGCGAGTTCTGGCTCGACCTCACCTGGGGACTCTCCGCCTTTGTGACGGTGGCGCTCAGCTTCGTCCCGCAGGCGCTGTTCCTGATGGCAAGTACGGCGTTGTTGAAATAAACGTAGAGTTGCCTAAAATAAAAAGAGACTCGTTATGAGGCGAGTCTCTTTTTTTTCGCGATGCGTCTCACTGCATCAAATGCTTCAGCACCGTGTGCAGGATGCCGCCGTCGCGGTAGTAGTTGACTTCCACTTTCGTGTTCAGCAGCGCGGTGACTTTGAACTCGATTACGCGCCCGTCGGACTTCCGCGCTTTGACGGTCAACTCGGCCTTGGGCTGGATGCCGTCGCCCAGGCCCTCGATGTCGAGCGTCTCGCTTCCGTCCAGCCCGAGGGACTCGGCGTTCTGTCCGCCGACGAATTGCAGGGGCAGGATTCCCATGCCCACCAGGTTGGAGCGGTGGATGCGTTCGAACGACTCGGCGATGACGGCCTTCACGCCTTGCAGCATCGGTCCCTTCGCGGCCCAGTCGCGGCTGGAGCCTGTCCCGTATTCCCTGCCCGCCAGGATGACGGTGGGAACGCCCGCTTCCTGATATTTCATCGCCGCGTCGTAGATCGGCATGACCTGCGCCTCGCCCGTCCCGAAGTACTTCGTCCAGTTGCCTTCCTTCGGCGCGACCATCAAATTCTTCAGGCGGATGTTGGCGAACGTGCCGCGCGCCATCACCAGGTCGTTGCCGCGGCGCGTGCCGTATTGGTTGAAATCTTTGGGCTGCACGCCGCGCTCCTGCAGGAATTTCCCGGCGGGCGAGTTGATGGCGATGTTGCCCGCGGGGGAGATATGGTCGGTGGTGATGGAATCGCCGAAAAGTCCGAGGACGCGCGCGCCGCGAATCGGTTGGATCGAAGCCGCGTCGAGCGTCAGGTCCTGGAAGTAGGGCGGGTGATGGATGTAGGTTGAGGCCTCGTCCCACTCGAACAGGTCGCCTTCCTTTACTTTGATGGCCTGCCACATGTCCGAGCCGCTGAACACGTCGGCATATTTCCGCGTGAACATGTCGTTTTTGACGCTGGCCGCGATGATGTCGCTGATCTCTTTTTGCGAGGGCCACAGATCTTTGAGATAGACGGGCGCGCCGTTCGCGTCCGCGCCGAGGGGTTCGTGGACGAGGTCAATGTCCACCGTCCCCGCGAGGGCGTAGGCGACGACCAGCGGCGGCGAGGCGAGGTAGTTCGCCTTGACCAGCGGGTGGACGCGTCCCTCGAAGTTGCGGTTGCCTGAGATGACTGCCGCCGCCACGATGTCGGACCCGGTCACGGCCTTCGCCACCTCGCCGGGCAGCGGCCCCGAGTTGCCGATGCAGGTGGTGCATCCGTAGGCGACGATGTTGAATCCGAGTTTGGAGAGCGGGTCGATCAAACCGGCCAGTTGGAGATATTCCGTCACCACGCGCGAGCCGGGCGCGAGCGAGGTCTTGACGTACGGTTTGACATGCAGGCCTTTTTCCACGGCCTTCTTCGCGACCAGTCCCGCCGCGATCATCACGGACGGGTTGGACGTGTTCGTGCAGGAGGTGATGGCCGCGATCACGACCGCGCCGTGCTTCATCTTCTGCGAGCCGCCGTTGGTCCCGAAGACGGCTTCGCGCGTCAACGCCTCGCCGGAGAGTTCGAAGCCGCGCTCCTTGACGGGGGCGGTCAACGCCTTGTGGAAGGTCTCCTTCATCTCGTCCAGGGCGACGCGGTCCTGCGGGCGTTTGGGCCCCGCGAGGGAGGGCGCGACCGTCCCGAGGTCGAGTTCGAGCATGTCGGTGAATTCAGGTTCGGGCGAGTCCGCGGCGTGGAAGAGTCCCTGGGCGCGGCAGTAGGCCTCGGTCAGGGCGATGGTCTCGTCGGAGCGTCCCGTCAACTTCATGTAGCGGAGCGTCTCCGCGTCGACGGGGAAGTAGCCGATGGTCGCGCCGTATTCGGGAGCCATGTTGCCGATCGTGGCGCGGTCGGGCAGGGACATCGAGTCCAGGCCGGGGCCGAAGAATTCCACGAACTTGTCCACCACGCCTTTTTTGCGGAGCATGTGCGTCACGGTGAGGACGAGGTCGGTGGCGGTGATGCCCTCTTTCAGTTTGCCGGTGAGTTTGACCCCGATCACGTCGGGCAGGAGCATGTCCATCGGCTGGCCGAGCATCACGGCTTCGGCTTCGATCCCGCCCACGCCCCAGCCGACGACGCCGAGGCCGTTGACCATGGTGGTGTGCGAATCGGTGCCGACGAGGGTGTCGGGGAAGGCGACGACTTCCGAGGAACCCGGCTCCTGTTTCGTCATCACCACCTGCGCGAGATGTTCCAGGTTGACCTGATGCACGATGCCGGTCATCGGCGGGACGACGCGGAAATTGCGGAAGGCCTTCTGTCCCCACTTGAGAAATTCATAGCGCTCGCGGTTGCGCTGGAATTCGATCTCGGCGTTTCGGTTGAGCGCGTCGGCGGTGGCGAAGAAGTCCACCTGCACGGAATGGTCTATGACGAGGTCCACGGGGACGAGCGGGTTGATCTTCTTCGGGTCGCCGCCGAGACGGGCCACCGCGTCGCGCATCGCGGCGAGGTCCACCACCGCCGGCACGCCCGTGAAGTCCTGCATCAGGACGCGGGCCGGCAGGAACGGGATGCCCGGCCGCGCGCCTTTGGGCGTCCACGCGGCGATGTTCTTCACGTCGTTTTGGGCGATCTCCCTGTCGTTGCACTGGCGCAGCGCGGCTTCCAGCACGACGCGGATCGAATAGGGCAGTTTGTTCAGTTTGGTCAAACCCGCCTTCTCCAACGCGTCGAGGCGAAAGATGACGTATTCCCGATTTCCCACTTTCAATACGTCGCGGGATTTAAATAGATCGTTCATGGCTGACTCCTTTGGTTGGGCGATGTTTGCCCTCATTCCCAGCCCTTCTTCAAAGGGAGAGGGCGGGGCGAGGTTTCATCACAAAATCACGAAAAGTACAAAGGAGCGCCTTTGTTACCCTTCGGGTCTTCGTGATGGACAGCAACGCGAGATAGCGCCTCGCGCTACAGTTTCAACTCTTTCTTGACGCTCTTGACCAGGTCGTTCTTATCTTTTTCGGGCAGGAAGGACGCCTGCGCCGCGGCCAGGATGCGCTGCTTGAGCGCGTCCACAGGCACGCCCAGCTCGGCGCAGACGACGCGGTATTCGTGGCTGAGGTTGATGCGTGAAATGGACGGGTCGTCCGAATTGACGGTGACGTTCAGTCCCGCCTCCATCATTTTCGGCAGGGGATGCTTTTGCGACGCGGGGATCACGCCCGACTGCATGTTGCTGGTGACGCAGACTTCGAATACCGTGCCGTGTTCCTTCGCCAGCGCGGTCGTGTAACTGTCTTCCAGCGTCCGCACGCCATGACCGATGCGCTCCACGTCGAACGACTCGATGGCCTCGCGCACGTTCTGCGCGCCGCCCCACTCCCCGGCGTGGATGGTGGTGTGCAGTCCCGCCTGGCGCGCTTCCTTGAAGATGCCCAGGAACGGCTGGGCGGGATATTCCGCCTCGTTCCCGGCCAGGTCAATCCCGACCATCCCGTCCTTGAAGTGTTCCGCCGCCAGCCACGTCACCTGCTCGGCCAGTTCGGGACTTTCGTGCCGATTGACCGAGGCGATCAGTCCGACTTTCACTTTGAATTTTTTCGCGGCCTCGCGCGCGCTGTCCGCCACCCAGTTCATCACATCATGCAGCGGGAAACGCTCGGCGCGCGAAAGCGCCACTGGCGTGAAACGCAATTCGAGATAGCGGACGTTGTCCTTCGCGGCGTCCTCCACCGCCTCGCGGGTGATGCGATGGATCACCTCGGGCGAGCGATAGAAGAGTCGCAGCGTGTTGAACTTGGCGAGGAAATTCTGGAACGTTTGCGGGTCGCCGTCCTGCACCTGCACCAGTCCGCTCAGGCTGGCCGGCACGGTGATGGCGTGCGCCCGCGCGATCTCGAGCATCGTCTCGATGCGCAGGGTCCCCTCCAGGTGGCGGTGCAGGTCCACTTTGGGGAAGGGGCGGAATACGTCGGTGTCGGTGAAGGAACGAGCCACGGTCAACCTAATGTCGTTTGCGTTTTTTCTTGCCGCTGGACTGCGGCTGCGCGGCGGGCTTCGGATCGTCCGCCTCCGCTGCGGCCTCCTCCAGCGCGTCCAGGCTGGGACGGCGCTGGACGGCGAACAGCCGTCCGATTACCGCGCCGCGGATTTCCTCCAGCAGTCCCTGGAACATTTCCGAAGCGCGGGCTTTATATTGTACCAGCGGATCGCGCTGGGCATAGGCTTCGAGCCCGATCGCCACGCGCAGGGCCTCGACGCGCGTCAGATAATCCACCCACAGTTCGGTGATGGCCGAAAGGAGCAGGCGACGGCGTGACTCGTTGAGCAGACGGCTGCCCGCCTCTCGCAACTTCGCTTCATCCTGACCTTCGGCCGGTTCGCCGCGCTGGAAAGACTCATCCCTCCCCCAGGCGAGAGTCAACTTGTCTTCGGCGCCTTCGAGGTGGCCGAGGATCTCCTCCACCAGGTCCTCCGCCGGCATCTCCTGCATCAACTCGGAGGCGAGGAAACTGTAATCGAAACGCTGGTAAACCTGCTTCACCTGGCGATGCGTGCGCGTATCGAAGACGTTACGCTGTCCCTGCGAGAGTGAGAGCAGGAAGCGCAGTTTGCTGGAATTGTCCGCCAGGTTTTCGCGCCCCAGCAGGGACCGGGCGTCGCGCGCGAGGAGGCCGTCTTCCCCCGTGAGGCGTTCGCGCTGACGCGTCAACGCCGCCTGGCTGCGCGCGGCGACTTCGGCGGTCAAGTCCTCGAAGGCCATCTCGGAGAGATCCTCCTTCGAGAATCCCAGCGATTCGCCGAGGCGGTTTTCCACCGCGCCGACGAGGCGCGTCGCCGCCAGGTCGGTCAATTGGTCCGCGACCAGTTCGCGGATCTCCTCCTCGACCGAATCGGGATCGCCGGCGAGGGCGCGCAGTTGGTTGTTGTCGAGTTTGACCGGAACGCGCGCCAGGGATTGCAGTTCTTCCAGCAGTTGCTGGGGCCTGGGTTTTTCCTCGTTGTCGCGCAGGCCGGAGAAGAACATATCCAGCAGGTCTTCGCGTTCCTTCATCTGCGCTTCGAGAGATTCGTCCGCGCGCTGGATGGCAGTCTCGATGGCGCGCTGCAGGTGGCCGTGTTCGATCTCGAGCGTGCGATCGGCCAGATGGACGGCAGCCCGGCCAGGTTCAGGGCTGGAAGCGAATTCGTCCCGGATCACTTTCATCGGGAAGGAGGGATAGAGTTCCCCGGAGACTTGGAACGTGGGCTGCACCTGTTCGAGCCAGGCGGGGAGTCGCCAGAAATTTTCCTCGTCTTCCCGCGCAGTTTCCACGCGCTTGCGGACTTCGGCTTCGAGCATTTCCTGCACGTCGTCGCGCAGGTCTTCTTTGACGAAGATGCGGTCGCGCTGACCGTAGATCTGCGTGCGCTGCTTGTTTAGCACGTCATCGTATTTGAGCAGGTGTTTGCGGACGTCGAAGTTGGCGCCCTCCACGCGGTGCTGCGATTGCTCAATGATGTTGCTGACGAGTTTTACTTCGAGGGGAAAGGCGTCGTCCACGCGCAGGCGCGTCATCATGTTACTGACCTGCTCGCCCCCTTGAATCCGCATGAGGTCGTCTTCCAGCGAAAGGTAGAAGCGCGAGGAGCCGGGGTCGCCCTGGCGGGCGGCGCGGCCGCGCAGCTGGTTGTCAATGCGGCGCGCCTCGTGTCGTTCGGTGGCGAGGACGGCCAGTCCGCCGAGGGCGCGCACGATGAGTTCCTGTTCGGTGTGCTTCCAAAACGCGGCGAGACTCTCGGAGGCTTTCAGCCCGAGGCCGAGGTTGGCGTACAGAATATTGGAGAGTTGCGACCAGTCGTCGCCGCCGGGACGGCCGTATTTCCCGACCAGCGCGGCGCGGGCCTTGTCGAAATATTCGAGGCGGTCCCCGTTCGCGCGGAAGCCGAGGTCTTTTCCGCGCAGAAGGTGCGAGACGAGCGCTTCGAGCGCCTCGGGGTTCGTCATGTCGTAGGGGTTGGCGACGCCTGAGTTGTGTAGGAAGTCCTTCGTGAACGTGACGTCGGTTTCGTCAATCTCGCCGCCGAGTTTGATGTCCACGCCGCGGCCCGCCATCGAAGTGGCAATGGTCGCCGCGCCGAACGCGCCCGCGCCCGCGATGATCTGACTCTCCTCGGTGTGCTTGCGGGCGTTCAGCACCTGGTGAGGGATGCCGCCCGCGAAGACGGTTTTCAGGCGAGGCGCGTCGCTCTCGCGCAGCGACAGGATCTCCAGCAGGCGCGGCAGGTTCTCCGCGTCTTCGAGGTTGATGGTGGTCAGCCCCAGCGGTTTGGCGAATTGACGCAGCGCGGCCGGGTCCAGTTTCTCGAGCGGGACGTTGAGCGGTTCCAGTTCGGGGATGCGCATCCCGTCTTCTTCGCGCTGGTTCTGCTCGAACCACAGTTTGCGAATCAACAACACCTGCAAAAGGCGGCGGATCGCTTCGGCGCGCAGCCGCGAGGACAGGAAGTCCGAATTTTCGACCGAGGTGGTGCCGATGAGCAGGGGACGTCCCATCACGTGGTTGCGGACGATCTCCGTCACGACGGCGCGCTGTTTGGCTTCCACCGTGCGGTAGATCACGTCGGGATAGTCTTTGCGGCGCCAGTAGCGCGGCTTCTTTTCCTCGTCGCTTCGGCTGGAGAAAAAGACGACGGGGTAGCCGTCTTCGTCCCTGCCTTTTACCTCCACCAGCGGCGAGTCGGGGCGCGAGGCCTGGTATTCGAGGTTGGTGATGATCGGCGCGACTTCGAGTTTGTAGATCTTGTCGAATTCTTCCGACTCGGTGAGGGCGGTGCCGGTCATGCCCGACAGTTTTTCGTACATGCGGAAGTAGTTTTGCAGGGTGATGGTGGCGTACGTCACGCTTTCGGGTTCGATGCGCACGCCCTCCTTCGCTTCTACGGCCTGGTGGAGACCGTCGCTCCAGCGGCGGCCGGGCATCATGCGCCCGGTGCTTTCGTCCACGATGATGACTTTTCCCGCTTGCACGAGGTAGTCGCGGTTGCGGCGGAAGAGATGCTGGGCGCGTAAGGCCTGTTCGAGGTAGCCCATGAGACGCGCCTGCTCAGGGGTTACGTCCTCCGGCCGGTCGGGGTCCTGAAGCGGCTGGCCGAGGAGTCCCTCCACGCGGGCGATGCCGACTTCCGTCAGCGAGATGGCGCGGTCCTTTTCGTTGATGTCGTAGTCTTCGGATTTGAGTTGCCTCACTACCTGCGCCATCTTCGTGTACCATTCAAGGTCGCCCGAGGCAGGCCCGGAGATGATGAGCGGCGTGCGGGCTTCGTCAATGAGGACGTTGTCCACTTCGTCCACGATGGCGTAGTGATGGCCGCGCTGGACGCGGTCTTCGAGGCGCATGGCCATGTTGTCGCGCAGGTAGTCGAAGCCGAACTCGGAGTTGGTGCCGTAGGTGATGTCGGCGGCGTAGGCCTCGACGCGCTCCACGAGGCGCATGTTGTGCTGGTCTTCGTGCGGGGATTCGCGTCCCGGGTCGTAGAGAAAGGCTTTCTTGCCGTTCTCCGTCGCGGCGGCCATTTGCAGGATGCCGACGGAGAGTCCGAGCGCGTGGAAGATGGGGCCCATCCAGCGGGCGTCGCGGCGGGCCAGATAGTCGTTGACGGTCACGAGGTGGACGCCGCGCCCGGTCAGGGCGTTCAGATAGATGGGAAGCGTGGCGACGAGCGTCTTGCCTTCGCCCGTCCGCATCTCGGCGATCTCGCCGCGATGGAGGATGATCCCGCCGATGAGTTGCACGTCGTAATGGCGCAGGCGGATCGTCCGCTTCGCGGCCTCGCGGACGACGGCAAAAGCCTCGTCCAGCAGGTCGTCTAACGTTTCGCCGTTCGATAGACGCGCGCGGAACTCGTCCGTTTTGGCGCGTAGTTCTTCGTCGGTTAGTTTTTCGAATTCGGGTTCGAGGGCGTTGATTTCGTCCACCAGCGGGAAGAGGGATTCCATCGTCCGCTTGTGGGTGTCGCCGCTGAAGAGTTTGACAAATCCTTTGAGCATATTCGACCTTTCGGCGGGAGATTATAACAGACCAGTTATGGTAAAATGATGGCCGCGCGGGAGTCGCCAAGCGGTAAGGCATCAGCCTTCCAAGCTGATATTCGCGGGTTCGAATCCCGTCTCCCGCTCCTCTGCCAGTGTTCAGTAATCAGTATTCAGTTGCCAGTCACTGATAACTGAAAACTGAACACTGATTACTTATAGCGGGCTCGTGGCGCAGTGGTTAGCGCAGGCGACTCATAATCGCTTGGTCGTTGGTTCGAATCCAACCGGGCCCACCTTGTTTTATGAAAAAGGCTCTCCTGCAATTAACGGGAAAAAGCCAAACACAAAGGAGCGCAAAGGCGCTCAAAGGGTGAAGTCGTGCCTATTTTCTAAGATTTTCCTTTGTAGACTTCGTGACCCTTCGTGTTAAAAGGAAATTTCCCGTCAAAAACGGAAGAACCACGAAAAATAGTCTGCGCTCTCTAGCGCAAGGACAACGTTAGAGGACGTCGCTTTGACTTCGCGCAAAAAGACGGACGCTGTGAAAGCGTCCGTCCTTCATTTTGCGGTTGATGCCGCGTCCTGCCGTCAGGCGGCCAGCCATTCTTCAATTTCTCGAATGGCCTGCCGCGTATCCTTGAAATGGATCGCGGACATCCCGACCGCCCGCGCGCCCTCCACGTTTTCGATGAAATCATCCACGAAGATCGCCTCGCCCGGTTGCACGTCGAGTTGCTCCAGCGCGTGGAGGTAGATGCCTGCCTGCGGTTTCACCATCCCCACTTCGGCTGAGATGACAAGATGGTCGAAGGCGTCGTCGAATTTTTTCCCGGCGATGTAGGCACGCATTCCTGACCAGGCGTTGGAGATCAGCCCGGTCTTCCAGCGCGGCCGCAGCGAGCGGATGAAGTCAATTAGGACGTGGTCCGCCACATCGCCCGCGAAGAACTCGTCGCGGAGCGCGTTCGCCTCACGCGGACGATTGAGGCGGCGCGCAAGCGCCTTCCAGTGAGCCTCTTCCGTGATGTCGCCAAGCGAAGCCGTGCGGCTGGTCTCGCTTTCGAAAACCAGCCGCACGAGGTCTTCATATTCCATGCCGAGCCGTTCAGCCAGGCGCTGGCGCGGCGACTGAAATTCAGTGCGGACGATGACCCCGCCAAGGTCAAAAAAGACGGCGCGGGGCGTTTTGACTGAAGCGGAAATGATTATCCCTTCTTCCCGGCTTTCTTCCGAACCGCTTCCTTGATGGCGGCCTTCTCTTTCTGCGCCTCTTCTTTCGCGGCCCGGGCCTTCTTGGCCTGCTCGTTGATCTCGCGCTTGGTCAATACCGGCGTCATGAGGTCTTTCAACGCGGCTTCGAACACGGCGCGGGTGGTGCGGTTCGATTTACCGCACGAAGCGCAGGCCACGTCGTAGAACCCCAGTTTGGTCGTGTCCATTTGAGCGATGGCGGCCTCAACGGCGGCCTTGTCCAATTTGGCGACGGTTTTGCAATTCCAACAAGTGATATCCATTTGATTACTCCTTGAAATGATGGTGATGGCTCAAGTATATTCGATTTTTGAAACGCTGTCGCGTCTATTTTTTCTTGACGGTCTTTTTCGCGGCGGATTTCTTCGCTGATTTGGCGGCGGACGGCTTCGCGGCGGGCTTCTTCTCCGCTTTGGCGGCGGCCGGCTTCGCGGCCGGCTTCTTCTCCGCTTTGGCGGCGGACGGCTTCGCGGCGGGCTTCTTCTCCGCTTTGGCGGCGGACGGCTTCGCAGCCGGTTTTTTCGCCGCAGGTTTGGATTTCGCGGCCGGTTTCGCCTTCGTCGGGGACGCTTTTGCCTCAGCCTTGACCTTCGGGGACTCCTTCGGGGCCGATTCCGCCTTGATTGCGGCCGGCGCGAGAGTCGATGGGCGGTGGCGCCGGCTGTGAGCCTCGCGGACCGGCGCGGGGGCGGCGGAGGCGGGCTGCGCTTCGGCCGGGGCGGAGGCGGAGGCCGTCCGTTCCTTTTCGAGGCGGGCGGCTTCCTGTTCCAGGGTCTTTAATCCCTCCTGCCAGCCGGGGGTGAACATCTCCAGCCGCTGCCGCGAGACGGAGTTGGCGCGCCGGCAGCGCGGGCAGAAGGCGTCGTAATGGTGCAGGTGTTCAGCCTGCATCCGTTGGAGAGCGGCCAGTTTTTCGAGCCGTCCGATGGTAAAGGGGGTCTGACAGTAAGTGCAACGCAGGTTCATTGGGTCTCCTTTCGTGGAGGAAGAGCGCGCTGGCCTAATTCTACCTGATTTCCCGTGATTTCCCAGCCGGGGCGGATTGTCTTTCAGCCGTCGTTGTTCTCCGCATATCCCGGGGCGCGGCCGGGCCGGAGCGTCTTCTGGTAGATAACGTACTCATGCGCCACCTCCATCCCGACGCGCTGATAAAGACGGGTCGCGCCGGTCAGACTCCCGGCGTCCACGCCCAGGCCGACGGTGTGGATGCCGCGGCGGTGGAACTCGCCAAACGAGTGGAGGAGCAGCGCCTGACCCAGTCCGCGCTTGCGCCACGGGCGGCGGACGCCCAGCGTGCCGACCCAGCCCATCCCGTCGGGTTTGAGGCGGCAGAGCGACATCCCCGCGATCTGGTCTCCGTCCCAGGCGACGAAGTACAGGCTGGGATCGAATCCCGGACGGCGGACGGTTTTCTCCTGCCAGGTCTCATAAGAAATGGGGACGCTCCCCCAGTGGTCTTTGAAGGTTTCCTCCGAGGCGGCGTGTAAGACGCGTCCCTGCCCGTCCGGGTCGTAGGGACGCAGTTCCACGCCCGCAGTCCAGGCCGGCGCGGGAGGCGGCTCGTCGAGCCTAATCTCCATCCGCCATGTGTAGCGGACCGGCGCGTAGCCCTCGTTTTGATGCAGTTCAACGGCGCGCTGGTCCTTCGTTCCAAATCCGTTGCGGAGGTAGACCTGCAGGTCCGGCTCGGCTTGAGGGGCCAATTCGCGGGCGCGCTGTTCCATTGCGCGCAGGAGGGCCGTGCCGATGCCCTGGTTGGGGAAATCGGGGTGGACGTAGCCGTCGCCTTCGAAGGCGGCGAAGCCGTGCCGGTTGTAGAGTTCCTCGTAGCCGACGATTTTTCCGTCGGCGGCTTCTATCACCCACGCGTCGGCCGCGAGGTCGAAGCCAGGGTCCTGCCAGAGATGATGAATCTCTTCAGCGGAAGCGGCCACGGTCGCGTCGCCGTCTGCCGCGCAGACCGCGTAGGTGAGCGCGGCCACTGCCTCCGCGTCCGTTATGCGCGGGCGGCGAAGGCGAAGCCCGGAGGCGAGAATGGGTTGGTTGTTGGTCATGGTGTCATCATTTCTATCATCATATCGTAGGGGCAGACCTATGTGTCTGCCCTGGGTATGTGTTTGCCCTGGGTATGTGTCTGGCCTGGGTATGTGTCTGCCCTGGGTATGTGTCTGCCCTGGGTATGTGTCTGCCCTGGGTATGTGTTTGCCCTGGGTATGTGTTTGCCCTGGGCGAACACGCAGGTTCGCCCCTACGAATTGGTGGGTGACCGCGCGGGCGAACGCGCGGGGTAAACGCGCGGGGGAACACATGGGTGAACGCGCGGGGCGAACGCGCGGGGCGAACGCGTGGGGCGAACGCGCGGGGCGAACGCGCGGGGCGAACGCGTGGGGCGAACGCGCGGGCGAACGCGCGGGTGAACGCGCGGGTGAACGCGCGGGTGAACGCGCGGGCGAACACGCAGGTTCGCCCATGCGAATTGGTGGGTGAACGCGCGGGGTGAACGCGCGGGTGAACGCGCGGGTGAACGCGCGGGGGAACACATGGGCGAACGCGCGGGGCGAATACGTGGATTCGCCCCGCGCGGGGCGGTGATCACGGAATGGGTTATTCCAGCGGCTTGCGGAAGGTGATTCCCATCTTCACCTGTTTGTAGCCGCAGCTTTGATAGACGCGCAGCGCGCCGCTGGTGTTCTCGCTGTCCACGCCGAGGGCGGTTTCGGTCATGCCCATTTCCTTGAACATTTTCATGCTCTGGACGATGAGCGAGCGCGCCAGCCCGCGCTTGCGCCACGGGCGGCGGACGAAGATTCCCTCGGTGTAGCCGCGCTTGCGGTTGTACTCCTCGTTCTCTTCCTTGTTGACGAAGTTCTGCACCGCGCCCGCGATCTGATCGCCGTCCCAGGCCACTTTGAACAGCGAGGGGTCGAAGTCGGGCTGGTGGAGCCAGGCGTCGAAGCGCGCCTCGGTCGGCGCCACGTAGCCCCAGTGGTCGCGGAAGGATTCCGAGTCCGCGTCGAAGATGGCGCGCAGGTGTCCATCCTCCACGGGGCGGACTTCCAGACCCTCGGGCATGGGGAAGTCGGGGAAGGGCTCGGAGAGGCTGCGCGTCATGTCGAACCCGTAGCGGACGGGTTGGTATCCCGCGCCTTCGAGCAAGGCGATGGTTCCTTTCTCAGTGTCCATCGCCCAGGATTGAAAGAAGCGCGGGCCCGCGTAGGCCTGCTCCGCGGCGATCTCGCGCAGGCGCGCTTCGCCGAGAGCAAGCATGGACGAGCCGAGGCCCTTGCGCCTCCATTCGGGGAGGAGGAAGCCGAACACCACGTAGAGGCGGGCGTCATCCTCCTGCTGTTCCCAAAAGACGCGGTTGTAACCGATCATCCGCCCGTCCGCTTCGGCCATCAGCATGTCGCGGTACGGGTCGCAGTTTTCGAGGTGAGAGTAATTGTTGACCATCGCTTCGAGCGTGTCGGAGCGTTCGATGTTGTCCGCAGCCTTGCTCCCGTTGATGACGGCCAGCATGAACGGGTAATCTTCGGGACCGCGGAAGCGGCGGAAGACCAGCCCAGGGATGGCGGGCGCGGCGGGAAGTTCAGCCGTGAGAGTTGGCGTTGCCATGATGTTTTTCCTTCTTGAAAGTCACTTTTCATTCAACTTCAACCATTCCTCGCGCAGGATGCCCATCTCGATCTCGTCCCAGCGGCGGCCATTGCGGAGCAGGAGTTGGCGGCGGCGGCCCTCCTCGCGGAAGCCCGCCTTCTCGTACGAGCGGATGGCGCGCGGGTTGTACTCGAACACGTCGAGCGTGACGCGGTGCAGGTTGAGTTCCATGAACGCGAAACGCAGGGCAAGTCGCATGGCGTCTGTGCCGTAGCCCTTGCCCCAGTAATCGCGTTCGCCGAAGCCGATCCCCACCCAGGCGTTTCCGTGCGCCCAGATGGGAGAAAGGCCGACAAACCCGATGAGTTTGTCTTCGACAAGTTCGCGCACGTGGAAGAAGTAACTGTGGTTCTGGTCGGGATCGAGGTCCTTTTCCAGGAACTCCTTCCATTTTTTTTCGGACCAGGCGCGGGCGGGATCGAAATCCAGCAGGCGGTTGAATTCGCTGTCGCGGCCCCAGCGCGCGAAAGCGGCGGCCACGGTTTGCGGTTCCTCGCTCGTCAAGCGGACGAGTTCGCCTCGGAAGATGTCGGTCATGCCGCGCCTCCTTTCGCAAGCCGCTGCTCCCATTCGGAGTGGAGCAGTCCGTGGCAGGTCAGGTCCCAGCGGCGGTCGTCGCGGTAGAGTCCTTCGCGTCGGCGCGTCTCTTCCACGAAACTGAATTTGTGGACGAGGCCGAGCGCGGCTTCGTTGTATTCGGCCAGCGCGGCGCTGACGCGGAAGAGATTCAGCTCCGCGAACGCGAAGCGCAAGAGCATGGACAGCGCCTGCGTCCCGTAGCCCCTGCCGCGGCAATCCGCCTCGCCGATGCCCAGCCGGAGCCAGCCGTTGCCGTTGTTCCAACTGATCCACTCGATCATGGCTTTGCCGATCAGGCGGTCGTCCTCGCGGGCGCGGATGGTGAAGTAGAACAGGTTTTTGTCCTCGTCCATTTGCTTTTCGATGGCCTCGTACTTCTTCTTGACCAGCGCGGGCGAAAGCGGGCGGGCGGGACTGAGGTCCATCAGGCGCATGAATTCGGCGTCGTGCGTCCATCTGGATTCGACGGCGGGATGCGCTTCATGGTCAATGGGACCGAAGCGGATATCCTTTGCCTCGAGCAATTGGGTTTGAAAATCGAGCATTCTTCCTCCGAAAAAACAAAACGGCCGCAGGTCTGCGTGACCCGCGGCCGTGAGACGGCAAAAACAAAACGACCGCGGGCTTTTGCGCCGCGGCCGTTGACGAAACGAGTACGTATAGACTAACGACGGGCAGGCGCAATACGACAAGGCAAAACGCCGGAATCGGCGCTAAAGGTCTTGATGCGGATAACGGTTTTCACCATGGGTCGTGCGCCTCCTTTCGTGAGATTTGCTTTTACAAGCAGGCCGAGTCTATCAGCGCGGCGGCGGAACGTCAAGGTTTGCAGTAAAATTTCATCATGTCTACAGACCAACTTCAGCGCGCCCTGCAACACGGCGAGATCGAACTCAAAGGCCAGTTCCTGCTCGGCTCGAACTACACCTTCCTCGTCAACGTCCGCTGCGAAGGCGAGGTTCTCCCCGCCGTCTACAAGCCGACACGCGGCGAGCAGCCGCTCTGGGATTTCGAAGACAACACCCTCGCCCTGCGCGAGACTGCCGCCTACCTCGTCAGCGAGGCGCTGGGCTTCGGCCTCGTCCCCTACACCGTCCTGCGCGGCGACGGTCCCTTCGGCGCGGGCTCGCTCCAGCAATACATCGAATACGACCCCAGCCGCCACTACTTCAACTTCACCGACGAAGAAAAGGAACTGCTCAAACCCGTCGCGCTCTTCGACCTGCTCTGCAACAACGCCGACCGAAAAGGCAGTCACGTCTTCTTCGACGCGGCGCGCAAACTCTGGGCCATTGACCACGGACTGTGCTTCCACGCTGAAGATAAATTGCGGACGGTGATCTGGGACTTCGCTGGCGAACCGATTCCCGATTCCCTCCTCCCGCCTCTCTCCCGACTTTCAGCCGTCCGCGCCGACCTGACGCCTCTCCTCAGCCCCGACGAAGTCGCCGCCCTCGAGTCTCGCGCCGAACGTCTGCGCGCGACGCGCCGCTTCCCCCTCCTTCCCGAAGACCGTCGCGCCTTTCCCTATCCGCCCTTGTAAGCGACGGCCGCGCCGCCCTTTAAGACCGTTTCTTAACTACACAGATTCTCGCGGATGAAACCATGAGCTATTTACCCGTGCGGATGAACTCGCGCCGCTTCTGGCGCACGTCCACGCCAAAGACGATGAACATGGAAAGCAGGGTCAGGACAAGGAATAGTACCATTCGTTCTCCAATTTCCGCCTATCATAACCGCATTTCAGAAAATTTGACCTGAGAATCAACTAACATCCGGCGAACAAATTTGAAAAGCCAGGACGCAACCGCCCCGATTCGCTCCCGTCCCTGTGCTATACTCGCGGCGATGAAAATCGGCGTCGTCACCGACTCCACCTCCGACCTGCCCGGCGACTTGGCGCGGCGTTTCGACGTTGAAGTCGTCCCCACCATCCTCGTCGTTGAAGGGAAACAATACGCCGACGGCAAGGACCTCAGCCGCGGCGACTTTTACGCGCGCCTGCCCGCGATGCGGACGTTCCCGACCACCGCCGCGCCCTCCATCGGCGAATTTTCCGCGCGCTACCAGAAACTCCTCGACTCCGGCTGCGACTTCGTTCTCTCCATCCACGCCGCCTCGCAACTGACCGCCGTCTGCGACATCGCGCGCCAGGCCGCGGACGACTTCCCCGGCCGCGTCGCCATTGTGGACAGCGGCTCGCTCTCGCTCGGACTCGGCTTCCAGGCGCTGGCCGCGGCCGAGGCCGCCGAATCGGGCGCGGACGTCGAAACAGCCATCGCCTCCATCGCCGACGTCCGCCGCCGACTCCGCGTCTTTGCCGCGCTCGACACGATGGACTACCTCCGCCGCAGCGGACGCGTCCCAGCCGCGGTCACCCTCCTCGGCGGGATGCTTTCCATCAAACCGCTGATCGAACTGACCGACGGACTGCTTAAACCCGCCGGAGCGACGCGGACGACGCGTCAAGCCGACGAGCGCATGGCCGCGCTGCTCAAAGCGGGACTGCCCATCGAACGTCTCGCCATCCTGCACACAGGAGCGGAATCCCGCGCCCGCGGCTTCCTCTCCCGCCTCATGGAAGAATGCCGCCGCGAACTGCCGCGCGAGATCCTGGTCGTGAACGTCGCCACCGTCATCGGCGCGCACGTCGGCCCCAACGGACTCGGCTTCGCGGCGGTGAGGGCAAAATAATCTGGTTGTGCTATACTCGTGATGGATGACGAAAGGACGCAGAATGGAATTTACAGTCGAATACGAACAGGAAGAGGATGGACGCTGGCTGGCGGAGGTGAAGGAACTTCCAGGCGTGATGACCTATGGCAGGAACCCCGATGAGGCTGTTGCACATGCCCAGGCATTGGCGTTACGCGTTGTCGCCGACAGGCTTGACAATGGGGAAAGCGTTCCCGCCCTGATGTTTTCTTTCTCGATGGCATGAGCGCTTGAAAGGCGGTTGCGGATGCCGCGCTAACCGCTCGAAAAATCTCTGCGCCTCGCTGCCAGCCTGACAAAATGAACGAACCCGATTCCCCGCCCATCCCTCACGATGCCCGCGCCCGCCGACGCCGCGCCCGCCGCATGTTATTTCCCGCCGACGCCGAGGGCCAGGCCGCCGTCCTCGCGGATCTGGCGCGGCGCTCATACCCGACCTTTGAACTGTTCATTTACGCCATCCTGAGCGGCGCCATCATCGCCGCGGGCTACCTGCTCGACTCGCAAGCCGTCATCATCTTCGGCGTTCTCGCCGCGCCGATACTCACTCCCTGGGTGGGCCTCTCCATCGCCATCGTCACCGGCTCGCCGCGTTATTTCATCCAGACTTTTGCCGCGCTGCTCGTCAGCGCCATCATTGTCTTCCTCATCGGCCTGGCGGCGGGCTTTGCCGAACTCCCCTTCGGGCCTCGCACCCACAACGAAGTCCTTCTCCATGCCGCGCTCTGGCCTCCCGAAATCATCGTCCTCGCCATCGGCGCCGCCCTGCTCGTCGTGACCTTCGTCCGTACCGAAGACAAACCCTACCTGCCCAGCGTCGTCCTCGCGTACGCCTTCTACCTTCCCCTCGGCGCGGCCGGCTTCGGACTCGGCGCCCGCCTCGAGGGAGTCTGGCCGCAGGCCGCGCTCGTGGCGCTCGTCCACTTTGCGTGGGCGACCTTCGTCGGGCTGCTCACTCTCGCCTTCATGCGATTCCGTCCGCGCTCGTTTGGCGGATTCATTTTCAGCCTCGTCCTTTTGATCTCCCTCCTCGCGGTTCTGGCGACATGGACGGGACTAGGCGGGGCCGCGCGCAGCCTCGTCAATGGGACTTCGCCTCCGCCCGCGCCGATTCCCTCGCCGCTTCCTTCCTTGACCTTCGCCGCGTCGCCCTCCCCGCGGCCGAGTCCCAGCCCGAGCGCTACCCCGCGTCCGCCCAGCCCGACCGTCTCCCCGACTGAGACGCAGGTCCCGGCCACCGAGTCTCCCGCCGAGACGTGGACGCCCTCCCTCACCGTCGAGCCGACTCCCATCTTCGCGCGCATCGACTCGCCTGAGGGCGGCGGGGCCATCGTCCGCGACGCGCCCGGCGGCGAGTACCTGATGACGCTTGGCAACGGATATATCGTCATCCTTCTCGGCGAAACGGCCGATCGCAACGGCGTGGCCTGGGTCAAGATTCAGGTGGACCGCAACGGCGAAAAAGTGGAGGGCTGGATCATCCGCTCGCTGCTCGCGATCGCCACCCCGGTGGTCAACTGGCAGCCGACGGAGACGCCGACCGTGACGCTCACGCCATAAAAGCAGATCGTGTCCAGGGCGGACACGTAGGTCCGCCCCAACGAGTCCGTCCCAACGAGCCCAGGGCGGACACGCAGGTCCGCCCCAACGAGTCCGCCTCAGCGAGACCGCCCCAACAGGTCCGCCCCAACGAGCCCAGGGCGGACACGTAGGTCCGCCCCAACGAGTCCGCCCCAACGAGTCCACCCCAACGAGTCCACCCCAACGAGACCGCCCCAACGAGTTCGCCCCAACGAGACCGCCCCAACAAATTTGCCCAACAGGAGAAAACATGCCCATCCATTTCGGCACCGACGGCTGGCGCGCCGTCATTTCGGATACTTTTACCTTCGATAATCTTCGCATGGTGGCGCAGGCCATCGCCGACGCGGTCGCGTCCGAGCATTGGACCAAGCCGAAGAACGGCGCGTCCGCTCAAAGTCAGGAAAGGATCGTGGTCGGCTTCGATACGCGATTCCTGTCCGATAGATTCGCGGGCGAGGTGGCGCGCGTCCTGGCCGCGAACGGATTCGTCGTCTACCTCGCCCAGTCCGATTCGCCCACGCCCGCGATTTCGTACGCGGTCAAGAATCTCGGCGCGGCGGGCGGGGTGATGATCACCGCGTCGCATAACGCCCCGCGCTACAACGGCGTCAAGTTGAAGGGCGCGTTCGGCGGGTCGGCGCTGCCTGAGCAATGCCGCCGCGTGGAAATCTACATCAACGACAACGAGCAGCAGGCGCGCGGACCGAACCTGATGGATTTCCAAAAGGCGCGCGAGGCGGGTTTGATCCAGAGATTCAATCCGCTGCCCGCGTATTATGAACACCTGCGCACGCTCATCCAAAGCGACGTGATCGCCGATAATCCCCAGCGCATCGTGGTGGACTCGATGTACGGTTCGGGGCGCGGCGTGATCAAGGGCTTTTTGCAGGGGACGGGCTGCGAGGTGGCGGAAGTGCGCAGCGAGATGAATCCTGGCTTCGGCGGAGTCCATCCCGAACCCATCGCCAAGAATTTGGGCGCGCTGGCTTCCGCGATCTCTTCGGGAATGGGCGCCTTCGGTCTCTGCACCGACGGCGACGCGGACCGCATCGGCGCGATGGACGAGCGCGGCATCTTCGTGGACCCGCACAAGATCTTCGCACTCGCGCTGAAATATCTCGTGGAGAAGCGCGGCATGAGCGGCGCGGTGGTGCGGACGGTCTCGACGACGCGCATGATTGACCGTCTCGCCAAGCGCTATGGGCTCAAACTGTACGAGACGCCCGTCGGCTTCAATCACATCGCCGATTACATGATGAGCGAAGATGTGCTGATCGGCGGCGAGGAGTCGGGCGGGATCTCGTTCAAGGGACACATCCCCGAAGGCGACGGCCCGATCATGGGACTCTTGCTGGTGGAAATTGTGTCCGCCATGAACAAGCCGCTGAACGCGCTGGTGGACGACCTGCTCAAGGACGTGGGCCCCGCGTTCTACGAGCGTACCGACCTGCGTCTCAGCCGTCCCGTCGCGAAAGCCGAGATGACCGAGTTCCTGACGAAGCAAGCCCCCGCGGAGATCGGCGGCGAGAAAGTGACCGAGATCAGTCAACGCGACGGCGTGAAATACATCATGGCCGACGACTCGTGGCTGTTGATCCGCCCATCGGGGACGGAGCCCGTCCTGCGCGTCTACGCGGAGGGGCGGAGTCAGGAGATGGTGCAGGCGCTGCTGGGGTATGGGGAGAAGGTGGCGGAGAGGGTGGTGTGAGACGCATCTTCATCTCTGCCGACCACGGCATGGCGATCGTGTACTTCCTGCAAAGCGACGTCGTCCCGACGCTGCTCAAAGCGGGCGTGGAAGTCGTCGTCCTCACCGACGACGACACCAAAGAAAAAATATCGCAGCGATTCGCGCAGCCGAATTTGACGTTCGAAGGCTTGCGTTTGAAGCGGGCGAATGAATTTGCCACTACTCATCAACCGCGCCTGCAATGGCTGCTCGCCTATCTGCGCCGCGTCGGCGGCTCGCGCCGCATCAACACCGAAGCCATGGACAGTCACATTTGGGAAGTCTGGGCGGAGAACTCGTGGAAGTTCCGCCTGGGGATTTGGATTCCCGCCGCGCTGATGATTCTCCTCCTGCGGAATTTTTCGTGGGCGCGCAAACTCCTCGTGCGGATGCAAAACCGCTTCACGCCTGACCCTGGAATCTATACCGACCTCTTCGACCGCTACCAACCCGACATGGTCATCGCTTCGACGCCTGGCTGGCGGATGGACCGTTACCTCCTGCGCGAATCGGCCCGCCGCGGCATCCCGAACATGACCGTCATCGTCGGCTGGGACAACTCCTCCTCGTACAACGTCAGCGGCGCGGACGTGCAGTGGGCGACGTGCTGGTCTCAATTGCAAAAAGACGAGCTCGTCCTCGGCTCGGATTGGGATCCCGACCGCGTCCACATCGGCGGCATCCCCTCGTATGATGGATATTTCCGCAAGCAATGGCTCATGCCGCGCGACGAGTATTTCAAATTGCACGGACTCGACCCGAATCGCAAGTTGATTTCATACGCCAGCAGTTTCGTCCACTTCGCGCCGAACTTTCCGAACATCGAAGCGCTGGCAAAATTGGTCTCGTCCGATGCGCTGACGGAGCCTTCGCAGTTGTTGATCCGCCTGCACCCGAGTCACTTTCAAGACAAGCCGAAGATTTTCGCGGAGGAACGTCAGCGCGTATTTGAACTTGAAAAGAAATATCCGCATGTGCACGTCGTTCAGCCCGTCGCGTTGGGAGGCTCGCTCGGTTACTACGGCGGCGAAGATATGGACGAGAAATCGTCCATGATGGCATATTCCGATGTGGTGGTGACCGTTTACTCGACGATGTTGGTCGAGACCGCCGTCTACAACACGCCGATGATCGCCGCCGTGATCGACGCGCCAAACGGCTGGAACAAGCCCAACAAATTTTCGCTCTCGCTAAAAGAGATCGGCAACTGGCCCACGCACCAAAGATTCCGCGAGGCGAAAGCAGGACGCGTGGCTGAGAACGAGAGTCAGCTTCGCGACGCGTTAAATGTCTATTTGGCGGATCCAAACGCGGACGCGGCAGCGAGGCGGAAGTTCGTCGAGGACGAGATTACCTTCATTGACGGCACATCAGGCAAGCGCACAGCAGAGTTTATTCTGGAAATTCTCGATACGTACAAGTCAACCACGCAACCATGAAAACAGGCAGCATGTTTCTCTTTTATTTCTCCATCACCCTCGCCATCGCTTCCAGCGCGTTTTATCATTTCGTTGCCAAGAATACGCCCGCGAACGTGAACTTTACGATCTCCCTCCTCGTTACGTATGCGGTCGCCTTTGGCGTTGTGCTGCTGACCCTCTTTTTCTTCCCGCTCCAGGGCGGTCTCGGAGCCGAACTGCGAAAACTCAACTGGGCCAGCGTCGGACTCGCCGTCGCCATCGTCGGCATCGAGTTCGGTTTTTTGCTCACCTACCGCGCAGGCTGGAGCGTGGGCATCGCCGCGGTGCTGGTCAATGTGATCGCAACGCTCATCCTCGTCCCTGTGGCGATTTTTCTGTTCAAAGACGAAATCTCGTGGGTCAATATCGCTGGGATTTTCGTCTGCCTGGTTGGGCTGGTGATGTTGAATTGGAAGCGATAAAATAGAGCGCACTTAATAAGCGCCTAACTCGGAGTCACTTCATGCTTTCCCGTCTCAAATCCGCCGCCCGCATCCTCCTCAAGGGCGACCCCAAAAAGAAAACCCGCAATCCCATCCCCGCCATCACGGACGAGGGAGTGGCGGAGATCAGGCAATTCTTCCCGCGCGAAAAATTCTTCATCTTCGGCCATGCCCGCTCAGGGACGACCCTCCTGATGCGCCTCGTCCGCCTGCACCCCGAAGTGCATTGCAACTATCAGGCGCACTTCTTCACGCGCCAGCCGCTGCTCAAATCGCTGGTGGATTCCGCCGAGATCGAAGAATGGCTGACGCGCAAGTCCAACCGCTGGAACGACGGACGCGACCTCTCGCCCCTCGTCCTGCGCGCCGCGGCGGACGTGATCCTCGAGCGTGACGCCGCCCGCGCAGGCAAGATGATCGTCGGCGACAAAAGCCCCTCGTCCACGATTCACGGTCAGGCTGTGCGCGACCTCCACGCGGTCTATCCCGACGCGAAACTGGTCTACATCGTCCGCGACGGACGCGACGTCCTGATCTCGGAACGCTTCCGCAACTTCGTGGAGGAATCCAAATTTCTGACCGCCGAAGACCGACGCATCATCTCTGACCTTCGGCTGGATCCCGCTCCGTTCAGCGACGGACGCCGCTCGATCTTCACCGAGACCTTCATCCGCCGCGTCGCCAAAGGCTGGATCGCCAACCTGCAAGAGACGGAGTCCGAGGGACAGAGATTGTTCGGCGAAAATTACTTTGCCCTGCGCTACGAAGATTTGCTTTCGACTCCGTTCGATGAGACGACCAAACTCTGGAATTTCCTCGGCGTGAAGAAAGTGGACGCCGCGCTGGAAAAAGAAATCGTCACCGAGATGTCTTCCAACCCCGACGAGGAATGGCAGGAACGCCGCAACGGCGACATTTCCTCCTTCCTTCCCAAAGGACAGGCTGGGAATTGGTCGCGTCTCTTCACCGCGCGCGATAAGTCCATCTTCAAAGAGGCCGCGGGCGCGATGTTGGTGAAATGGGGATATGAGAAAAACAACGATTGGTAATGATAATGACGAACTTATTGGGACGGACCTGCGTTGGGGCGGACCTGCGTTGGGGCGAACGTTGGGGCGGACACGCAGGTCCGCCCTGAGAAAACCTGGGCAGACATCTGGGCAGACATCTGGGCAGACACATAGGTCTGCCCCTACGAGGAAACATAGGTCTGCCCTTACGAGGAAACAATGAAATTTTTGATCGCTGGTCTTGGCTCCATTGGACGCCGTCACTTTCGCAATTTGGTCGCGCTGGGCGAGACGGACATCGTCCTCCTCCGCAGTCACCGCGCCACATTGCCCGACGACGAACTGATGGGCTGTCCCGTCGAGACCGACATCCGTGCCGCGCTGACGAAGCGCCAGCCCGACGCGGTTATCGTCGCCAACCCGACCTCCCTGCACATGGACGTTGCCATCCCTGCGGCGGAGGCGGGCTGCGCCATCCTGCTGGAGAAACCCATCGCCGATTCGCTCGACCGCGTGGACGAACTTCGTGAAGCCGCCGAAAAGAGCGGGAGCAAAATTCTGGTGGGATTTCAGTTTCGCTACCATCCCACGCTCAATAAAGCGCACGAACTGATTCAGGCGGGCGCGCTCGGACAGGTCCTCGCCGTCCACGCGCATTGGGGAGAGTACCTTCCGCAGTGGCATCCATGGGAGGATTACCGCCAGTCGTACGCGGCGCGCGCCGATTTGGGCGGGGGCGTCCTGCGAACGCTCACACATCCGCTCGATTATCTGCGCTATCTTATCGGCGAAGTGAATTCGCTCTGGTCGTTCAATGGACACATCTCACCGCTCGAACTCGACGTGGAAGAGGTGGCTGAAGTCGGGTTGAAGTTCGTCAATGGGGCGGTGGGAAGCGTCCACCTCAACTATGTGCAGAGACCCCCGGCGCATCGTCTTGAAATCATCGGGACGGGTGGGACTCTCCGCTGGGACAATACGGACGGCATCCTTCACTTCTTCAAAGCGTCCGCCGTGTTCGGGACGTGGAGCGACTCTCCGCCCGCGTCCATCGTCGAGACGTTCGCGCCGCCCGAAGGCTTCGAGCGGAACCAGCTCTTCGTGAGGCAAACGCGTCATTTTGTGGAGGTCGCTGCGGGGGAGTCCGAACCGAGGTGCACGCTTGCGGATGGCGCGGCCGCCCTCCGTCTCGCGCTGGCTGCGCAAGAATCCCAAAAGTCGGGGCGGGTGTTCAATTTTCGGTAGGGGCAGACCTGCGTGTCTGCCCAGGGCGAACACGCAGGTTCGCCCCAACGTTCGCCCCAACGTTCGCCCCAACGCGCGTGTTTGTCTCGACGTTTTTAAATTCCAAAATTCAATTGCTGAATTTTGGAGTATAATTTGCGGGCGTTTGAAAAACCATGTAGTGACGACTTCAGTCGTCCTATCAATTTTGGAGTAGACAATGGCAAAAGCAAAACTGATCCCTCCCTATGGCGGAAAACTGGTAAACCTGGTCGTCGAAGGGAAAGAGCGCGAGGAACTCCTCGCCAGCGCGTCCAAACTGCCTTCCATCAAAATCACGATGCGGAATCTGTGCGATCTGGAGTTGATCGCTTCGGGCGGATTCTCGCCCCTGACCACTTTCATGGGCAAGGCCGATTACGACCGCGTCCTGCGCGAGATGCGTCTCTCGGACGGGACGCTCTTCCCGCTGCCCATCACATTGACGGCGGACCCGGCCGAACTTCCCGCGGTCGGCGAGGAACTTGTGCTGCGCAACGCCAACAACGACACCATCGCCATCATGCGGCTGGACGAGGTCTTCCGCTGGGACGCCGATGTGGAGGCCGCGCTGGCGTACGGCTCCACCGATCCGAAGCATCCCATGGTCTCGGAAATGCAGCGCTGGGACAAGGTCTGCATCAGCGGCCCGATCAAGGTCGTGAACATGCCGAAGTATTACGACTTCGTCAGCCTGCGCCGCACGCCCGCCGAAGTGCGCGCCATTCTGGAGAATATGGGACACGACAACGTGGTCGCGTTCCAGACGCGCAACCCGCTCCATCGCATCCATGAAGAGTTGACCAAGCGCGCCGCCGCCAAAGTGAAAGGCTCGCTGCTCATTCATCCGGTCGTGGGCATGACCAAGCCCGGCGACGTGGACCATTACACCCGCGTCCGCACATACAAGGCGCTGGTGGACAATCACTATGACAAGAGCGCCACCCTGCTCAGCCTGCTTCCGCTTGCCATGCGCATGGCGGGACCGAAGGAAGTGTTGTTGCACGCCATCATCCGCCGCAACCACGGGGCGAATCATTTCGTGGTCGGACGCGACCACGCGGGGCCGGGGAACGATTCCACGGGCAAGCCGTTCTACGGTCCGTATGACGCGCAGGAGAATATGAAGAAATACGAAGCGGAGCTCGGCGTCAAGATGATCCCGTTCGAGATGCTTGTCTATCTCCCCGACGAAGACCGCTACGTCGAAGAGAAGGACGTGCCGAAGGGCGCGAAGACCGCCAACATCTCCGGCACGCAGGTCCGCGACCAATATCTCGCCAAGGGCAAACTGCTCCCCGAATGGTTCACCCGCCCCGAAACCGCCGAGATCCTGCGCGAGATGTACCCGCCGCGCCACAAGCAGGGATTTTGTGTCTGGTTCACAGGCTTGAGCGGGTCGGGCAAATCGGCCACCACGCAGGTGTTGACCACGCTGCTGCTCGAACGCGGCCGCGAGACCGCCATCCTCGACGGCGACGTGGTGCGCACGCACTTGAGCAAGGGTCTCGGCTTCAGCAAGGAAGACCGCGACACCAACATCCTCCGCATCGGATTCGTGGCGGGCGAGATCGCCCACGCGGGCGGCATCGTCGTCTGCGCGGCCATCAGCCCGTACCGCGCCACGCGCAACGAAGCCCGCAAGATGGTCGGCGAGAACTTCATCGAAGTCTTCATGGACACGCCCGTCGAAGTCTGCGAAGAACGCGACGTGAAAGGCCTCTACGCCAAAGCGCGCCAGGCCATGGCCGACGGCAAGCCGATGGGCTTCACCGGCATTGACGATCCGTACGAACCGCCCATCGAACCCGAGATCACGCTCCTGGGTTACGGGGCCACGCCCGAGGAAAACGCCCGCAAGATCGTCGCGTACCTCGAAGAGCAGGGCTACCTGCTGCCACAGTAGTTGCTTGACATGGATACGCAATACGCAGTACGTACTACATATTGCGTGTTGCGTATCTTTCTTTGAATGACCTCCCGCCGACTTTCCTTCGCCTCCTACTTGACGTTGGGCTTGCTTGCCGCTCTCGGATGTTTCCTCGTCCTCAAAGCGACTCCCGAAGGCCTCGGCCTCTCCGACGATTCCATCGCGTACATCGCGGGGGCGCGCAGCCTCCTGGCGGGAGACGGCTACCGCGCCGCCTGGCTCGAATCGAACAAATTTGTCACCCACTTCCCCCCGGCCTTTTCCGGGACGCTGGCGTTGATCGGGCTGACCGGGGCCAATCCCATCAATGCGGCGCGGCTGCTCAACGCCGCGCTGTTCGGCATCAACGCCGCGCTGCTCGGTCTGCTCGGCTGGCGCGCGGCGAAATCGTCCCTGGCGGGGATCGTCCTCGCCGCGCTGGTCGTCGTCAACGCCTCGCTCTTGCGCGTCCACGCGGTCGCGATGAGCGAGCCGCTGTTTTTATTTTTCAGCCTGATCGCGTTTTTGCTCTTCGCCTTTTATTTCGATTTCGGCAAACCGGCCTGGCTCCTTGCCGCCGGTCTCGCGAGTTCCCTCGCCTACCTGACGCGCTACTCCGGCCTCGCGCTGGCCGCCACCTTTGCACTGACGCTCATCCTCCTGAACGAGACCTGGAAGAAGCGTCTCTCCTCCGCCGCGCTTTTCCTCGCCGGCTTCCTGCCCCCGGCCCTCGCGTGGGGACTCCGCAACCGCCTCGTCGCGGGGAACGCCACCAACCGCACGTTCGTCTGGCATCCCGTCACGCCCGAAACGCTGCGGCAGGGACTTCGCACATTCTCTGAGTTCCTCGTCCCTGTGGAAGAATGGCGGCGCGAGTTGTTCCGAACGCCGCAGATCTTCACCGCGTTCGCCGTCCTGGTCCTCCTGGCGATCCTGCTGTGGATTTTAGTCAATGGCTTGCGGCGATTCTTCAAGCCGTCCATGCCCATGCCCGAAGCGATCGGCTTCACCAACGGGTTGTACATCTTCGGCTACCTCGCCTCGACGCTGTTCTCGATCAGCCTCTTCGACGCCAGCACGCCGCTGAAGGTTCGCATCCTCGCGCCGCTCTACTTGCCGCTCATGCTGCTCCTCGTCTGCGCGGGAACGTGGATGTGGAAAAATTTCAGCCTCATTGGACGCGCGGCCATCGTCCTCCTGACGGTCTATATTTTCGGCGTCTCCATCACGGGGCAGGCGCGCGCGGTGACGGAACTCTCCAAAGGCGGGCAGGGATACGCGTCGTTCAAGTGGTACGATTCGAAAGTCATCGCGTATCTGAAAACCCTGCCTGCCGATGCGCCCATTTACACCAACGAGCCGGGCGCGGTCTATCTCTACCTGGGGCGCGGCTGCCGCGTCCTGCCCGAACGCGTGGACCCCGTGACGGGCCTCGCGTGGGATAATTTCGACGCGGGCATCGCATCCGTCCGCGACGACGTGCTTGCAGGCCGCGCCGCGCTGGCGGTCTTCGACGCGGCCGCCGACGCCGATTTCGACCTGTTGACGTCCGGCCTGCCGCTGGCGTTCAAAGGCGGCGGGGGCGCGGTCTTCTACGCGTCGCCGTAACCGAGGAGTATGATGACCATTCAGGAAAAATTTGATTTGACCGGACGCGTCGCCGTCGTGACGGGCGGCGCGGGATTGCTCGGCAGGGAATTTTGCCGTACGCTCGCCGAAGCAGGCGCGGCTGTCGCGGTCGTTGACCTGGACGCGGACGCGGCCAATCAGGTCGCGTCTGACCTGACCCGCGACGGATTCCGCGCGCAGGGGATCGCGGCGGACATCACCGATCCCGCGTCGGTGGACGCGCTGACCGTCTCCGTCCTCTCGACGTTCGGGCGGGTGGACATCCTCGTCAACTCCGCGGCCCTCGACCCGAAGTTCGATCCCGACGCGGCCGCGCGGGGAATCGCGCCAGGCGCGTTCGAGGACTATCCGCTCGAGCAGTGGAACGCCGCGCTCAACGTCAATTTGACGGGCATGTTTCTCGTCACGCAGGCCTGCGTCAAACAGATGGTCGCGCAGGGAAGGAAGGGGAGCGTCATCAACATCTGCTCCACGTATGGACTTAACGGCCCCGACCAGCGCATCTACATCAAGGACGGGAAGCGCGTAGCGTTCAAGCCTGTCTACTACACCGTGACCAAAGCGGGAGCGCTGGGATTCACCAAATATCTCGCCGCGTATTATGCTGGCACGGAGATCCGCGTCAACGCGCTCACCCCTGGCGGCGTGTTCAACAACCACGAAGAATACTTCGTCGCCAACTATTCCGCCAAGACCATCCTCGGCCGCATGGCACGCAAGGACGAGATGAACGGCGCATTGCTGTTCCTCGCCTCCGACGCGTCCTCGTACATGACGGGAAATAATGTGGTGGTGGATGGAGGATGGACTGCCTGGTAAGATAATTAGAGAGCAGTCCGCGCTCCAACTACTCTCTGCTCTCTGTTCGCTACTCTCTTCACTATGACCGAAGTCCTCGCCCTCATCCCCGCTCGCGGCGGCTCGAAAGGCATTCCGCGCAAGAACATCCGCAACTTCGCGGGCTATCCGCTCATTGCATGGAGTATCGCCGCGGCGAAGCAGGCCGCGTCCGTGACGCGCGTCATCGTCAGCACGGACGACGAGGAGATCGCGGCGGTCGCCCGTCAGTTCGGCGCGGAGACGCCCTTCCTGCGTCCCGCCGAGTTCGCGCAGGACCACACCACCGACCTGCCCGTGTTCGTCCACTCGCTGAAGTGGCTGGATGAACACGAAAACTACAAGCCCGATGTGGCGGTGCAACTGCGCCCGACTTCGCCCATCCGCCCGCGCGGACTGGTGGACAAGGCCATCGCCATCCTGCTGGCGCATCCCGACGCGGACAGCGTGCGCGGCGTCGTCTCGGCGGGACAGAATCCACACAAGATGTGGCGACTGCCCGATGGCGAAAACGCGCCGATGAAAAACCTGCTGGACGTGGACGGGATTGACGAGCCGTACAACGCGCCGCGGCAGATCCTCCCGCCCGTCTACTGGCAGACGGGTCACATTGACGCGGTCCGCGCGGAGACCATTCTCAATGGCTCGATGAGTGGGAAGAATATTTATCCGCTCATCATCGACTCGGTCTTCACCGTGGACATTGACAACCTGCAAGACTGGGCGCGCTACGAACATCTCGTCGCCGCGGGCGGACTGGACATGGTTTGGGCGGGACGGGCGCGGCGTCCGATGCCCGCGTCTGTGAAGTTGATCGTTTCGGACTTCGACGGCGTCGTCACCGATAACCGCGTCTGGACGGACGAAAACGGCAAGGAAACGGTAGCCGCTTCACGGTCCGATTCGATGCACATCCGCACGCTGCGCGAGCGCGGGGTCGAAGTGATGATCCTGTCGTCGGAGCCGAATCCCGTTGTCCAGGCGCGGGCCGCGAAGATGGGCGTGGACGCCGTCCACGGGATAGACATCCGCGGCAAGGGCGAGGCGTTGACAAAGTTGCTGGCTGAGAGAAATGTCGAGCCTGCGAATGTGGTATACATCGGCAACGACTTGAACGACCTGCCCTGCTTCGAGATCGCGGGCTGGGCTGTCGCCGTTGCGGACGCGTATCCCGAAGTGTTGCAAGCCGCCGATCATGTGCTGTCCAAACCTGGCGGTCATGGCGCGGTGCGCGAGCTGTGCGAGTTGGTGTTGAAGAAGATGGAGATCGGAGAGTAGAGAGTAGAGAGTAGAGAACAGAGAGTAGTGAGCAGGGATTGGGAATTGATTTTGACCGCTCTCTGTTCTCTTGTCATCTCATAACTAATTGAAGGAGATCACATGACACGCGAAATCAAACTCGGAAATCGCATGGTCGGCGACGGGCATCCCGCCTACGTCATCGCCGAGATCGGGATCAACCACAACGGCGACGTCGGCATCGCCAAAGAGATGATCAGCGCCGCCGCCCACGCGGGCGCGGACGCGGTCAAGTTCCAGAAGCGCACGCCCGACGTGTCCACGCCCGAGGCGCAGAAGAGTCAAATGCGCGAGACGCCGTGGGGCTACATTCCCTACATCGAGTATCGTTACAAAGTGGAGTTCAACGAAGCGGAGTACCGCGAGATTGACCGTCACTGCAAAGAGAAGGGCATCGCCTGGATGGTCTCGGTGTGGGACGAACCCGCTGTGGATTTCATGGAGCAGTTCGACACACCCGCGTATAAGATCCCGTCCGCCTCGCTGACCGATCACGCGCTGCTCAAGTACGCCCGCAAGACGGGCAAGCCCATCATTATTTCCACGGGCATGTCCACAATGGAGCAGATCCACAAAGGCGTGAAGGCCGCGGGCGAGGAAAATCTCGTCGTCATGCACTGCACCAGCGCCTATCCGTGCGAGCCCGAGGAGTTGAATCTTAAAATGATCGAGACGCTCCGCCGCGAATTTCCGAACACCCCCATTGGCTATTCGGGACACGAAGTCGGACTCGTCCCCTCGACGATCGCCGTCTCGCTCGGCGCGTGCATGGTGGAACGTCACCTGACCCTCGACCGCGCCATGTGGGGCAGCGACCAGGCCGCCTCCGTCGAACCTGGCGGCTTTGAGCGCCTCGTCAAATATATCCGCGTCACCGAGGCCGCGTTGGGCGACGGCGTGAAGAAAGTGTACGAATCTGAGAAGTCGTCATTAAAGAAACTGCGCCGCGTCAATGACGAGTAATGCGGGTTACAAGTTGCGTGTATACTTGCAAGCCTGTGGTGATCAATGCGACTGACTCAAAGCCTCCGCCGCGCTCTTAGACCTGTCGGGAAAAACCTGCAAGCCGTTGCGCGTTGGAAGAGATTCTCTTTCGACGACGCGCCGCCCATCTTCGGCAACGCCAAACCGAAGAGCGGCTCGCACCTGCTCCTGCAAGTCCTCAACGGCTTCACGCGCATCATGCCCTACCGCTACGTGGAGGCCGAACCCGTGCGGACGATCAACAAGGACGGCGGACGGCGGACGGCGGACCGCGTGCTGTCAGACTTGAAGGCGATCCCGCGCGGCGTGATCGGCTGGGGATACGTGGACGCCGCGCCCGAAAACGCGTCTTTCCTGACTTCGAGCGGGCGCGTCAACTTCTTCATTTACCGCGACCCGCGCGACCTGCTCGTCTCACAGGTCTTCTTCGCCACCGACATGCACGAAGAACATGGCATGCACGACTACTATCAGTCCCTGCCCGATTTCGGCGAGCGACTTAAAGTTGCCATCACTGGCGTTGACCGCGACGGACTCTACATGGTCAGCGTGAAAGGACGCTACGAGGGCGTGTTCCAATGGCTCGAACAGCCCAACGTGATGTGCATCCGCTACGAGGATTTGGTGGACCGCCGCGAGTCCACGCTGGCGTCCATGCTCGACGAGGTGGAGCGGACAGGTTACAAAATCCCCACGCCGCGCGAGACGGCGGCCGCGATCCTGGTCGAGGCGATCCAGCCGAAGAAGAGTCGCACCTTCCGCGTGGGCAGGACGGGCAACTGGAAGGAATATTTCACCGACGAACACAAACGCCTGTTCAAGGACGTGGCGGGAGACCTGTTGGTGAGGTTGGGATACGAGGTGAGTAATGATTGGTGAATTGAAATCGGCCTTGGGAAGTGTTGTATAATTCCGCAGGAGATTTACCATGAACGCCCAACAGATCCTTGCCGACATCCACGCGCTGGAGGAGGATCTGCTCGCCTTCGAGCGCAAATACGGAATTCGCTCCGAAATATTCTACGCGGCTTATGTAAATGGCGAAGAACCCGAAAGGGATGAGTGGGTTCTTGATTTTGGCGAGTGGGGCAGCGTGTACAAGACCTGGCTGGAACGCCAGGCGCAGTATCGGAACGAAATCCGCCGCCTCCAGCATAATTCTTCCCCGCTGGCTGGCCTTATTCGGGTCTCCGCCGCATGAGCGATTTCTTTCGCACTCCTGAAGATTACGAATTATTTTTGTATACACTGGTCGAGCGGTTTTCTGAAATTAATCGCTCGACTCAAGTAACGCCAGAGAAAGAACTACTGGCGGACTGAGATGCGTGTCGTTTTCGATACGAATGTCCTGGTCAGCGCGTTGCTGTTCGAAGAATCGATGCCTGCCCAGGCATTCTTTTTTGCCGTTGCTAAAGAGGCGAAAAACGGACGATTTCCGCCAGTTTGTACGGAAGCCTTACCTTTATAACAAATCATGTTTCAAGATTTCTTCACCCAACGCCTCAAGCGCGGACTGGTCCGCCGCCTCAACAATCTCAAGATCGCGCGCGCAGCGTATCTCGTATCGCGTATCTCGCCTCCTCCCTCCGGCGCGCCCATCGTCTTCTTCAAAGCCTCCACAGGCATAGACGATTTCTCGTGGAACTCTGGCTTTCATCTGCTCGTCTCGTGGGCGCTGCGCCTGAAAGGGATTCCCGTCGCGTACTTCGCCTGTCACGCGGGGATGAGCAAATGTGTGCTGGGCGTCAACCGCGACGATGTGTACCGTCCCATGCCGTGCAAAACGTGCATCGCACAATCGAAGACGCTGTACGCGGGTGTGCCGGCAGACGGGGGGGCGGGGACACAGGTAAATTGGTTCGATTTTGAGCGGGACGAAAAACTCGCGTCAGCCGTCGCTCCGCTTTCTTTGCAAGAGTTGATGAAGTTCGAATGGCAGGATCTTCCCCTCGGCGCGCTCTGCCTGCCCGGTCTGCGCTGGATTCTCCGCATCCATCACTTGACCGACGACGAGCCGACGCGCTACCTGCTGCGCGAGTACATCCTCTCCGCGTGGAACGTGGCGCGGAAATTCTCGAAATTCCTCGACGAGACCCAGCCGCGCGCGGTGGTCGTTTTCAACGGGCAATTCTTCCCCGAAGCGACGGCGGCGCACCTGGCTCGCAAGCGCGGACTGCGCGTCGTCACTCACGAGGTGGGACTCCAGCCCGCCTCCGCCTTCTTCACCGACGACGAAGCGACCATCTACCCGATCCACATCCCCGCTGAATTTGAGATGACCGCGGAGCAGGACGCTAAACTCGATTCGTATCTGGCGAAACGCTTTCAAGGCGACTTCACGATGGCGGGCATCAAATTCTGGCCGGACATGAAGGGACTCGACGAGTCGTTTTTGCAGAAAGCCGCGCGGTTCAAGCAGATCGTCCCCATCTTTACCAACGTCATCTTTGACACCAGCCAGCCGCACGCCAACACGGTTTTCGAGGATATGTTCGCCTGGCTGGATATGGCGCTCGAAGTGATTCGCCGACACCCTGAGACACTCTTCGTCGTCCGCGCGCACCCGGACGAGACGCGCGTCCGCAAATCCAGCCGCGAGACCGTCGAGGATTGGGCGACGCGGCGCGGGGTCAGGGAGGAAGCGAACGTCGTCGTTGTGGGTCCGAAGGAGCCGTTGAGTTCGTATGAGTTGATCCAGCGCTCGAAATTCGTCATGATCTACAACTCGACCATCGGGCTGGAGGCGTCCATCCTGGGCGCGGCGGTCTTGTGCGCGGGCAAGGCGCGCTTCACGCAATATCCCACCGTGTTCTTCCCGCAGACGGTCGAAGACGTGAGGAGGACAATGGAGGGATTTTTATCGGCGGAGCGGATCGAGGTCCCGCCTGAGTTTAAGCGCAACGCGCGGCGGTTTTTGTATTACCAGCTGTTCCGCACGTCCCTGCCGTTCGGGGCTTTCCTCGCGCCCTCGGTGCGGACGACGCAGACGAAGTTGAAGTCGTTTGGTCTGGACGAGTTGCTGGAATCGGACGCGGCGAAAACCGTGTTGAAGGGACTTTTGGAAAACGGGGATTTTCTCCTGCCGCAGGACTGACTTAACGGCAACCCCCGCGATTTCTCGCGGGGGCGCCTTTCGCCAACTCAAAGGAGAGAGAGATGATCTACAGGCTTGCGGCCTGTGGATTTATAAGGGTGAGTAATCCGGGTTGGTGCCGCACCACTTGCAGGCGGCCTTGTCCAGCAGGTTGCAGACTTCGGCGTTGGAGCAGCGGTGGGCGATGACGCGGGGCGGCTGGTCCGGGAGATGGTCGGCCGGGTACGCCATTTCGGTTTCCAGCGTGACCTCGCGGCCGGCGTTCTCGCAATACTCGATCTTTTCGACTTGCCAGGCTCGATACGCCATTTCAGCCTCCAGATTACGTCCGTAGTTTACGGGATTTAGGATGAAACTTCCAGTGACACGCGTCATTTTCTGGTTTGACAATTGGCCTGATTCCGAATGACATTCCTCGTTTTTGTCCGATTAATGTCCTGCCTCCGTCAGCGGCGCGCCAGGCGCAGGATGCTCCCGCTCAGGGAGGCCATGTAGAGTTCGCCGACTTCGTCCACGCCGAAGGAGGAGACTTGCGCGCCCGTCTCGAACAGGATCGTGGAAACGGCGGTCTCG
This sequence comes from Candidatus Denitrolinea symbiosum, assembly GCA_017312345.1. NCBI lineage: Bacteria > Bacillati > Chloroflexota > Anaerolineae > Anaerolineales > Anaerolineaceae > Candidatus Denitrolinea > Candidatus Denitrolinea symbiosum. The sequence goes on along the minus strand of BLAA01000001.1, from coordinate 129,364 downwards.
TCCGCCGCGCCGACCGTCCGAAGCGCGCCCCACACCTTGCCGGAGCAGAAGTCTCCGTAAAAATAGACGCCCTGCCATTCGCGCATGGCGCCGCGGTAGACATAACCGCCCGTCACCGAGCAGCCCTCGTTGTGACTGTACTCGAAGAGCGGCGGGCGGTAATTTTCGGGGACGGCGCCTGTTGTGTAATCGTGCATTCCCTCGAAGCGGTTCCAGCCGAAGTTGACGCCGCCGGGCGTGCCGGCCGGCAGGAAGTCAATCTCCTCCCACTCTCCCTGTCCCACGTCGCCGATCCACAGGTCGCGGGTTTGCGGGTCGAAGGAGAAACGCCAGGGATTTCGCAGCCCGTAATGGAAGATCTCGTTCCCGAAGGGATTATCGGCGGGGATGGCGTACGGGTCGCCGTTGTCCACGTCAATTCGTAAAATTTTTCCGAGCAAAGTTTTCAGGGACTGTCCGTTGCCGTACGGATCGCCGCCCGAACCGCCGTCGCCGAGCGCGATGTAGAGATAGAAGTCCGGGCCGAAAGCCAGCCCGCCGCCATTGTGATTCCCGAAGGGCTGTTTCACCGTCAACAGGCGGACTTCGCTATCCGGGTCGGCGTTTTGGTCGAGCGGCGCGTGGAAGCGCGCGATCACCGTGTCTCCGCCGCGTTTGGTGTAGTTGACGTAGAAGAAGCCGTTTTCCTTGAAAAGGGGATGGAACGCCAGCCCCAGCAAACCCTGTTCGTTGTCGCTGTCGTCCACGCGGTCGCGGATGTCGAGGAACGGTTCTGCGACCAGCCGTCCGTTTGCCAGCGTTCGGATGACGCCCGGCTGCTCCACGATGAACAGGCGTCCCGAGCCGTCGCCCGCGTTTTGGATGTCTACGGGACGCTCAAGTCCATCCGCGACGGTTTCCCACTGGTACGAATCGGGATTCGGGAAATCCGTCACGCCTCCGGGCTGGACGGTGGGGGCGGGTTCCGTTTCCGGGGCCGCCGTCGCCGGGGACGGGGCAGCCGGCGCGAGCGTGGCGGGAAGCGGCAGGGTCGGGACGTGTGTGGCCGGCGCGGGTGTCAAAGCCGGCGCGCAGGCCGTCGTCAAAATGAGAGTCAGGATCGCGAGTCGTCTCATCGCTTTTCGTCGGGCAGTTCGGTGGTCTCCGCCTCCACGATCTCGTCGGACGGCGAGACGGCGGAGTTGACCGCCAGGCGCTGCATGTGTTCCTGCACCACGTCGGGCGGGCAGAGTTCCACGAAGAGATAGTTGCCCAGCGACACGATGGCGATATCGTCCAGCGCGCTCAGCCCCGGGATCGCGGAGATCAGGTCGATCGGAAAGACGAGATACGCCAGCGTCGCCACTGGCAGAAGCTTGATGAACGCGTTGACGCGTCTGTCGCCCATGAGCCGCAGGATGAGTTTGAGGCGCACAACGAGATCGTGCAACATCCCGCCGGAGGGCGAGACGACGATGCTGCCGGGTTTCTTTTCAGACATGGTATCTCCTGGAAAATAAGGTACGCTAAATTATACGCTGAACGGGTAAGTTTTTTGTAAATTGGGCTGTCTGCCCAATGTATGGAAATTCGAAAATGGAGCGATTACAAATGGAAATGATCATTGACTTCCCCGGCGGCGCGCGCGTGGACGCGCACTTCCGCGGCCACGACCTTCCCACCGACCAGCCTCCCCAGGGCGGCGGCCAGGATTCAGCCCCCATGCCTTTCGAGGTCTTTCTCGCCTCCATCGGGACTTGCGCGGGCATCTACGTCCTCGGTTTTTGCCGCCAGCGCAACATCCCCGCCGAGGGCATCCGCATTGTCCAGCGCAACCACCGCAACCCGTTCAACGGCGCGCTCGAAAAAGTGGAACTGGACATCCAGGTCCCGCCCACGTTCCCCAAGCAGTATCACAGCGCCCTCATCCGCTCGGCGGACCTGTGCCTGGTGAAGAAGACGCTCGAAAATCCGCCTAAATTCGAGATCACTACCACCGAAGTCCAGCCAGCCTGACGCGCCTTCGGAGACCTCGTTTCCCAAACGCCCGGAACAAATTGGGGCGCGGAGAACGAGGTTTTGCTTTAAAATCCGCCCATGCCCTTTTTGATTGACGGCCACAACCTGATCCCCAAACTCGGTCTCAGCCTGCGCTCGGTGGACGACGAGATGGAACTGGCGACGATCCTGCAAGCCTGGAGCCGCGCCGAACGGACGAACGCGGAGGTCTACTTCGACGGCGCGCCGGCCGGTCAATCCGGGACGAGGAAGTGGGGACGCGTCGCCGGGCATTTCGTCCGCCTCGGGACCACCGCCGACGCGGCCATCCGCGCCCGGTTGGAATCGCTCGGCCGCGCGGCCCGCAACTGGATGGTGGTCACCTCGGACCGCGCCGTCCAGGCGGAGGCGCGGGCGGCGGGCGCGGCCGTCGTCTCGTCGGAGGCGTTCGCGGCGCGGGTGAAAGCGTCGACGCGCGCGCCCGCTAAACGGTCCGCGGGCGAGGCGGCCATGTCGGACGCGGAGGTGGAGGAGTGGCTCCGGCTCTTTCGTGAAAAAGAACGCTAATTTAGATAATTTAAGTCCAGTTTACTTATGCAGTTTTAATGTATTTTGGAGAAATAAGGTGTATATTATCGGCAAGACACCAACCTTCCCTTTTACTGGTATTTCGGTGTCAACCACCAGGATGGCAGGCATGTCCCCCCCATGCAGGCTGTGGTGGTGTCCCTCCCCCCTCAAGGTTATGCGGCATGTCACTGACATGCCGCATAACCTTTAAACAGCGTACCGTACAACCCCCATCGTGAATGCCGAGACTGGACGAATCCCCTTGGGATATTCGCGTCACACCGCCCTTGTGGGCGGCGCTAGGGTTTGCAAATTCGCGGCCTTCGCGATGAGAATCGGCTAAGTAGTCCCGATCGGCGTAAGAGAACGCCGACTATGCAGGTGGATTTCCAAACGCTTACGATCAACTACTTAACTTTGAGAAAGCCATGAATTGCCCCAAAAAAGGTCTTGCATTTTGAAAGAAGTCATAGTAATATTGGCGTTGGCAAATGGTTGGGTGCCCCCCTCACCCAGCCATTTGCCACTTAAACGGCAAAGTAAAAGTCGGGTTTCGCAAAGAAACCCGACTTTTCGTTTTACGGCTCTTCCACAATTAACGGGAAAGGGTCTAAACGCAGAGGGACACAAAGGCGCTTTACAGGATTTTCCTTCGTAATCCTTCGCGTTGAAAAGAGAAACGGAAGAACCGTTCTTATTTGGGCCTGGACGCCGCGATCTCGATTAGCGTCGTCGTGTCGTGCGCGTCGTCGCCCGTCAGGAATTCGGGGCGGATTTTGTCGCGGGCGCGGGCAAAGGCCTCCGGCTCGCGCGCCAGCGTTTTGACGGTTACGTCCGCAAAATATTTTTCGAAGACGCGCCGGTAATCGCGCAGGCGGAAGCGGTTTAAATTGCTGGTGGGATTGAGCCAGGCCTTCCACGTCCGCTCGGAAAATTTCAGCATTTCAAAAGGCAGGTCAAAGTAGTGGTCGCGCAAGTCCACATAGTGGAGGTGGACGCCGCCCGGCGCGGTCAACGCGGCGAGCGCGGCGGTCAACCCGTCCACGTCGTCGAGATGCTCGTAGACGGAGGAACTTAGCGCGAGGTCGAATTTCGCGGCGCGGACGTTTTTCACGTCGTCGTGGATCAGGGTGAGGAACGCGTCGTTCGCCGCGACCTGGCCGCCTTGCAGGCTGAAGTAGTCGGGATAGGCGCGGACGAGTTCGCGGTTGCGACGGTCGTCGGGAGGGGCGAAGCGGTCGAGCAGGACGACGTGGGCGGCTCCCGCTTTCAGGAGTTCCGCGCCGACCGCGAAGTTGCCTCCGTAGCCGAAGACGAGGACGCGCTTCCCCGCGAGCGACGCGCCGCGCGTCTCGAGCGCGTCGCGGTAACGCGCCGCCGCGCTGGCTGGTTCGCGCGTCTCCAGCCCGGGGCGGATGACGAGTCCGCGACGGAGGAGGAAGCGGGTGACAGGTTCGGGGAGAAAATGTCGGATGAGACGGAGGAGGAGATAGTTGAGGTTCAAAAGTCACCTAAAGTCCGCAAGTAGAACTTGCGGATTCTACGGATGAATTTGGATTCTGTGAGTTCTACTCTCGGATTACGGCAATGGCATTACACAATCGGGCGAGACGGTTTTGAGCGGGACGAGGAGCTGGATCCTGAATTCCGCCAGCGTGACGGCGGGTTCGTAGTAACACAGGATGGGCGCGGCGACCCACTTGACCCAGGCGTTGTTCTCTTCGCCGAAACTATAGTCGCTGTCTTTGATCGGCAGGCGGAGCGGGTCGCTGACGATGAGCGCGAAGCGGCGCTGTTCGAGATCGCGGTAGAAGGCGGGGAAGGTCTGCGCGGCGGTTTCGCCCATGGCCTGGTCCATCAGGTATTTTTTTTCGTATTCGGCCACGAGCGGGACATCTTTGATGTAGCCGAAGGCGAGCAATTGGCGCTGGTCCATGAAGAGGACTTCGCCGCGCGTTCGCGCGTTGGCGGCATATTCGCGCACGAGAGCGAGCGCGTCGTCCACTTCGACGCGGGGAGGGAGCAGGCCGAGCACGCGCGGGTCGGCGTAGGGATCGGCGACGTCGGTCAGCACTTTGAGGCGGTTGAAGTCGTCGGCGTAGAGGAGCGGACGCAGGCGCATCAGCGCGCCGTAGGCGGGCAGCGCGACGAGCGCGATGAAGACGACGCGCATCCCGATGGAGAGCGAGGCGTCGTCGAGGAAGCGGAGTCGGTCGGTCTTTTCCCAGACCATGCCCGCGCAGAACAATAGGCCGATGAGGAACATGTCCAGGTTGTGCAGGTCGCCGCCGCCGCCGATCTTGGTGGACGCGACCAGCCCGACGAGGAGGAACGCGGTCAGCGCGCCGAGGATGGCGAGACGCTGCCAGGGATTCAAAGTCCACAGTTTTTGCCGAACCGCGAAGAGCAGGACGATGACGAGCGGCGCGACGGCGATGACCAGGTTGACGAGGATGCCGAGGTTGTAGGTGCTGTTTGGGAGCAGGCGGTACCACAAGAGCGGCTGCCGTCCCATCGACTCGGCGGCTCGCAGCACTGAGGCGTTGCCCGTCCCCGCGAGCAGGCCAGTCAGCTGCGGGAGGACGAGGCCGCCCAAAAGTCCCGCGAGAGCGAGGAGGATGGCGCGTCCCCAGTCGCGCGCGGCGAGGCGTCCGTTGTCCAGTCCCGCGCTCGCCAGCCAGAGCGTCCCCGCCCAGATTGCGGGCGCGAAGGCCCAGGTGAAGCGGCTGACCGAGGCGAAGTATCCCGCCGCGGCGAGGAGCGGAAGCGAAATCCAAAGCGGGCGTCTCCAGGCGAGGGCGACAATCGCCGCGCTGATGAGCAGCGGCGGATGGATCGGTCCCTGTCGCAAAAAGAGAAAGCCCCACAGTCCCGCGAGCGCCCAGGCCGCGCCGTTTTTTTGTTTCGGCAGGTAAAACACGCACAGCCCGACCAACACGTACGGCGCGATGCCCATCAAGCCGAGCCAGAGGCGCTCCTGAAAAATCGTCAGGTTGGGGTAGAGAAACGGAAGTCCGCCGATGAGTTGGCGGCCAACGTCGAGGAAGGGCGTGAGTTGCGAATCGGCGGGGAAGACGTAGCGGGCGCGCCCGAAGAGGATCGAGTAGTCCCACAGGCGGTTGCCCTCGGACCAGCCCAGCGAGAAGGGATAACTCGTGACGCCCGCCAGCGGGATGGACGCGCCGACGACCGCGCTGCCGACGAGGGCCGCGGTCAGCGCGTCCTTCCAGACGAGGAGCGCGTCGCCGCGCCCGAGCAGGATCGCCATCCCAAGCATGGACAGGACCCACACGAGCAGGCGAATCCCGTTTCCCGTGAAGACCACGCCCCACAGCGTGTACTGAAAGAACCACGCGGGCGCGAGGGCGAAGGCAGCGATGAACACCCAGCGGAGGAATCCCAGCCGCGTCCGCAGGCGGAGCAGCGCGGCCCGCGCGGAGTTGAGTCGACGCGGCGCCCGGGCGAGGGTCAGGACGAGGGCGAGGAGTCCGAGGCTGGCGAGGACGAATCCGAAAAATCCCACCGCCCATTTGAGGGAAAATTCGCCCAGCCACACGCCCGTCCCCCAGGCGACGCGGTGCATTTCGAGGCAGGCTTCGGTCAACAGCGCGGCGGAGAGCAGGATGAGGAGCAGGCGGAGCGATGGATTTTTTTTCGAGGGCATGGCAGGTGGGCGCGGCGCGCGGCTTGGCGTCACGGCGAGATGATGGCGACGGTGAGGGTGTAATTGTCGCTGCCGCCGGGAATGGCGACGGAGATGAGGTAGTCCTGCGTGAGGGGCAGAATGGTTTCGAACGTGCGGCTCTCGTTTTCGAGACGTTTATACGGTTGGCCGTCCGTCACGCCGACGAGGGAGAACCCCACCGTGTTTGAGTTGGACGAGACGACGACGGTGATGCGCTGTCCCTTGAACGCGTAGAGGATGTATTGCGGACGGTTCGGGAATGTGACGTTCCCAGTGACGACCGCCGAGACCGCTCCCTGCGCGAATTGGATGCGGGTCGGTCCCGAGGCGGGCGGCGGGAGGGTTGGGAAGGGAGTTTGCGTCGGAGGCAGGGGCGTCGGCACGGAGGTGAACGTGGGAGGCGCCTGCGTGGGCGCGAGCGCGGCGAGAGTCCCCGCGGCGATGGTCTCGACGACGTGGATGTCGGGAGTGGGCGAGGGCGCGGCGGTCGCGCAGGCGAGCGCGGCGAGGGCCAGCAGGGATACAAATAAGGTCAGTCGTTTCATTTTTTCCTTCTTTTTTCCTTTAATCGCTCGCGGCGATGATTCAGTTCCTGCTTCCAGTGTTTCTTCGCGTAGGCTGGCAGGTCGGAGGCTTGCGTCAGGGCGAGGGCGGAGTCGGCCCATTGTAGCGCGGAATCGAGATCGCGGACGCGATGCTCGTAGTGTTTCGCCAGTTCGACGTGCGCGTAAATGTGACCCTGCGCGGCGGCCTGTTCCCACAAGCGGACGGCCTCGTCGAGGTCGCCGCGGCGTTTTTGCAGGCGCGAGAGCCGTTCCACCGCGGACCCGAAATCGGACTCGTCCAACCCGCGGGCGAGTCCCTGCTCGAAGAGACGCGCGGCCAGGTCCCATTGACGCATGTCTTCGTAGAGTTTCCCCAGCGCGATGAAGTCCAGCCCGTGGCTGACGTTTCCGTTGAACGGATCGTGGAGGATGGCCGCCACGCGGCTGAGCAGCGCGGCCATGGCAGCCACGTCCATGGCGTTGTGGTAGAAGACGCCTTTCAGCGGGACCGCGTCGCCCGTGCGGAGGTAGTCGAAGTACAGCCAGGGGATCTCGTAGCCGGGCACTTCTTCGGTCGTGCGCGGCGCGCCGAGGATTTCCACTTCCAGGTTTTTCAGCGCGCGTGAAGTCAGCCTGTCGCGCCAAAGTCGACGCGCGAGGGGCAGGAGGTCAAGGTGCGAGAAATCTTTGAACGGGCTGGGAATATCGTGTAACTTGTAACGCGTCGCAAGCAGCGGCGCGTCGAAGGCTTTTCCATTGAACGTCACCAGGGCTTTGCACGGCGCGAGGAATTCGATCAGCGCTTCGAGCATGGCGGGTTCCTCGGACGGGTCGCGCAGGAAGAATTGCGCCAGGCGGAAGTCGTCGCCGTCGAAACGTCCCACGCCGACCATGAAGGCGTAGGTCCCCGTGCCGCCCGCCATGCCGCTGGTCTCGGTGTCGAGGAAGGCGAAGGCGGCAAGCGGGATGGAGGCGAGCCGCGGATCGCGCGCCCAGAGCGCGACCGCGTCGAGCGGATGGAGGATGGGCAGCGGCTGGCCGCCGTGACGGTAGTCCGCGCCGAAGGTCTGCTCGGCGACGAAGGCCTCGCCGCGCGCGGTCTGGCGGTATCCGCCCGCGACGACCTTGTGGATGGGGACGGTCGAAGCGGGCTTCGGCGGGGTCAGGTCCGCCGCGCCGACTTTGACGCCGAGGGCTTTAAGTCTGTCGGAGAGGGAAGGCTTGGGAGAATCCACGCGGTTATTGTATCTGGAAATCTCAATCCCGATGCTATGTCCTCTCTCCTCTGAACTGAGTCTCATATAACTGGGCGTACAGTCCGTTGAGCGCGAGCAACTCCTCGTGGGAGCCGCGTTCGACGATTGCCCCGCGGTCCATCACGAGGATCAGGTCCGCCGCGAGGATGGTGGACAGGCGATGCGCGATGACGATGCTCGTCCGCCCCGCCATGACGCGCTTCAACGCGTCCTGGATCAGCGCTTCGGATTCGGAATCAAGATGGCTCGTGGCCTCGTCCAAAACCAGGATGCGCGGGTCTTTGAGAATCACGCGCGCCAGCGCGATGCGCTGTTTCTCGCCGCCGCTGAGTCGGTAGCCGCGTTCGCCGACGATGGTGTCGTAACCGTCGGGCAGGTCCACGATGAAGTTGTGGATGTTGGCCGCCTTCGCCGCGGACTCGATCTCGGCTTGCGACGCGTCGGGTTTGGCGTACGTCAGGTTGGTGCGGATGGTGTCGTGGAAGAGATACGTCTCCTGCGTGACCATCCCGATGGCGGAGGAGAGCGAGTCGAGCGTCACATCGCGCAGGTCGCGGCCGTCTATGCGGATGAGGCCTTCGGTGGGGTCGTACAGGCGCGGGATGAGATACGTCAGCGTGGTTTTGCCCGCGCCCGAGGGGCCGACGAGGGCGACCAACTGTCCGGGACGCGCGGCGAAGGAGATTCCGCTCAGGGCGACGTCGCGGGCCTGGGAGGTCGCGTCCGCCTCCCCGTCGGGTGGGACGCGTCCGCCCTGACCGTCCGCGGGTTTCCGTCCCCCGTCCTCCGTCTTCGGTCTTTCCGTCAGCGACAACACCGCGCCCACGTCGTCCATGCGCCCGTAGCGTTTTACGTCTTTGAGCAGTTTCGACTCGTCCACGCTGTAGTTGAACGAGACGTCCTCGAATTGCAGTTCGCCTTTCACGTCGCGCAGTTCGGACGCGTTCTCTTTTTCCACGATGTCGAGCGGCAGGTCCAGGATCTCGAACACGCGCTCGAAGGAGACCATGCTGGTGGAAAATTCGACGGGCGCGCCGGCCAGTCCCTGCAACGCGCCGTAGAGTTGACCGAGGTAGGAGCCAAAAGCGACGATGGCGCCGACGGTGAAAATCTCGGCGATGACGTAGTAGCCGCCGAGTCCGTAGACCAGCGCCGTGCCCACCGCGCTGACGAGGCCGAAGACGACGAAGAACGTGGAGCCGACCACCGCGCGCCGGATGCCGATATCGCGCACATTCCCGGCGCGCTCGCGGAAGCGTTTCTCCTCCTCGCGCGCGCGGCCGAAGAGTTTGACGAGCAGCGCGCCGCCGATGTTGAGGGTCTCGTTCATGTGGGCGTTCATCTGCGCGTTCAGGTTCATGGCCTGACGGGCGATGTCGCGCAGGACGCTTCCCAGTCTCTGCGCGGCGACGGCGAACAGCGGCAGGATGACGACGCTGAGGAGGGTCAGCCGCCATTCGAGCGTGAGCATGACGGCCAGCAGGGCGACGGTCTGGATGAGGTTGGTGGCGATGTTGACGATGGTGTTGCTGATGGCGTTCTGCGCGCCGATCACGTCGTTGTTGAGGCGCGACATCAACTCGCCGACTTTGGTGTTGGTGAAGAAGCGCAGCGACATGCGTTGCAGGCGCGCGAAGAGGCTGGAGCGCAGGTCGTAGATGACGCCTTCGCCGACAACAGAGTTCAGCCGCCGCTGAATGACGTTGACCGCGCCCGTCGCCGCGGGGATGACCAGCAGCGCGATCCCCAGCCAGACGAGGCGGCGCGCGTCCCTGGCGGGGATCGCCACGTCGATCATGTTGCGGAAGATGAGCGGCGTGAGCAGGGACAGCCCCGTGGAGAGGAGGATCGTCACGAGCATCCCCGCGATGTGTCCCCAATATCCGCGCGCGTAGGAAAGGACGCGGAGTAAAAGTTGTTTGGTGACTTTGGGCTTTTCGTCGCCCGCGCGCATGGAGATGAACCAGCCGCCATGAGACATGATGAGACTCCTGCCCCGCCTGCCCCGGCGGGTCGGACGCGGCAGGCGGGCGAATTAGATTGAAGATGATGGGATGGGTTGAAAAATGTCCGCGTGGGGAGGTCAGGCGGATCGCCGCGGGACGGTCTTGGAGCTGAGCGGCAGGCGCAGGATGAAAGCCGTCCCCACTCCGGCCTTGCTCTTCACTTCCAGCGAGCCGTTGTGTCCCTGCACGATCTGCCTGCTGATGGAAAGTCCCAGCCCGGTGCCGCTTGCCCGGCTCTCGTGTTCGCGCACACGGTAGAATTTCTCGAACAGGTGCGGCAGGGCGTCTTCGGGAATGCCGATGCCGGTATCCTGCACGGTAACGGCGATTTCCTTTTCCGCGGCTTCCGCGCTGACGATGACCGAGCCGTTGGCGCGGTTGTATTTGATGGCGTTGCTCAACAGGTTGAGAAGCGCCTGCTTGATCTTGTCGCGGTCGGCTTCGAGCAGGGGCAGGGATTCGGACGTCTCCACCCGCACCTGGATCTTCGTCTCGTCGGCCTTGCTCTGCATCACGTCTTTGCATTCGTAGATGAGGTCGTTCACGCTGAAACGCGTCTTGCGGAACTGGACGCGGCCCGACTCCAGCCGCGCCAGGTCGAGAAACGAGGAGGTCAGCGTGTTCAGGCGCAGGGTCTCGTTGTGGATGTTGTAGATGATCTGTTCGCGCTGTTCCTGCGAGATCTCGGGACGGAGCAGCAGGTAGGTGGCCGTGCTGAGCGAGGCCAGCGGCGTGCGCAGTTCGTGGACGAACTCCGAGATCAGGTCCGATTGCTGGAAGAGCCGCGCGTTCTCGATGGCGACCGCGGCCTGCGCGCCCAGCACCAGCAGGAGGTTTTCGTCCTGGTCGGTGAACTTTCCGCCGTTCTTGTTCAAGACCTCCAGAACGCCCACCACTTTTTCCTTGGTGATGAGCGGCACGCCCATCAGCGAGTTGGTCTGGAAGCCGGTCATCTGTTCCACGTCGCGGAAGAAGCGGTCGTCGCGGTGGGCGTCTTCGATGCGGACCGTCTTGCGGTTGTTGACGATCCAGCCGGCGATGCTTTTATCCAGCGGAACGATGAGTCCGCGCATGGTGGGCTGGTCAATGTTGGTGGCCACCTGGAAGTACAGCTGGCGCGCCGTCCCGTCGTAGAGGAGGATGGAACCGGCTTCGGCGTCGGCGATCTCCGCGGCGGCGGTCACGATGCGGTAGAGGAGCGTGTCGAGGTCGAGGGTGGAGGCGAGGTCGCGGGCGATGTCGACCAGCCTGCGATAGCTGTCCAGTCGTTGGGTTTCGATTTCAGCCATGTAGCGCTCGTTCTACAAGGATGGGCAGGATGCGCGCGGCGTCGTCTAAAAAGACAACGTCCGCGCGGACGTTGAGATAAGTGGGCGTGTTGTTGACGATGACGAGGTGCGCGCCGCGGTCGAGCGCCTGCATCGGGAGTCCCGCCACCGGCAGGACTTCGAGCGAGGAGCCGACGACCAGCATCAGGTCGCATTGACGCGCTTCGCGTTGGGCTTCCTGCCAGGCTTTTTGCGGCAGTTGTTCGCCAAAGAGGATCACGTCCGGCTTCATCAGCCCGCCGCAGCGCGTGCAGCGGGGAAGGTTTCCTGTTTCGATGAAGGCCTCGAGATATTTTTCCGAGCTTTCCTGGCGGTAGCATTGCGCGCAGGAAAGCGTGGCGAGCGTGCCGTGCAGCTCCGCCACGCGCCGCGAGCCGGCTTTCTGGTGGAGGACGTCTATATTTTGGGTGGCGATCATCTGAAGCCGCCCGGCCTTTTCCAACTCTGCCAGGGCCGCGTGCGCCGGGTTGGGCTGGGCATTAAAAATTTGCCGCGCCAGCGGACGGAACCATTGATAGAACCGTTCGGGCGCGGTGCGGAAGGTGTTGAGCGAGGCCACTTCCATCGGCTCGTCGCGCGACCACAGGCCGGCGCCTTCGGAGCGGAAGTCGGGGATGCCCGAGGGCGTGGAGATGCCCGCGCCGGTCAGCGCCAGGGCGCGTTTGGCGTGGAGCAGCAGGTCCGCGGCGAAGTCAATGGCCGAGATCGCCTGAGCCGAGGGCAGGGTCATGCTTCTTTGTTCTCGTTCTGGATGAGATGGTCCACTAGCTTGAGGATCTGTTTGGCGGTCACGCCGTCGGGCTGGCACAGGATGGCCGCCGTCTGCATGCGCGTGGCCTGCGTCAACAGTTCGGGCGCGGGCGTGAGCGTTACGGCGATGGGATGTTCCAGCTTATCCTGCACCACCGAGGCCGGCAGTTGCGTATCCGAGCGGATGCGGTTGTTGAGCGCCACCGTGACGGCTTCCTTCTTTATTCCCAGTTTCGCCAATTCCTTGATCAATTCCCTGGTATGCAGGATGGTGTTCGGGACGCCTTCAAGCACGATCACCACCTCGTTGCAGCGGGGCAGGAGCTTCTGCGCGAAAGGCAGCAGCCCGCTGCCGAGATCCAGGACGGCGTACCGCATCAGGGAGGCCAGTTGGTCCAGGATGGCTTCATATTGCACCACCTGGCTGACGAGGTGGATGTCGCTGGGACGATCGGAGGCCAGGAGGAGTTTGACCCCGGAGATGTGCGGGACGAGCGCTTTCCTGACCTGTTCGCGCGTGACGTCGGAGGGCGCGCCGCTCAGGAACTTGACCAGCGCCTTCTGGTTGGTCAGTCCCAGGTCCAAGCCGAGCGTTCCCTGCCCCGGCACCAACTCGGCCAGCCCCACTTCGGCCTGGGTGCGCGAGAACAATCCCGCCGCGAGGTTGATCGCCAGCGTAGACACGCCCAGTCCGCCCCGCGCCGACAGGATGCCGATGAGGTTGGCCTGCTGCGTTTCCGTCTCTTTTTTCTTCTCGCGCGAACCGGCGCGGGCGAGCAGGGCCTTGACGTGCGCTTGTAGTTCGGTGGGATGCGTGGGCTTGGTCAGGTAATCGTCCGCGCCCACTTCAAAACCGGCCACTTTATCGTCCAATTGGGTTTTGGCGGTGAACATGAGGATGGGGAGGTTGGCGGTGGCGAGATTCTGCCGCAGGCGGCGGGTCACTTCGTAGCCGTCCATGTCGGGCATCATCACGTCCAACAGCACCAGGTCGGGTTGTTCTTCCACGGCTTTGCTGATCCCCTGCTGCCCGTTGGTGGCGGCCACAATCTGATAGCCCTGCCGCTGAAGCATTAAACCGACCAGGCGGAGGGTATCCACATCATCGTCAACGATCAGAATTTTCTCGGCCATTTTTTCATCCTTCCGGTTGTCTTTTTACAGTCTAGCATAAAGCGGGCTTTCCAGCAAGATTTCCCTTGTACGGGTGGGTTTCCGCGCGGCTCTTTCCTCCCTCAGGTATAATTCCATCATGCTTTCCCTCGTCCCGCTCGAACCTGTGGATTATCTCGTCGTCGGTCACCTGGCGCGCGACCTGACCGCCTCGGGAGCGCGTCTCGGCGGGAGCGCGGCCTTCTCCGCATTGACGGCGCGCGCCCTCGGACTGCGCGTCGGCATCGTGACCAGCGTGGGCGCGGACGTCTCCCTCGCCGCGCTGGACGGCATCCCGATCGTCGCGCTCCCCTCCGAACACAGCACAACTTTCGAAAACGTCTACTCGCCCGAAGGCAGGAGACAATTCCTGCACCATCAGGCCGCGCCGATCAACTTCACGTCCGTGCCGGAGGCCTGGCGGAGCGCGGGAATCATCCACCTCGGCCCGATTGCCAACGAGGTCAGCCCGATTCTCCCGAAGGGATTCTCCCCCAGCCTGCTCGGGCTGACCGCGCAAGGCTGGATGCGGACGTGGGATGAGTCGGGGCGCGTCCAGCCGGCGGCTTGGGAAGACCCGTTCGCGCTCGAAGCCGCGGGCGCGGTCGTCATCAGCCTCGAAGACGTGGGCGGAGACATGGAAATGGCGGAACGGATCGCCATGCACACGCGCGTCCTGGCCGTCACCGAAGGCGCGGCGGGATGCGTGCTTTACTGGCACGGCGACCGGCGTCGGATCAACGCCCCGAAAATCGCGGAGGTGGACGCGACCGGCGCGGGCGACGTCTTCGCCGCCGCGTTCTTCACCCGTCTCTACGCCACGCGCGATCCCTGGGAGGCGGCGCGCTTCGCCACTCTGCTCGCCTCGCACTCCGTCGCCCGCGCGGGACTCGACGGAATCCCCACCGAGCAGGAGATCCAATCCTGTTTGGTGGAAGTATTGCAATAGATTGGTACACGGATGACACGGATTAGACGGATTTGCACGAAAAAAAATAAAAAAAATCCGTGTCCATCCATTTCGTCCGTGAAATCCGTGTACGAGAGAAAATTGAAATGACTCGCATCTACACTTTCGTCAACCAAAAAGGCGGCGTGGGCAAGACCACCACCGCCATCAACCTCGGCGCGTATCTGGCGCAGCTCGGACAGCGCGTCCTCATCGTGGACCTCGACCCGCAGGCCAACGCCACCTCCTCCCTCGGCGTGGACAAAAACGCCGTGCGCGGCGGCGTCTACGAAGTCCTGCTCGACCTCCTTCCGCCCGATTCGCTTCCGCTCCACAACGAACGGCTCAAGATGTCCGTCCTGCCGTCTTCGCCCGCGCTGGCCGGCGCGGAAGTGGAACTGGTCAACGAGTTGGCGCGCGAGAACCGCCTCAAACACGCGCTCGAAAAACTGGACGGTCGCTACGACTACATCCTCGTGGACTGCCCGCCCTCGCTCGGTCTGCTGACCGTGAACGGGCTGGCCGCGGCGCGCGACGGCGTGATGATCCCCGTCCAATGCGAGTATCTCGCCCTCGAGGGACTCGGCCAACTCACGCAGACGATCCAACGCGTCCGCGCGGCGCTCTTCCCGGACCTGAAAGTGCGCGGCGTCATCCTGACGATGTTCGACCCGCGCGCCAACCTCGCCGCGGACGTGGCGAAGGAAGTCAACAAGCACTTCCCGAAGCAGACGTTCCAGTCCGTCATCCCGCGCAGCATCCGCCTCGCGGAAGCGCCCTCGTACGGGCTGCCCATCTCGGCCTACGCGCCCTCGTCCGCAGGGGCGCGGGCGTACGAAGCCCTGGCGCGCGAGGTGCTGAAGGGCGACGGAGTTAAGGTCTAAAATGGAATCTGGAAGCCCTGCTTCCAGCCGAAAGTAGAACTTTCGGATTCCATCTTTTTTCAGGAGAAAACAATGCCTCAACGAACTGGACTCGGTAAAGGACTCGACGCCCTCATCCCCGGCGGGGACGCGGAGACGCGGACGGTCGTCGCGGGGGGAGTACAGCAGGCCTCCGTGGAATCCATCGCCCGCAACCCGCGCCAGCCGCGGGTCCAGTTTGACGCGGGAGAACTCGAGGAGCTGGCCGCGTCCATCCGCGAGCATGGGATCATCCAGCCGCTGATCGTCTCGCCGGGACGCGGCGGGAACTTCACCCTGATCGCGGGCGAGCGGCGCCTGCAAGCCGCGAAACGCGCGGGGCTGAAGACCGTCCCGATCATCGTCCGTCAGGCCAGCGACCGTCAACTGCTGGAACTCGCGCTGATCGAAAACATCCAACGCGCGGACCTGGGTCCGCTCGAGGAGGCCGAAGCATACCAGCATCTTGTCCAGGATTTTGGACTCTCGCAGGAGCAGGTGGCGGAGCGCGTCGGCAAGAGCCGCGTGGCGGTGACCAACACCCTGCGCCTGCTGGGACTCTCCGCCAAAGTGAAGCAGGCGCTCGTGGACAAGCACATTGCCGAGGGTCACGCCCGCGCCTTGCTCGGACTCACCTCCGCCAAGGCGCAGGAGGCCGCGTTGCAGACCGTGTTGAAGCTGGGCATGTCCGTGCGGCAGACGGAGGGACTTGTCCGCAGGATGGGAGGCGAGAAGCCGAAAGCCAAACCGAAGCCGCGCGTCCCCGCCGACGTGTTGGACGTCGAACGAAAACTCCGCTCCAGCCTCGGGACGAAAGTCGTGTTGAAGCACGGCAAAAAGGGCGGCGCGGTGACGATCTATTATTATTCGGACGAGGAATTGGATACGCTGTTGGAGCGGTTGCTGTAAAACGATTTGCTTCCAATGCGGATTTCGCGAACAGGCAAATAACGCGAATGGATTAAAAAAAAGAAATTTGCGGAATTCGCGGTATATGCATTAAACGGATTTTATGAAACTCCTCTACAATGCCCGCATCCACACATTGAACCCCGCGCAAGAGACGGCCTCCGCGCTGTTGATCGAGCGCGGCGAAATTATCGCGGCCGGCGGGGATGAACTGCTCGATGCCCGCGCCGAGAAATTCGACCTCGGCGGACGCGTCGTCCTGCCCGGCCTCACCGACGCGCACATTCATTTACACCATTACGCGCTCGGCCTGCAAAAGGTGGACTGCGAAACCTCCACGCTGGAGGAATGCCTGCGCCGCGTGGCCGAGCGCGCCAAGACCGTCAAAAAAGGGGAATGGATTTTGGGGCATGGATGGAATCAGAACGAGTGGGGAGAATTAACCGCAAAGAGCGCGAAGGAAGAAATAAACTTTGGCGGCGAAATTCCCTGGCCTTCCGCGCGCGACCTCGACTTCGCCGCGCCGGACCATCCCGTCTATCTCACCGCAAAATCCCTCCACGCCGCGTGGGCGAACAGCGCCGCGCTGAAACTGGCGGGCATCGCGTCTTCGACGCCGAATCCCGAAAATGGGGAAATCCAACGCGACGCGCGCGGCCAGCCGACGGGCATCCTGCTCGAATCGGCGATGGAACTGGTCAGCGCGAAGATTCCCCAGCCGGGCATGGACGCGGTGACGGAAGCGATCCGCGCCGCGCAGCCCATCTTGTGGAAAATGGGACTGACGGGCGTCCACGATTTCGACCGCCGCGCCTGCTTCATGGCTTTGCAGCAATTACATCAACGCGGCGAACTCAAACTGCGCGTCGTCAAAAGCATCCCGGTCGAAGACCTGGAGCACGCGTGCGAACTCGGCCTGCAAAGCGGCTTCGGCGACGACTGGCTGCGCGTCGGCAACGTCAAAGCCTTCATGGACGGCGCGCTCGGCCCGCGCACGGCCGCCATGTTCCAGCCGTATCTGGGCGACGCGGAAAACCGCGGCATCCTCAACATGGACGGCGAACATCTCTTTGAACTCGCCCGCCGCGCCGCGGACGCGGGCCTGGCGATGACCGTCCACGCCATCGGCGACCGCGCCAACCACGAGGTATTGGACGCCTACGAGCAGTTGCGCGGCTACGAACGCGCGCACGGACTCCCCGCGCTGCGTCACCGCATCGAACACGTGCAGGCGATCCATCCCGACGACGCGGCGCGGTTATCCGCGCTGAATGTGATCGCCTCGATGCAGCCCATCCACGCCACCTCGGACATGCGCATGGCGGAGCGTTACTGGGGCGGGCGCACGCGTCTCGCCTACGCCTGGCGGACCCAGCTCGCGCACGGCGCGCGCCTCGCCTTCGGGTCGGACGCGCCGGTCGAATCGCCGAACCCGTTCCTCGGCCTGTTCGCCGCGGTCACGCGTCGCCGCGCGGGCGAGGCGGGCGAGGCCTGGATTCCCGAAGAAAAATTGACGCGGCGCGAGGCCGTCGAAGCGTATACAATGGGAGCGGCGTACGCGGCGGGCATGGAAACCCGTCTTGGCCGATTGGCGCCGGGATGCCTCGCCGATCTCATCGTCCTGGAAAAAGACCCGTTCGCCTGTCCCGCGGAAGATTTGCTCACGATGCAGTCGTCCGCAACGATGGCGGGCGGGGATTGGGTTTGGAGGTCCGCATGACGACACAACCGCTTCGTCTCAGCCCCGAAATGCTGGTGGCCCGCCTGGGCGAATCGCTCGTCCAGAAGGGATTGATCCGCGAGCAGGATCTACAGGCCGCGCTGGCCTACCAGCAGGAGCAGGTGGCGCGGGGAAAGACCTGCCTGCTGGGGCAGGCGCTGATCGAATTGAACCTGCTCAACCAGTCCGCGCTCGACCAGGTGGTGACCGAACAGATCATCCAGCTGCGGAGCGCGCTCCAGGCGGCCAACCGCAGCCTGGAACAACGCGTCCAGCAGCGCACCGCCGAATTGCAGGACGCGCTGGAGCGGCTCTCCGAGTTGAGCCAGATGAAGGCCAACTTCGTCTCCTCCATTTCCCACGAATTACGCACGCCCCTGACGCACATGAAGGGCTACATCGAATTAATGGTCAGCGAGTCGCTGGGACCCGTCACCGCGGAGCAGAAACACGCCCTGCAGGTGAGCCAGCACGCCACCGCGCGGCTGGAAGGGCTGATCGACGACCTGATCATGTTCTCCCTGGCTTCGCGCGGCGAATTAAGCCTCAAATTCGAATCGATTGACATCGGCCGGCTGGCAAATATCAGCGTGCGCGCGGTGGAACAGAAAGCCAAAGACCGCGGCGTCAGCGTCCATTCTGTGCTGGCCCCAGACCTGCCGCTCGTCCAGGCCGATTCGCAAAAGATCGCCTGGGTCATGGGACAACTGCTCGAAAACGCCATCAAATTCACCGCGTCGGGCGGGCGCGTTGTGCTGAACATCCAGCGCGAGACCGCCAACCTGGTCATCGTCACCGTGACGGACACCGGCATCGGCATCCCGCCGCACCGCGTGGAGGAGATTTTCGAACCGTTCCACCAACTGGACGGCTCGTCCACCCGCAAATTCGGCGGCACGGGCATCGGCCTCTCGCTGGTGCGCCAGATCGTGGAAGCCCACGGCTCGATGCTCGAAGTGACCTCCATGGAAGGCAAAGGCTCCACCTTCCGATTCCCCCTGCTCACCGCGGGAGAAGAGGATACGGAATAATGACGGAGAGCGGGTTTCTCGATTCCCTGTTCGGACTCTTCCGCAAAGCCGCCGCGCAGGAGGACTGGAAGACCGCCCTCGAAACGCTCGCCACCGAACTGCGCGCCTTCGTCGTTTTCGATAACATCGCGGTCTACGTGCTGGACTCCCGGACCGGCGCGCTCGAAGTGGCCTACGCCCGCGCCCTCGGACGCGGCAAATACGCCGAGGCCGACGCCGCCTGGGGCGACCGCGTCGCCTCCGAAGTGATGAAGGAAAGACGCGTCGTCATCCAGACCCCGGCGCACCCTCCCCGTCCCCACACCGACCGCCTCGAGCTCACCTACCTGCTGGGCCTGCCGCTCTGGTGCGGGACGCGGCTCGAAGGCGCGGTCGTCCTCATCCGCTTCGGCGGCCCCGAATTTTCCGAGGCCCACCTTCAGGCGGCGGCTTTGATCGCCATGTGGATGGCCTCCATGCTCGAACGCCGCACCTGGCAGGAAACCTACCATCAGCTCGACGAAGTCCAGCGCCGCATCCGCCTGCAGGACGACTTCCTCGCCACCATCTCGCACGAGCTTCGCACCCCGCTCGGATTCATCAAAGGCTACTCCACCACCCTCCTGCGCCGCGACGCCAACTGGGACGAAACCACCCAGCGCGAATTCCTCGCCATCATCGAAGATGAAGCCGACCACCTCACGCAGTTGATCGAAGACCTGCTCGAATCCGCCCGCCTGCAATCCAACACCCTGCAATTCAAATTCCAACCCATGCGGCTGGACGCCCTCATCCGCGACGTGGTCCTGCGGAGCAAACAGCGCCATCCCAACCTCCCGGTCCGCCTGGACTTCGGGCCGGTCGCGCCCATCCACGGCGACAGCGCCCACCTGACGCGCGTCTTCGAAAACCTGTTCAGCAACGCCGACAAATACGCGCCGAACTCGCCGCTGGACGTGACCCTGCGCCAACAGGACGAGACCGTCCACATCCGCTTCACGGACCACGGTCCCGGTATCCCGCCCGAACACCAGGCCATGGTCTTCGAACGCTTCTATCGCGTCCCCGGTCCCGATAGCCTCAGCGCCGGCACCGGGCTGGGACTGTACATCTGCCGCCAGATTATTCTCGCGCATCGTGGTAAGATTTGGTTGGAATCCAGCCCCGGCCACGGCGCCACTTTCCATATCGAACTTCCGCTCCACGCGGCGCGCCTTCCTGAGAACATCCAAAAGGAGATTTCCCATGGCCACACGAGTTTTGATCGTGGATGACGAACCCCGCTATCTGCGACTGCTGGAAGCCAACCTGCGCACCGAAGGCTACGAAGTGGTCACCGCGCAGGACGGACAGCAGGCGCTGGACGTGTTTTCATCCCAGCCTATTGACCTGGTGTTGCTCGACATTATGATGCCGCGTCTCGACGGTTTCGGCGCCACCCAGCGCATCCGTGAATTCTCCAGCGTCCCCATCATCATCCTCACCGCCAAGGGCGAAGAACAGGACCGCGTGCGCGGCCTCGACCTCGGCGCCGACGACTACCTCGTCAAACCCTTCTCGGCGACCGAATTGCTGGCGCGCGTGCGCGCCGTCCTGCGCCGCGCCCAGCGTCCCGGCGACGGCTCTCAGGCGCGTTTCTTCACCCACGAAAACCTGCGCATCGACTTTGCCCGCGCCGAAGTCTGGCGCGGCGAACAGGATATCTCCCTCTCTGCCACCGAATACCGCCTGCTGCTGCAATTCGCGCACAACCTCGGCAAGATCCTCGCTCCCGAAGACCTGCTCACCAGCGTCTGGGGACCAGAATACAAGTCCGACAAGGAGATCTTGTGGGTCAGCATCGCCCGCCTGCGCCAAAAACTGGAGGACGATCCTCACAACCCCCGGCACATCGTCACGCGCTCCGGCCTCGGTTATCTCATGCCGCCCACAGAAGGATGAACGCGGAATCCTGAAGGAATCTTGAAATTCTACTTCAAGAACGCCGCATCCGAAGGTAGAACTTTCGGAATCCATTTCTCAATCCGAAAGAACTTTCAGAATCCCTTTCCATTCACTGAAACATCGAACACAGAGGCAAGTCGCCTTCGTGTTTTTTTGTCCGCCATTAATCCCCTCTCATTCAGGCATGGTACACTCGCGGCATGTCGAAACGCGCCAGGATCGTCATGATCTCTCTCGCGGGAATCCTGCTCCTCGGATTCCTGCTGCTCCAGATTCCCTCCCTCCGTTCGCGCCTGTTCTGGCGCTACGAAGTGTGGACGACGCGTCTCCAGAACGCCCTCGACCCGGTCGTCATCCCGACGCCCCAGCCCTCGACTCCCTTCCCGACGTTCACGCCTCCCCCGCCGACCCCGACGGCGGACGCGTCCGCCTCGGCCACTCCCTCGCCGACGGCTGTCCCGCTCCCGCCGCAAGTCCACATCCCGTCTCCCGACTACGAAAAACAGGACATCAACAACTGCGGCCCGGCCACCCTGTCTATGGCGCTTCGTATGTATGGCTGGCAGGGGAGTCAATACGACGTCGCGGCCGTCGTCAAACCCGTCAAACAGGACCGCAACGTCAACCCGGAAGAACTCCGCTACTACATCCTGAACGAAGCGGGTTGGTTAAAAGCCGAATACCGCGTGGCCGGGACGCTCGACCTGCTCAAGCGGCTTCTGGCGGCCAACTATCCCGTCATCGTGGAAGTGGCCTCGAAGATCGACCAGCAGGACGCCAACGGTCCCAACGACGACCTGTGGGACGCGCACTACCTGCTCGTCAACGGATACGACGAGGCGGAAAAAACCTTCCTCGTACAGGATTCGCAGCACGGCGCGGCGACGGACGCGGACAAAAAAGTCCCGTACGAGACGCTCGAACAGAACTGGAAGCCGTTCAACTATCTCTACATGGTCATCTACTTCCCGCAGGATGAGGCCGAGATCCAATCCATCCTCGGCGCGGACTGGGATCCCGACCTGAACCGCCAGCGCGCCCTCGACCTCGCCAACGCCGACGTGGCCGCCGATCCCCAGGACGCGTTCGGCTGGTTCAACCTCGGCGCGTCGCTCACCTACTTCGAACGCTACCAGGAGGCCGCGCTAGCCTTCGACCAGGCCTTCACCATCGGCCTGCCCCAGCGCATGACGCGTTACCAGTTCTGGCCTTTCGTGGCCTACTTCAACGCCGACCGCGCCGACTACCTTCTGGAACTCACCGAGAAAACCTACAAACCCATCAACGGCTGGTACGCCGAAGAAGCCCTGCTCTGGCATGGATGGGGACTCTGGAAACGGGGCGACCTCGAAGGCGCCGTCGCGAATTGGCGCAAGGCGCTGCAAGTCCACCCTGGCTATAAGGATTCCATCTACGCCCTGCAGTTTGTTGGCGTGCAGCCATAAAAAATAGGCGGTCGCTTTGAAGTGACCGCTTATTCAATACGAAACCTGTTACGGCTCCACGTATGTCTTAAGCCAGCTATTAACCGTCTCATATGCGACAGAGGTTCCATACAAGGCAGTTGTCCCAATCGGAAGGGAGCGAGGCAAACTGGGCGGCTCTCCGCCTCGGAAGGTTTGCGAGGCGATACTCCGGCCCGTCTGCGCTTCACGCAGGATGACCTCGACATCTACGCGCATGCGGCTGACGAAAACTATCCCCGTACCTTTGCCGATATAGCGCGCTTTCTCGATCTCCACATTTTTATACAAGACCACGGCAACCAATTCGACCTGCCCCACATTCAAAGGCTTCCATGTCGCGGGCAGGCTGGCGTTCCATCCCTCCTGGTCTCTTTGAGAAACAACAACCAACGGATGGATCTTCTTGTCCTTCGCGTCGTAAGCCCCCGCCTCAGTCACAGGATTGCCCTGCGACGCGGGCTTCACCGTGTTGATGATCGTATCGAGTGATTCCCGAACAAGGGGCGTCATCGTAGGCGACGGCACAGGCGTGGGTGTGTCGGTAGGTATAGGCGTGTCGGTAGGAACAGGCGTCGGTGTATCAGTAGGCGCCGCCGTCGGCGTAAAAGTCGGCGAAGGCGTTGGAGAAGCCAGGAAAGTCATCGGGAGTTTCCCGCCGACCCCCAGTCCGAGGATCAATCCCACTGCCAGCACACAGACGCAGACGACAATCCCGCCCGCGATAATACCAAGCCATACGCCCGTTTTATCTCCCGAAGGAACAGGCTGGTTCGTAGTATTCATTTCTTCCTCCCGAAAAACACAAGTATCCTTCCCAAGGGACTTGCTTATAAACACTATAGCATGTCTTTTCTCTAAATTCAAGCGGGGCGTTTCAAAACGCAATCGCTCATTTTTCAAAAGCGCTTTATACTCGGCGAAAATCCATCGAGGAGCGCCGCCATGCTGACTATCGAAAAAGTAGACACCAGCGATAAAGACCAGGTTAAACGCTTCGTTGAGTTCCCCTACCAACTTTATAAAGACTGTCCGCAGTGGGTGCCGCCCCTCTTCATAGACGCATACCTGCCGCTCAACCGGAAAAAGCATCCCTTCTTTGAACATTCCGAAGCGGACTTCTTCCTCGCCGTCCGCGACGGACAGACGGTCGGACGCGTCTGCGCGGGCATCAACAAACCCTTCAACGAATATCACGGGACGAAGAAGGCGCAATTTTCATTTTTCGAATCGGTGGACGACCAATCCGTGGCCGACGCGCTCTTCGGCGCGGTCTTCGACTGGGCGCGGGCGCGCGGCATGGACACCTTGATCGGTCCCAAAGGACTCTCCCCCTTCGACGGCTACGGCATCCAGATTCTCGGCTTCGAGCATCGCCAGATGATGACGATGATGAACTACAACTACGCCTACTACCCCAAACTGGTCGAGACGCTCGGCTTCGAAAAGGAAGTGGACTTCGTCTCCTGTTACCTGCCCTCGAACGCGTTCGAAATTCCCGAGCGCGTCGAACGCATCGCCGAGCGCGTCCTGAAACGCGGCAACCTGTGGGTGAAGAGATTCAAGAGCAAGCGCGAACTCGTCCAATGGGCGCCGCGCATCGGACGCGCCTACAACAAGGCCTTCATCCACAACTGGGAATACTATCCCTTCTCCGAGGGCGACGTCCAATTCGCGGTGGACAACGTCTTCCTCGTCGCCGACCCGCGCCTCATCAAGATCATCCTGCACGAGGAGGAGATCGTCGGCTTCCTCTTCGCCTTCCCCGACGTCTCCGCCGCGCTCCAGCGCGCCAAAGGGAAGCTGCTCCCCTTCGGCCTGCCCGACCTCCTGTTCGAAATGAAGCGCACGAAGACCGTCAGCGGCAACGGGATGGGCATCCTGCCCGAATTCCAGGGCATGGGAGGCAACGCGCTGCTCTATTACGAGATGGGAAAAACCCTGCTCGGCTTCGGCCAGTTCGAACACGTCGAGATGACGCAGGTGGCCGAAACCACCAAACAGATGCGCGCAGACCTGAAAAACCTGAACGGCGTGGAATACAAAAACCATCGCGTGTATCACATCAACCTGTAGGGGCGGACCTACGCGTCCGTCTTGCGTATCTTGTAGACTGCTTGTCGCACACAACGTCAAATTAACGAAAAAAAGCGGGAGCCTTTCGACTCCCGCTTCTAATGTGCGCTTCCAGTCAGTTACTTGGCGGAGGCGGTCCCTGCCTGGGCGGCCTTGTTGGCGGCCTTCATCAGGCGGGATTTGCGCCGCGCCGCGTTCTTCGCGTGGATGACGCCCCTTTCGGCGGCCGTATCGAGCGCGCTGATGGCGATCTTAACTTCGGCCTCAGACATGGTCTTGCGCGCGTTCTTGACGGCCGTGCGCGCCGCGCCGCGGTAGGTTCGGTTGCGCAGGCGTTTCTTTTCGTTCTGCTTGTTGCGTTTGATTTGAGACTTGATATTTGCCACAGGTGTTTCTCCAAATTTGATTCTTACGATAGCGAAGCGGGATTTTACGCGAGAAGCGCGGATTTGTCCAGCGCGTTTAAGGCGTATTTGTAGGCGCGGGGGTCAGGAAGGGCGGCGTCGCGGTAAACGTGACCGGCGTGGAAGTCGGCGGGCGGGTGGATGTGGGCGTGACCATGTTTACGGGGATCTTCAACGTGACGTAGGCGCTCAACGCGTTGGGGTCGTCGATCTTGTTGAGTTTCATGATCTCGTCCACGGAACTGTTGAACTTGGCCGCGATGCCTGCCAGCGTGTCGCCGGGCAACACCATGTATTCGAAGATCGTGCCGCGTGGAATGGTGGGAGGGATCGGCGTAGCCGTCGGCAGGCGCATGTCCGGGTTGGGGATCCAGATCACCTGGTTGGGGAAGATGATGCCTTTGTTGTCCGCAATGGCTGCGTTGAGTTGCAGGATGAGCGGGATGCCGTCCTCGGCCAGGCTGAATTTCTGGGCGATGGTTACGAGGTTGTCGCCATCCTGGATGGTGTATTGGAAAGGCGCCGACGGCGTGGGCGTATTCGTGACGGTGGGGGTGGGCGTCTCGGTCGGCGTGGAAGTCGCGGTGGCCGTGGCGGTGGGCGTGTTCGTGACGGTGGGAGTGGGCGTATCGGTGGCCAGCCAGTTGTTGATGGGCTTGCCCGGTCCGATGAGCGAACTCCCAATGAGGATCAATCCGAGCGCCACGACGACAACCGCGCCGATGACAAGCAGGTTGGGACTCGGCAAACGACGCCGTCGCCGGGGCGTAAGAGGCTTGAACGTAGATGGTCTTCCAGGTCTATTCATAGATCGTCATCCTTTTGGCCTCGGGCAGGGATCTCGCTCCCCGAAGCCGCCCCAATTCTACCTGAACTTGCTCGATTTATGAGGCCGGGATTCCCGTAACAGCCCGGCCTCTCATATTCATTTCATGTGTTCTTTCAGGAATTTCGCCGTGTACGAGTTTCTGGCCTTCATAATCTGCTCGGGCGTCCCCTCGGCAATCAGCTCGCCACCGCGGCCGCCGCCCTCGGGACCGAGGTCAATGATCCAGTCGGCCACTTTGATGATGTCGAGGTTGTGCTCGATGATGAGGACGGAGTTCCCCGCGTCGACGAGGCGCTGCAACACCTCGATCAGTTTGTGAACGTCCGCGGCGTGGAGCCCGACGGAGGGTTCGTCCAGCACGTAGAGCGTACGTCCCGTGGCGCGGCGGGAGAGTTCCTTCGCCAGTTTCACGCGCTGCGCCTCGCCGCCCGAAAGCGTGGTCGCGGGCTGCCCGACGCGCGCGTAGCCGAGACCGACTTCCTGCAGCAGTTTGAGTTTGTTTACCATGTGGGGGAAGGCGGCGAACGTTTCCAGCGCGCGGTCAACCGTCATGCCCAGCACGTCCGCGATGGAATGTTCCTTGAAGCGGACTTGCAGCGTCTCGCGGTTGAAACGGCTGCCGTGGCACACGTCGCACGGCACGTACACGTCCGGCAGGAATTGCATTTCGATTCGCAGTTCGCCCTGTCCCTGGCAGGCCTCGCAGCGCCCGCCGTGGACGTTGAACGAGAAGCGGCCCGGCTTGTAGCCGCGCATCTTCGACTCGGGCAGTTCTGCGAACAACTTGCGCATCTCGTCCCACAATCCCGTATAAGTGGCGGGATTGGAGCGCGGCGTGCGGCCGATCGGCGACTGGTCAATGTTGATGATCTTGTCGAGGCGCTCGATGCCCTCAATGCGCGTATGCTCGCCGGGCTGCGTGCGCGCGCCCATTAATTTCCCGGCCAGCGCCTCGTAGAGGACGTCCGTCATCAGCGTGGACTTGCCCGAGCCGCTGACGCCCGTGATGCAGACCAACTTGCCGAGCGGGATCGTGACGTCAATATTTTTCAGGTTGTTCGCCCGCGCGCCGACGATCTTCAACTTCCTGCCGTTTCCCGTCCGCCTCTCGCGCGGGACGGCGACCTGTTTGCGCCCGGACAGGTACGCGCCCGTCAGCGACCTGGGGTGCGCGAGGATCTGCTTCGGCGTCCCCTCGGCGACGACGCGTCCGCCGTGTTCGCCCGCGGCGGGACCGAGGTCCACGACCCAGTCCGAGGTTAGGATGGTGTCGCTGTCGTGTTCGACGACGAGGACCGTGTTGCCGAGGTCGCGCAGTCCCTTGAGCGTGTCGAGCAGGCGCGTGTTGTCGCGCGGATGGAGTCCGATGGAGGGTTCGTCCAGCACGTAGAGGACGCCGACGAGCCGCGAGCCCACCTGCGTCGCGAGGCGGATGCGTTGGGCCTCGCCGCCCGAGAGCGTCGCGGCGGAGCGGTTCAGCGTCAGGTAGTCGAGTCCCACGTTGACGAGGAAGGTCAGACGCTCGACGATTTCCTTTAAGATTCGCTCCGAGATGGCCTTCTGTCGGGACGTCAATTTTTTGCCGAGTTTGGCCGCCCACTCCTGGGTCTGGATCACAGGCCAGCCCGTCACGTCAATGATGTTGGCGTCGTCCACGGTGACGGCGATGGCTTCGGGGCGCAGGCGTTTGCCGCCGCAGGTGGGACAGGGCTTGTTCGACATGAACTCGCTGACCTTGGCGCGGATGTATTCCGAGTTGGTGTCTTTGTAGCGGCGTTCGAGGTTGGTGATGACGCCCTCGAAAGCGCGCGAGAATTTGAACTCGTTGCCGCTGCTGTTGTGATAGGTCATCTGCACCTGCCGGCTGCCGGTGCCGTAAAGGATGATGTTGAGTTGTTCCTCGGTCAGGTCTTTGACGGGCTTGTTGAGGTCAATGCGATAGGCGCGCGCCGCGGCTTCGAGAGTCTGCCAGTAGTAGCCGCCTTCCTCTTTCGGCCCGCTCCACTCCATGCTGGCGATGGCGCCGTCCATGAGCGAACGGTCGCGGTCGGGGATGATGCGGTCGGGGTCAATTTCGAATTTTGTGCCGAGTCCCTGGCAGTCGGGACAGGCGCCGTGCGGCGTGTTGAACGAAAATGTGCGCGGCTCGATTTCGGGGATGGAGATGCCGTGTTCGGGACAGGCGAGATGCTCGGAGAAATGGAGATCAGAGAGCGGAGGAGCAGAGAGCAGTCCCTTATCGCCCTTACTGTTCTCTGTTCTCTGTTCTCTATTCTCTACGATGTTCACCGTGACGTAGCCGTCGCCAAACTTCAGCGCCGTCTCCACCGAATCCGTCAGCCGCGTGCGGCTGGCTTTCTTCTCTTCCTTATCTTCGGGATGCGCGATGACGAGACGATCCACCACCGCTTCGATGGTGTGGATCTTGTAGCGGTCGAGTTCGATCTCCTCGTCGAGGGAATGGACCGTCCCGTCCACGCGGGCGCGGACGAATCCCGCCTTGCGGATCTCCTCGAACACGGCCTGGTACGTCCCTTTGCGGGCGCGCACGACCGGGGCGAGGAGCAGGATGCGCGTCCCCTCGGGGAGCGACTCGATGGCGTCCACGATCTCCTGCGCGGACTGCTTGACCACTTCGCGTCCGCAGATCGGACAGTGCGGAATCCCGACGCGCGCGAACAGCAGACGCAGGTAGTCGTAGATCTCGGTCACCGTGCCGACGGTGGAACGGGGGTTGTGGCTGGTGGATTTCTGGTCAATGCTGACGGCGGGGGAGAGACCCTCGATGTAGTCCACGTCGGGCTTCGCCATCTGACCGATGAACTGGCGCGCGTACGCCGAGAGCGACTCGACATAGCGGCGCTGTCCCTCGGCGAAGATGGTATCAAAGGCCAGCGAGGACTTGCCCGAACCCGAGAGTCCCGTGATGACGACGAACTTGTCGCGCGGAATCTCGACGGTGATATTTTTCAGGTTGTGGACGCGCGCGCCCACGACACGAATGGAATTGGGTGACATGGGAAACCTTAATTCTGCCCGGAAAGCAATTTTGTATTATAGCACATTTGTTTCAGAAAGAAAAAATTTTTGGACGCCGCAGAAGGAGCGGATAATTGTCCGGGCTTTTTATTGCCAGGGCGCAAAGAAGCGGGCTTCGAGGGACCGTTTGTCGGCGGCAAACACAAATTTTTGGTCAAGGGGGAACTTCGTCTCGTCCTTCCCAATCCACATCAGGGCGAAATCAGCAAGGATTTGCTGGCGCGCATTCTCTGGCAGGCCAATCTTACACGGGAACAGTGGGAGAAATTATAGTCCGCCGTTTCCGCGATCCCGCGAACGACAAGAGCGGGGCGTTTACGGGATCTGTCCCAAATCCTGCAAAGCCTGGGTGGCAGGTCCCCACTTGGGATGAATGACCAGCGCGGCGCGGTAGTCGGCGATGGCGTCGTTCGTGTCGCCGATCATGTAATAGGCGCGCGCCCGCCAGTAGAGACTCTCTTCCAAATTCGGCTCGCTGATGGTGTCTTTGAGCGTGGTGGTGGCAAGGTTGATTACGTCGGTGTAGCGTCCCACCCAGTAATAGGCTTTATAAGGTCCGGTCTGATACCACATCATGCGGTAGGGACGGACGCTCGAGTCGGTATCCAGTTTGGCGTAGAGGCTGAAGGCATAATCGTACGCCAGCGCGGCGTTGGAGTAGTCGGGCTGGGCGAACGAGACGTAACTCGTCCCTTTGTTAAACCAGGCATAGAACTGGTCGATGCCTGTCAATGTGCGGCTTTCGTTTTCTGCCATGTCCAGCGCGTGCTGGGTGGCCCAGGCGTCATCGGCCCAATCTCCGAGCAGCGACAATACCTGCGCCTCGCGCTCGTAGGGATAGACGATCACAAACACATAATTGAACGCGCGCCAGCCTTCGACGATCTTTTCATACGAGATTCTACGGTTATGACCGGGCAATTTTGCCGGATCAGGCTGGAGTGTATCCTGATAGATAATTTCTTTCTTCGCATCGTCGTAGCCTGTTACTAAGGCATAATGGCCCATCCAGCTCATTTTGTCATTTAGATCCACCGCGTAACTGCCCTTTTCCACCACCACAGGGAATCCCGCCGAGACCATCCGCTTCAACAGTTCAATATCGCCGCCGTAGCGAAGCACGGACGACATCGTAGGCACGTTGTTCGTGATGTAATCCTGCAATTCATACGGCATCACGTTCTTGTCTTTGTTAGCGGGTTTACCGTCGCGGCCGGTGTTGCCGGGCATCACCGCGCGGCCGATCACGTCGCGGTTGCCGTCCCAGCCCCAGAAAGTGAGCGCCATCGAAAAATTGGCGGGACCGCAATAATTGTTGCGTCCGTGCTGATGCTCGTATTTGACTCCCTCCAGCTGGACGAGGTCGGGCAGCGGCGTGGACGTGATCGTCGGCGTCGCGGACGGACCCGGCAGCGGGGTCGCGGTTTCCGTCGGCGTGCGCGTCGGCTGGAGGGCCTGCATCGTCTGCGCGACGATGGTCTCGAGCATGGCCTGTTCCGTCGGCTGGAAGACCGCCTTCTCGGGCGGGTTGAAATAGTAGATCGTCCTTGAGCGCAGTTCGGCCACCCGCCACGCCAAACGGTCGTGGACGGGCGGGATGTAGTACACGCCCGCCGCGACGATCAAAGCCAGTAAACCGCCGAGCAGGATGCGGGTCCGCTTGGAGGCGGCGCGGTATTTTTCCAGAATTTGCATGAGCGTCATTATAAAACAAAACGGACGGCCGCCTTTCGACGACCGTCCGTCTCTCATTACGGCTTAAGCATCCTTCACTTCGCCGTCAATCACGTCGCCGGGACCGGGAGGCGGCGTGGACGGCCCGCCCGCGCCTTCCGGCTGGGGCTGTCCCTGGGCGTAGAGTTGCTGGCTCAGGGCGTGGAAGGCCTGCTGGACGGACTCGCTCGCCTTGCGGATGCGGTCCACGTCCTCGGTCTGCGCGGCGGATTTGAGCTCGTTGATCTTCGATTCGATCTCGCCGCGTTCGGCCGAGGGAACCTTGTCGCCCAGGTCGCGCAGGGCTTTCTCGGTCTGATAGACCAGGCTGTCGGCCTCGTTCTTCGCCTGGATCGTCTCGCGGCGTTTCTTGTCCGCCGACTCGTTCTGGCGGGCCTCGTTGACCATGCGGTCAATATCGGCCTTGTTCAGGTTGGTCGAGGCGGTCACGGTCACCTTCTGCTCCTTGCCGCTGGCCTTGTCCTTGGCGGTGACGTTCAGGATACCGTTGGCGTCAATGTCGAAGGTCACTTCGATCTGCGGGATGCCGCGCGGCGCGGGCGGGATGCCGTCGAGGCGGAAGCGTCCGAGCGACATGTTGTCCGCAGCCATCGGGCGTTCGCCTTGCAGGATGTGGATGTCCACCGCGGTTTGGCTGTCCGCGGCGGTGGAGTACGTCTCGGTCTTCTTGACGGGGATGGTGGTGTTGCGCTCGATCATCACCGTCATCACGCTGCCGAGGGTCTCCACGCCCAGCGAGAGCGGGGTCACGTCGAGCAGCAGGATGTCTTTGACTTCGCCGCCCAGCACGCCGCCCTGGATGGCCGCGCCGACCGACACGACCTCGTCGGGGTTCACGCCCTTGTTCGGCTCTTTGCCCGTCAACTTGCGGACGAGTTCCTGAACCATCGGCATGCGCGTTGAGCCGCCCACGAGGACGACCTCGTTCAGTTTATCGGCGGTGATGCCGGCGTCCTTCAACGCGGCCTCGAACGGATGGCGGCAGCGCTGGAGCAGGTCTTCGGTCATCTGCTCGAATTTGGCGCGCGTCAACTTCAACTGCATGTGTTTCGGACCGCTGGCGTCGGCAGTGATGTACGGCAGGTTGATCTCCGTCTCCAACACGGACGACAATTCGATCTTGGCCTTCTCCGCGGCCTCGCGCAGGCGCTGCAACGCGGGACGGTCGTTCCGCAGGTCAATGCCCTGCTCCTTCTTGAACTCGTCCGCGGCCCAGTTGACGATGCGCTGGTCCCAATCGTCGCCGCCGAGGTGCGTATCGCCGTTGGTGGCCTTCACTTCGATCACGCCCTCGCCCACCTCCAGCGCCGACACGTCGAAGGTGCCGCCGCCGAGGTCGAAGACGAGGATCGTCTCGTTCTTTTTCTTGTCCAAACCGTAGGCCAGCGCGGAGGCCGTCGGCTCGTTGATGATGCGCATCACTTCCAGCCCCGCGATGCGGCCCGCGTCTTTGGTGGCCTGTCGCTGGCTGTCGTTGAAATACGCGGGGACGGTGATGACCGCCTGCGTGACGGGCTGCC
Organism: Candidatus Denitrolinea symbiosum; assembly: GCA_017312345.1. Classification (NCBI taxonomy): domain Bacteria; kingdom Bacillati; phylum Chloroflexota; class Anaerolineae; order Anaerolineales; family Anaerolineaceae; genus Candidatus Denitrolinea; species Candidatus Denitrolinea symbiosum. Next base: position 97,596 of record BLAA01000001.1, on the reverse strand, counting down.
CCAGGTACGCTTCCGCGTCGGACTTCAACTTGCCCAGCACCATCGCGCTGATCTCCTGCGGACTGTACTCGCGGTTGGTGACGGGGATCTTCACGCGCACGTCGTCCGACGGTCCGCGCACGACCTGGAACGGGACCATGGCGCGCTCGGATTCGATCTCGTCATAGTGACGTCCCATGAAACGTTTAATGGAATAAACGGTATTCTCCGGGTTGACGACGGCCTGCCGCTTCGCGGTCTGACCGACGAGCCGTTCCCCGTTCTTGTTGAATGCCACCACCGACGGGCACAGCCGCCCGCCTTCCGCGGTGGAGATGACGGTCGGCTGCCCGCCTTCCATCACAGACACGACGCTGTTGGTCGTGCCGAGGTCAATGCCAATGATCTTGCCCATAAGTCGCTCCTCTCGATTCTTTCAGGATGTGTTCCTGCGATTGATGATTTTTCATACTGTACCCCGCGCGTAAAAGAATCCTGTTAACGAAATATTGGATTTGTCAAAGCGTTCCCGCCGAAGCGGTCACGGCTCGCGGGTCTCGACCGAGCCGACCCCCACGTTGACCGGGATGACGTTATAGGAGGAAACGCCGACGCCGATGTTGCCCTCCCTCACAAAGAGCGAGTTGTCGGTCAGTTGCTGCGCCAGCGCGCCGTTGATCCCCAGGATCAGCGTATGTCCCTGGCAGATGAACGTATAGGTGTTGGTCTGCCGGCCCTGTCGAATCTCGTTCGAGCCGCCGCTGTAAATCAGGTCGTAACTTGCGGAGGCGTGGCGCTTATCCCATTTGGCGGACTGGATCTTGAACAGGCCGTTGTTGCCGACGCTGGCTTCATACCAGCCTTCCGTGTCGCTGTAACGGCAAACGATGGAGACGCCGTTCTTGTTGTTGCCGCGATTCTCGACTTCCACGTCAATGCGGACATCTGTATATGACGCGGGCGCGTAAATGGAGTAGATCGACACGTTCTGCTGAGGCAGGTCGAAGACGTAAAACCCGTCATGAACGTTTAGGCTGGCCTGGTTCAGCCTCCCTTTGGCGGCGAAGGACAGCCAGTTGTCCAGAGTCCCATCGAAGGTTTCCGTGAAGTATCCCGTCGGCGGGGTGGGCGTGACAGCGACGGTCGGCTCGGGCTGGGTGGCGGTCGGGACGGCAACCGTCGGCTGCGCGGCCGGCGTCCCGCTGGAAGCGCAGGCGAGACTCACCGTCAAAATCAGCGTGCCTGTCAGGAGAAACATCGCGAGAGGGGATCGGGTCATGGTCCGTTCCTGTTTTTCGATAAAGAGTATAGCACGCGGAATAAAAAAACCGGCAGGGATCGCCTGCCGGTCAACGAACGACGCAGTCTTGCTCACGGTTTCGCAATGTCGAAGTAGTCAATATCCACGATGATGGGATAGACGTTGAAGGACGAGACGCTGAGCCCGACCTTGCCGTTGGTGTATCCGAACTTCTTCTCGACGAAATTGGCGGCTTCTGTGCCGTTGATGTACAGGGACAGGTTCCTGCCTGAGCAGATCGCCCTGTAGACATTCGTCTCTTTGCCGGCTTTGATGGCGGTCGAGCCGCTCGAATAGACGGTGTTGTATCCCTTGTGGACCGCGCCGGTGGCGTCGTAGGCCAAAATATTGAACAAGCCGTTGCTGGCGATGTTGAACTCGTACCAGCCGTCTTCAGAGTAGCGGCAGATCAGGCTGACGTTGTTGTTGTTCTTGCCGCGGTTATCGAAAGAGACCTCGACGCGCACGTCATCGTAGGTCTGCCCATCATAGATGAGGTAGGAATACAGGTAGTTGTCCGTCATGTTGAAGGTCAACTTGCCGTTTTCGATGGAGTGCTTGGCTTTGGATTTATCCGACTTGGTGGTGCCTGTCGTAATGAAGTTGGTCCAACTGCCCAGGACGTCCGAATTGAAATCTTCTTTGAAGTAGGAGCCGGTGGACGGGAGCGGCGTTGCTGTTGGCGGCTCGGCCGTGGGAGGCTCGGGCGCAACCGGCTCCGGCGCGGATTGCTGCTGGGTGGGCGCTTCGGTCGCGGGGACGATCGGCTGGGGAGCGGGCGCTTCCGGGGTCTTGCCGCCGAGGTCCACGCTGCAGGCCAATCCCACGATCAATATCAGCGCGGCCAGGAACAGAAAAGGCTTAAGGACATTCCGTTTCATCTCATTCTCCTTCTGAACAAATGTGGAAACAATTTTCCGCAAACCCTTCCCTGCGGATTTCAAAAAGTATAGCACATCCAATGAGATAGAACATCCCCTAAAATGGGGATGTTCCAGGGATGCAGCAAAGTCAGGGAATTCTCAACGTGAAGGCTGCGAATTTGCGAAATTCGCGGCCGAGAATCTTATTTCCGACTCGCTACCGTACATGGCAGGAATCGTCAGGCTCTTTTATTGCGAATGGCGCGAATAACGCGAGCTTCGCGGCCGCAAGAACAAAATCTCACATCAATCGCCCATTTGCGGCATTCGTGATAGAGTTTGTATGGTGGAGAAATTTCCGAAAGAGTCCAAGAAATAAAAAACCGCCTCCCTTGCGGGAGGCGATAGTGGAGATGGCAGGAAGCGAATATCATCCCCAATGGGGACGCGCGTCCGGAAAGTAGTGGAGATGGCGGGAAGCGAATATCATCCCCAATGGGGACGCGCGTCCGGAAAGTAAACCGCCTCCCGTAAGGGAGGCGATAGTGGAGATGGCGGGAATCGAACCCGCGTCCGAAAGATTCGACCCTCGGAAATCTACGAGCGTAGCCGGTCGAAGGCGGTCGCGGCAGGCATCTCGTCCGGCGGGAACCGCCTGCCGCCAGCCGTTAAGTCTTTCGCACGGTTAACGGCGTCGCGTGCGGCGCTCCGCGTTTGTCTCGCCCGGGCCGGTCCCTGGCGGAGTTCGGGGCCGGTGGACGCGGTCTTACGTTGAAGACCGTACTGTCAGACCGATCGCTTATGCAGCGAGGGGCATGGCAGCATAGGAAGTGCGGTTGGCACTTGAGGGGTTGCGCTGAGTTAACGAGATCGGCGCCTCTCGGCTCGCATTCCGGGACCAGCCTCCTCCGTCGAAGCCTGTCATCCCCGGGAGGGCATCGCCCATCGCTTGTAGTATAACATAACCGGGTGGCATTCCGCGTCCGCGCCTCTGCTATAATGAACGGTATGGATCTAAAAACCCAACTTAACGACTCGCTCAAAGACGCTATGAAGGCGGGCGACGCGACGCGCAAAGACACCCTCCGCATGGCGCTGGCCGCCGTCAAACAGGCGGAAGTGGACAAACGCGTCGCGCTCGACAACCCGGCCATCCTGGCGCTTCTACAAAAGGAGATCAAAAACCGCCGCGAGGCGATTGAAGAGGCGAAAAAAGCCGGACGCGCCGACCTCGTCTCCGCCAACGAAGCCGAGATCGCCATCCTCGAAGCCTTCCTCCCCAAAGCCATGAGCGCCGACGAACTGCGCGCCCTCGTCCAGGCCGCGATCGCCGAGGCGGGAGCGGCCTCCGTCAGCGACATGGGCAAGGTGATGAAACTCGTCATGCCGAAGATCGCCGGACGCGCCTCCGGCGACGCCGTCTCCGCGATGGTGAAGGAACTGCTCCAATAGTCGAATGGTCAAATGGTTGGACGGTCTGGGCCAAATGATCCGCATGACTGCCAGGCTATCCGACTGCGCGACGATCGGACTATCAGACAAATGACTGGCGAACCGAGTTCCAGCAAGCGTCTTTCCGCCTTTCGCATCGTTCTCCTGATCGCGGTCGGCATCGCCACCTTTGGCGCGCTCACCCTGCCCGAAGCCCTGCGCCCGTCCGCGCTCGCGTTGCAGGCGGGCGACGTCGCGCCGCGGGACTTCACCGCGCCGCGCGACATCACCTTCGAGAGCGCGGTCTTCACCGCCCAGCGTAAACAGGCCGCCGCCGACGCCGTCCTGCCGGTCTACACCCCGCCCGACCCGGCCATCTCGCGCCAGCAGATCACGCGCCTGCGCGCCACGCTGGATTCCATCTTAATTATCCGCGTCGACGCGGCTCTCACCGCCGAGCAGAAGCGCGCCAAACTCGCCTCCATCTCCGAACTGCAACTTTCCCCTGAAGACATCCCAACCATCCTCTCTCTCAGCGGCGACCGCTGGGAGACCCTCCGCGCGGAAGCCCTTTCAGTTTTGGAACGGACCATGCGCGGCGTCATCCGCGAATCGGACGTTGATACGGCGCGCCGCGCCGTGCCGTCCCTCGTCAGCTTTTCATTCAGCGAGTCGGAGGTCGGCCTCATCAGCGACCTCGTCCGCCCGTTCGCGGCCGCGAACAGTTATTACAGTCCCGAACTGACCGAGGCCGCGCGCCAGGCCGCGCGCGACGCCGTCCAGCCGGTACAGCGCGCCTTCAAGACCGGCCAGGTCATCCTGCGCGCGGGAGAGGTGGTCACCGACGCGCATCTCGAGGCCCTGGCCTCCCTCGGACTGGTGCGGATGGGCGTCCAGCCGCTGCAATTACTGGGCAAGGGCGCGCTAATCGTAATGACCGCGATCTTCACCGGCCTGTACTTTTACCGCCGCAAGCGTCTTGGCCTGCTCTATAACGCGCGCAGCCTGTTGATGGTGGCGGCGGTCTACCTTGTGTTCCTGATCGGCGCGCGCTTCGCCATTCCCAACAACGTCCTGCTTCCCTATCTGTATCCCCTGCCGGCGGTGGGCATGTTGCTCGCCACCTTGTTCGGCATCGAAGCCGGGATCGTCATCTCCATCATCACCGGGATTCTGGCCGCATACGGATTCAATTCCGACCTTCTGCCTTATTACCTGTTCACCTCGTTGTGCGGCGTTCTCGTCCTTGGGCCGGCGCGCCGCTTCTGGGACTACCTTTGGGCCGGGGTCGCCGTGACCGGGGCCGGCGCGGCCATGCTGGTCGCGTTCCGCTTTAATGCTGGCGGTCTCGATTGGCTGGGCGTCGCGCAACTCCTGCTGGCCGCGGCCGGTTGCGGCTTCCTCTCGGCGGCCTTTGCCCTGCTGGGACAATACTTCCTCGCCCAAACGCTCGGCCTCGTCACGCCTCTGCACCTGCTCGAGATCTCGCGTCCCGATTTCCCGCTCCTGCAGCTTCTGCTCCGCAACGCGCCCGGCACCTACCAGCACAGCCTGCAGGTTGCCAACCTCGCCGAACAGGCCGCCGAAGCCATCGGCGCCGACCCGTTGCTGACGCGCGTCGGCGCGATCTTCCACGACATGGGCAAAGCGAAGAACGCGGCTTTCTTCATCGAAAACCAGGCGCCGGGACAGGAGAACACGCATCAAGACATGGACCCCGCGGAGGCCGCGGCCACCATCATCCGCCACGTCACCGACGGCGTCGCGCTGGCGCGCAAATACCGCCTGCCGCGCCGCCTCGAAGACTTTGTGCTGGAGCATCACGGCTCCATGTTGACGCGCTACCAATACAACCAGGCTCTCGAGCGGGCGGGCGGCGACGCGTCCGCAGTGGACGCCGAACAATTCCGCTACCCGGGCCCGTCCCCGCGCTCGCGCGAGACCGCCATCCTCATGCTCGCCGACGGCGCCGAAGCGCGCACGCGCGCCCAGAGTCCCCGCACGGAAGAGGAAATACGCGCCCTCATCCGCGGCGTGGTAGATTACGTCCAAAAGGAAGGCCAGTTGGACAACACCACGCTGACCCTGCGCGACATCAACCTCATCATCGAATCCTTCGTCGCCACCCTGCGCGGCGCCTACCACCCGCGCATCCAATACCCCGCGGCCGAACCCGCTCCCGCCGCCAGCGAATCGCTCGCGACGACCCCGCGAAAATGATCTTCATCGAAGCCTCCCTCGAACCTCCCTTCGACCTCGACCTGCTCGAACAGGCCGCCCGCGCCGCGTTGACTCATCAAAGCGCGGACGGCGACCTGACCCTCGTCCTCGCCGACGACGAACAGCTCCGCCGCCTCAACCGCGACTTCCTCGGCGTGGACGCGCCCACCGACGTGCTCTCCTTCCCCGCCTCCGAAACCGACCCCGAAACGGGCGCGGCCTACCTCGGCGACGTCCTCCTCTCCATCCCCCGCGCCGACGCGCAGGCCCGCGCCGCCGGTCACTCCCTCGCGGACGAGGCGCGGCTGTTGGTTGTGCATGGCGTCCTGCACCTGCTCGGTCACGACCACGCCGAAGCGGAGGAGAAGTCGAAGATGTGGCGGGCGCAGGCGGAGATCATGGACGGACTGGGGCTGGGGCATGTGACTATTCGCGAAGAATAGATGCGTAAGAGACTTTACGCCAAACGCTTTCCATGAAACAATTTCTGCTCTCCCGCCTTCGCTCCTTCCGTTACGCGTTCCGCGGCTGGTGGTATGTGATGAAAACCCAGCGCAACGCGTGGATCCACGCGGCGGCAGCGACGGCGGTTTTCGTTGTTGGTCTCTGGCTGAGACTTTCCGCGCGCGATTGGGCGGCGCTCATCCTGAGCATCACCCTGGTCTTCACGGCGGAATTCATCAACACGGCCATCGAAGCGGTGGTGGACCTGGCGACGAAGGAACGTCATCCGCTCGCGAAGATCGGCAAGGACGTGGGCGCGGCCGCCGTCCTCATTGCCGCGTTGGCCGCCGCGCTGGTGGGACTGCTGATCCTCGGCCCTCCATTATGGTCGCGGCTCACTCAACTGCTCGCCGCTCACTGAACACTGAACACTGCTCACTGATGACTGATAACTGATCACTGGAGATACCATGACCCCCTCGTTCAAATTTGGCACAGTCGGCTCGCCCATCGGCTCGCCCAAGAAGCCGGGCGGAAGCGTCGGCGCGATCGAATTTTCAAAGTCCATCGGGTTGGACGCGCTGGAATTGGGCTGGGTGCAGGCCGTGCGCGTTAGCGAGGAGACCTGCGCGGCGATCAAAGCCGCGGGCGCGGCTCATGGAGTCGCGCTCAGCGTCCACGCGCCGTACTTCATCAATTTGAACGCGGACAAGGACGAATGGCCGAAGTCGCGCAAACGTCTCATGGACGCGGCCCACTACGGTCACCTCGCGGGGGCGACGGAGATCGTCTTCCACCCGGGGTCGTACTTTGGCCGCGACCCGCGCGAGGTCATGAAAGCCGCGCTGCCGCGGTTGGAGAAATGCGTCGTCGAGCTGCGGAAGGCCGGGAACCCGGTCACGCTGCGCCCCGAAACGATGGGGAAGTCCGCCATGCTGGGGTCGTTCGAGGACGCGCTGGAGATGTCGCGGCAGATCGCGGGAGTCCAGCCCTGCCTCGACTTCGCGCACCTGCACGCGCGTCCCGGCGACGGGACGGTGAACAGCGCCGACGAGTGGTCGCGCCTGCTGGAGAGGTACGCCCAGGTTCTGGGCGCGCAGGCGTTGACGAATCTGCACATCCACCTTTCGGGCATCGAGTATGGGCCGAAGGGCGAGAAGAATCACCTGCCGCTCGACGAGGCGGACTTGAAATGGAAAGACCTGCTGAAGACGTTGAAGAAGTTTGGCTGCGGCGGGCGTATCCTGTGCGAAAGCCCCATCATGGAGGAGGACGCGCTGCGGATGAAGAAGGCGTGGGGGAAGATGCGATAGCTGCGTAGTTGGGGGGCAGGTAATCTAATTTTTCGATGAAACGTTGTCGGAAAATGACGAAAGCAAAGAAAACGCGCTCGCTTTTTTACGTTTATCGAAAAAAACATGGAGCAAGGGTTTATAATTGAAGACATGAGCAAGCGTATCAAATCCCTGCTGGCGAAATTAAAAAGCGGACTGGCTGAATTGTATGGCCCGCGTCTCAAGGCAGTGATATTGTTCGGCTCATATGCGCGCGGAGATTACAACAAGAATTCTGATCTGGATGTCTTGATCGTGTTGGATTCCTACAAAAGCCGTTGGGATGAACTTGTGCGCTCGGCGGAGTTGGCAAGTGATTTATCTCTCGAATATAACGTCACCATCAGCCGCACGATCATGTCCGAAGAGCAGTGGAAAAAGGGCGATTTGCCCCTGCTGGCGAACGTCCGTGCGGAGGGAATCGCCGCATGAAGAAAACCACACAATAACTTTTTGCACGCGCTGTAGATGCCATCGAGGCTGCCGATATTTTATTGACCAATGACAAAACTGATTTTGCTGCCGGGCGCGCTTATTACGCCATGTTCTATACAGCGGAAGATTTATTGAATGAAAAGGGATTCAAGTTTGGAAAACACGGCAATGTAATCGCAGCGTATGGTCAACATTTTTCAAAGACGAAAGAATTGGACCCAAAATTTCATCGCTGGCTGCTTACGTCATTCGATCAAAGACAGATTGGCGATTACGCCTTTGACCCGAATGTGGATAAAAACGTCGTTATTCAAATGATTTTTCAAGCACAGGAATTTTTAGCGGCAGCGAAAAAATATCTTGGGGAAAAGTAACCAACAAATTAGCGCGAAACGCAAGAAACCATTAACACATCAGCCGTCGGATGCGGGACATGGCATCCGACGGCTGATCCGCGCGGGTCTCCTCTACGCGGCCGCGCGCTGGAATTCTTTTTTACTTCTTGCTTTCTTTAGTCATCTGCCTCGCCGTCTGCAAAATTTCGTGCGCGGAACGGAGCGTCCCCTCGCCGACCTCGCCGAGCATCTGCGAGAGTTCGAGCAGGCGCGCGTCGCCGTCCACTTTTTCCACGCGGGTGAGCGTGCGGTTCTTTTCGACGAGTTTCTGCACCTGATAATGCTGGTCTCCAAAGGCGGCCAGTTGCGGCAGGTGCGTCACGCAGAAGACCTGATGGTTGCGCGCCAGCCGCCAGAGTTTGTATCCCACCACCAGGCCGACGCGTCCGCCGATGCCCTGATCAATTTCATCGAAAATGAGACTCGGAATCTCGTCGGCGCGGGCGAGGACGTTTTTGAGTCCCAGCATGAGGCGCGAGGTCTCGCCGCCCGAGGCGATCTTCGCCAGCGGTTTGAGTCCCTCGCCAGGATTCGGCGCGACGAGGAACTCGACGCGGTCGAACCCGTTTTGATCGAACGCGGCGCGCGTCCCGTCCGCGAGGGGAATCCCGTTCGGGTCGGGACGCGTCTGGAAGTCCACGCCGAAGCGGGCGGCGGCCATCTTCAGGTCGTCGAGTTCCATCTCGATGCCGCGGCTCATCGTCTCCGCGGCCTGCCTGCGTTTTTCGGACAGTTTCAGCGCCTGCGCGGAAAGTTTTTCGAGCAGTTTCGCTTCGGCGGCGGATAATTCTTCGACGCGCTCTCCGGCGGTGGAGATGGTTTCGAGCTGCGCCCGCGCCTCCGCGCCGAATTTATTGACAGCCTCGATGCTCCCGCCGTATTTGCGCGTCAACTGGAAGACGAGGTTGAGGCGTTCTTCGACTTCGTCCAACCGCTTGGGATTGAACTCGATTTCTTCGAGATAGTTGCGCAGTTCGCGCGACAGGTCTGCGAGATTTTCGGACAGGATGTCCATCCGCTCGGCGAGTTCTTTTTTCGACGGGTCGGTCTTCGCGAGCGCGGACAACGCCTGCACGGCCTGCCCCATCAGGTCGGACGCGGCGGAGGCCTCGGGCGTGGATTCGTCGAGGACGGCGAGCGCTTCCTGCGCGTGCTGCGCGAGGGATTCGGCGTTGGCGAGGCGGTCGCGCTCGCGGCGCAGTTCCTCGTCTTCGCCCTTTTTCAATTTTGCGGCTTCGATCTCTTCGGCCTGGAAGGTGAGCATTTCGACGCGGCGCGCCGCGTCGGCCTGGGCGGCGCGCAGGTCGGTCAGTTCGCGGCGCAGGTCGAGCAGCGCGCGGTAGGTCTTGCGATACTCAGCGAGGAGCGGGGTCACGTCCGCGAAGCGGTCGAGCAGGCCGAGATGGGCGCGCGGGTCGAGCAGGGAGAGATGCTCGCTCTGCCCGTGGATGTCCACGAGATGCGCGCCCACTTCCCGAAGCAGGGACAGGCTGACGGTCCGGCCGTTGAGGCGGGCGATGGAGCGTCCCTCGCGGCGGACTTCGCGCGTCAACGTCACGTGGTTGGGATCGTCGTCCAGTTCCTCGCGTTTCAGGATTTCGTTCACCGCTTCTTTCGCGGACCCGGCGAGGGCGTAGGTCCCCTCGACGAAGGCCGCGTCCGCCTCGGCGCGGATGACGGACGCGTCGGCGCGTCCGCCGATGAGCATGGTGACGGCGTCGAGGATGATGGATTTGCCCGCGCCCGTCTCGCCGGTCAGGATGGTGAGTCCGGCGCCGAGTTTGAGATCGAGGCGGTCAATGATGGCGAAGTTCTGGATGCGGAGTTCGGCGAGCATGTTATTTTCTCAGGAACACGCCGGAGAATTGCGAATACGCGGCGGGCGTGGCAATGACGAGGTAGACGACCTGCCAGAGCAGGGGAGTGAAGGCGAGCAGGCTGGCCGGGGACGCGCCGCCTCCCTGCCCGAGCGCGATCATGCCGAGCGCCCCGCCGAGACCAAGCGCCAGCAGCATGGGCAGCGCGCCGACGATCATACTCGCGCCGAAGATCAGGTTGAGCCAGCGCGAATGCCGTCCTTTGACGAGGCGCCGCGCGAGGTTGCCGATGGTCACGCCCGTGATCGGCGCGAGGATGATGACGATGAACCAGATGAAGGAGGAAATCGCCAACACGAGCAGCGAGGCCAGTCCCGAAAGGACGGCGCCCGTGAAGAAGACGATCACGTAATCGGACCAGAGCGCGGTGTCGAATTTTTTTTGCTGCCCCGAGACGCATTCTTTGCAGCGGTAGCCGGTGGGCGTCCGCACCGCGCAGGAGATGCAGATGGGACGCTCGCATTGGTTGCAGCGCAGAAGCGTGGGGCGGTCGGGGTGTTTGTAGCAGGCGAGTTCGGTCATGGGTTGAGGTTGAAAGTCGGCGGGTCAGAGAGAATTCTGGTTCATGTGTTCGGTGAGGTTGCGATAGAAGTAACCGGGGTTGCCGAAGCGGACGAACAGGGCGGCGGCCTCGCTGGCGCGCACGTTGACGCGGTCGTCCTCGGCCAGCATGATCGGTTCCTGTCCGTCCACGCTCAGGACGGTGTTGTCGCCTTTGACGAGGATGTTGACGGTCGAGCCTTCCGACAGCACCACGGCGCGGTCCACGGAGAGATGCGGCGCGATCGGGACGATGAGGATGTTCCGCAATTCGGGAGGCAGGATCGGCCCCCCGGCCGCGAGCGCGTAGGCGGTGGAGCCGGTCGGCGTGGCGGCGATGACGCCGTCTGCCACGTAGGTGGTGAGCAGGCGGCCGTCCACGTCCACTGAGAGACGCACGGGACGGAGCGTCTGTCCGCGGCTGACGGCGGCTTCGTTGAGCGCGTGCGAGACGCTGCCGCTCTCTCCAGCGCGGAAATGTTCGACCCGCAGCATCATGCGTTTTTCGATCCAGGCTTTGCCTTTCAGCAGCAGGTTGAGATGTTTGCGGCTTTCCTTGTGTTCGACCTGAATTAGAAACCCCAAACGTCCGAGGTTGATGCCCAGGATCGGCACGTTGGACGGGGCGCAGAGATGCGCGGCCCGCAGCATGGTCCCGTCGCCGCCCAGGGCGATGAGCAGGTCGAACTCGTTCTTTTTGACGCGGCGGCGCAGGCTCTCGTCGTACAGGGAGCCGGTCGGCGCGTCCAGGCCTTTTTCTTTCAAGTAGGCGGCGACGGCGCGGGCTTCCACGAGCGCTTCGGGCATTTTAGGATGGACAGCCACAACCGGGCGCTGCGGCAGGAATGGGTCGGGCATATAGAACAATTATACTAGTTTCGTCAAGCGGCGAGGCGGTTTTGCAAGGGGATAATTCACGGCAATTTTTTACGCCAGTTTCTGGTCGCAGACGTTCCGAAAGCCGCAGCGGACGCAGCGCGGCGGCTCGTCGTGCGAACGCTCCACGCTGGAGCGCGCCTCGTCGCGGCGCATGTCGGCGAGCAGGTCGAGCAGGGAGGATTCGAGCGCGGGGGTGTACTCCACTGCGAAAGTGCGGGACGGATAATGGATGATGCCATAGGGCGGGCGTTTGCCGTAGACTTTTTCCACGAGCAGGCAATACGCCGCGAGTTGATAGATGTGCGAATCGTACGGAGAGTCGGGGGCGCGTCCGCTCTTGACCTCGATGGGGATGATCTGTCCCTTTTGCTCGACGAGGTAATCGGGTTTGCCGGTCAACCCGAGTCTGGCGTCGAAGAGCGGCTCCTCGAGCGGACTTCCCCAGGCGCGCGTGTCGGCGTAGATGACGCGTCCACCGGGCAGGCCGGCTTGTCTCTGCTGGCGGCTGGATTGCCAGAGAAAGATGATGGCGAGGAGGATGAGGAAGAAAGAAAGATAGAGCATATTCGTAGGGGCAGTCCTGCGTGACTGCCCAGATATCGGACGCGTAGGAGCAGTCCTGCGTGATTGCCAGGAGTAGGGGCAGTCCTGCGTGATTGCCAGGAGTAGGGGCAGTCCTGCGTGACTGCCCAGAGATCGGACGCGTAGGGGCAGTCCTGCGTGACTGCCCCCAATTAGCGGAGGAAAATGCCAACGAGGTAAACCGTCAGCAGGGTGAACGCCAGGAGCAGCAGGAGCAGGCCGAAGGTCCGCAAGAGACCCGCCGCGAGGACGGCGCGTCCGTGCTGTCGGTGGAGAGTCGTCCCGGCGGTCAGTTCGGACTGGTTGGCGGATTCCACGCCCTGCTTGCGGTAGAACCAGGCGCGGCGGCAGTAGAGGTAGGTTCCGATCTCGGAGGCGCGGATAATTTGCATGGCGGGATTTTATCGCATTTGAAGGTATATGTTTTATAATGAGCGCGTATACCAACCCTCATATCCCAAAGGAGAGTGCAGTATGAGAAAGATTCTTGCGTTGGTCATGGCCCTGGCTTTTGTGTTGGCCGCCTGCGGATCAAAGGCGGACGGGGGAGGCACGGTGCGGATCGGCTGGGCGGGAAGCCCCGATTCGCTCAACCCCGGGGTGGCGATCTTGACCGAGTCGTATACGATCTTCGAACTGGTCTACGACTCGATGTATGAACTGAACCTCGACGGTTCATTTTCTCTCGCGGCGGCTGAAAGCGTGGAACGGTCTGCGGACGGTCTGGTCTATACCTACAAGATCCACAAGGACATCAAATTCCACGACGGGCAGCCGTTGACCGCCAAAGACATCAAGTTCAGTTACGATTTCTACGGGGCGCACGAAGACTTTCCGTACATGAATCCCTATACCCAGTACTTTGAGACGGTCGAAGCGCCGGATGATTCCACGGTGGTGGTGACGCTTACCGAGGCCATCCCGAATATTGAAAGCCAGCTGGTGTATCTCTATATCCTCCCGGAACACATCTGGAAAGATTACGCCGAAGGCTCCGCTGCGACCGAGTTCGACAATCTGGAAATGATCGGCTCCGGGCCGTTCGAGATGGTGGAATATAAACAGAATGAGTTTGTTCATTTGAAGGCCAATAATAAGCATTTCCTGACGCCGCCCAAAGTGGACGAAGTCATCTTCCAGACCTTCGAAAGCCAGGACGTGCTGGTGCAGGCCATCAAAAGCGGGCAGGTGGACATGATCGCGGAAATGCCCGCCACCGCCGTGGAAACGCTGAAAGGCGATCCCAACGTGCAGGTGGTGTCCGGCGCGCCGTTCGCGCCGACCGTGACGGACGTCATCTTCAACCAGGTCTCGCCTGAAAACTGTCCGACGGACGCGGGCGGCATCTGCACTGGGCATCCCGCCCTGCGCGACCGCAATGTGCGCCTGGCGCTGGACCACGCCACCGACAAGCAAAAATTGATCGACGTGGTGCTGCTCGGGTACGGCACGCCCGGCGTCACGCTCATCCCCGACGGTTTGGGCATGTGGTTCAACAGTTCCATCCAGGGCAACCAGTACGACGTCGCCCGGGCAAACCAGATCCTCGACGACGCCGGCTACAAGGACGCGAACGGCGACGGCGTGCGCGACATGCCCGACGGTTCGCGCCCGCTGACCTTCCGCCTGAACTGGCCGTCGGACAGCGTGGACGACCCGCGCGTCGCCAAGATGCTCTCCGAGATGTGGACGCAGGTCGGCGTCAAAGTGGAGATGCAGGCGGTGGACCCCGACGCGTTGACGGCGCAGTGCTGTCCCGCCTTCGACTTCGACATCATCATCTGGGGCTGGGGATCCGATCCCGACCCGAACCTGCTGCTGGGCGTGATGACCACCGACGAGATTCCCACCGGCTCCAGCGAGACGGGTTACTCGAATCCCGAATACGACGCGCTCTACAAACAACAGTCCACCGAGTTGAATCTACAAAAGCGCATCGAGCTGGTCTGGAAGATGCAGCAGATCGCTTTCGACGACGCGGTGTACGTCATCCCGTACTATCCGGACTCCATCCAGGCCTATCGCACGGATCGCTTCACCGGCTGGCTGACCGGTTTCCCGAAGTTGGAACTCACCGATGTCAGTTCTCTGGTGGTGATCGAAGCGGTGAAAAAATAAGACTGCTCTCCCGCCCTCCCCAAACCGCGCGCTTCGATTTGGGGAGGGCGCGGTAAAGGATTCCTGTGAAACGCTGGCGTTACCTCCTGGGCAAGATCGGATGGGCGATCTTCACCGTCCTCTTTGTGCTTGTCCTCAACTTCTTCCTCTTCCGCGTCCTGCCCGGCGACCCGGCGCGGGCGGGCATCCACGACCCGCGTCTCAAAAAGGAGGCGATCGAGGCCATCCGCGTCCGCTTCGGGTTGGATAAGCCAGTCATCAACTGCTTCGAGTCGCTCAATCCCGTCAAGTTCGGCTCGTGCGCGGTCAACCCGCTCGACACGCAGTTTTTCATTTACGTCAAAAACCTGCTGCAGGGAGAGATGGGCATCAGTTACCACACCAACCGTCCTGTGGCGAATATCCTCGCCGAACGGTTGTGGAATACCATTCTGCTCATCGGCGCGGGGCAACTCCTGGCGATCTTCATCGGCGTGATCTTCGGCGTGTTCGCGGCCTGGAAGGCGCGCACCTCCATTGACTATGTCGCGCTCATCGTCAGCCTGCTGGCGTGGAGTTTGCCCACATTCTGGCTGGGGATCATCCTGCTCTTTTGGGGCTCGAATCACGGACTGCCCGTCGGCGGGATGCAGACGCCCGGCATGAGCAGTCAGCCGTTCTTCGTCCGCGCCGGCGACGTGTTCCGTCACATGCTCCTGCCCACGTTGACGTACACTATCGTTTACATGGGCGAGTACATGCTAATCATGCGCTCCAGTCTGTTGGACGTGCTTTCGGAAGATTACGTCCTCACCGCCAAGGCCAAAGGACTGAACACATTCCAGGTTTTGAAGGACCATGCCTTGAAGAATGCCATGCTCCCGCTGGTGACGATCATCGCCATCAACCTGGGATTCACGATGGCGGGCGCGGTGCAGATCGAATCCGTCTTCTCCTGGCCCGGACTGGGCGGCGCCATCTACGAGGCCGTCAACCGCCGCGACTTCCCCGTGCTGCAGGGCGCGTTCCTGCTTATCGCGGTCGCAGTCATCGTCGCCAATCTCATCGCCGAGCTGACCTATGCCTACCTCGACCCGCGTGTGCAGAGTGAGTGACCGCGGCGAGCGCGGAACCACAGATCTCTTGATGGGCCCTCAGCGCTCCATGAGCCTTGCGGACAGAAAAAGACCATGACCGAATCAGCCTTAGTCTCAGCCCCCGCCACTCCTTCCATCGTGACGCGCTTCGCGGATTTCTGGCGCGTCTTCCGCCGCAGCAGGATGGGCATCGTCGGCTTTATCATGCTCCTCGTCATCGTGTCTGTGGCGGTCTTCGCCCCCGTCATCGCGCCGTATAGCCCGAACGCCCAGCACGGGGTGGGGACGAGCGACATCTACAATCCGCCCAGCGCGGCCCACTGGCTCGGCACCGACGACGCCGGGCAGGACGTGTTCACCAACTTCGTCTACGGCGCGCGCGTTTCGCTCATCGTCGGTTTCTTCGCCGCCTTCATCTCCGTCTTCATCGGCGGGTTGATCGGCATCGTGGCGGGATACTATGGCGGACGCGTCGAAAACGTCCTCATGCGCTTCAATGACATCATGCTCGTCATCCCCGACCTGCCGCTGATGGTCGTCATCGTGGCGCTCACCAAACCCTCGCTCTTCAACATTATCTTCGTCATCGGCCTGCTTGGATGGACCACCACCTCGCGCATCGTCCGCTCGCAGACGCTGGCCGTCAAATCGCGCAAATTCGTCCTGCGGGCGCGCGCCATCGGCGCGGATAACCGTCACATCATCCGCCGCCACATCCTCCCGCTGGTCATGCCGATCCTGGTCGTCAACGCGGTGCTGGTCGTCTCCGCGGCCATCCTCGACGAAAGCGTGCTCTCCTTCCTCGGCCTCGGCGACCCGACCGCGCTCTCGTGGGGACAGATGCTCAACTACGCGTTCGGGCGCGGCGCCATGTCCACCGGCGCGTGGTGGGCGCTCGTCGCGCCGGGCTTCGGGATCGTCTGGGTCGTCCTCGGGTTGACGCTCTTCGGTCACGGGCTCGAGCAGGTGTTGAATCCGAGGCTGGAAACCCATCACTTGATGCGCGCCCGGCCCACCGTCCGGCATGAGGCGACGGGCAAACCGCTTCGCCCCGGACCGCGCACGCGGCTCCCGTCCGAGGCGCCGATCGTCCTCCAGGCGAACGACCTGTCCATCTCCTACGTCAGCGACGACCGTCCCCCGGCGCGCGCCGTCGAGAACGTCTCGTTCTACCTGCGCGAAGGCGAGTTGATGGGACTCGTCGGCGAATCGGGCTGCGGCAAGACGACGCTGGCGCTTTCGCTGCTGCGCTTGCTCCCTGCGGCCGGGCAGGTCGTAAACGGCGAGATCTGGTTCGGCGATACCGAGCTGACCGGCCTGACCGACGAGGAAATGGAACAAGTGCGCTGGAAGGGAATCTCGATGGTCTTCCAGGGCGCGATGAACGCGCTCAATCCCGTGCGCACGGTGGGCGACCAGATCGCGGAGGCCATCGTCAAGCACGACCCGACGATGAAAGACGCCGCGCTCGAAGCGCGCGTTTCGGAACTTCTCGACCTCGTCGGCATTTCTCCCGAACATAACCGGCATTTCCCGCACCAGTATTCGGGCGGGATGCGCCAGCGCGCCATGATCGCCATGGCGTTGGCATGCAACCCGAAAGTCATCGTCGCGGACGAACCCACCACCGCGCTCGACGTGATGATCCAGGCGCAGGTGCTGGAACTGCTCGACTCGCTCCGCCGCAAACTTGGACTTTCCATCATCTTCGTCACGCACGACCTGGGCGTGGTCGCCGAGATGTGCGACTCGGTCCTGGTCATGTACGGCGGCGTGACCGCCGAGTACGCCGACGTGGACACCATCTATAACGCCGCGCGCCATCCGTACACGCAGGAATTGTTGAAGGCTTTCCCCGATCTCACGCATCCCGAAAGACGCCTGGTCTCCATCCCCGGCCATCCTCCCAAATTGGACCAACTGCCGCCCGGCTGCCGATTCGCGCCGCGCTGTCCGCTGGCGTTCGAACGCTGCCTCGTGGAGCAGCCCGCCATCCATCAATTGAGCGACTGGCACTATGCCAGTTGTCATCTGGCGGAGGAAACGAAACAGCCATGAGCGCCGACTACTTCCTCGAAATCCACGACTTGAAAAAACGCTTCCTCGCCGGCCGGCCGGGACTCTTCGCCCGCCGCGTCGACTACATCCACGCGGTGGACGGGATCAGCCTGCAACTGCGCCGCGGCGAGGCGGTGGCCGTGGTCGGCGAGAGCGGATGCGGCAAATCCACGCTGGCGTTGACGTTGATGGGACTCGAAGAGCCGACCGAAGGGCGGATCGTCTTCGAATCGAAGGAGATCACCCACGCCAACGAACGCGACCGCAAACTCCTCCGCCAACGCATCCAGATGGTCTTCCAGGACCCGTACGAGTCGCTCAACCCCACCCAGACCATCGGCGAGATCGTGGCCGAGCCGCTCGACGTGCATGGGCTGGTCCACACCAAAGCCGAGCGCGAGGCGCGCGTCGTCAAAGCGCTGGAGGACGCGGGGCTGAAACCCGCCGCGGACTACATGCACCGCTTCCCCCATCAACTTTCTGGCGGACAGCGCCAGCGCGTGGTCATCGCGGGCGCGCTCGTCCTCGAACCGCATTTGCTCATCGCGGACGAACCCGTCTCGATGCTGGACGTCTCCATCCGCGCCGAGATCCTCAACCTGCTCGCCGACCTGCGCCAGACGCGGCAGATCTCCATCATCCTCATCACCCACGACCTCGGCACGGTCGGCTACTTCGCGGACCGCATCGCGGTCATGTATTTGGGGCGCATCGTCGAGATCGGTCCCACCGCCGCGGTGTTGGCGAATCCGCAGCACCCCTACACCAAAGCCCTGCTCTCGGTCGTCCCCGTCCCGAACCCGCGCCTGCGACGCGAGCGCGTCATTTTGCAGGGCGAGACTCCCAACCCGATCCATCTCCCCGGCGGATGCCGCTTCCACCCGCGCTGTCCCATCGCCATCGAACGCTGCAAGACCGAAGACCCTCCGTACGTTGACTTGGGAGACGGTCACCAGGCGGCCTGCTGGCTGGTGAAACCATGAAGACGACTATCTTCACGACTCCCATCCTGACCGATTTTTTCCGCGCCCTCACCCGCTTCTTCTTCCGACTTTTCGGCTGGCGCGTGGATGGACGCATCCCAGACGCCCCGAAATTCGTCATCGTCGGCGCGCCGCACACCTCCAACTGGGATTTCATCGTGTTCCTCGGCCTGGCCCTCACCCTGCGCGGCGACTTCCGCTTCATAGGCAAAGCCGAGCTCTTCCGCTCTCCCCTCGGCGGATTCTTCCGCTGGTGCGGCGGCTACCCCGTGGACCGCGCCAAATCGCAGGGGCTGGTGGACCAGATGGCGGAGGCCTTCCGCGCCAACGAACGCTTCATGCTGGTCATCACGCCCGAGGGGACGCGTTCCAAAGTCAACGAGTGGAAGACGGGTTTCTATCACATCGCGAAAAAGGCGGGAGTCCCCATTCTCACCGGCTACGTGGACAGCGCCGCCAAAACCTGCGGCATCGGTCCCGCTTTCAACGTGACCGACGACATGGAAGCGGACATCCGCTCGATCAAAGCCTTCTACGCGGACAAGACCGGGATTCGCCCGGCGCGCACGAGCGAGTTGTAGAGCGCTTTAAACCGCTCCGCCGATCACCCGCCCAGCGCCGCTTCCACGTCCGTCGTGGACTTGAGAATCAAGTCCGCGCCCGCTCTCCTCAATTCCTCCTCTTCGCCAAAACCGCATAACACGCCCGCCGTCTGCGCGCCCGCGGACCTGCCGGCGCGGATGTCCACGGTGGTGTCGCCGATCATCAGGCAGGATTCGGGCGCGACGCCCATCTTCTCCGCCGCGTAAATGACCGGGTCGGGATAGGGCTTGGTGTGTTCGGCGGTCAGCGCGGCGACGATTACGTCGAAGTAACGCGTCAGGTTGAAGCGGTCGAGGAAGGCGCGCGTCCCGTCTTCGTCGCGGGCCGAGACGACGGCCATCGGGTAACGTCCGTGCAGGCGCGCCAGCATGGCGTCCACGCCGGGGACGAGGAGGTAGCGCTTCCAGCGCTTTTTGCGATGGCGGTTCATCCAGTTGACCAGCGCGGCCAGTTCGTCGTCGAGGCCGAAGCGGTCGGGAATCCCCATCAGCGCGTTGCCGGGGGATTCGATCCACATCACCAGGCGGCGGGCGGCCCGCTGGGGGTCGCGGAAGAGGAAGCGGGGCAGGAAGCGCGCCGCCTGGCCCGCGTAGAGATCGTCGGTGTCGCTCAGAGTCCCGTCCACGTCGAAGCACAGGGCGCGTATGCGCGAGAGGTCGAGAGGCATGACCGAATTTTACCGCAGCGAGGCGAATGTGCTATACTTTCGTCGAGAAGGCCGACGTGTTTCGTTCATTCTCTAAACCCGCACACGAAGATCGCACCCGCGCTTTGCTGGAACTCCTCTATCACGTCAGCCGCGAGGTGGCTACCGCGCTGGATTTGCGCACGGTGTTGCAGCGCGTCCTTTTTGAGGCCATGCGAAACGTGGGCGGCGAACGCGCCAGCATTGTGGTGCTGGACGACGATAAAAAACCCGTGGACGCGACCATCGTTTACGGGCAGCAATTCCACGAACATACCACCCAGCAGTTGCGCGACACGGTCGAACGCGGACTGGCCGGCTGGGTGGTGAGTCACCGCAAAGCCGCGCTCCTTCCCGACACCATGAAGGACGAGCGCTGGCTGCGCCGGCCCGACGACGCGCTGGAGAAGACGGGGTCAAAATCGGCCATTTGCGTGCCGCTGCTCGCCCGCGAAAAACTGGTGGGCGTGTTGACGTTGGTCCATTCCGTCCCCAACGCGTTCAACGAGGAACATCTCGAACTGATGCAGGCCATCGCCGACCAGGCCGGGGTGGCGGTGTTGAACGCCCGTCTTTACACCGAAAGTCAGCGGCAGGCGCGCGTGATGACCGCGCTGGCCGAAAGCGCGGCCTCGATCAACACTTCGCTCCGCATGGAAGATGTGTTGCAGCGCATCCTGAATCAAACCATCCAGGCCCTGCAGGTGGAGACGGCCGCGGTGGCCCTCCACGACGCGCAGACGGGCGATCTCGTCTTCCGCGCCGCGACGGGGCAGAACGCCGGAAACATCATCAACCGCCGCGTGCCTCCCGGCGAAGGGCTGATCGGGCTGGTGTCGCGCGAGGGACGCGGCGTGGTCATCCCCGCCGTCGCCTCGGACAAACGCTTCACCGACGCGGACCGCTTCAGCGGCATCCGCGCCAAGGCCGTGGTCGCGGCTCCCATTCAGACGCAGGCCGGGGTCATCGGCGTAATCGAGGCCATCAACCCCGTCAGCGGGACGTTCGACCCCGACGCGCTGCTGGTGATGACCGGTCTCGGTTCGCTCGCGGGGACGACCATCCAAAACGTCCAGTTCTACGAACGCATCGACGCCGCCCACCGCCGCTACCGCGAACTGTTCGAAGGCAGCATGGACGCCATCTTCATCACCGATTGGGATGGGCGCATTCTTGAAGCCAACCGCCCCGCGGTGGCGATGAGCGGATACAGCGACGGCGAGCTGCGGGCCATGTCCATCGCCGACCTGCACGCGGTCAAATGGGAACTCACCGGCGAAAAATTCAAAACCATCTATGAAGGCGACGGGTGCGGATACGAATCCGCGCTCAAACAGGCGCAGGGGACGAAAATGCCGGTCGAGGTCTACGTGCGGCGCGTGGACTTCGAAGAATCCGATTCCATCCAATGGCTGCTGCGCGATATCACCGAGCGCAAGGAACTGGACGCCCTGCGCGACGACCTGACCTCTATGATCTATCACGACCTGCGCTCGCCGCTGGCGAACGTCGTCTCCAGCATCGAGGTGCTTTCGGGTTTGATCGATTCCTCCGAAACCTCGGCGCATTCCATCCTGGACATCGCCTCCAACTCCACCGCGCGCATCCAGCGCCTGGTGGATTCCCTGCTCGACCTGAACCGTCTCGAAGCCGGCCAGTCTGTTGTGAACCAGCAGGCGACCGACCCGCTGCCCATCCTCCGGCAGGCGCTCAAAGACGTGACGCCCGCCGTCGAGGGCCGCCGCCAGACGCTGGTCTCAGAACTGCCCGAACAACTCCCGATCCTCTGGGCAGACGCGGGCATGGTTCACCGCGTGGCGGTCAACCTGTTGGAGAACGCCATCAAATTCACGCCGGCCGGCGGAAACATCACGATCGGCGCGAAACAGGACGGCAAATGGACGGAATTCTGGGTGAACGACAACGGGCCGGGCATCCCGCCCGAATACCGCGAACGCATCTTCGACAAATTTACCCGCCTGCGCGGCAAAGACAAACCCGGCGGCCTGGGCGTGGGACTGGCCTTCTGCCGCCTCGCCGTTCAGGGACACGGGGGCCGCATCTGGGTGGAAGACCTGCCGGAGCAGGGCTCGTCCTTCCGCTTCACCCTGCCCATCGCCACCGCACAGGAAATCAAAATGCAGGAAAAATAATACGGAGTTTGCATGCAAGCCATAGCCGACAGAGTCTATATTGAAGACGCCCTCCCGGGCGTGACGCTTGGGGTCGTCAGCGCCCCGCGCGGACTGGTCCAGATCGACGCGCCCCCCTCGCCCGACGACAGCCGCACCTGGCGCGCCTCCCTTATGAACCTGGGCGCTGGCCCCGACCGCGTCCTCGTTAATCTCGATTCACATCCCGACCGGACGCTGGGCGCGCGCGCCATGGACTGCACCGTGATCGCGCACGAGAAGACCGCCCACGCCTTCCGTAACCGCCCCACCACCTTCAAGGCCCAGGGCGACGAGACCGGCGCCAACTGGGAATCCATCCCCGGGCTGGGGTCTGTCCGCTGGGCGCTGCCGGAGATCTCCTTCACGCACAACCTCGACCTGTATTGGGGCGGGAACCCGGTCCGCATCGAACACCGTCCCGGGCCGGCTTCGGGCGCGGTGTGGGTCGTCCTGCCGGTCGAGAAGATCGTCTTCGTCGGCGACCTCGTCCTCAAGAACCAGCCGCCCTTCCTCTCCAACGCCAACCTGCCCCAATGGATCGAAGCGCTCAAGAAACTCACGAGCGCCGACTATAAGGGCTATTCTATTGTGAGCGGGCGCGGCGGCGTGGTCAACGCGGCGGTCGTCAAAACTCAAATGGAGATCGTCAAGCATATCCACGACCGCCTCGAAAAACTGGCCGCTCGAAACGCGCCTGCCGACGCCGTCGAAAAACTTGTGGAGCATTTGCTCGGCGCGTACAAGGCGCCCGCTTCGCGCCAGAGATATTTCGCCCAGCGCCTGCGCTACGGACTTCGCCACTATTACGTCCGACACTACCATCCCACCAACGGCTTTGAAGATGAATAACCCATCCGCGCCCCTCCTCGAAATGCTTCGCGGCGGCCTCGTCGAATCCACGCACTTCGGCTCCATCGCCGTCGTGGACCCGGACGGCCGCCTGCTCTATTCTGTTGGCGACCCGAACACGGTCGCGTTCCTGCGTTCCTCCGCCAAGCCCTTCCAAATCCTGCCTTTCGTGGAAGGCGGCGGCCTGGAGCGTTTCGGATTCACCCAAAAAGAACTCGCCCTGGCCTGCGCCTCGCACGAGACCGCGCAGATCCACCTCGACGCGGTCGCGGCCCTGCAAGAGAAAGTCGGCGTCCGGGAATCCGACCTGCAATGCGGACCGCACCTGCCCAGCGACGCGGACATGCTGCGGCGCGTCATCAAAGAGGGCATCCGTCCGACCGCCAACTACAACAACTGCTCGGGGAAACATACCGCCATGCTGGCCTGCGCCAAAATGCGTGGACTGCCCCTCGACGACTACCTCTCGCCCGACCATCCGATCCAGCGCGACATTCTGGCGGTTCTCTCCGACCTGAGCGGACTGCCCCCCGCGTCCATCCGCCTCGGCGTGGACGGCTGCTCGGCGCCCAACTTTGCGCTCCCGCTCTTCAACGCCGCGCTCGCCATGGCGCGTTTCTGCGACCCGCGCGGACTGGGCCAGGTCCGCGCCGAAGCCTGCGGCCAGATCGCCTCCGCCATGACCGCGCATCCCGAAATGGTGAGCAACTTCGGCGAGTTCGACTGTGAGTTGATGAAAGTCGGCGGCGGGAAGATCGTCACCAAGCGCGGCGCGGAGGGATTCCAGATCCTCGGCCTCCTGCCCGGTTTGATCGGCGAACGCGGCCTGGGCATCGCCTTCAAAGCGACCGACGGCGACCCCGGCCGCATGAACGACTCGCTCGAAGCGCGTCCCCGCGTCCGCCCGGCGGTGACGCTGGAGATACTCCGTCAACTCGACGCGCTGGACGAGGAGCAGTTAAAGCGCCTCGCCGCGTTCGGTCCGAAGCGCGTGTTGAAAAATTACGCCGGCCTCGTGACGGGAGAGTCCCGCCCGGCCTTCGAACTGGCCGCGCAATACGCAATGGCCGCCGCGTAGCGCATGTCGCAAAACCATTCGCCCATGACCACACTGCAAAAACGCGCCCTTGCCATTCATAAAAAATTGATCGAAGTCTTTGGCGAACCCGTTTGGAAGAACCCGCCTCCGCCGACGGACGTTCTGGTCTCCACGATCCTTTCGCAGAACACGAACGACGTCAACCGCGACCGCGCCGACGACGCGCTGCGCGCCAAATTCCGCACGTGGGAGGCCGTCCGCGACGCGAAGACGGAGGCCGTGATCGCCGCCATCCGTCCCGCGGGACTCGCCAATCAGAAGGGGCCGCGCATCCAGCAGACGTTGCGTCAGATCACGGAGGAACGCGGCAACCTCGACCTGTTCTTCCTGAAAGACCTGCCGCTCGAAGAGGCGCGCAGCTGGCTGATGAAATTCAAGGGCGTCGGCCCGAAGACGGCCGCCATCGTCCTGTGCTTTTCGCTGGGACGTCCCGCCTTCCCCGTGGACACGCACATTTACCGCGTCACCGGGCGGATCGGCCTGCGTCCGCAAAAGATGACGGTGGAGCAGGCGCATCCGTACCTCGAAGCGCTGTTCCCGCCCGAGACGCATTACGCCGCGCACCTGAACCTGATCCGCCTGGGACGGGAGTTCTGCCACGCGCGCAAACCCGATTGCGCCCATTGCCCCATCCGAAATTTGTGCGATTACGGCAGGGCAGCGCTCTCGAAACGTTAGTTCATCTCAGATCGCGAAATCCTCCGCGTGCCAGAGACCGTGTTCCGGCGCGTGCAGCGCGGGGACCTGTTCCCCGCCGCCGTTGACGCGCCGCTCCAGCGAGTTGACGTGCGCGATCAGCGCGGCCAGCGTCTCGCCGATGGTGTCGGGCAGGTTGCCGTGTTCCAGGTCCGCTTTTTCGCCGGGGAGGCGCTGGCGAGGCTCGCGCACCACCACCTGTCCCGGCACGCCCACCACCACCGAATCGGACGGCACGGACCTCACCACCACGGCGTTGGCGCCGATGCGGCTGTTCGCGCCGATGGTGATGGCTCCCAGCACTTTGGCCCCCGCGCCGACCACCACATTGTTCTCCAACGTCGGGTGACGCTTCACCTTGTTCAGGCTCGTGCCGCCCAGCGTGACGCCGTGATACAGCGTCACGTTGTTGCCCACTTCAGCCGTCTCCCCGATCACCACGCCCATGCCGTGGTCAATGAAAAAATTACATCCAATGACCGCGCCGGGATGGATCTCGATGCCGGTCAGGCCGCGCGCCAGCTGCGACAGCCAGCGCGCGAAGAGACGGAGATTGCTTGTCCACAAACGGTGGGAGAGACGGTGCGCCCAGATCGCGTGCAGGCCGGGGTAGCACAGCAAAACTTCCAGCGCGTTGCGCGCCGC
The DNA here is from genome assembly GCA_017312345.1 of Candidatus Denitrolinea symbiosum. Taxonomy (NCBI): domain Bacteria; kingdom Bacillati; phylum Chloroflexota; class Anaerolineae; order Anaerolineales; family Anaerolineaceae; genus Candidatus Denitrolinea; species Candidatus Denitrolinea symbiosum. Next base: position 72,331 of record BLAA01000001.1, on the reverse strand, counting down.
GGGATCGCGGTCGAGGACGGACTGGATATCCTCGCGAATGAGATGAAACATGGGACGCTCGCTTTCATCGCCTGGCGGCGCGCGCCGCGGTTTGCCCGCGGCGCGCGCCAAACGGCGTCACGCGGCGGACGGCGCGTCCGCCAGGTCGGCGTAAAGCGGGGTGGACAGGTAACGCTCGCCGAAGGAGGGGATGATCACGACGATCAATTTGCCCGCGTTCCCGGCGCGGTTCGCCACCTGCAACGCTGCCCACGTCGCCGCGCCGGAGGAGATGCCCACGAGCAGCCCCTCTTCACGAGCCATGCGGCGCGCCATCTCGAAGGCAGATTCGTTTGTCACGCGGATGATCTCGTCGTAGATTTCGGTGTTGAGCGTCTCTGGAACAAATCCCGCGCCGAGTCCCTGGATGAGATGCGGGCCCTTCGTCCCGCCCGAAAGGACGGGGGAACCCTCGGGTTCGACAGCCACGGCCTGGAAGGACGGCTTACGCGCCTTGATGACCTCGCCCACGCCGGTGATCGTCCCGCCCGTGCCGACGCCGGAGACGAGGAAGTCCACTTTGCCGTCGGTGTCGCGCCAGATCTCCTCGGCGGTCGTCCGCCGATGGACTTCGGGGTTGGCGGGATTCTTGAACTGCTGCGGCAGGAAATACTTCCCCGGGTCGGAGGCGGCGATCTCCTCCGCCTTGCGGATCGCGCCCGCCATCCCGTCCGGGCCGGGCGTGAGGACGAGTTCCGCCCCGTAGGCGCGCAGCAGCATCCGCCGTTCCCTGCTCATCGTCTCGGGCATGGTCAGGACCAGTTTGTATCCGCGCGAGGCGGCGACCATCGCCAGCGCGATGCCGGTGTTGCCGCTGGTCGGTTCGACGATGACCGTGTCTTTTGTGATCCTGCCCGCCTGCTCCGCGGCTTCGATCATCGAGAGCCCGATGCGGTCCTTGACGCTGTGCGCGGGGTTGAAAAATTCGAGTTTCGCGGCCACCTCGGCCCGCGCGCCTGCGGTGACGCGGTTCAGGCGGACGAGGGGCGTGTTGCCGATCAATTCTGTGACGTTCCTGGCAATGTTCATGTTAATATCTCCTGGCGGTTAAATAAATAAAACGACTGTCTGCGCGCCGTTCGATTGGCGCTGCAAACATGGATGACCTGAAAGCCGTTTGCGAGACGACTTGTGAATTGCGGGGTCAAACCACCGTTTGCGGCAGACAGCCGTTTACTCGAATAGGGAGGCGGCGGTTAAGAACCCCGCCGGGTACAGAGGCAATGGAACATGAAGAGTTTCATCATTTTTGCGATTCCATTCCTGGAAGATGGGCGGCATTATATCAACTTTATTTTCAAATAGCAATAAAAAAAACCAGCCAAATCATGGCTGGAGCAGAGTCGGGGTTCATCTTCGCGTTCTGCGCGGTTCAATCGGTTTTGAAAAAAAACATATTGACAAAATTCAGCCGCTGAATTATGATAAGGCTATAAAGTCCATTGAGATAGTAGATTATAGGCGACAAGGTCAAACATGCGACTGTCCAAACGCGGCGAATACGGTTTACGAGCCATGATCAGGCTGGCGGAGCCTTCCGCAGACGGCTCCTCCCCGGCCATGGTGCAGATCAAAGAGATCTCCGAACGGGAAAATATCTCGTCCAAATTCCTCGAGCAGATCCTGCTCACGCTCAAAAACGCCGGGCTGCTCCACAGCAAGATGGGTCTCGGCGGCGGATATTATCTCGCCAAACCGCCCGGCGAGATCACCCTCGGTCAAATCTTCCGCACGCTCGACGGCCCGCTGGCCCCGGTCAAATGCGTCAGCCAGATGGCCTACGAACCGTGCGGCTGTCCCGACGAGCAGACCTGCGGCCTGCGCCTGGTGATGCTCGACGTCCGCAACGCCATCGCCAACATCCTCGACAATACCAGTCTGGCGGACGTCGCCGCCCGGCAGGACGCCGTCCGCAGGCAATTGGGACTGTGACTTCCGACCGATGCCCCTGGAAAGGGCGCTTTTTTGTGGCATAAAAGTCTAGTATAAATATAGACTTTATAGACTTTCAGACAAATTGGAGTAAAAATGCGTAAATTGACTCTCTGCCTCTTTTCCCTGTTGACGATTGCCTCGCTCGCCCTGGGCGCCTGCGGCCCGGCTGGGGGATCCGCCTCCTCGTCCGGACCTGAGGCGGGCGCGTCGGACCCGGGCGCTCTCTCCGGGACGATTTCCGTCTCCGGCGCGTTCGCGCTCTATCCCATGATGACCGTCTGGGCGGAGGAATTTTCCAGGCTTCATCCGGGCGTTCAGTTCGACGTGCAGGGCGGCGGCGCGGGCAAGGGCATGACCGACGCCATCGCCGGCGCGGTGGACATCGGCATGATCTCGCGTAGCATCAAGCCGGAAGAGGAGGCGCAGGGCATCTTCTGGGTCTCGGTGACGAAGGACGCGGTCTTCCCGATCATCAGCGAGAAGAATCCCGTTGCCGATGGGGTCATGGCGAAAGGCATCACGCAGGAAGTCTTCAACAAGATTTACGTCACCGGCGAGATCACCACCTGGGGACAGGTGATCGGCGATCCGTCCGTCACCGACGAGATCCACGTCTTCACTCGCTCCGACGCGGCCGGCGCGGCCGAACAGTGGGCCAAATACTCCGGCGGCAAGGCGCAGGAAGACCTGCTGGGTGTGGGCGTGAACGGCGAGCCTCCGATGGTGGACACGGTGATGAAAGACCCGCTGGGTATCGGCTACGGCAACCTGAACAGCATCTTCGACCTGAGCGGCGGCGGACTGGTCCCGGGCATCCTCATCCCGCCGATTGACATCAACGGCAACGGTCAGGCCGACGCGGACGAAACCTACACGGTCAAGGAAGACGCGTTCGGCGCGGTAGCGACCGGCAAATATCCCTCCCCGCCGGCGCGCTTCGAGAACCTCGCCACCAAGGGCAAGCCGACGGGACTCGTCCTCGCCTTCATCCAATGGATTCTGACCGACGGTCAGCAATATCTTGAAGCCGCGGGCTACGTCCCGCTCACCGCGGAGCAGCAGGCCGAGTCGCTGGCAAAGTTGAAATGAGTCTCATCCGCGCCCGAACCGATTCCCCTTTTAGAGCAGCCGCGGCCGCCCGCGCCCGCAAGGACGAGAACGCCCGCCGCGCGTTTTTCGTCATCACGCTCCTGCCGGTGGCGCTCATTCTCGTCGTCTCGGCGGCGCTGTTCGTACGCGCCTGGCCCATCCTCAGCGTCTACAGCCCCGCCGATCTCTTGTTTGGCAAAATCTGGAAACCCGCCAGCGGACAGTTTGGCTTCCTGCCTTTCATCCTCGGCACGGTCTGGGTCACCGTCGTCGGACTCCTGCTGGTCGTCCCGCCGTGCATCCTCGTCTCCATTTACCTTTCGGAATACGCGCACGACCGCACCCGCGCCCTCGCCAAACCCGTCCTGGACCTGCTGGCCGCCATCCCGCCCGTCGTCTACGGCGTGTGGGGACTGCTCGCCATCGTCCCGTTCGTGGACGATGTGTTGGCGCCTCTCGCGGACCGTTGGCTGGCCGCGGTCCCGATCTTCCGCGTCACCCAGCCGACGGGATTCGGAATCCTGGCGGGCGGGATCGTCCTGGCGGTGATGATCGCGCCGCTCATCATCTCGGTCACGTTCGAAGTGTTTCTAACCGTCCCAAACGACCTGCGTCACGCCTCGCTCGCCGTGGGCGCGACCCGATGGCAGACCATCCGCACCATTGTCCTGCCCAAAGTCATGCCGGGCATCGTCGCCGCGGCAGCGCTGGGGACTTCGCGCGCCTTCGGCGAGACCATCGCCGTGTTGATGGTGGTGGGGAACGTGCCGAACATCCCGACCTCGGTCTTCGATACCGCCTATCCGCTCCCCGCGCTGATCGCCAACAACTACGGCGAGATGATGTCCATCCCGCTGTACGACGCGGCCCTGCTCGGCGCGGCGCTGGTTTTGCTGGCGGTCGTCCTGGTCTTTAACATTTTGTCCATGCTGGCGCTCCAGAGAATGACGAGGCGAACATGAACATGAAGAAAAACCGCTTCGAGCGGCGGCATCTCACGGAAGCGCTGATGAAGGCGCTGATGCGCGGCTCTTTCGTGATCGTGGCCGGCGCGCTCGGCCTGATCCTGTGGACGGTGATCGCGCGCGGCCTTCCGTCCCTTTCGTGGAGCATGGTCTCGCAAGTCCCCAAAGGCGGATATTACATGGGCAAGGAGGGCGGCATCCTGAACGCCATCATCGGTTCGGCCTACCTTGCCTCGGGCGGGACGCTGCTGGCCGTCCTTCTCAGCCTGCCGATCGCCCTCTATCTCAAAACGTATCTCGGCGAGTCCAAATGGGGCGGGTACGTGCGCCTTTCGCTGGATGTGCTGTGGGGGATTCCGTCCATCGTCTACGGCGCATTCGGTTTCGCGTTGATGATCCTGTTCGGGATGCGCGCCTCCCTGCTGGCGGGAATCGTCGTGCTGGCGCTGGTGGAACTTCCCATTATGACCCGCGCCATGGACGAGGTCATCCGCCGCATGCCCGCCGACCTGGAGCAGGCCGCGCTGGCCTTGGGTTCGACCAAACTCGAAGTGGCCTTGAGCGTGGTGACGCGTCAGATGCTGCCCGGAATCGTCACCGCCATTTTGCTGGCGTTCGGACGCGGCATTGGCGACGCGGCCTCGGTCCTATTCACTGCGGGCTACACGGACCGCATCCCCACCTCGTTGATGCGTCCCACCGCGTCGCTGCCGCTGGCGGTCTTCTTCCAACTCGGCTCCCCCTACGCCGAAGTCCGCGAGCGCGGATACGCCGCGGCGTTAATTTTGACGATCATCGTGCTGGCGGTCAGCTTCGGGGCGCGGTTCCTGTCTGGCCGCCTCAACCGCTACACGGTCAAGTAGGCGCGCAGCGCGGGCGGATTACTAATCCGCCCCACAGTCAAAAAGGAAAAATTTATGGACGCTCATATTCAAGTCAACAATCTCAACGCCTTTTACGGCAAACAGCAGGCGTTGAAGGAGATCAACATCGAAATCCCCCGGAGGCAGGTGACGGTCATCATGGGACCGTCTGGATGCGGCAAGACCACCCTGCTCAAGACCTTCAACCGCTTCTTCGAACTGACCGAGAACGCGCGCCTCACCGGCGAAGTGCGGGTGGACGGACAGAACATCTACGACCGCGATGTGGACGTGACCGAAGTCCGCAAGACGGTGGGATTGCTGGCGCAGCGTCCCTCGCCTTTGCCGATGTCCATCTACGATAATGTGACCTATGGAATGCGCCTGCACAAAATGAAGAAAGACCGCAAGGAATACAAGGCGGCGGCGCGGCATTACCTGGAGATCGCGGGATTGTACGAGGAAGTGAAAAAGCGGATGCACGACCCCGCGACCTCCCTCTCCATCGGACAGCAGCAGCGTCTCTGCCTGGCGCGCGGGCTGGCGGTGGAGCCGGAGATCATCCTCGGCGACGAACCGACCTCCGCGCTCGACCCGATCTCCTCGCAGAACATCGAGGCGCGCCTGCTGGAACTGAAGCAGCAATATACCACCGTCATCGTGACGCATACGTTGCGGCAAGCCAGACGCCTGGCGGATTATATAATCTATATGTATATGGGCGAAGTGATCGAATCCGGCCCGGCGAAAGAGGTCTTCTCCAACCCCCGGCACGAGCGGACGAAGCAATATCTGGAGGGACTATTCTAGCGGACGCCGCGCTCGCTCAGTTTTAACAGGATGGGGACCGCGTCTCACGGTCCCCATTTCATTGCCCGGGCGTACGGGACGAGCGTGACGCGCGGGCGGCCGTCCACATAGACGAGTTCCGCCTGCCCGCCCAGGTACATCTGCTCGCTGGTCGCGGACGCGACGATGACGAAACTCGCGTCGGGCGCCCACAGGGCCTCGGTCATCTTGTCGAAGACGTCGGGGAGGAGCGTCGAGCGGCCGGCAGCCCCGTCAGCCGAGGCGCGGACGAGTTGCAGGGCTTCGCGTCCGCCGGTCTCGTTGGCCGCGGGACGGCTGGCAAAGAAGAAGTACAGCCACCCGTCTGGGGCGAGGAAGGGGGCGTCGGCGAAGTTGAAGGAGCCGTTCCCCGCGTCGCCGGGGATGAGGGTGGTCACCTGCCCGGTGGACGCGTCGATGCGCCACAATCCCGAGTTGAACATGCCCATCGAGGGGTTGGCCGCGTAGAGGGCCGAACTGTCGGCGGTCCATTCTTCCTCGTTGCAGCAGATTAGCGCGCCTTCCGCGCCGCTCAGCCGCGTGAGCGAGTTGCCCGCCGGCGTATAGATGGCCGCGGACGCGCCCTCGTAGTAGCCGAGCGTGATGAGCAGTTTTGTCCCGTCGGGGGAGAAGCGGTCGGGCCAGTAGAGTTCGTCGGGGAATTTGAACTGGTCATCCACAGCGCGGATTTTGTTGTCGAGGACGCGGTTCGAGACGCCGGTCGCGACGGAGTACAGGTTGAGTCCGCCGAAACCGTAAGCGATGGTCTCTCCGTCTGGCGACCAGGCCGCGCCCTGGACGGCGTTCAGGAACGGGTTGTTGGCGTCCTGCGCGCCGCCGTCGAGGAGCGTTTGCCGGCCCGAGCCGTCGGCGTTGACGATCAGCAATTGGTTGTTGGAAATGTAGACGACGCGCCCGTCGTTTTGATTCACGTCGTAGGCGGTCACGTTGGCCGGCTCGAAGGTGAGCTGCGTCCGCGTCGCGCCGTCAGCCGCGAGGCGGAAGAGTTGCTCGTGCGCGGCCGCGTCGGGGGCGAGGAAGTAGAGGGAGCGCGGGAGCAGGCTGGCGGCTGGCTGTGGAGCGGGATCGGTCACGGTGGGCGGGACCGCCGTCAGCGCGGCCATGGTCTGCGCGACGATGACGTTCACGTCGGGAGTGGAAGTCTGCGCGGGTTGGGGCGCGCAGGCGGCGAGTAAAATCCCAAAGAGGAGGAATGATGCGAGCAGGGAATTAAATCTGTTCATATCGGTCTACTGGTACGACGAATAATGTGGCGCGCTTTTCGCCTGCCTTGCTCTCGCTGAGGCCGCCGCGCAGGACGCGGATGGCCGCGTCCACGTCCGCGTCTTCCACGCCGATCAGGAGAGTAGCCACGCCGGAGCGCAGGAATCCGCCTGTGGAGGCGACGCGCGTGACGCGGAAATTTTCGTTGGTGAGCGCCTGCGTCACCGGGTCGGCGTCGTGGTCTTTGACGATGACGATCATCATTTTCATGGTTGCGTCTCCTTCAATCCGTGCCGCGTTTAAATTTCCTCGTATCGTTCCACCGGCAAGGCCATTACGATGGCGCCGCCCACGGTGACCGGGACGGGCGCGGGCAGGGGCAGGGGCGTGCCTTCCATCGGCAGGGTTAAATATTCCACGCGCTGGCGGCAGACGCGGCGCAGGATTTCGAGGACGCGCTCTTCGCTGTCGAGCGGCAGCCCGACCAGCAGCGTGGCGTTCCGCCGGCCGAGGAAGCCTCCCGCGCTGGAGAGGAAGGTGACCGGCGCGCCGGCTTCCGTCAGCGCGCGCGTGGCCTCGTCGAGGTCCTGTTCCTGGACGACGGCTAACAATAGGCGACGGATGGGGGTAGTCATCATAGTTGACTCCTCGCAATATGTTTTGATTATAGCGTGATTATCGCAAAAGTCGAGATTGCCGGCGGTCCGCGTCGAGTTGGGATGCGGTCATTCGCTGAACAAGGATTCGTTTTCCCGCAGTCCGTAGACTTCGGCCACCGGCAGCACGATGAGGATGCCGGTGTGCGGCGCGGCCAGCGATCCCGTCACTGCTTCCGTCGCGCGGATCAGGGCCGGGAGGTCGAATGAATCCGGTACGACGCTGATGATTGTCCGATGGGTGCGTTCCTGCGCGCGCAATACGGCGCGGATGGAAGGGATCAGAGGCAGGTCGTCGCGGGCGGCCAATTGACGCCCGATGCCGCTGCTGTCGAGGATGGTGGCGCCGGAGACCCCGGCTTGCGCCCACGTTTGCAGGACGTCGCTGGCCTTTCCTCCGTCGGCCATGACGAGGATGATCATTTTGCTCATGACTTTTCGCCTCCAAATGCCCACCGCAGCAGGGGTGGGGTGATGAATGTCGTGATCAGCACGACGAGAACGATCACGGTAAATTCCTGTTCGGTGAGCAGTCCCAGTCCCTCTCCCACGCCGGCAACGATCAGACCGACCTCGCCGCGCGAGATCATGCCCACGCCCACGCGCAGCGACTGGCGGTTGGTGAAGCCGCCCAGCCGCGCGCCCAGTCCGCAGCCGAGGATCTTCGACGCGACCGCGATCGCGACCAGCGTCAGTCCGAGCGGCAGGATGCCGAAGTCGAGATTCCGCACGTTGGCCTGCAGTCCGACTCCCACGAGGAAGAGCGGGACGAAGAAGGCGTAGTTCATGGTCTGGAGGTCGCGCGCGATCTCCTCGCGCCAATGCGTCTGCCCCAGTCCCACGCCGGCGATGAAGGCTCCGGTGATCGCGGCGATGCCGCCCACAAATTCCGCGCTCCACGCGAACATGAGAGCCGCGACGATGACCAGCGCCATCATGCCCTGGCTGACCGGCAGAGCGCTGCTCCAGTCCGCGAGTTTGGGCAGGATGAAATACCCGATCGCGCCGGAGGCCGCGAGGGTGAGCGCCATGCGAAGGATGACGACGGTCAGGCTGCTATCGCCTCCGCCGGCAAAGAGGCTGACGAAAATTGACAATCCCAAAAGGACCAGCACGTCGTCCACCACGGCCGCGCCCAGCAGGGCCATTCCCTCAGGAGTGCGCAGGCGTCCCAGCTCGACCAGCGTCTGCACGGAGATGCTCACGCTGGTCGCGGCGAGGACGATTCCCAAAAGGATGGATGAATTGATGGATGCCTCGAACGGCAATGCGGCGAAGGCGGTCAGTATGATCGGCAGCAACATGCCGAACAGGCCGGCCAGAAACGCGGGCCGTCCGCTTTTTCGCAGGTCGCTGAGTTCCACTTCCAGCCCCGCGGAGAACATCAGAAAGATCACGCCCAGTTGGGAAAGTTGAAAAACTGTGTGTTGGGTGAGGCCGGAAGGGTCTTCCAGGAAAGGAAGATGGAAGATGTCTATTACGGTGGGACCGAGGATCAGCCCGGCCAGGAGTTCGCCCAGGACTGCCGGCTGTCCCAGTTTGACGGATAGCGCGCCGGCCAGTTTCGCGCTGCCCACCAGGATCGCCAACGCCAGCAGCAGCGGCAGGAGGCTGGAAGTCTCCGCGCTGGAGGCGGGGGTGTTCGAGATGATATGCGAGATCTGGAATTCCATGTTATTTCGACTTCCTGCCGAAGAACGTATCCTGGCGGAGGCCCAGGCGGACGGGAAATACGCCCTGTTCCACCGAACGCAATTCCTCCACCGTGAAGAAAGTTTTGGGGTGCGTTTTGTGGATGGCCTCGATCACATTGGGCAGGTCCTTGCGGTTGACGATAGTATAAACGAGTTTGACCGGTCCTTTGCCGCCGTGCGCGTCCACGCTGGTGACTCCGTACCCGGCCGCGCGCAACTCGTCTTCCAGCCCGGCCTGGCTTTCCGGCAAAATGGCGCGGATGACGAGACTCCCGATCGCCATCCGCTCCTCGATCCAGATCCCCGCGAAGGTGCCGCCGGCGAACCCGGCGGCATAGGCCAGGTATGCGACGATATTGTGCGCGCCGCGCGTGACTTCGGCGATGACGCTCACCCAGATGAAGACCTCCACGAAGCCGAGCAGGGGCGCGATGGTCTTCCTGCCGCGCGAAGTGAAGATGATTCGGATGGTGCCGAGGGTCACGTCGGCGATGCGGGCGGCAAAAACGAGAAGGGGGAGAAAGACGAAAGAGTTCCAGTCGAATTCGATCATTGCGGCCTCCTATGATGCCTGTGTTCTTTTGGTGCGTCCCATCCAGGACAGGTCGTCAAATTCGCCGAAATATTCACGGAAGATGCGGTAATAGAGGAGCTCTTCTTTTGAATTCAGGCGGCTGCCGTCGGGCAGGCCGCGCTCGCGCTCGAAATCCGCGTCGCTGACCTTTTTATCGGCGTATTTCTCCAGAAAATCTTCCACGCCGGCGCCCTGCCAGAATTTTACCTTGGGACGACGCAAAATCGGACCGGGCAGCGCGTCCTTCATAGCCTCGCGCAGGACCCATTTTTCCACGCCGTTGCGGATCTTCAGCCCGGCGGGGATCTTCAAGGCGTATTCGACCACCTCGGAATCCAAAAAGCCGACGTAGGCCACCATCCCGAAAGCCGACGAACACCGGTCCACGCGCTGCAAGGCGGTGTTGTGTAAACGGTTGACGATATCTATGAGTTCCTCGGGGAGGCCGGCCGGGGGAAGTTCCTTCAGATATTCATACCCGGCGAACAACTCGTCGCCGCCCTCGCCCGAAAAAACGGCCGGAACGTAATCCGACGCGCTCTCGGCCGCCAGGTAATTCATTACGCTGGATCGTACCAGCAGCGCGTCGAACGACTCGAGGGCGTGGATCGCCTCTGGCAGGACGGCGGGAATCTCTTCCGGCTGGACGACGCGTTCGTGATGCTCGGAGCGGATGAAGTCGGCGGCGAGGCGCGCAAACTCGAGGTCCGGCGCGCCCGGCAGCCCGGCCGCGAAGGTGTGGAGCGCGCTCACAAGCGGACGCGCCAGCGCGGCCAGAGCGCTCGAGTCGATCCCGCCGGAGAGCCACGCGCCGACGTTCCCGTCGCCGATTCGCGCTTGAACGGATCGCTCCAACCGCCGGCGCAGTTCACGCGCCATGACTTCCGGCGCGTCCATATCGGATGGTTGAACGGCGATTTCGGAATTCCTGCTCAGGCGAGCGCCGTCGAAGGTGTGGCCGGGAGGCATTTCGTGGACGTCGCGCGTGGCGGCCAGCAGGCCTTTGACCTCGGACGCGAAGCACAATGCGCCTTCCGAGGTCCAGCCGTAATAAAGAGGCCGCACGCCCAGCGCGTCGCGTTTGAGGGCGAAGCCGTTTGAGTTTGCCTGCGCCTGGGCGAAGCGTCCCCTGCCGGCGCGGTCGCGGACGAGTCCGTTCGATTTCAACGCGTCCAGGTCCTGCGTTTGAATGTCCAAACCGAGCGCGCCGAAGGTGACGCCGTCCTCCTCGCGCACAGCGCGCCAGTCGGGACCGCGATGCGCCATTCGATCCAGCATTTGGTTGACAAGTTCGCTTTGCCCGGGTTGGGCGATCCCTGCGATTCCAGCCATTCGTTTTTCCTTTCCGGCTCTTTCACAATTACGGAAAAGAGCCTAAACACAAAGGGTCACAAAGGCGCACAAAGAATGAAGCGCCCTGATTGTATGAGATCTTCCATCGTGTTAAAGAAATTTTCCGTTACTCGATCACGCCTTCCTGCACGAAGCGCGTCAATTCGCTCACGCTCCATTGTTCGAGTCCCAGCTTTTCCACGGTCCGCCCGCGCCTCCAATAGTCGGTGCGATGGATGATGCTGCCGATCTTGATGACGCTCTCCATGGCGCCGACGGCCACGCCGTATCTTTTGCCGATGGAGGCGATCGGCACCAGGCTCATCGGGATGTCCTCGAAGAGATAGCGGTGCTGTAATGTGGGCGGCGCTTTGATGCCGTAATAGCCGGGCTGGTTGTGGATGGCTTCGTAGAGGTCTTCTCCCTCCGCGGCGTAGGCCAGCCTCAGCCATTCCAGCGCGGTGCGGGCGCGGATGCCGAGCGCCGAAGCCACCGTCACGCGTTCGCGGTCCAGCACCTCCAACATGCGCGCCACCGAGGGCGTCACGCCGTCAATGTAGAACTGATAATCGCCGTGCGTGGATTCGATCCAGCCGGCGTTCAACAGCGTCAACGCGGGGTGGAAGATGGCGCCCATATTGTTGAGGCCGGTGTTGAGCACATCCACCCCGTCAATGAACTGGGGATAGGCTTCGTGGATGACTTCCAAAACCTGAGCGGTGCGGCTGGCGGGGAGCGCGGCGAGCGGCACGGCCTCCTTGATGCGGAAAATACGCGCCTGCGCGGGACCGTCGGAGCGGGAGGCGTAGATGAAGGTCTCCGCCTCGGCCACGGTGACGTCGGCCGCGCAGCCGCGGTCGCGTATCACTTTGACGAATTCGAGCGCGCCGCAGGTGCGGCCCGGGTGCAGGATGACGACCTGTCCGTCCTTCAAATGCGGCGCGGCCGCCGCGGCGATGTCCGCGTGGGCGGAGGAGGGCAGCGCCACTTGGATTACCTCGGCCTGCTCCAGCGCCTCGCCGATATCGGACGTGACCTTGGCGAGTTTGGCGAAGCCGCGCGGCCCGCTTTCATCCTGGCTGTCCAGTTCGATGCCGCCGCGCTTTTTGATGATCTCCACGTGCGAGGCGGTGCGGTTGAATAGCGTGACGGAGAATCCCATCAACGCCAGATGCGCGGCCATGGCTTTTCCGCCGTGGCCCGCGCCGATGACAGTGTGTTTGCGAGTCATGTAAGTCTCCTTCGGGTCTTCAACTCCGAAAGTAGAACTTTCGGATTCCTGTGACGACGATGACGATCATATTAATTTCGCGATCCGTTCGCGCTCCGAAATGGGATTCCCCGTCCCGTCCACGCTGACGCAGGCGCCGTCCACGATGCGCGTGCGGACTTCCCCGCGCCCGAATTTGTTGTTGACCAGCTGCGGCGCGTCGAGGATTCCCGACGTGACCGCGCGGGCGAGGGTCGCGGCGTCCGTGAACGGGTCGGCCGCGTCGGGTCCCGCGAGGGCGCGGATGGCGTCGAGGATGGCGTTCGTCTCGGCGGCGAGTTCGGCGCGGCGTCGGGCGACGATCGGGTCGGCGGTCAGGTCGGGCGCGCCCAGCGCGTTTTCGATGGCGCGGCGCGCGACGCGGCTGGCGACGATCACGTCGTCGGCGGTGGCGGCGTGATCCGCCTCGGTGTGACCGACGATGTGGTAGATGTGCGGACGCAGCGACATCTGCAGGTAGGTGGAAGCGGCCAGATGGCCGCGCGCCGCTTCGGGGTCGAGGGGATGCGAAAGCAGTCCGATGCGGGTTTGCTTCCAGATGCGGAAGCCCCCCTCGTTCTCCCCATTTTGCTCCGTAAAATGAGGGGATGGCGAAGCCAGGGGGGTGATGAGATCCAGCGCCGTCAGCATTTTTGCCAGGTCCATTTTGTCGGAGAGGCCGGGCGGGCTGTTGAACATCATCTGCGCGATGTAATCCCGCACGCCGAAGGCGCGCGTGTTGTACGCGGAGAGGAACGCCGCGGCGACGAAGACCGCGTCGGAGGCGTCGCGCATGCCCCAGTGATGCGGCTCGTTGAGTTCGACGGGGATGCCGCGCGCGCCGTACCACTGCATGACCTGCTGGTGTTCGCGGATCGAGCCTTCCAGGTCCCAGGGGCCGCGCCCGTCCATCTGGTTGAACCAGAAGAGCGGGATGGCGCACCAGGCGATGTGGATCGTGTCGGCGTACATTTCGGCCAGGCGGATGAAATCGTCCGTGCCGGAGTAGGCGCGCAGGAGCGGGAAGTTGCCGCGGCGGCTGGCCGCGTACAGCGCGCGGTAGTCCGCCTCGGAGCGGACGGGGACGCCGCCCGCGCCTTTTCTGCGCGGGTCCTGCCTTTCGGGATGGTAGAAGTTTTCCTGCGCGTCCTGGTCTATGCCGAGCGAGATCACGTCGAGGGCCTGCGCCTCGGCGATCTTTTCGATGCCCGCCAGCGTGTCCTCCATTGTGGGTAAACCAAAGTGATGCCGCAGGATCGGGTACGGCGATTTCCAGCGGATGCGCTCGATCGCGGTCTGCGGAAATTGTTGACTTGATTCCCCCGCGATGTTCTGACCTTTGAGATAGCCGAGGACGGCCTCGACCGGTTCGCTGCCGTCGAAGACGCGCTCGAAGAACTGCAACGCCTTCGCCCGTTCGGCGACCGGCGGCGTGCCTCCAAAGGCAAAGCGGACTCCGCTCTCGCGCAGTTCATCCGCGGCTTCGGCGAATTCTCCCAGCAGGCGTTCGCCGGTCTCCGGCGTCAGGCGGTACGACACGCCGACCAGGTCCGCGTCCTCGCGCCGCGCGGCGGCCAGGACGTCTTCCGTCGCGACCGCCGGGCCGAGGAACACGGTCCGCCATCCGGCCGCTTCCGCCAAACGGAGGAAGTTCATCACTCCCGCCACATGCACGCACTCTCCCAACGCGGCCGCGACGACAGTTCTCCTGGCGTTCGTCATGGGGATTACCTCCTTTCGTTGGAGAGCGCCTGAAAAACCGTTTTGGCGCGTACTCTGCGCCCAAGTCTTCAGACACTTTCTTAAAGAATGGTTTGCTCTGTTCGTCTCCGTATTGAAAATGAAGATGTAGAGACAATCGCTACTTATGGCGGACGCACGCTGGAATTTCGTCGAGCCGCCATATATGGGACGAAAAAAATTGTAACATGAAAAAAAGCGACTCCGTTCGGAATCGCCAAAATTGGGAAAATTTTAAGTTTTACAGGGCGCTTTCCGTTTTGCGGCGCAGGTGGAACGCCTCTGTCAGAACCTGCCGCGCAGTTTGCCGGCGCGGGGCGTGGAATTCGCGGCCGGGGATTTTATTCCGACGAAGCCTGCTGGCTGACCTCGCATGGACGCGGGTCCGTCACCGTGACAGATTTGCCGTTGGGGAAGACGACCTCCGTCGAGTCCGCGCCGCGCTTCACGGTGAGGCCGCGGTAGCGGATCGTCATCGGCCACGGGAAGGGGTTCCGCCCTTCGAGCCGGACGCGCGTGGCGGAGAGGATCGTCACGCCCAGGGTTTGCAGGAAGAGTCCGAGCGGCGCGAGGCCGGTCAACGCGTGACGCTCGCCGAGCGGCGCGCCCGTCTGCGCGTGGTGGCGCTGGTGGAAGGCGCGCGTCTCTTTAAGGTTCTTCACGACCGCGGCCATGATGTGTTCCACGAGGCGCGCGGCCTCGACGCGGAATCCGTAGGCGAGCAATCCCTCGCCGACGAGGTGGTTGAAGGGCAGGTGAACGCTGGAGGAAACCGAGTCCGCCGCGGGGTCGGAGGGAGAGGCGAGGGCGGGGAGGCCGAACGGCCGGTCGAAGCGCGCAGCGTCCAGCAGGGCGCGTCCGATCATCGTCTGGGCGCGCTGCTGGTCGGGCAGTCCCGCCCAGAGCGGGAGGAGGAGCGTCTGGTCCTGCGCGGTCAGGTCCACAGATTTGACGACGACTTTGTCTTTTGCTGTGAGGCCGAGGACTTCCACGCGGCCGAGGCGGGTGAAGACGGTTCGGCTGGCCGCGACCAGGCCGCCGCTTCGCCATTGGAACGCTTCGGGCGCGATGTTCTCGACGGGCGGCTTGGTGGCGAACTCGGCGAGCCGGGCGGCAGGACGTTTGGCCGCGGGGTTGTCAGTCTGCGCTTCGATCAGCAGGCGGACGGGCTGCTCGAAGACGGCCTTCGGTTTGAGCGGTTTTCCGCCCGGGCCGCTGGCGATGACCGCGCCTGCCGGGCTGAGATGGGTGGCGAGGTCGCGGTAACGGTAGAGGGCGGCGCGTTCGTCCCAGCCCGCGGCGACGATTTCGTCGAGACGCTCGGCCTGACGTTTGACCAGCGCTACTTCGTGGGCGCGCCCGAGTCTTTCAGCCATCAGAATGAGACAGGCGGCTTCGCGCGCCAGCATGGAGTAGAGGCCGGGGTTTTCCACCGTGTTGATGTCCACGCCCTGCGAGGCGGGGTTCCAAATGTCGAAGAGGGGATTCTCGTCCCAGCCCGTTTGGAGGAGGTGGTCCCATTCGGGCAGGCCGTCGCGGTCGCGGTCGTGCGCGGGCGAGAACCAGTTCCAGAAAAATTTCAGCAGGGGCGGAAAGACCTCGGCGAGGAAGGCCTCGTCGTTCGTGGACTGGCCGACCTGCCACGCCAGCGAAGCCAGCAGCGGCGCGGACAGCATCTTCGCGCGCTGACCTGCGAGGCCGGGGCGCGCGTCGACGAAGCCGTCTTCGGCCTGCGTGGAGAGGAAGTTGCGGAGCAGACCTTTGGCGTGCTGCGGCGCGCCGGGCAGGAGACTGGCGAGGTAGTACGCCTCGAGCGGACTCTGTCCCGACCAGCCGAGGGGATAGTCGCTCCCGTCGCCTTTGGGCGAGAAGCCGCGATCGGGCGCGCGGGCGAGGACGAAAGACGGGCAGGGGAGCGTCTCTCCGGCCGGGAGGAAGGAACGCAGCGCGGCGGTTTGCGCGAGGGCAAAGGCCGCGTCCCAATCGGGGTTGCCGGTTTCGATGTCAACGGTTTGGGATTCGGCGGTCATCTCGATGCGGGCGGTTTCGGCCTCCCAATGACGCGCCACAGTTTTGCGCGCCAGTTCGAAGGACGGCCCGGAGGCGGTCAACGCGGCCAGCGCCCAGGAGACCTGGCGCGGGGCGGAGGGCTTGAGGTCGAGTTCCACCGTCAGCGCGGGATAGGGCGCGGAGATGGCGGCCGGTCCGCCCGTCATGTAGAGAAGCGGGGCGAGTCCGCCCGTCGTCCCGGTGATGACGTGCACCATCTGCGATTGCGCGGCGAAGAAGGCTTGTCCGTCGAGCGGGGCGAGGACAGCGCACAGTTCGAGGTTGACTTTGCGCGGTTTCGCGCCGCGCTGGACGAGGGTGTAGCGTCCCGCGACGACCTGCGAGCCAGCCGCCCAAAACTCGGCGGTCACGTCGAGATCGGTCAGCGGGGAGAATTCGAGTTCGAGGAAGTTGGGACGAAATTTTTTCAGGCGCGGCGCGCGGGGAAATTGCGCCGGGTCGGCCGCGGCGACGCGGCCCTCGCGGAAGCGGGGGAAGACGCGCATCGAGCGGGCGCGCAGGCCGAAGGTGGTGTGCAGCGAGAGGGCGC
This sequence comes from Candidatus Denitrolinea symbiosum, assembly GCA_017312345.1. NCBI lineage: Bacteria > Bacillati > Chloroflexota > Anaerolineae > Anaerolineales > Anaerolineaceae > Candidatus Denitrolinea > Candidatus Denitrolinea symbiosum. The sequence continues at coordinate 55,544 of BLAA01000001.1, read as the reverse complement.
GCGGCTCGCCCGAAGCGAAGTCGAGTTCCCAAACGTGGTCGTTGAGATAGTCCGCGCCGCCGAAGCGAAAGTCCGCCGCGAGGGTTAGATGGAGTGGGTCGCCGAGGGTGAGGTTCCAGTCGCGCATGGGTGTATTTTAGCAGATATAATTTGGTCTGATGGTCGAATGGTCGTGTGGTCCGATAGTCGCGTGGTCGAATGGGCGCGTGGTCGAATGGTCGGATGGTCACGTGGTCGAATTATCAGACTACCCGACTATCAGACTACTCGACTACCCGACTACCCGACTACTCGACTACTCGACTACCAAACCAGGAGACTCCCATGCCAGGACTTTACTTTGAAGAATTTTCCGTCGGACAAAAAATAGCCAGCGTCGGGCGCACCGTGACCGAGGGCGATATTATGACCTTCGCCGGGCTGACGGGCGACTACAACCAGATTCACACCGACGCGGCGTTTGCCGCGACCACACAGTTCGGCCAGCGCATCGCGCACGGGCTGCTGGGACTGTCCATCGCGGTCGGCCTGCTCATGCGGACGGGCGCGCTGGAAGGGACCGTCCTCGCCTTCCGCGAGATCGTCGAATGGAAATTCGTCAGACCCGTTTTCATCGGCGACACGCTCCGCGTCGAGATGGAAGTCAAAGAATTGAAAGCCATGCCGCGCATCGGCGGCGGACAGGCGCTCGTCGCGCTGGATGTGAAGAACCAGAAAGACGAAACGCTCATGCGTGGAACTCTGGCCGTCCTGGTGGCGTCTAAACCGCAATGAAAACCTTACTGATCGGTAGACGGAAATTCCCATGACTGAAGACGACCGCGAACGCGAACGAATCCGCAGACTGCTGAACTCCGAAGAAGAGACCCGCGACGACATCACGCCGCATCATGCTACGGGACAGCGGCCGCGCGTCTACGAGGGACCGCTTCCTCGTCCGCGCCTCGACGCCGACAACATGCCCCTCCCTCGCCGCGTGGAGGAGACCGACCCGGAGGGGACGCGCGTCACCCTGGCCGCGTACCAGCCCGTCCCTCCTCCGCCTCCGTCCGCGCCTCCGCCTGCGTCCACGCCGAACGCCGCGCGCTGGACGGAGGCCGATCGGCAGCCTCCGTCGCGTCCGCCTTTCGATACGCGCCGCGCGCTGGGATGCGCCGCCTACGGTTTGATCGGCGGTTTGTTCGCGGCGGCGCTGCTCGCGCTGCTCGCGGTCACCATCGCCGTCCTCAGTTACTACTCCATCGCGCGCACGCTTCCCAGCGTGGCGGACTTGCAGTCGCGCGCTTCGCAGTTCGAGACCACGCGCATCCTGGACCGCAACGGCGCCGTCCTTTACGAGATCCTCGATCCCAGCGCGGGACGCCGCACCTACGTCCCGCTCAGCAAAATTTCCCCGGCCGTCGTCGCGGCCACCATCGCCGTCGAAGACAAGGACTTCTACGAGCATCCGGGCTTCGACCCGTGGGCCATTGCCCGCGCCCTGTGGGACAACTACCGCACCGGCGGGGAGGGAGGCGGCGCGTCCACCATCACGCAGCAATTGGCGCGGGCGCTGCTGCTCTCGCCCGAAGAGCGCGCCCAGCGGACGGTCAAGCGCAAAGCGCGCGAGATCGTCCTCGCGGCGGAGATCACGCGGCGTTATACCAAAGACCAGATCCTCGAACTCTACCTGAACGAAATCTATTACGGCAACCTCGCCTACGGAATCGAAGCCGCGGCCGAGACGTACTTCCACACCACCGCAGACAAGTTGACCCTCGCCCAGGCCAGCTTCCTCGCGGGGCTTCCGCAATCGCCCGCAGTCTACGACATTTACGCCAACCGCGACGCCGCCTTGAAGCGGCACGAGCAGGCGCTGGTGTTGATATTCATCCTCAGCCAGGACAGGAACTGCATCAAGGTCAGCAACAGCGCGCAGCGCGTCTGCATGGACGCGCCGGCCGCCACCGGCGCCGCGGAAGAGATCCGCAATTATCAATTCCCGCCGCTCAACTTCGACATGCGGTACCCGCACTGGGTGAACTATGTGCGCGGCATCCTCGAAAGCAAATACGACGCGCAGACCATCTACCGCTCGGGCTTCACCGTCACCACCACGCTCGACCCCCAATTGCAGGACGAGGCCCAGCGCATCGTCTCCGAGCAGGTCGCCGCGCTCGCCGCCAACAACGCCCGCAACGGCGCGCTGGTCGCCGTCCGCCCCGCCACCGGGGAGATCCTCGCCATGGTCGGCTCGGCGGATTTCAACAACGTCGAGATCAGCGGACAGATCAACATGGCCGTCAGCGCCACGCGCCAGCCTGGCTCGTCCATCAAACCCATCACCTACGCCGCCGCGTTCGAAAAGGGCTGGACGCCCTCCACGTTGATCTGGGACGTGCCGAGCGAGTTCCCGCCCTCGGGACTCGCGGCCGACTCGCGTCCGCCGTACATCCCCTCGAACTACGACGGCAAATTCCACGGTCCCGTCACCGCCCGCGTGGCGCTGGCGAACTCGTTCAACGTCCCGGCGGTCAAAACCCTGCAATTCGTCGGCGTGTACGACGACCCGGCCACCCCGGAGAAGGATGGGATGATCGCCATGGCCGAACGGCTGGGCATCGCCTCGTTGACCGCGCCCGACTACGGTCTCGCGTTGACGCTCGGCGGCGGCGAAGTCAGCCTGCTCGAGATGACGTCCGCTTTCTCGGTCTTCGCGAACGAGGGGCGGAAATCCCCGCCCGTCGCCATCCTGAAGATCACCGACCTCAACGGCAAAGTGGTTGACGAATACAAACCCGTCGTGGGCGAGCAGGTCATCCGCCCCGAACACGCCTTCCTGATCTCGTCCATCCTTTCGGATAACGAGGCGCGCTCGTGGATGTTCGGTTACAACTCGGTATTGAACCTGCCCTTTCCCGCGGCCGCCAAGACCGGCACCAGCGGGACCCCGCGCGGGGACGCGGCGCAGCTGGTCTTCGACAACTGGACGCTCGGCTACACTCCCGACCTCGTGACCGGCGTCTGGGTCGGAAACGCGGACTACAGCCCGATGATCAACACCACCGGCTCCACCGGCGCGGCGCCGATTTGGAGTCAGTTCATGCAATACGCCGCGCCCATCGTCAGCGGAGGCAACCTGCGCGGCTTCATCCCGCCGCCCGGCATCGTGACGGAGACGGTCTGCGCCACTTCGGGGACTCGGCCCTCGCAGTGGTGCCGCGGCGGACAGCGGCAGGAATACTTCGCGGCCGACCAGCCTCCGCTGCCCGCGGGCAAGGACCTGTTCCGCAAGATCAAGATCGACTCATGGTCCGGCCTCGAGGCCTCGGCGGCCTGCGGCGACGAATTCGCCGAGGAGGTTCTGGCGTTCCAGGTGAGCGATCCGTGGGGACGCAGGTGGCTGCAAAGTCCCGATGGGAGGAACTGGCTCTCCGCCCACGATCTCCCGGCTGGCGAACCGGTCTTCGCGCCCGACCGCGAATGCACCGCCGACGACCCGCATCCGATTTTGGAATTTGGCAATCTTAAGGACGGCCAGGTCGTGACCAATTCGCTTGTGGAAGTGCGCGGCGTCGCGGACGCCACCGGCGGATTCCGCGGCTGGGCGCTGGACTACGCCCACAGCGACGACCCCGACAATTGGTTCCTGGTTGCCGAGGGACGCCAGCCTGTGCGCGGCGGGCTGCTGGCTTTGCTCGACCTGAGCATGGCGCAAAACGGCATCATCGGATTGCGCCTGCGGATCGAAGGCCCGAACGGCGCGGCCGCGGAAAAAATCATCCTGCTGAACCTGCAACTGCCGAATCCGCCGACGGAGATTCCGCCCACAGACACGCCCATCCCGCCGACGGATACCCCGCCGCCGACTCCCGTCCCGCCGACTTCGACGCCCGTCGAGCCGCCGACCGAGACCCCGATCCCGCCTCCCACCGCGACCGAGACTCCCACCCTTCCGCCGCCGTAACATTTTTCGGTACACGGATGGCGCGAAAGGAACGGACTTTCACGGATTTTTAAATTCCTCCGTGTGAGTCCGTCAAATCCGCGTACAGATTTTGGAGCAGCCATGCGCATCGAAGACTTGAACTGGATGGACGTTGAAAAATATCTCGAACAGGACGACCGCCTCATCCTCGTCCTCGGCGCGTGCGAACAACACGCCCATCTCAGCCTGTTGACCGACATCAAGATCCCCCTCGCGCTCGCGGACGCCGCCTCGCGGCAGACGGGAGTCCTCGTCGCGCCGCCGCTGAACTTCGGCGTCTCGCCCTATTTTCTGAAATATCCCGGGACGATGAGCCTGCGCGTCTCCACGTTCATCGCCGCGGTCGAAGACCTCGTCCGCTCCGCGCATGGACAGGGCTTCCGCCGCATTCTCGTCCTGAACGGTCATGGCGGGAACAGCCCGGCGCGCAATCACCTGTACGAGGTCAACAACAGCCTGCCCGACTTGAAACTCAATTGGTACGACTGGTGGACTTCCCATTCGACGGAGGCGGTCGCCGTCAAACACGGTCTCAAACCGTCGCACGCCAACTGGCTGGAGACTTTCCCGTTCACCATCGTCAGCGACCTGCCCGAAGAGGACAAAGTCCCGCCGTCCGTGCCGCGCGCCGTCATGGACGCGTCCACCGCCCGCCAGGTGTACGGAGACGGGTCATTCGGCGGGAAATACCGCGCCAGCGACGAGGTCATGCACGAACTGTTCAATGCCGCGTTGGAGGACGTTCTGCGATTGCTGAAATTTGAAGGCGGCGGATAGATCTGCAAATTGACGGCGGTCTAAAATAAGCGGCGATCTTCAACGCGAATTTTGCAATTGTGCGATAATATTCGCAACAGCAAGGTCGTGATGAAAGTTGTCCTGTCTCTGTGGCTGATCATTCTGCTGGCGGGTTGCGCGCCCGCGCCGGCCCTCACCCCGGTCCCCTCGCCCGTTGGGGAGCCGCCCACGCCAGCCGCCACGCGAACGCCAGTCCCGCCGACGGCGACCGCCACCGTCACGCCGATGCCGAGGTTGACGCGGGAAGATTTGAAGTCAATGTCGGGCGCGGACAAGTTGAAGATGGCTCCGCAGGCGGAGAGCGCGCCGAAGGACGTCGTCTCGTCGTTTGCGGCGGGAGAGAGCGCCAAAGACATCGCCTGGAGCGGAAAGTCGCTGACTTTTTGGGACCGCGTCGTCGCCTATGAGGGGACGACCAGGTCGGGCGAGAAGGTGACGCTGTATTACGATCTCGAAAGCGGACAGTGGGCGAAGCAGTACGCGGACTTCGACGAGGTGTCGAAGATCCCCGCCGACGAGGTCGCGGATGTGATGGTGGTGAATGACGAGAACGGCGCTCATCTTGTCCGCAACAAACTGCAATACGACTATGATTGGATCAGTCAGCCGCAGGTGATGATCGAGGGCAAGATAGTCTTCCGCGATGAGAAAGGCTATCCGAAGGCGATCTGGGATACAAATGCGAAAAAATGGTTAAGACCCGAAGAAACGGACATTCCGTGGACAAGGGAGAAGTGGGAGAAGGCTTTTGATGTCCCCTACATTACACCAATGGGCGTGGAAAGTAATTACAAAACTCTCTTCAATTTGAACAAACGCGTTTTTCTTACAAAAGACAATATTGCCGAGATTGAAAGACTTCCTGACGGTATTTGGATTATGGTCTTTAATCCTTCGGGCGAGATTGACTACTGGATGAGCAAAGAAGAGACGGTTAAGCGGCTAAAGGAAGGGGCGTTTGCCGTCGTTGGTAAGGGGGATACGATGTACGATAAAAATCACTACTTGGGATCGTTAGATAGATTTGCGTGGTCAGTCGCTTTTAATGAATACCAGAAAGGTAATAAGTCTATCTTTGTTGTGTACGGAGATGTTGGAGTAACAAGGGACAAAATTAAAGGGAGATATTCACCAGGGACAGGAATTTATGAATTAGATGTAATCTCGCAGATTATCGACAAGGCCACAGGACGGGTAGTCAGCCCGGTAATACGAATGCCGAAATATTTCAGGTTAAAGATTGTGATCAGTGATGGAAACATAGAAAGCAAACGACAACAAATTCACGATCCTGATTTTTGGCTTGATGAGATCATCAAGGCGGGAGCAATCAAAATAGGGTTTGATAGTTATGATTACTCTTATGGCAATTCCGATTAATTCCCTTTGATTTTGTCGGATTTTACTGCTACATTTTTATTATGAAGAAAGCGCTTGTAGTGGCATTTCTTTTTTATACATTTTTATTTACATCGGCAAGAGTGATTTGGATTGGCGCACAATATTGCGGTGATGGAACTTATCAATATGTGACTCAAGAACAGTGTGATGATGCAGATCCGAATACTGGATGTAAAATTAGTTCTAATACTAAACCAGTAAGTTGCTGGCTTGATAGTAATAGGCAATGTATTGCGTTATATAAATGGTCGTCTTGTACTTCTCAGTGGAAAAGAGATCATTACGAATGTGTTTTTGATGAAAGTTATGCTTGGCTAAAATGTGGAGTGTATGGCGGCGGCGGGGGAGGAGGAGGGAATTATGAATATACAAGATGTCCTGAAGGGCAAGCCCTTTCCTGCGGGACGGTGGCGGAGGCGGGGTCGCAGAATAAGAAGTTTTGCGGATATAAGATAACCTGCAATAAGTATTATTGGCCGTCGGCATTTAATCAACCGGAGCCGTGTAATGTAAATAATGTGGCAAGCACAACCTGTACTTACAACTGTTCCTGTTGCCCGATTGGGCAGTATCGCTCGTGTACTTTGGGAGCGAGTTATACGAATACGGTTTCTCTTTATGTCGGCGGGGGAGGCGACCCGGTTGACGGCGTCTATAACCAAATGATGAAGGATACGTGTTATCGAGACGGGGTGAAGCGAAGGAATGACATAGTCGTGAGCATTACGCTTAAAAGAAGTTATACAAAAAAAGATAATACCGAATGGCAGGACTGGGAGCAGAGTTGCCGGGTGCAGAACTGCTCCTGTAAGGCTCCGCCGACGCCGACTTTGACTCCGCAGAATAAGCAGCGACCAGCGGATGGCTTCGCGAAGCGGATAAGCGGATGGGAGTCGCCTCATCCGATTATCCGTTTATCCGCTTAACATCCGCTGGTCGCTGTTGGACGTGAGATTCATCCCTGGCGGGCAAACCCGTCCACGAATGCGGCACGAATTCGCGAATTCCTGGACGCTCGCCGCGCGTAATTGTGCGATAATATTCGCAACAGCGAGGTCGTGATGAAAGTTGTCCTGTCTCTGTGGTTGGTAATTCTGCTGGCGGGTTGCGCGCCGACCCTCACCCCGGTCCCCTCGCCCGCAGGGGAGTTGCCCACGCCGGCCGCCACATGGACGCCGGTCCCGCCGACGGCAACCGCAACCGCTACGCCGATGCCAAAGTTGACGATGGAAGATTTGAAGTCAATGTCGGTTGAGGACAAGTTGAAGATGGCCCCGCAGGCGGAGAGCGCGCCGAAGGACGTCGTCTCGTCGTTTGCGGCGGGGGAGAGCGCCAAGGATATTAAATGGAGCGGGAAGTCGCTGACCTTTTGGGAGCGCGTCGTCGCCTATGAGGGGACGACCAAATCGGACGAGAAGGTGACGCTGTACTTTGATCTCGAAAGCAGACGGTGGGCGAAGCAGTACGCGGACTTCGACGAGGTGTCGAAGATCCCCGCCGACGAGGTCGCGGAGACGATGGTCATCGGCGGAAGGTTGGCGAAAAACAAACCCGCCTTCGTCCGCGAATGGCCCGATCAGACGGAGAAGACGCTGGACGGAAAGATGGTCTTCCGCGACGAGCATGGCAATCCGCTGGCGGTCTTCGACGTTGAGGGCGGCGGGTGGCTGGCGCCGGAGCAGGCGGGCGTGGACTTCCCGTTGGAAATTGCGACCGAAGCCAGAGCCGACGGCAAATACCCCAAATACGACGTTGAGAAAATGGGCGGAATTGAGAAATTTATGCGGCTGCTGGTCGCGTCGGAAGCGCAGGCGCTTCGCGAGGGAAAGGTGGTGGTGGATCCGCAGGCGGTTAATTATGGGTGGAATCGGTTTCAAAGAATAGGGTTAGATGGCAATATATCTGATGTAAAGTATTTCGGTCCTATCTATAACGTCAACGATAATCCAAATCGCGAGCCGCCCTACAAAATTATTTCCATCGGCGTAATAGATAGTTTAATGTTTGATTCGAGACTTGCAGGTAGAGAAAGATACCTTCTGGGTATTGCCATTAATAATCCTAACCAAAATAATGATCCTGAAAAGACTACTGTTGGCGTTTTACATATATCAATTCAAAAAGATATGTTGCAATATTTTCTTGATAGATACAAAAATGGGGTACGCGCACCGTTGTTTATGGGAGAAATACCAGAGGAAAGTTACAACCCGTTTATTAGACCTTTAAACGGTCTTCAAGGTGGTGGCGACTACAAAAACGGACTTTTACAAAGTCTGGTTGACGAGGGCAAAGAGGCAGTTATCACGCCGGAAATGGAAGAGATAATTTACTATGGAAAATTTAATTGATAAAAAAACACAACCTGCTAATATGGGTAGCCCCCCACTAAAACGTGGTGGTGCGTAAATCTTGCGGAAAAATGGGTTCACTGGCAAACTCGTACGACTTCCACATCGAGCGAGGAGTCAATGAACCCACAAACACTATTTTGCCCGAACATGGATTGTCCCGCAAGAGGACATAAAGGGAAAGGGAACATCCAAGTTCACAGTCAGAAAGACCAGCGGTGTGTGTGTCAAGTGTGCGGACAAACGTTTACGGTCACCAAAGGCACGATTTTCTATCGGTTACGCCATGCGCCTGAGCTGGTGATCCAAGTGTTGATTCTGCTGGCATACGGCTGCCCCATTCAAGCCATCGTTCGCGCCTTTGGATTGGACGAGCGGACCGTTCGAGATTGGCACGCTCGTGCAGGCAACCATTGTCAGCAGGTACATGAGCATCTGGTTGAAAACACGGTACATGACTTGAAGCAAGCGCAAGCGGATGAAATCAAAGTCAAGACGCAGAAAGGCACATTCTGGATGGCTCTGGCGATTTGGGTTCAGCCTCGTCTGTGGATGGGCGGGGTGGTTAGTCCCACACGTGACCTGAATTTGATTCAGGCCTTGGCGGACAAAATCAAGGGCATGGCTTTGTGTCGTCCACTCTTGCTGGCGGTAGACGGATTGTCCAGTTATGTCGGCGCCTTTCGGACTGCCTTTCGGAGCAAGTTTCCTCGCTCGGAGGGAGAAAGGGGACGATGCAAGATGGTGGCTTGGCAAGAGATTGCCATTGTGCAAGTCGTCAAACAGCGTATGGAAGGCGTCCTGAGTGTTAAGCGACGCATTGTTCAGGGTGCAAAAGATGCGGTCGAGCGTCTGATCCAAACCACTCAAGGAAAAGGCGTGATCAATACCGCTTTCATCGAACGTCTCAATGCCACCTTTCGTCAGAGGATCAGCGCCCTAACGCGGCGCACGCGCAACTTGGCGCAACAGGCTGAGACCTTGGTGGCAGGCATGTATTTGGTCGGTTGCTTCTACAACTTTTGTGACTTCCACAAAAGCCTGCGTTTGAAACTGTCTGTTGGTTCTTTCGGCCATCGCTGGGTGCAACGTACTCCTGCCATCGCCGCAGGCTTGACTGACCATCAGTGGACGCCTGCGGAATTGCTTCACTTCCGAGTTCCGCTTCCGCGTTGGAAATTGCCCAAACAGCGCGGCAGACCTTCTGCCACCTTGCTTCAACTCACTCAACAATGGGCAAATTGACCACGCTTAACTGCGGCGCTACCCTAATATGAATTTATGGAGGTTCTTCCCAGAATAAAGAGCGTTCTTTTTGGAATGCTTATCGTTTGCTTTTTGTTTTTTGTACTTATCCCGCAGTTTTTCAGACTCTATGCCAAAGAAGGCAGAAAATGTTGTTTTCAATCGGAATGCGACTTTGGCTACACTTGTCTTTCTATTCCAAGCCCTTGTCCGAAAATAGAAAAATATGGCTCCTGCACGCAATCTATAATTGAATGCCCGAATGGTTACGGCTGTCCGGCTGGGATGTATTGTGTGGACTATGTTTGTGTTGGGTTCGGTCCCGGCACGCCGACGCCGGGCGGGGAGCGAACCCGTCCACGAATGCGGCACGAATTCGCGAATTCCTGGACGCTCGCCGCGCGTAATTGTGCGATAATATTCGCAACAGCGAGGTCGTGATGAAAGTTGTCCTGTCTCTGTGCTTTGTCATTCTGCTGGCGGGTTGCGCGCCGGCCCTCACCCCGGTCCCCTCGCCCGCAGGGGAGTCGCCCACGCCAGCCGCCACGTGGACGCCGGTCCCGCCGACGGCGACCGCCACGCCGATGCCGCAGTTGACGCGGGAAGACTTGAAGTCAATGTCGGGCGCGGACAAGTTGAAGATGGCTCCGCAGGCGGAGAGCGCGCCGGAGGACGTCGTCTCGTCGTTTGCGGCGGGAGAGAGCGCCAAAGACATCGCCTGGAGCGGGAAGTCGCTGACTTTTTGGGAGCGCGTCGTCGCCTATGAGGGGACGACCAAATCGGGCGAGAAGGTGACGTTGTATTACGATCTCGAAAGCGGGCAGTGGGCGAAGCAGTACGCGGACTTCGACGAGGTGTCGAAGATCCCCGCCGACGAGGTCGCGGAGACGATGGTCATCGGCGGACAGTTGGCGAAGAACAAACCCGCCTTCGTCCGCGAATGGCCCGATCAGACGGAGAAAACGCTGGACGGGAAGATGGTCTTCCGCGACGAGCATGGCAATCCGCTGGCGGTCTTCGACGTTGAGGGCGGCGGGTGGCTGGCGCCGAAGCAGGCGGGCGTGGACTTCCCGTTGGAAATTGCGACCGAAGCCAGAGCCGACGGCAAATATCCCAAATACGACGTTGAGAAGATGGGCGGAATTGATAAATTTATGGAGTTTCTGGTCGCGTCGGAGAAGCAGGCGCTTCGCGAGGGAAAGGTGGTGGTGGATCCGCAGGCGGTCAATTATGGGTGGCATCGGTTTGAAATAATAGGGATAGATGGCAATATATCTGATGTAAAGAATGTCGGACCTATCTATAACGTCAACGACAGCCCAAAACGCGAACCGCCCTACAAAGTAGTTTCCATCGGCGTGATAAACGACAGAATATTTGACCCGAAACTTCCAAATACAGAATTATATCTACTTGGCATCGCCATCAACAACCCCAACCCGAGCAAAGACCCCGACAAGACCACCGTCGGCATTTTACACATAGCAATTCCAAAAGATATGTTGCAATATTTTCTTGATGGATACGAAAGTGGGGTGCGCGTACCGCTGTTTATGGGAGAAATACCAGAGGAAAGTTACAACCCGTTTATTAGACCTTTAAACGCTCTTCAAGGTGGTGGCAAAAACAAAAACGAACTTTTACAAAGCTTGGTTAACGAGGGCGAAAATGCGGTTATCACGCCGGAAATAGAAGAGAAAATCTTCTATGGAGTTTTCAAGTGATAAAAAGCCACAATCTGCTAATATTAAATTATGGAAACGTATCTTCGCAGAATAGAGACCGCTCTTTTCACAGCGCTTATCGTTTGCTTCTTGTCTTTTGTAGTTGCCCTGCAGTTTTTTAGACTCTATGCCCAAGAAGGGAAACAATGTTGTTCTCAATCGCAATGTAGCTTTGGCTACACTTGTGTTGGTATTCCAAGCCCTTGTCCGAAAGCGTTTAATTACGGCTCCTGCACGAAATCTATAACTCAATGCTCTCCGGGAAAGCTCAATTGTCCGCCCGGGCAGTATTGTGTGGACTATATTTGTATCACGCTCGGTCCCGGCACGCCGACGCCGGGAGGAGGGGGGGCGGAGCCGAGTTATGAGATGATAACGTGTGATGAGGGGAAATTTTTGCGGGATTGAAATCCCCGCTCAATACCTGCAAGTCCTTCGGACTGACCGCGCAGAGTCGGATTTATCCGACTTTCGCGAACTGAGGCGGGGGATTCATCCCCTGGAGAGCGCAAGTTGCGAGCGGTTTTCGTGATCTATTGATTATAATCATCCGCAGAAATCCAAAATCGGAAAACCACCATGCACATCCTCGTAACCAATGACGACGGCGTACAGGCGCCGGGACTGCTGGCTCTGGCCCAGGAAATGCGCAAACTCGGCAAAGTGACTGTCTTCGCGCCGGACAAAAACTGGTCCGCTTCGGGACACGTGAAGACGATGGACCGTCCCCTGCGCGTGCGCGAGACGACGCTCGCCGACGGCTCGTCCGCGTACACGTCCGACGGCGCGCCCTCGGACTGTGTGGCGCTTCCGCTGCTCGGCTTGATCCAGGAGAAAATTGACATCGTGGTTTCGGGCATCAATCCCAACGCCAACCTCGGCCACGACGTAACCTACTCCGGGACGGTCACCGCCGCGATGGAGGCGGTGATTGACGGCCTGCCCGGGATCGCCGTCTCGCTCGATTCGCCGGAGAACAACAAAAGCAAATTGGATTACAGCGCCGCCGCATCGGTGGCGCGCCAGGTGACGCGGCGCGTCCTCAAAAAGGGACTTCCCGAAGGCGTGGTGTTGAACGTCAACGTGCCGTATTTGCCAAAGGACGAACTGAAGGGCTTTATGATCACCCGCCAGGGATTGCGCCTCTACCGCGACGAACTCGACCGCCGCCTCGACCCGCGCGGCCGTCCCTACTACTGGATCGGCGGACAGGCCCCCACCGGCGTGGACGAACCCGGCACGGACTTCGGCGCGCTGCGCGCGGGCTACGTCTCCATCACGCCGCTGCAATTGGATCTGACCCATCACAAGATGGTGGACGAGTTGAAAAAGTGGAAGTTTTGAGAATCGTTCCGCTCGCGCCGCGGCAGGGATCGCGGCCGCGCCCGCGTTTCGGGAGGGAACATGGACGTTGCAAAATTTTCGTCAAAACAGTTGAACGCCCTGCGCAGGACGTTCCACGCCATGAATCCGTTCATGGTCTTCATGTTGAAGATCGGCCTGGGGTGGACGATGGAGATCGCGCCCTCCGTCAGCGGGCGGATCATGGTCATCAAACACCGCGGACGTAGATCGGGAAAGGAATACCAGACCCCCGTCAATTACGCGCGGGTGAACGGCGATGTCTATTGCCTCGCGGGATTCGGCTCCAACTGCGACTGGTACAGGAACCTGCTCGCCAACCCCGAAGTCGAATTGCGGCTGCTGGACGGCAGTCACAAAGCGCGCGCTGAAGATGCCTCCGACTCGCCGGACCGCCTGTCCCTGATGAGACAGGTTATCATCGGTTCGGGGTTTGCAGGCCCGCTCTTCGGGGTGGACCAGCGCAAGATGGACGACGGTCAACTGGACGCGGCCACGAAGGATTACCGCCTGGTCCGTTTTTCGCTGGCGAAGCCATAAGAGACTGTTTCTTGTGCACACGGATTACGCGGATTCTCGCGGATGGAACCATTAAAAAAATCCGTGGTTGTCCGTGCGATCCGTCAAATCCGTGTACAAAAAGGATTTAAGAGACGCTCTCCAAAGGAATCCCATGCCAGCCTATACCTCTCCTCCCAACGTGCAGCAATTCCAATCCCTCGTGTGGGACCTCGTCCGCCGGATCCCGCGCGGGCGCGTCGCCGCGTACGGGCAGATCGCGCTGATGCTGCCTCCCCCGCCCGGGGTCGAGTTCGAGGCGTACCGGGCGTTCGGTCCGCGCTGGGTGGGCGGGGCGATGGCGAATTGTCCCGACGACGTGCCGTGGCAGAGAGTCGTCAACGCCAAAGGGGAGATCAGCCCGCGGCCGGGCGCGCGGCGTCAACGTGAATTGCTGGAAGCCGAAGGGGTGGTCTTCGACGAAAAAGGCCGCGTGGATTTCAAGAAGTTTGGCTGGAAGGGACTCGACGAAGAGCCGAGCCAGCCGATCCTGTTCTAACGTCCCCACTGCTCTCTATTCTCTGCTCTCTAAACACTGCCTCAGCGCTTGTGCCCGTTCTTCTTGGGACAGAAGTGTCCCTCGGGCTCCATCGGCTGGCCGCATTGCGGACAGATTGGCCGCCCGCGCGAGACGATCTCCGCGCCCCAACGCGAGAGCGCGCGCAACTGCGTCCGCGTGCACCAGAAGCGGGCCACCGCCCCGGATTCAGGATCCGCGTCCTCCGTCAGCAGCTCGCGGACGATCAACGCCACGAGGTCGCGCTGCTGGTCGTAGCCCAGCCCGATCTCGCCGACGCGGAAGAGCGGATCCACCGGCGCGTGGATGCGCATCTTTTCCTCCACGTAATCGTGCGAGGCCTCGTCCAGGTTGGGATTCTGACGCGCCACGTCCGCCAGGAATTGTTCGATGCCGATCGCCAGCGATTGCAATTGGGCCTTCTCGATCAACACGGTGGCGGGAGGCTGTCCCTTTTCCCAGCCCTGAAGGTAGAAGACGCGCCGGCCGGGCTGGCCGATGGCGTCGGCGGTAATGTGTTCGCAGAGATCGAGGTCAACTTCAAATCGTGGAGGCATGGGGCGAGTATACCAGATGAGCGCCGCGCTATTCCGCCTCCGCCGTCGCGGGGATGAGACGGAGCATACGCAGGCGGCTTTCCTCCGCGAGATGGGCGATCTCGTCCATCAACGCAATGGAGGCCTCGGCCACCTGCGCGCGGCTGTCGGGATCGCCGCTGAAATACATCGGTTCGCCCACCGTGATCTGATACGGCCCCGTCAAATACCAATAGCCGTCGGACTTCTGGCCGCCGGTGATGCGGCTCGAAATATAAACGTTCTTTTCGCGCGGATAATAGATGCCCACCGGGATCACCGGCGCGCCGGTCAACATGGCAAGGCGCGCTGCGCCCGGCCGCGCCGGGAGATGACCGCCCTCCTGCGGGCTGAGATGCCCCTCGGGGAAGATCGCCACCGTCTCATCCGATTCGAGACGCAGGCGCGCCTCCTCCAGCGCGTCGCGGCCGCTGCCCTCCACCACGGGGATCTGTCCGCAGCGCCGCAGGAGATCGTTGAACAACGGCACTTTAAACGCCTTGCCCGTAATCAGGATGCTCATTTCAACCTTCGTCAGCAGGGGAATCACAAACGGGTCGGTGCAGGAAGGATGGTTGGCCGCGATCAGTTTCCGTCCGTGCGGCAGGGGCGCCCTCCAATGGACGCGCATCTTGAACCACAGTTGGGCATAGGCTCGGATCGCGCCGCGCGCCAGCCTGTACAGAAATCTATTACGCATGTCGCCTCCGTCGTCAAAGATGTACATTGTAACCCCGTCGCGGGCGAAACGTGGCAGTCTTTGATATACTTGCGCGACTCCAAACAGAATTGAGAACATCCATGACTCTCCAAGCCCTCATCTTTGACTTCGACGGACTCATCCTCGACACCGAAACGCCCGAAGCGGCGGTCTGGCAAGCCATCTTCCGCGAACACGGTCACGAACTGCCGATGGACGAATGGGCCGGGATCATTGGCTCTTACGGCGACTCTCTCTACGACGCCGCGGCGCACCTCGCCCAACTGACCAGGCTGGAGGCCGCGTCCCTGCGCGCCCGCCACCGCCGCGAGACCGACGCCCTCATCCACGCGAATCCCATCCTGCCCGGCGTGACCGACCTGCTCGACGAGGCCGCGCGGCGCGGACTGGGCCTCGCCGTGGCTTCGAGCTCGCCCCACGCCTGGGTGGACTCGCATCTTTCCCGACTGGGGCTGGACTCCCGTTTCGACGCGGTCCTCTGCTCCGACGACGTCGCGCCCGGGCGCGCCAAGCCGCACCCCGACCTGTTCCTGCTCGCGGCGGACCGGCTCGAGGTCCCGAAAGCGGCGGCGGTGGTCTTCGAGGATTCGCTCAACGGCGTGCGCGCCGCCAAGTCTGCGGGCATCTTTGTGGTGGCCGTCCCCAACCCGCTGACCATCCGCTTCGGCACGGACGGCGCGAACCTGACCGTCAACTCGCTGGCCGAAGTCTCGCTGGACAAATTGGAAGAATTGCTATTTGCCGGGCATCGAACACGGATGACTCGGATTTCACGGAAAAACTCAAAGAGAAATCCGTGCGCTCCGTGAAATCCGCGTCCAAAACTCTTGCAAAAGCGGACGCTTTGCAGCGAGCGCGCAACCTCTCCTGCGGAAGAGACATCCCCCAGATCTATTCCATGATGACGGGCAGCGCCTCTTCTTCCGGCAGGGAAGGCGCCCTGTCTTTGAGCGCGACGCGCGGGGTGAAGAAGACCGAGATCATTCCAAGGATGGCGGCGGCGAAGGCGATGACGAAGACGAGGTGGATCGCGTCGGCGAGGGCCAGTCTCACGCCCGCCTCGGCGACCGCCTGCGGGCCGAGCGGATCGAGCAACCGCGCGACCAGGCTCGGGTCCAGGCCGGAGGCGGCGAGGTTGGAGGCGAGTCTCATGCTGAGGGCCGCGCCCATCACGCTGACTCCGAGCGTCCCGCCCATCGAGCGGCTGAATTGAATGGTGGAAGTGGCCGTCCCGAGTTCGCGGCGTTCGACGCTGGTCTGCACGGAGATCAGGAAGGAGGGGATCGAGAGTCCCATGCCGACGCCCATGACGCTGACATAAACCATGATGTTGACATAGTTCGTCTCCGCCCCGACCGTCGCCAGAAGCGCCGTGCCGACCAGCAGCAGCGCAGTGCCGATGAAGCCGAGTTTGCGGAAGCCGATCACCAGGAGGAGACGCGTGCCGATGACGCTGGCCGTGACCCAGCCGAGCAGCATGGGCGTGACGGTGAGGCCGGCCTGCATGGCGGTCGTCCCCAGCACGGATTGGACGAAGAGAGGGATGAACGAGAGACTTCCGAACATCGCCCAGCCGGTCAGGAGGCCGTGCGAGCTGGCGACCGCGAAGAGGCGGTCGCGAAAGAGCGAGAGCGGCAGGATCGGGTCGGCGGCGCGGCTTTCGACGCGGAGCAGGAGGAGGAAGAGCGCGAAGGCCAGCCCGAGCATGACCCAACTGGCGGGCGTCCCGACTTCCATGAGGCCGAGGAGAAGGGAGATGACGCTCGCCGAGAGCAGCGCCGCGCCGAGATAGTCCACGCTGATCTTGCCGTGGGTGTGGATGACGTCGCGCCAGGCCAACGTCACCAGGGCCAGGGCGATCGGGCCGGGGATCAGGTTGATGTAGAAGACCCAGCGCCACGAGAGTTGCTCGACGAGGAATCCGCCCAATATCGGCCCGATGATGGACGAGACGCCCCACACGCCGGAGAAGAATCCCTGCATGCGGGCGCGCTGTTCGAGCGTGAACATTTCGCCGATGATGATGAAGGCCAGCGGCTGGACGCCGCCGGCGCCGAGTCCTTGCAGGGCGCGGGCGAAGATGAGTCCCGTCATGCTTTGCGCCTGGCCCGCAAGTACCGAGCCGGCAAGGAAGAATCCCATGGCGACGACGTAGAGAAGGCGGCGGCCATATAAGTCGGAGAGTTTTCCGTACACCGGGACGACGGTGGTGGAGGCCAGCATGTAGGCTGAAAAGACCCACGAGTAATGGTCCAGTCCGCCCAGCTGACCGACGATGGTGGGCATGGCCGTGGACACGACGGTGGATTCCATCGAGGCCAGGAAGAGACTGAACATGATCCCCGCGGTGACGAGGATGATACGGTTACGTGACATGGTTTCCTGTCTGTCCGCCGCAGGTTGGGGGCGTGTTTTCAGAAAGCGGATTTTCGAGCCTTCGGGCGGATATGGGTTTTTGCGGGAGGTTTACCGGAGGGCTTGCGCGTTGAGAATCTGTCTCATGCTCAGTTCTGCTCTTCCCCGAACACAGCCACCAGTATGTGCTGGTTCAGGAACTTCAGCGCGGCGCTGGACGGCACAATCTGCCCGAGCGTGTAACCGCCCGCGATGGGCGTTTCGGCGCCGATGATCTCCTGCACGGCGGCGATCTCCGCGCCCGGCGTGGATTTTAACAGCATTTGCCAGGCCTGGTCCACCAGCACGAGCGCGAAGGCGGGTTTGGCGTCGCCGAGTTGCAGCAACGCTTCGCGCGCGGCTTTGCGAGCGGCCTCCAGGCAGGCGGCGCGGCTTCCCACCAGCAGGTAGGCGTCCAGTCCGTCGCGGACGGGAGCGTTGAGGCGGAAACTGCCGTCCGCTTCCACGCGCAGGGGGGCGCGGACGATCATCTGGTTGTCCTGTTCGATTCCCAGCGGGTAGAGACGCGCCAGATAGTTGAGCGGGGGAAAGGCCCAGTCGCGGGCCGGGTAACCGAAGATTTGCGCGTAGGTCTCGGAGGCGGGACGCCCGTCGAGGGTGCGGAGCCAGAAGCCGCGCGAACGCGTCACGCGCAGTTGTGATCCGACCGGGTCCCAGCCGTGCGCGTAGCCGATGCCCAGCCTGGCGGAGCCGCGCAGGATGGCTGCGGCCAATCCGCCCGTCCCGGCCTGTGCGCCGGCGATCTGGTAGTTGCTCCCGGTGTGTGTGTCGCCGCTGGAAAGCCCGCCCGCGACGAGCATGGAATGCGACGGCAGATTGTTGCACAACTGTTCGGCGTCGCCGTTGAAGCCGTCGGCGAAGAAGAGCAGCGATTGGCGGGCCGCGCTGCCCGAGGTCAATTGGACGAGGCGGTTGGCGGTCTCGCGTCCGCTTTGGGTGTACCCCGGCAGCCAGTGGACTTCCGCTCGCAGGTCGCCGTGCAGCAGGGCTACCACCACCGAATGTGGATGGATGCCGTCGTTCGTCAGTCCGGCCGGCGCGCTGAATCCGATCAGGGGCATGTCGCCGGTCAGGCTGGCGACGCCCGCGGCCACTTCGCGGGGCTGGTACTGGTGCGAGGCGATCACGATCCCGAAATGCGGGGAGGTGGCCTTGAGGCGGTTGAGCGCCGCGTGCGCGGCCTGCAATCCGGCTTCGCGGCCGTCGAGGGCCTGGGCTTGTCCAACTGCGGAAATTAAAGTCATGTTCCCTGTATATTCTCCCTCTCCGCTCGTTTGGGGAGGGCGGCTGGGCGGGGTTATCCTTCCGCCACGGGGACGGTGAAGTGGAAGGTGGTTCCTTTGCGGAATTCGCTCTCGAACCAGATGCGTCCGCCCTGCATTTCCACGAGGTTCTTGGTGATGTTGAGGCCGAGGCCGGTGCCGGGGGCTTCGCGGGCTTTCTGGTCTTCGGAGCGGAAGAATTTTTGGAAGATTTTAACCTGGTCTTCGGCGCTGATGCCGATGCCGCTGTCGCGTACCCACAGGTGGATGACGCTCGCCGCGCCTTCGGGGTCCCACTGGTTCGAGGTCAGTTCGCCGCTGACCACGATGCGTCCCTCTTCGGGCGTGTATTTGTGCGCGTTGCTGACGAGGTTGGTCAATACCTGCCCGATGCGTGTGCGGTCTGCCCAGACGGGCGGCAGGCCGGCCGGCAGGTTCACCGTGATGGTCTGTTTTTTGTCTTCGATCTGGCGGCGCGTGGAGCGGACGATCTCGTCCACCACTTCGGCGGCGTCCACCGCGCGGAAGTCGAGGCGCAGCCGCCCGGCTTCGATCTTCGAGTTGTCGTTCAGGTCGGAAACGAGGGTGGACATGCGCTCCACGTTCGAGCGGATGGTGCCGAGGAAGTTGGACTGCATATCGTTGATCGCGCCCACCTTGCCGCCGGCCAGCAGTTCGGTGTAGCCCTTGATGGAGGTCATCGGGTTTTTAAGTTCGTGCGCCACGAACGAGACGAATTCGCTCTTGGCTTCGTTGGCGGCCTGCACTTCGTTGTATAGCTGCGCGTTGGCGATGGCGATGGCGGCGTGGTCGCTGAGACGGTTGAGGAAGGAGGTGTCTGGCTCGGCGGTGGCCGGGCTTTCGAGCATCAGCAGCCCGATGACCCGGGCCTCACGCCGGATCGGGACGACGATCTGGTCGCGCGCTTCGGGCAGGAGGCTGCCGCCCATTTCCGGGTCGAGCGTCTGGCGCTGGGGCTGTCCGCTCTCCACGGCCTGGCGCAGGACGGGCAGGTCGAGCGGCAGGGGCGCTTCGGCGTACGCGTTCAGGTGGTTGCCGTAGCCTTCGTGCGCCATGACGCGAAGGTCGCCGCCTTCCAACATGCCGATCAGCCCGGCCGGGGCGCGCGACTGGCGCATGGCCCATTCGAGGGTGATGCGCATGGCGCGGTCCATTTCGAGGCTGGCGTTGAGTTCGCGGTCAATGCGCTGCATGACTGAGAGTTCCTCCACGCGGGCGTTCAGTTCCTGGTCGGTGAGGGTGTAGAGGCGGGCGTTTTCGATGGCGACCGCGGCCTGGCCGGCGAAGGCCGTCAACAGGTTCTGGTCGTCGTTATCGAAGGGCAGCCGGTCGAGGCGGTTGATGACTTCGATCACGCCGAGGACGCGGTCCTTGGCCTGGAGGGGGACGGCCAGCAACGTTCGGCTGACGAAGCCGGTCTGCTGGTCGGTGGCCGCGTGGCGAACGACGGAGCGCTGCGCGTCGTTGTCCATGACGGGCAGGCGGGTTTGCACGGCGCGGCCGACGATGCCGCTGCCCGGCGCGAGGCGCTGTCCCACCAGCGAGGCGGAGGCCGGCGGGCCGACGGTGGCGGTGAAGATCAGTTCGTCGGTCTGTTCGTCCACGAGGAAGAGGCTGCCCGCCTCGCAGTTCAAAATGGAAACGGCGCTTTCGAGGAGGTTGTTGAGCAGGGGTTCGGATTCGAGCGTGGAGGTCAACTGCTGCGTGATCTCGTTCAACGTAGCCAACTGGCGGGCGCGGCGTTCGCTTTCTTCGAGCAGACGCGATTTGACGATGGCGCCGGCCGTGTGGTCGGCGATGCTTTGCAGGAGTTCCAACTGGCCGCGCGTGTAGCTGACGATAGCGTCGCGGCTGGCGATGGTGAGCGCGCCGATGGTATCCGCGCCGGCGTTGAGCGGCACGCCCATCCAGGCGAAGACGCCCTGTTCCGCGGGCAGGAGATTGCGCGCCCGGCATTCGCGGGCGTAGTCTGGCGTGACGAGCGGCCGGCCGCGGCGGATGACCTCCTGCGCGAGGCCGGCCTCGGGCGGCAGGGGGGCGTCTTCATTGGCTTCGATGCGCTCGCGGTCCTCCACGCAGAACGCGTGGAAGAAATAATTCGCGGCCTTGTTGTAGAGCGTGATGTGGAAATCGGCGGCCGGGATGATCTGCGCGGTCTGGGCGTAGATGAGTTCCAGCACGTCGTCGAAGGTGAGGGTGATGTTCACGCCCTGCGAGACGCGCGCCAGGGCGTTCATTTCCTGCACGCGCCGCTCGAGGTCCGAAACGGTCTGCGCCCGTTCGATGGAGATGGCGGCTTGTTCGCACAGGTCTTCCACAAAGGCCAGGTCCTGGGGCGTGTAGGGTTGTCCTGAGAGGCGCGGGCCGAGGGCCACCCAGCCCAGCGGGCGTTCCTTGCCGGGCAGGCGGACGAAGAGCCGCGCGCCCAGCAGGGCAAGACGGGTCTCTTCGTCTTTCATCACGGCCGCGGGATTGGAATTGTCGAGGTAGAGGGGCAGGCGTTCCTTTTGGAAATATTGCGCCAGCGGGCTGGACGCGGCAAAGCGCACGTCGCTGGTGGGACGCCCGTCCATGCCGGGCATGGACGAGTATTGGTCGTTGACGCTGTCGTACACGTAAATATGCGCGCGGTCGGGCGCGAGGGTCGTCATCAGGTTTTCGCGCAAGACCAGCGAGACGCCGGCCTGGTCCACGATATGGGCCAGTTTGTGCATGAAATCCTGCTGACTTTGCAGGTAGGCGCGCTGTCCGCGGAAAAGACGCTGTTCCACCAGTCCTTGCAGGCGCTGGTGCAGGGGCGAGATCGAGACGGCGACGAGAAAGGCCAGTCCGCCGATCAGCAGGGGGTTGTTGGTCGGCATCTGTTCGCGGAAGATGAGACTCACCCCGCTGACGATCATGCCGTACGCGCCGATCAGGAGGACGCTCAACAGAACGTAGACGAGGCTTTTGCGAAGCCAGGCGTCAGTCTGCACTAGCCGGAAGCGCAGGATGGTGTAGCCGACGGAGAGCGGGAACAGGATCAGCGGCGCGAAGAACCATGTGTGGAACGACATCCTGAGCGGGTTGCCGAAGAAGGCGTTGATCATCCAGACGATCATGACGCTGAATCCCAGCAGCGCGCCGTACAGGATGGCGCGCGCCTGCGATTTGACCACTGGCGACGGCGAGAACAGGACGCGATGGATCATGAAGCCGAAGTAGATCAGGCCCGCGACTCCGACGAACAGGTAGAGTCCCTGCCAGGCGTCAATGTACGCGCCCGGCCTTTGGAAGTCGTAGAGGGCGGCGTAGGCGTATCCCGCCAGCGCCAGGCCGATGACGTAGCCGATCCAGCGTACGTAGGGACGGCGCACGGCCGGGCGGAATTCCTGCGGGAAACTCATGGCCATGTCCACCATGGAGCCGCCCAATATGGCCAGCGCCAGCGTCCAGAGGGGAGTGAAGCCGTGAGTGGTAAACAGATCGAACAGCGTACCCAGCGTCACGGCTAGCGACGAGGCAAAGAGAGAAAAAGCCCGCCCGGCGGATTCTTCGCGGCGGGCCGCGAAGATCCATAACCCCATGATCAGGAACAGGCCGCTGAGGACGGCGGGGATGACGATGTAGCCGACCCGGTCGGCCGCCGGGAAGACGCCCAGGGTTACTTCGAGGCTTCTTTCCTCTCCCGCGCCGGTGCGGACTGTGACGGGGATGGTTTCGCCCGGGGAAAATCCCACCTGTGTGGGGATCATGCCGGGCGTGCGGCCCGTCAGCGCGTCTTCGACGTCGGTGAACGAGCGGACGGGAACGCCGTTGACGCTGGTCAACTGGTCCCCGAAGTTGATCTGGCTGTATAGTTTCCACGCCTCGGAAGGCTCGCTGGGCCCGGCCGCGTTCTTCAGCATGGTCTGCTCGAACAGCGCGCCGAGGAAGGGCGTCTTTAACCAGCGGTTTGCCAGGAACAACGCGAAGACAAACGCCACTACAGCCGCGCCCTGATAGACTATGACGATCACTTGCAGAACGATATTGAGAATGGCGTTCCAGTTTGACGATTTGAACATGGGTCTGCCTGTGCCTGGGACCGATTTGGGTACGGAAATTGTACCCGTAATCCCCCGCTCAAAGATGGTACTTTCATAACAAAGCAGAAACCAGGTTTTTGTAAAAAACCTGGTTTCTGGCGAGCGGGCTAAATATCCAGATTGCGGACCGCCTTGGCGTGGGTCTGGATGAAGCGGCGGCGGGGGTCCACCGCGTCGCCCATGAGCATGTCGAAGGTGCGGTCGGATTCGGCGGCGTCGTCCACCGTCACCAGCAGGAGAGTCCGATTTTCGGGGTTCATCGTCGTCTCCCACAGTTGGTCGGGATTCATTTCGCCGAGGCCCTTGTAGCGCGAGATGCTGGCTTTGTCGGCGGAGGCCATCTCCTTCAGGAGTTTATCCTTTTCCTTGTCGCTGTAGGCGTATTTGACGTTGTTTTTGTAGGCGATGCGGTAGAGCGGCGGCTGGGCGATGTAGAGATGTCCCTCCTCGATCAGCGAGGGCATGTAGCGGAAGAAGAAGGTCAGCAGCAGGGTGCGGATGTGCGCCCCGTCCACGTCGGCGTCGGTCATCAATACCACGCGGCCGTAGCGCAGGCCTTCCAGGTCGAAGTTGTCGCCGATGCCGGTGCCGAGCGCGGAGATGAGCGCCTTGACCTCGTTGTTGCCGAGGATCTTGTCGAGGCGGGCGCGCTCGGTGTTCATGATCTTGCCGCGCAGGGGCAGGATGGCCTGGAAGTGGCGGTCGCGTCCCTGTTTGGCTGAGCCGCCGGCCGAGTCGCCTTCCACGATGTAGAGCTCGGTCTTTTCGGGATCGCGCTCCGAGCAGTCGGCCAGTTTGCCGGGCAGGGTGAGACTTTCGAGCGCGGACTTGCGGATGACGAGGTCGCGCGCCTTGCGCGCCGCGTCGCGCGCGCGCGACGAGGTGAGGCACTTGGCGATGACGGCTTTCGCGGCCTGCGGATTTTCCTCCATAAACGCGCCGAAAGCCTCGCCCACCACCTGTGTGACGTAGGTCTGCACCTCGGCGTTCATCAGTTTCACTTTGGTCTGCGACTCGAACTGCGGGTCGGGGTGTTTGACCGAGACAATGGCCGTCAGGCCTTCGCGCGTGTCGTCGCCGGTGAAGTTGGGGTCGGCGTCCTTGAGCAGCCCGTTCTTGCGCGCGTAATCGTTGATGACGCGCGTCAGCGACGAGCGCAGGCCGGTCATGTGCGTGCCGCCGTCCACCGTGTTGATCGTGTTGGCAAACGAGTAGACCGATTCGGTGAACGCGTCGGTGTATTGGATGGCGACCTCCAGCCCGATGCCTTCGATCTCCTTTTCCATGTAAACAACTGAATGTAACGTCTCACGGTTGCGGTTCAGATAGCGGACGAAGGAAGTGATGCCGCCCTCGAAGTAGAATGTCATCTCGCGGTTCGAACGTTCGTCCAGGAAGAAGATCGTGACGCCGCGCGTGACGAAGGCCATCTCGCGGAAGCGCTGGACGAGCGTGTTGAAGTTAAAGTCCATCTCCTCTTTGAAGATCTGCGGGTCATACTTGAACGTGGTCTTGGTCCCGCTTTCGGAGGCCTTTGCCTTCCCGACGACTTTGACCGGCGCCTGCGGGATGCCGCGTTCGTAGCGCTGGAAGTGGACCTGTCCCTCGCGGCGGACTTCGACCTCGCACCACTCCGAGAGCGCGTTCACCGCGCTGACGCCCACGCCATGCAAACCGCCCGACACTTTGTATCCGCCGCTGCCGAACTTGCCGCCCGCGTGGAGGGTGGTCATCACCACTTCCAGCGCGGACCTTTTCTGGGTGGGATGAATCCCGACCGGGATGCCGCGTCCGTTATCGGCCACGCTCACGCTCGAGTCTGGGTGGATGCGGATCTCGATGCGCGTGCACTCGCCCGCCAGGGCTTCGTCAATCGAGTTGTCCACCACTTCGTAGACCAGGTGATGCAGGGCCTTCACGTCCGTGCCGCCCACGTACATGCCCGGGCGGCGGCGGACGGCTTCGAGTCCTTCGAGTACTTGAATATTTTCCGCTTCGTAATGACCGTTGGATTGAGCCATGTTTCTCTCCGAAAACCCTCGTCCATCCCGATTTCGTCCATGCCTTTGGCGAGGCAGGGAAGGGAGGAGCGAGGGCGAATTTTACGTTTGTTGCGCGGTCGCGTCCGGCTTGAGGCGCTGGAAGACCAGTTCAAGCCAGGCGTTCATATCGTGATAATAAATGAACGAGGCGGCCAGTAATGCCGTGGTGACAAAGGCGTGACCGGCCATGCCCACCAGCAGCATCCACGAATTGTCCGCGGGGATGGCCCATAGGTAGTTGAGTCCCTGGCTGATGACGAAGACCGCCAGCACGAACATGCTGCTGGACGGCAGGGTGAAGCGCGCCATCCGCAGGCCGGCGTAGATGGAGTAAAACGCGTTTTGTCCGCGCAGGAAGATGCCGTGCGCCGAGAAGAAGACCGGCACGACGATCCACGCGCTGAACAAGGCGAGGATGAACAGGAGGATCTGGAGCAGGTTCGGGCTGATCAGGCCGACGATTCCCACCACGAACATGACCGGCATACCGACCATGAAGGCCGCCACGGCCAGCAGGACGGAGAATAGTACCGTCTGCGTCACCGCGCGGCCGCCGCCGAAGTTCGTCTCGCGGCTGCCCGTCGCTTTGGAGACCCAGTGGAAGTACAGCCCGCCGGCGACCCATCCCAGCACGGTCAGCAGGAAGAGCCAGCCGATCAATCCGACGCCCGAGTGGACTTCTACTACGCTTCCTCCTCCCAGCGGGTTGACGGCCGGCTGTTTGGCCGTCATCAGGCTGGAAACGCCCACCGGGAAAGTCCGCAGCACGCTCAGCAGGTTGAAACGGGAGAGCCATTCTGTCAGCATTTGCTGGGCGGCTTCCACGTCGGAGGCTTTCATGGCGCCGCCGACGCCGAACGATTTCATTTGTTCGAGGAGCGAGGCGAAAAGCGGCTGTATGCTCAAACGCGGACCGAACCAGAGCAACAGGTCTAAGCCCAGCGGCAGGAGCAGGATGGACAGGTGAACTGAGATGGCATCCATGCCGGCTTTGATGGCCGGCGTCACGCTGGGCGGCGGCGGAAGCGGTTGAGGGGCTTGCTTTGTTTCCATAACCGCTCAATTTTACCATAGCGTCGTTCCGCCCGCGCGGTCGAAGAGAGTGTTTTTAAATTGCCGATTGCCGATAAAAAGGATTCCGCAAGTTCTACTTGCGGCTTTCCCGAAGCAATCTCTTCACAAGCCGGGGACTGCTTCGCTTGCAGCGACAGACTGTTAAAGCGTTTGCAACAAAGCGGTAAGAAATGGTTTTTTCAGCGAAATCACGGAGCGCGCGGATTTTTCTTTGGGTTCCGTCCGCCAGTTTAGCCGCTCTCAGGTACAATTTGATCCATGGCTCGTTCCTCCCTCCCCGATGCGGACCGCATCGGCGTTCTCACGGCCGCGACGTTGCTGGCCTTCGCGTTGACGCGCGTCCTGCCCTCCTCCGAACTGCCCCTGCGCCTGACGCTGGGACAATTCTTCCTGGTCTATCCCCTCAGCCTGACGACGGTGATGACCCTGCTGGCGGCGGGCATCTCTGCCACCGGCATGGACTGGCTCTTGCGCGGACATCCCGCCCTCGGCTCCCGGCCGACGGCGATACATTGGCTCCTGCCCACGTTGACCACCTTCGTCGTCGGCGTGCCCCTGTCCATTCTGCCGGGCGGACCGTCGTGGTGGGCCGCGTTTGCCGTCGCGGGGCTGGCGCTCGTCGCCGTCTTTACTGCCGAATATGTGGCGGTGGACCCGTCCGCCCCGGCTTATTCCCTCGCGACGGGTTTGCTGACGGCGCTCTCGTATGCCGTCTATCTCATCCTGCTTGCCACTTTGCGCGCTTCGGGGCCGCGCCTCGTTCTTGAAATTCCCGCCATCGTCCTCGCCAGCGGACTCGTGTCGCTGCGCACGCTGTACTTGCGCCTGCAAAAATGGGAATTTTTCTGGGCGGGCGGGATCGCGCTCGTCTCCGCGCAACTGGCCTCGGCGCTGCACTACTGGCCGCTCGCGCCGATCCAATTTGGGCTGGCCCTGCTCGGTCCGCTCTACGCGTTGACTTCGCTCGCGGGGAATCTGGGCGAGGCCGCGTCGCCACGACGCGCGTTCGTCGAACCCGTCGCCGCGCTGGCTTTGGCGTGGGGCGCGGCCGCGCTGCTTGGGTGAGGGAAACCCGTCGGCGGGCGCGCCCGGCTGCGGGTCAGGCGCGAAGCGGGTTTGTCGTCCAGTAACTTAACGAGGCATTCCGTGTTAATTTTGTCATCTCAATATGGAGTTGGATTGTGAATCAAACGCTTATCATTTCTGGCGTGCTGCTTGCGTCGTATTTACTCGGCTCGGTGCCTTTCGGATTGCTGGTGGTCAAGATCAGCACGGGCAAGGACATCCGCAATGTGGCGAGCGGGCGCACCGGCGGGACGAATGCCATGCGCGCGGCCGGCCTGTGGGCTGGCCTTGCGACGGCGTTCCTCGACATTATGAAGGGCGCGGGCGCGGTGTGGATCGCGCAGGCGGCGGTTCCCGATGTTCATTGGGCGCACGTCTTCGCGCCCATTTTTGCCATCCTCGGCCACAATCATTCCATTTTCCTGCCCGAGTTCGACGAGAACAAACGCTTTAAGGGTTTGCGCGGCGGCGCGGGCGGCGCGCCTTCGGTGGGCGGCGCGTTTGGGTTGTGGCCCATGTCGCTTGCCATCATCCTGCCGTTGGGCGCGCTGGTCTTTTTCACGCTGGGTTACGCCTCGGTCACCACCATGAGCGTGGCGCTGTTTGCCATCATCGTGTTCGCGGCGCGCGCCGTTAACGGCCTCCCGTGGATTGATGTGTTGTACGGCGTGCTGGCCGAGATCCTGCTCCTTTGGGCTTTGCGTCCCAACATCAAAAGCCTGCTGGCCGGCACCGAGCGCGTGGTGAATATCAGCCTGCATGGCTGGCTCAAGGCGCGGCGCGAGAAAGTCGAAACGACCGAATGACGACGCGGCGGGATTGCTGGTAGAATCCCGCCCATGCTTAAAAAGTTTTGGAAGTTTCTCTGGCGTCTCGCGTGGACCTTCGGCCTGCTGGCGCTGCTCGGGCTTGTTCTTCCCCGCTTCGTTTTCCTGCTCTACGCCAAACCTCGAACCTACTCCGCGGCGACGGTCCCGCCGCGGCGCGTTGCCGTCGTCTTCGGCGCGGGACTCTGGCGCGACGGCTCGCCGACTCCCATTTTGCAGGACCGCGTCCAGACCGCCGCGGATCTGTACTTTGCGGGCAAGGCGGAAAAACTGCTGATGAGCGGCGATAACCGCTTCCTGAATTACAACGAACCCGAGGCCATGCGCCAGTTCGCGCTCGGTCTCGGCGTCCCCGACGAAGACATCGTCCTCGACTACGCGGGCCGGCGCACCTATGACACCTGTTACCGCGCCCGCGATATCTTCCGCGTGGACTCGGCGATCCTCGTCACGCAGGAATTCCACCTGCCGCGCGCCGTCTATCTGTGCAACATGCTCGGCGTGGATGGCGTCGGCGTCCCTGCGGACATCCAATACTACCGCAAGGCATCGCGCGCCGCCTGGTCGTTCCGCGAGTCGCTGGCGACGCTCGGCGCGATCAACGATATTCTCTTTAAGAAACCCGTCCCCGTGCTGGGAGATCCCGAACCGATATTTACCGACTAGTACGATCAACAAGTGAGGAGTTATGACCCGCGAAGAAGCCCTTTCCATCGTCCATGAATTTGTCAAAAACGAAGGTCTCGTCCGCCACATGCTGTGTGTGGAAGCCGCCATGCGGTTCTACGCTGAGAAGTTCGGCGAAGATGTGGAGACGTGGGGGCTGCTCGGCCTGCTCCACGATTTCGATTGGGAGATCCATCCCACGCTCGAAAGCCATCCGCAGGACGGCGCGCCCATCCTGCGCGAGCGCGGACTGAGCGAGGAACTCGCGCAGGACATCCTGAGTCACGCGGAGCATCTCCACATCCCGCGCGACACGCTGCGCCGCAGGGCCCTCTACGCCTGCGACGAAATCACGGGACTGGTCACCGCGGTCGCGCTCGTCCGCCCGTCGCGTTCGCTGTACGACCTCGAAGCCTCCTCCGTCAAAAAGAAGTGGAAGGACCGCGCCTTCGCGGCCGGGACGAACCGCGAGGAGATGGAGAACGCGGCGAAGGAATTCGGCATTGATCTATGGGAGCATACGGCCAACGTCATTCTCGCCATGCGGAGCATCGCTCCCGAACTGGGGCTGGAAGGAAATCTTCGGCCATAAAAAAGAGGCGGTCATGTTGCGACCGCCTCTTTTCATTACGATATCCGTTTCAAACGGAAATCCCTGATTTCGTTCAGCGCGCCTTCCAGCGAGGAGTGTCCGCTGTGGAAACTCCACCCGTCGAATTGACTGGCCTCGAAGATGGCATACGCGTTTTTGTGTTCGCCGATGAGCATGAACATCGTCCCATTGTCGTTGCAGAAGACCGCCAGCGATTTGTAGGAACGCTTTTCAGGGAACACTCCCTCCACCGTGAGGTAGCCTTCCTGGACGTGACTCAGCAACTCGTTCAGCCGGCCGATTTGGGAACTGTCTGCCATGGTTGATTCTCCGTCCCGCCAGCCTTACGCCAGGCGCGCGTCCCTGCGGCGCAGGACCAACTTGGTGATCTCCTCTGAGACCGCCGGGATGAACGCCAGCCCGACCACCAGCGCCCACTCGCCCAGATTCAGGAAGTGGGTGTTGAAAATGGGCTGCAGGAACGGCACGGCGCAAACCAGCAGCAGCAACGCGAGCGAAAACCCGACGGCGTATTGCATGTATCGGTTCGAGAAAATGCCCAGGCGGAAAATGGAGACCTTCTCTGAGCGGACGGTGTAGGCGCGGAACAACTCGCACAGCGAAAGCGTGACGAAGGCCATCGTCTCCGCGATCTGGACGTCCACCCCGCGCCAATCGTGCTGGATCAGGTACGTCAGCGGGTTCATGCCGGGCGGGATGACGGCTCCCTCTTCGAGGTGCCAGATCAACCCCAGGGCGAACGCGGTCAGCACGGCGCCGGTCTGCGCGAAGGTTTGGACGAGCAGCCCCACCTGCATGTGTTTGTTGATGATCGGCTCGTTCTTGGAGCGCGGCTTCTGGTCCATGATGTCGGGATCGCCCTTTTCCATTGCGAGCGCCAGGGCCGGCGCGCCGTCGGTGATCAGGTTCAGCCAGAGGAGCTGGATCGCCGTCAACGGCGCGGGGAGTCTCGCAAGCGTGGCGAGGAAAATGATCATGATCTCGGCGACGTTGGACGACAGGAGGAAGAACACGAACTTGCGGATGTTCGAGTAGATGATGCGTCCCTGCTCCACCGCGGAGACGATGCTGGCGTAGTTGTCGTCGGTCAGCACCATATCGGCGGTTTGCTTGGCGACGTCGGTGCCGGTGATGCCCATCGCCACGCCGATGTCGGCGCGCTTGATGGCGGGCGCGTCGTTCACGCCGTCGCCGGTCATCGCCACCACTT
The DNA here is from genome assembly GCA_017312345.1 of Candidatus Denitrolinea symbiosum. NCBI lineage: Bacteria > Bacillati > Chloroflexota > Anaerolineae > Anaerolineales > Anaerolineaceae > Candidatus Denitrolinea > Candidatus Denitrolinea symbiosum. Next base: position 25,063 of record BLAA01000001.1, on the reverse strand, counting down.
CGCCGTTGGCCTGCAGCGCGTCCACGATTCTCATTTTATGTTCGGGCGAGACGCGGGCGAAGACGGCCGTGTCGGGCATGACCTGCTTTAGCTGTTCGTCGCTCAATTTGTCCAACTCGGCGCCGGTCAACACGCCTTTGCGTTGTTTCATAAGCCCGATGGATTCGGCGATGGCGCGGGCGGTGTTGGGATAATCGCCGGTGATCATCACCGTGCGGATGCCCGCGTGGCGCGCCCGGTCCAGCGCGGGAGCCGCCTCCATGCGCGGCGGATCTATCATGCCCACCAATCCCACGAAGACCAGGTCGCGTTCCACTTCCTCGGGTTTTAGCTCGCGGTCCGGCACGTCTTTTTCGACGCGGTAGGCGAGACCGAGCACGCGCAGGGCGTTGGCAGTCATGGCGTCGTTGGCGTCGAGGATGCGCTTCCTGGCTTTTTCGTCCAGCGGCCTGACGGCGTTATTCATGGTCTGATAACCCGAACAGAGATCCAGCACCAGGTCCGGCGCGCCTTTGACGGCGATCACGTCCCAGTCTTTGAATTCCTGGTCGGAGAAGGGCGAGAAGTCTTCGGGACGCGGGTTGGTGATGTCGTGGACGGTGATCATGCGCTTGCGTTCCGAGTCGAAGGGAATCTCGTTCTCGCGCGGATAGGATTCGTGGATCTCGCGGTACGGCGAGCCGGCCTTGGCCGCGGCCACGAGCAGCGCGCCCTCCGTCGGGTCGCCGACCACGCGGAAGGTCTGGGCTTGATCCGCCTCGCCGGTGGTCTCAAGTTGGGCGTCGTTGTTGAGCGCGCCCAGCCAGAGCAGGGTCAACATGCCGGGGTAGTCGGCGATCTCCACCTTTTTATCGCCCACTTTGAAATCGCCCTGGGGGACGTAACCCGCGCCCGTCACTTCGACGAATTGCCCGGCAGCCCATAGGCGCGTAACGGTCATTTCGTTTTGCGTGAGCGTGCCGGTCTTGTCTGAGCAGATGACGGTGGCCGAGCCGAGCGTCTCCACCGAGGCCAGTTTGCGGATCAACGCGTGACGTTTCACCATCTCGCGCATGCCGAGCGCGAGCGAGATCGTCACCACGGCAGGCAGTCCCTCCGGCACGGCCGCGATGGCGAGACTGACGGCGATGATGAAAACCTCGGTGATCTCTTTGGCGTAGTCCCGGATATAGGTCAGCGGCCCGCTGAAGAATTCCCCGATATTGGTGTAATTGATCAGCGCCACAATGAAGACGACCGCGACGAGCGCCAGCGCGCCGATGGACAGGGTCTTCCCCAGCTGGTCAAGCCGACGTTGGAGCGGCGTCTCCTCCTCCTCCACTTTTTGGAGCATCTCCGCGATCAGGCCGAGCTGCGTGCGCATCCCCGTGCTGACCACCACGCCGCGCCCGCGTCCGTACGAAACGAGCGTCCCCATGAAAGCGGTGTTCTTTCGGTCGCCGAGCGGGACGTCCTTGTCGAGGACGGTGGCGGCGCTTTTCTGGACGGGGAGCGATTCGCCCGTGAGCGAGGCCTCCTCCACCCGCAGGTTGACCGCTTCGAGCAGGCGCACGTCCGCGGGGATGTAGTTGCCGGCTTCGAGGAAGACCATGTCGCCGGGGACGAGTTCGCTGGCCGGGATGCTGGCGCGGTGTCCGTCGCGCAGGACCTGCGCCTCGGGCGCGGCGAGTTTCTTCAAGGCGGCCAGGGCCTCTTCGGCGCGCCGCTCCTGGATGATGCCCAGCGTCGCGTTCAACACGACGATGGCCAGGATGGCCGCGGCTTCGATCTCGTCTCCGAGCAGGGCCGAGACTGCCGACGCGATGATGAGCAGCCACACCACGAACGTGTTGATCTGCTCCCAGAGCATATGCAGCCAGCCCGGACGCGCGGCTTCCTGTAGCTGGTTCGAGCCGTAGGTCTCGCGTCGCAGCGCGGCTTCTTCGTTGGTAAGTCCCTGTTCCTTTACTTTCAGATTCTGGAGGACTTCCTCCGTTTCCAGCGCGTGCCAGGCTTTTTCCGAGTCGGACTTGATGGGTGGGATCGCAAAGGCCATGCAAAATCTCCTGTCATGAAATATCGCAAACAAAAAGACCACCACGCGCTCTCCGTGATGGTCTCGCCAATCGCTCTTGCGAAAAAATTGAGCGTATGGATTGCCGATGGCTTTTGCGCCAATGGGCTGACGACAATCCATCCTGCGGGGGCAGGCGGCTACTCCCCGAACACGGCCAGAGTGTAACCCTGCGCGGAGGGCTTGTCAAGCGGACGCGAGGAGTCGGGGACTATTCCGGCGCGATGACGGTTCCCGCAGGGACGACTTTGTCCTTCGGCACGACCACGATCCCGTCGCGGATGACGACGGGGAAGATGTCGTCCCGGTCGATGCCGCGCGGGAAGGGGCGGATGACGACGCGCTCGCCGATGCGCGCGTTCTTGTCGAGGATGGCGCCTTCGATGTCGCTCCCCGCGCCCACGCCGATGTGGACGCCGTGTTTGTCGTCGGGTTTGTCGTAATGGTCCGATCCCATCATAATGGTGTTTACGACGCGCGCGCCGGTCTCGATCACCGAGCGGACGCCGATGATGGAGTGGCGGATCTCCGCCTTGCGGATGATGCAGCCTTCGGCGATCATGCCGTCTATCACGTAACTTTCCTCGATGATGGAACTGGGCAGGACGCGCGGGTGGGTATAGATGGGCTGTTTGTAATCGTAAAAACTGAATGGGTGGCCGGGTTTGGCGAGTTCGAGGTTGGTGTCGTAGAACGAGCGGATCGTCCCGATGTCGCGCCAGTAGCCGTCGAAGTCGTAGCCGTAGACGGCATGGGTTTTGATGGCCTGCGGGATTACGTCGCCGCCGAAGTCGTCGAAGTTCGGGTAATTTTCCAGGAAGTGCATCAGGATTTCGGTGTTGAAGAGGTAGATGCCCATCGAGCCAAGGAAGGGCCGCTCTTCATTGTCGCGGCTGACGAAGCGGTCTTGCACGTCGCGCTCTTTCGGCTTTTCGACGAAATCCGTGATGCGGCCGTCCTTCTCGCGTTTCAGGAGGCCGAAGCGGGAGGCTTCCTCGCGCGGAACAGGCTGGACGGCCACCGTGATGTCGGCCTGGTTCTCCCAGTGGAACTTTGCCATGGCGGCGTAGTCCATGCGGTAGAGATGGTCGCCCGCGAGGATCAGCACATTTTTCATGCCGGTCGTGATGATCTCGAATTTCTGTTTGCGGACGGCGTCGGCTGTGCCCTGGTACCAGTTCTCCGATTCGAGCGTCTGCTCGGCGGCCCAGATCTGCACCCAGCCGCCGTGGAAACCGTCGAAGTTGTAGGTCTGCGTGATGTGACGGTGGAGCGAGACGGAGTTGAACTGCGTCAACACCGCGATCTTGAAGATGCCCGAGTTGACGCAGTTGCTGATGGGAATGTCAATGAGACGGTATTTGCCCGCGATGGGGACGGCCGGTTTCGAGCGCATGATGGTCAGCGGATACAGCCGCGCCCCGCGTCCACCCCCAGAATCACTGCCAGGATGTCGTTGATGTCGGGCATGGAAGACTCCTTGACGTTATGATAATTTATCTGTCCTGTTCCTGCCGCTTCTCCGCCGCTTCGAAAGGAGATAGACCACCGGATAAGAAAGCAGGATGAGGGCGTCCATTAAGATAAAGAAAAAATAAAGTTTCATGCTTCACTTTTTGCCTTCGCGGTAACTCTTTCCGTTTGGGCGGCGCTCTGTTGATTATAAGCGCTACCGAGATACAGCCTTGGATCTTGGAACGCAAATGACGCAAATTGGCAAATTTCACGAAGAAATCGAGAAGGAATTCGCTACATTCGCGCATTGGCGAAATTCGCGTTGAGAGATCGTCGCTTATTTTAGGCCGCTATCTCCGTTTGGAAGGGATGATAACAAAACGCGAGACTGCCAACTGGCGGTCTCGCGTCTCTCGTAACCGCTGATCGGTGGCGGACCGCCACGCGCAAAAGATCATCGGTACGCGCCTTCCTCCAATCCACAACCGGATCGGAGGGCTTGCGAAAAGCGCTGTTATAATTCCAGTGCCGAAGGAGGGAATTGAACCCTCATCCCCGCAAGGGGACACGAGTTTGAGTCGTGCGCGTATGCCAGTTCCGCCACTTCGGCTTGGACGTTAGAGAACGTCCGCTATTTGCGTAAGGCGCTCTCTAGCGACACAGTATAACAAACCATCTCCAACAAGGTCAAGTGGCGGATTGTCAATCCGTCCAACAAAACATGAAACTCGGAATCATCGGTCTCCCCCAATCTGGAAAAACCACCCTTTTCAACGCGTTGACGCGCGGTAACGCGCCCACCACCGCCTCGGCGGGACGCATCGAAATCCACCAGGCAGTGGTGGACGTCCCCGACCCGCGCGTGGACAAACTCTCCGCCATGTTCAACCCGCGCAAGACCATCTACGCCAAAGTGACGTACGCCGACATCGCGGGACTGGAAGCGGGCGCGGCCAAAACGGGCATCTCAGGCCAGTTGTTGAACGCGCTCTCGCAGATGGAGGGATTCATCCACGTCGTCCGCTGTTTCGCGGACGACAACGTGCCGCATCCGCTGGAGAGCGTGAACCCCGCGCGGGATGTGGAGACGATGGCGGGCGAACTCCTGCTCAACGACCTCGTGGCTGTGGAGCGCAAGTTGGAACGCCTCGTGGAGGAACGCAAAAAGGGCGGCACGGATAAAGCCCTCAACGCGCGTCAGACGGAATTGTTCGAGCGGCTGCACAAGAGACTATCCGATAGCCAGCCTTTGCGCGGCATGGAGTTCAACGCCGAGGAACAAAAGGAACTCGCCAGTTTCGGCCTGTTGACGCGCAAACCCATCCTGACCGCGTTCAACCTCGGCGAGGGACAGTCCGCGCCGCAGATCGAGGCCGACCATCCGACGGTGGCGTTGCAGGGCAAACTCGAAATGGAGATCGCCCAACTCCCGCCCGAGGACGCGGCCGTGTTCATGCAGGAATACGGGATCGAAGAACCCAGCCTCAACCGCATGATCCGCCTGTCGTACGACCTGTTGCAGCAACAGTCCTTCTTCACGGTGGGCGAGGACGAGGTGCGCGCCTGGACCGTCCGACGCGGCGCGGGCGCGCAGGAAGCGGCGGGAGCCATCCACACCGATTTGCAGAAGGGATTTATCCGGGCGGAGGTGGTGGCCTACGACGACCTCGCCAGCCTCGGGTCAATGAATGAAGCGAAGGCCAAAGGGAAGTTACGGCTCGAGGGAAAGGAATATCCCGTCAAAGATGGGGATATTGTCCACATCCGTTTCAACGTATAATGAGCGTGGAAGTGGCGCAATCGCTTTTCTCATCCGGAGGATGCCATGTCTCGTTCAAACCGCCGCCCGATTTTGACGTTGGGGGTTGTCCTGTTCATCGTCACGCTGGCGTGTTCCATTTCGCTGGGACCGGCCGCCAGCCAGCCCCCCACGCCTGACGCCACCCGCATCGCGCTGGAAGTTCAGGGGACGACTATGGCGTTGCAATTGACGCAGGCCGCGCTGAACGCCCAAACCGCGCCTACTCAGCCGCCGCCGGTCACCGTCGTCCAGCCCACAGACGCGCCGCTCCAGCCGCCGCCCACCATCCAACCGACGCCCACGCAGGATTTGCAGGCGCGCATGAGGTCGGCGAAAATTCTGGCTTACGAGGATTCGATGGGCGCGTTCCTCCAGCCGTGGGTGAAGCCCACGCTGGACTTGATGGGGTTGAACGTGACTTACACCGCAGACATAGGCGACCTGCTGGATTATCTCAATTCGGGAACGCGGTGGGACTTGATCATCATCGCGGCGGAAAGCCGTTCGAGCGTGCAGGGCGAGTTTTGGGATGTGATCGTCCCCAAGGTGACGCGCGACAAGACCGCCCTCATTGTGGAACTCTGGTATCTCTCGGACACCGCCAATGGCCGCATCGCCCAGTTGACCTCGAAGTGCGGAATCCGCTTCCAAAAGGAGCGCTCTGCGGGAGATCTGTCAATCTACACCCTTCATCCCGAACATCCCGTGTTCACCACGCCCAACAGCGGGTTCAGCCTGACGAATTACGTGGGACATTGGGATGACAAGGGCGGCGATTACATCCAGACGACGGGCGGCGACGCGCTCATCCTGGCGGGCGGATTCCCGAAACGTTCCTCGGACTACGGGCTGCTCGCCACCTGTATCGAGGGCCGCGTCATCATCCAGACCTTTTCGGACCACGACTACCACCGCGAAGATATCCAGGCGTTGTGGGAGAATTACGTCACCTGGGTGTTGACGAATCACTTCGCGGTCATGCCGTAGAATGCCAATCTTTATTCGCAGATTTCACAGATCGAGAAAAAGAAAAATCAGCGAAATCATAAAATCTGCGGATGATCTTAATTTCAGGAGACGCTCACCCATGCCCTACAAACTTTCTCCCTGGTCGCTCGCCGACCTCTTCCCGTCCATGGACAGCCCCGAACTGGAGTCCGCCTTCGACCAGATCGAAGAGCAGGCGGCCGCTTTCGAGGGCGCGCGCGGCAAACTGCGCGCCGACATGCCCGCCGACGAGTTCATCCACATCGTCCAGACTTCCGAGGAGATGGCGCGCCTCGCGCATAAACTGGGCGCCTACGCGGGCCTCGCTTTCGCGGCGGATACCCAGGACCAGTCCGCGCTGACCCTGCAAGCGCGCGTCCAGCAGTTCATGGCAGAGATCGGCAACCGCACGCTCTTCTTCAGCCTGTGGTGGAAGGGACTGGAAGACGCCGAGGCCCAGCGCCTGATGGACGCCAGCGGCGGCTACCGTTACTACCTCGAAGAGATGCGTCACTTCAAACCGCACACGCTCTCCGAGCCCGAGGAGAAGGTCGTCAACATCAAGGATGTGACCGGCTCCAGCGCGCTGGTGAATCTGTACGACTCGATCACGAATCGCTACGTCTTCAAATTCAAAGTGGACGGCAAGACGGAAGAGCTGACGCGCGGACAGTTGATGAACTACGCCTACAGCCCCGACCCGAAGACGCGCGCCGCCGCGTACCGCGAACTGTTCCGCGTGTTCGGCAACGATGGTCCCATCCTCGGGCAGATGTACCAGACGCGCGTCCGCGATTGGTACAACGAGGGCATTACGCTGCGGAAATTTAAATCGCCCAACTCCGTCCGCAACCTGTTCAACGACGTCCCCGACGAAGCGGTGGACGCGTTGCTCGACGCGGCGCGCAAAAACGCGCCGGTCTTCCAGAAATTCTTCAAGGTCAAAGCCAAACTGCTGGGGATGAAGAAACTTCGCCGCTACGACATCTACGCGCCCACCACCGCGTCGAAGAAAAAATATTCGTTCGACGCCGCCGCGCAGATGACGCTCGAATCGTTCAGCGCGTTCACGCCCGAATTCGGCGCGCTCGCCCGCCGCGTCTTCGACGAGAATCATCTCGACAGCGAAATCCGCCGCGGCAAACAGGACGGGGCGTTCTGCGCCTCGGTCGTCCCCGAGATGACGCCCTACGTGAAGGTCAACTATCAGGGCAGCGCGCGCGACATCGCGACTCTGGCGCACGAACTCGGTCACGCCATCCACGCCATGCTGGCTTCGCGCCACAACCTCTTCACCTTCCATTCGTCCCTGCCGCTCGCGGAGACCGCCTCCACGTTCGGCGAGATGATGCTGATTGACCGTATGCTGGCGGAGGAGAAGAACAAAGCCGTCCGACGCGACATCCTCTACCGTCAGGTGGACGACTCCTACGCCACCATCGGACGCCAGGCCTGGTTCGCCCTCTTCGAGCGCGCGGCCCACGACGCGATCATGAAGAACGCCAGCGTGGACGAGGTCTCGCGGATCTATTTCGAGAATCTCAAGGAGCAGTTCGGCGACGCGCTCGATCTCGCCGATGAGTTCAAGTGGGAATGGGTCGCCATCCCGCACTTCTATCACACCCCGTTCTACGTCTACGCGTACGCGTTCGGCAAATTGCTGGTGCTTTCGCTCTACAAGCAGTTCAAGGCGGAGGGTGAATCGTTCAAGCCGAAATACCGCAAGATCCTCGCCGCGGGCGGATCGGAAGCGCCCGCAAAAATCCTCGCGGAGGCGGGCATTGACATCCGCTCGGCAGAGTTCTGGCAGGGCGGCTTCGACGTGATCGCGGAGCAGGTGGAGGAACTGGAGACGCTGTAGGGAAGAGAGAGCAGTACTTTTAGAAACCCGTTTTCTCGCAGAAAACGGGTTTCTGGATTAAAGAGGCGTTGCGCCTTTTTGATTCTCTGGATAAATGATATAATGACGGAAATCATACGTCATATGATGGGCGTTTTCCGTCAACGTGGAAGGGAGTTTCCATGCTCGCATCTCTGTTTGGATCGAAGACTGCCGAGCGCGTGTTGATCTTTCTCTTTGCGCGGGAAGAAGGTTATGCCCGCGAAATTGCGCGTTTTTATGGATCCGATCTCAAATCCGCCCAAAATCTATTGGATAAATTCGAAGCCGCGGGCATTCTTTCCAGCCGCGCGGTGGGACGGACGCGTCCGTATATGTTCAACCCGCGCTACCCATTTCTGCCGGAGTTGAAATCTCTTTTGGAGAAAGCGTTGACGTTCTATCCCGAAGAGGAGCGTGAGAGATTGGTTATGAATCGTCGCAGGCCGAGGGGAAAGGGAAAAGCGTTGTGAAGAAAATCCAGAAAATGAATTTGGCCGAACTGGCTGCATATGTCCAAACTCAATTGCGCGCAGAAGGGATCGAACTCGTCTTATCAGGCGGCGCAACGGTTTCATTATATAGCGGCAACAAATATGTTTCGAAAGATGTGGACCTGGTTAATGTGAAATTTGCAAAGAGAAGCCGGGTCAAAGCCGCGATGGAAAAGATGGGCTTTCAGGAGAGCGGGCGTTATTTCCAGCATCCCGAAACCAGGTTCTTTGTGGAATTTCCTGACGGTCCGCTTTCGGTGGGAGAAGAGCCTGTGAAGGAAATCAAAGATGTCGAATTGACGACGGGAACGCTGCGAGTAATCTCTTCTACGGATTGCGTCAAAGATAGATTGTGCGCGTATTATTTTTGGAACGATCAGCAAGGACTGGCCCAAGCGGTGATGGTGGCAAAGCGGCAAAAGGTGGACCTAGACGAGATCAAACGCTGGTCGAAAGTGGAGGGGAAACTAGAGGAATTTGAAGTCTTCAGGTCTAAATTGAGCTAGAGCGTGGAGCGCCGTTCTTTTTTGATTACGATTCTTGCGCGGTATAATTTGGACAGGCGAACGTTATGGAAGACCCCGATTTCGAATGGAACGAAGAAAAGGCGAAAGCCAATCTCAAGAAGCATGGCGTCAGTTTTGTAGAAGCCACGACGATTTTCAACGACCCTCGGCTTGCCACGATTTCCGACCCTGATCATTCAGAAGATGAAGACCGCTATGTTTCGATTGGCATGTCTGCGGTCATGCGTTTGTTGTCTGTGGTTCACGTCTTCCGAAAAGAGAAACATCGTTTGATCAGCGCTAGAAAAGCGACCAAAACTGAGAAAGAAAGATATGAAGACCACTAAAAAGAAACAAGAACAGGATGATGAAATGCGCGCTGAATATGATTTCAGCAAAGCCCAGCGCGGAAAATTTTATCGCCCGTTGGATAAGGGTTATACCGTCCGTGTGACCAAAAAGGATGGGACGGTGGAAGTGAACCACTACGCCCTAGTTGAAGGGACCGTGTTGCTCGCGCCCGATGTGAAGGAATATTTTCCCGATTCCGAATCGGTGAACGAGGCGCTGCGGTCATTGATCCAACTAGCCAACAAGGTTCCTGCACGAAAATATAAACAAACCCGCTCCGCCGCATATCAAGTCGCGGAGAGAAAATGAGCGACAAAAGGACTCTGGCAACCCAGAGTCCTTTTTTTGTCGTCCTTCGACTTCTCATGGTAGGAGCGCCGCGCCTTGCGGACATCCCATTTACGGCGCGGCGAAGACGACCGACCAGTAACCGTCCAACTGGCTTTTATCGTAGAACGCGTAACCCACGCCGATCTCGGTGACTTTATCGTTGAGGATGGCGGCGCGATGGATGAAGTCGCTCATCCACCATTGGACCGCGGCGTCGGGCGTCCCGCCGTATTGCGGAGGCTGGGCGTAGATGTTTTCGAGCGCGACGGAATAAGAGTAGCCTGCGGCGGTGACGCGCGCTCCCACGTTCGAACCGTCTGAGCCGACGTGGCTGAGGAAATTGTGGCAGGCCATATCCGCCGCGTGACTCTGCGCCGCGGCTGTGAGTTGGACGTTGAGGACGAGCGCGGCGAGTCCGTTCGCGGCGCGCTGTGAATTGATCAGCGCGAGAGCCTGGCTGACGAAAGCGGGATTGAGCGTGTAGGCGCAGGGAGCATTGGCCGCCGTCGGCGCTGCGGTGGGGACGCTGCCGCCCGGGAGGGTGGGAATTTCGACCGCGACTGTTTTGCCCACAATAATCGAAACCCAGAGATATTTCCCCCCGTCCACGGGGATCGGGACGTTGTTGCCGTCGCGTAGTTCGAAGTTTCCGAGGAACGCGCCGTCCCGCGCGGGCGCGGCCAGTTCCACCGAAATTTCGGCGGTTTCATTGGGCGGAGTGTAGGGCAGGGGGATGGAGTCCGGCGCGTCCATCTCTTCGCCGTTGGCGAACACGAGCGCGTACCCTTGCGTCCACGCGCAGGAGCCGTTGTTGCGCACCCGCCAGACTTTGGTAAATGTCTCGCCCGCGTTGAAGGGCGTGTTATCCGGCACGGTCACGTCGGCTTCAAAAGCCGCGCTGTTGCTGCAATTGGGCGCGTTGGTGGGGATGACCGCCAGCGGCGTGTTCGTCGGCGTGACGGCGGACGCGGCTGTGGACGCGGCAGTGGAGGCGGTAGAGGCAGCCGTGGACGCGACGGATGGCGCGGCAGTCGGCGCGGCGGCGGAGGGGGCGGCGGGTTTGCCGCCGCATCCGACCAATAAAACTGCGCATACAAGAGCGACAAGAATCTTTTTCATGGTTCATCCTTTCATTAGACCTTATCGGGATGATGCAAACTGCAAAGTGGGGTTGTGGAGGGCGCAGATTTTCGCCACTTTCCCCCGGAGTTACTCCGGCCTGATCTGCGGATCATATCCGATGACGGGAGCCGGTCAGAACATCATCCATTGCCCGCGGGCGCGTTCGAACGCGTCGCTTTGGATCTGCTCTTCGAACGCGTCGTGGTTGAGCGCGGCCATTTCGGCCAGGGCGCGCGCCAGCCGAAACTTGACAAAGCGGATCCCGTGCAAGCGCGCCGCCAGCGCGGGATCGCGGCTGATTTTATAGGCAAGCAGCGAGGCGCGTCCGCCGGGGATGACGACCAGCGTCCGCTCGCGCGGGTACGCGCTCCGCGTCACCGCCTCGTCCATGATGGCCGAGGCTTTCAGATGGAACGCGTACGCCGACGTCTCTCCCGCCTCCCAAACCAGCCTGCGCTCGTCGAGACGGTTCGTGCAGAACTCCAGCCGTTCGCCGATGACCTGGAGCAGGTCCGCCATCTGACTTAACTCCGCCTTCCGCGCCGATGGACGATCCTCGGCCCGCAACTTCCATTGACCTTCGACCTGTTCCGCGTACGAGACCAATACCTCGCCGACGAGTCCCAGCGAGGGCGCAAGCAGCCCGGGGAAGCGCGGCGAAAGATCGCGCAGGACGCCTTCGAGCGCGCAGTTGGGATGTTCGATCAAAAATTGGACGACGGCCATTTCCACGCGGTCGCTGAGCGGTTCCGCCGACTCGACCTCGGGCGCGAGTCCCCACAAACCGGTGTCCGCGCTTTCGCCGCCGCGATAGCGGACGAGGGTCTCGTCGCCGAGCAGGGACTCCTGCACGGTTTTGGCGGCCTCGCGGATGACCTCGTCTTCGGGCTGGCGCGCGCCGATGAGCGCGTGGTCCGCCGTCAGCGCGACGAGGGCCGCGGCGTGCAGGGACAGGTGGAAGGTCGGTTCGCCGCGGGCGGAGAGATGAGTCCGAATGGCCGCGCGCACCGAGGTCGGGTCGGTTTTGCCGCGGGCGCGCGGGAGGCGTTCGCCGCGCGTCCACGTGATCTGCGCGGCGTCGTGCTGGGTCCGCATGGCGAATCCCGCGAGGTCGAATCCGTTGACTTCGCCCGCGGCCAGCGCGGCGGTGAGGAATCCCGCCTCGGGCTCGGGGACGAGCGTGAGGCAGGGCGCGCCGAGTTTGAGCAGGTCGAAGATGTGACGGAAGGCGTTTTGCAGCGCCTCGAGGTGCCAGCCCCAATCGTAGCGGCGGCGGCGCAGGACGAGGTGGAACGGCTCGGCGGCTTCGCTTCCCCACAGCCAGCCTGCCCAGAGCGCGCAGAGCGTCCAGTAGGCCTGGTTGGGACGCGGCAGCGCCGTGAGGATGGCCGTGACAGGCGACTCTTTCACGATGGGGGCGAAGTCGGCGACGCGGCCCTCGTAGAGGAGGATGCCGCCGCTCTCGGGGATTTTCTTCGGCCACAACGCGACGGGGACGGCTTCCTCCTGCGCGGCCCATTCCGAGACGGCGTCTTCGAGCGCCATCCAGACGTTGTTCTCGCGGAATTCGTTCGAGACGGCCAGTTGCTTTGGGCGCGGGCGTTCGTTGTTCACGCTCCACAGGTTGTTGACGCGGTCGCACGCGGAGAGGAAAAGCGCGCTGAGGGCGCGTCGTCGTTCGGGGGTGACGCCCGGCGCGTCGAGGCGGTTGATGAGCGTGGCGAGCGCGTAGATGGCGCGCGGCTGGTAAACGGCCAGCGCCTCCTCCGCGAACTCGCGGTCGGGGTCGTTGGACGGGGCTACGCGTTCGAGCAGGCGGGCGCGGTGAAGTCCCGCGCTTTCGGCGATCTTGCGGGCGCGCTCCACGTCCGCTTCGGCCGCGGGGCGTTCGCCCGAGTCGTTGCAGGCGGGGCAATCGTAGCGGCGGGCGTAGGGCGCGTCTTCGCCTTTTTTCCAGAGGAAGGCGCGGGCGGGAATTTCCTGTCCGCAGTTGGCGCATTGAGTGAGGTAGAGAGATTGCAGGTGTTGTTCAAGTCGTTCGTCCCCCTTTTTGGATATTGCCAGGTCGGCCAGCGCGGCGTTCAGTTCGGTTTCGGTCGGAGGCGCGGCGGTCATCTCGAGCAGGAAGCGCGCGATGGGGTTGTTCGCCGTGACGAGGACGCGGTATCCGCTGCGCGCGGCCTCGACGGCGAGGCGGGGCGCGCTCCCGAACGGGTCGAGTATCCAGCCTTCCTTCGACGCGCGCGGCGGAAGCCATTCGGCGGCGATCCCGTCTTCGAGCGGAGGCAGGAAGCGGGAGAGAGGTCCGTCGCGGGCGGGGAAGCGCCCAACGATAAAGGGAGTCTCGAGCGCGTTCATGGGAGAAGTATAACCTGAAGGGTCAGGTTTTTTCAAGAAGTCCGGTCTTTGTTTTTTCTGCGCCGCGCGGCCAGTTCGCCCAGCCGCATGGAGGATAACTGGCTGGCGACCAGGCCGATGACGAAGAAGATCAACCCGCTGACGATGGCGAGCATGGCTCCCACGCTCACGCCGCGGTCGAGCAGCAGGATCGGCGTACCCCAGACGATTCCAAACGCGAAGCAAATGGCCGAGAGCGAAAGGAAGATCTTGAGCGGGTTGAAGAGCATCATCAGGTTGAGGATTTCCATCACCGTTTCGGCGGCTGTATAGGCGCTGATGGTGCTTTTCCCCTTTTTGCGCAGCGCGACACGGATGGGATGTTCGAGGACGAGGTCTTTCTGGTTGAGGAAGGTCAACACGATCACGTCGCTGAAAGCCATCGAATCGGGGCAGACGTGCAGGTAAGCCTGGACGAGTTCCGTCCGATAGAGTTTGAAGCCCGAGTTGAGGTCCTGGATGGGAAGCGGCATGAGCATACGCGTGAAGAGGCGGATGAGCGACTTGCCGAATTCGCGATACCAATTCGATCTGTGGAACGGGACGCGGCGTCCCACGACGAGGTCGGCGTCGCGTTCCACCGCGACCTGGAAAAGGCTCAGGATATCTTCCGGGTCGTGCTGGCCGTCGCCGTCAATGGTGACGGCGTAAGGCGTGTCGGCCGCCAGCAGGCCGGTCTTGAGCGCGCCGCCGTAGCCGCGGTTGACTTTATGGCGGATGACGCGCACGGCGGGAGGCCGGGCGCGGCTTTCGAGCATCTGTCCCGAGTCGTCGCGCGAGCCGTCGTCCACGAAGACGACCTTCCAGCCGTGGTTTTCGGAAAATTCGAGCAGGCGCGGCAGGAAGGCCGGCAGGGACTCGGCCTCATTGTAAACGGGGACGACGACGGTCAACGCGGGAAGCGGTTTCATGGATGGACGCAAGTATATCATTCCAATTTCCGTTAATAATGTTACAATCCCCATATCTCGTCTCTTCATGGAGATTGACGGAACATATGGCGTTCCTCGAGCGAATCCTCATTGTCGAAAGCGACCCCGACATCAGCGACCTGATCGCCCGTCAGGCGTTGAAGCCGTTGGGCTATCCGGTGGATGTCGTGACGGACGCCGGCGCGGCCATCCGGCAGGCGCTTCAGACTCCCCCCGACCTGGTCATCGCCAACCTGAATTTGCCCGGCCTCAGCGGAAAAGACCTGCTGGTGGCGCTCTCCTCGCAGGGGACGCAGGCGCCGTTCATCGTCATCGCCGAGAAGGGCCGGGAGCAGGACGTGATTCAGGCCTTTCGCCTCGGCGCGGCAGACGTGCTGCTCTGGCCCGCCCGCGACGCGGAGGTAGTCTCGGCAGTGGAACGAGCGCTGACCCAGGTGCGCGAGTCGCATGCCCGCCGTCGTCTCGATGAGCAACTGAAGGCCGTCAACGAAAACCTGCAACGCAAGGTGCGCGAGTTGACCTCAATCGTTTCCATCGGCAGGGCGGTCGTCTCCGTGACGGACCGCCGCGTCCTCTTTGAGCGCATCGTGGAAGGCGCTTTGCAGGTATCAGGCGCGGACCTCGGCTGGCTGCTGCTGGAGGATGAACGCTCCGGGCAGTTCGTGTTGACCGCCCACAGCCGCCTGCCCGAAGTCTGGGCAAAGAAAATGGGACAGCCGCTGGACGATGGCGTGAGCGGGCTGGTGGCGCTTTCGGGAGAATCCCTGCTCATCCACGGGCAGGCTCTCCGCAAACTCAAGGCGGCCGCGCTCGGCCAGGCAGCGGCAGTCACGCCCATCAAAGTCCGCGATGAAGTGATCGGGCTGATGGTGGTCGTCCGCAAGGCGCCGCAGCCTTTTGGCGAGACCGAACAGACCTTGCTGGAAGCCGTGGCAGACTACGCCTCCGTCTCGCTGGTCAATGAACGGTTGTTCCGCGCCGTTCAGCAAAGCGCGGAAGCCGTCCGCGCTGACGGGAAACGACAGGGCGAAACGACGCGCGCCCTGCGCGCCGCGGCGCAAAAAGAACTGGATGGAATCCTCTACCCGCTGGGGTTGATACTGACGACCAAGACTGGTCCACTTAACGCTGAACAGAGGCAGGCTCTTATTTCCGCCAATTCGGCCGCTCAGCGGCTGGCGGAAGTAATCCAGAAATTCCACTTGGCAGGAGAGCGATGACGCGGCCCTCCTTGATCCTGCTGGCTCTGGACGAATCGCCCTTTCTTCACCTGGGGACGCGCGCGTTACAAAGCGCGGGATACGATACCGCTGCGGCGCAGGACCGCGAAAGCCTGTCTCGAATATTACAGGAAGCCACTCCCGCCCTGTTGTTGATCGGGCAGACTCTCGCCGGCCAATCGGGGATGAAACTGGCCGCCGAGCAGTTAGAACGATTCCCATCCCTGCCAGTCGTCCTTTACGTGGAACAAGATTCGCTGGAAATCGCAAAGGAAGTCCTGTCTGCCGGGCTGAGCGGGTACATCTTTCCGCCGCTCACCACCTCCGAAATCGTGACCGTCGTCAGGCGCAGTCTCGAGCGCGCCCGCCGTCTGGGAGACTGGGTGCGGGGCGAGGTCAAACGAACCACCGCCTCGCTCCAGCGCCAGGTGGTCGAATTCGACGCCATTTTCAACAACATCGCCGATGGCGTCGTTATTTTAGACAAGCGCTCGCGCGTCATGCTGGTCAACGACACGGCCGCGCGCACCTTTGGGGTGTCGCAGGAGGCGGTCTTTGGGCAGCCGGTTGAACAGGCTGTGCGCCATCCCGACCTGCAGTCCATGCTCGAACGCTCTGCCGAGGACGGGCTGAAATATCACGAGATCAACTTCGACGACGGGCGCGTCTTTAACGCTCACTATGCGGCTATTCCAAATATCGGCTTTGCCATCACCATCCAGGACATCAGTTACCTGAAGGAACTCGACCGCATCAAGAGCGACTTCGTTCATACCGTCTCGCACGACCTGCGCTCGCCCCTGACCTCCGTGATGGGTTATGCCGAACTCATCGGGCGCACCGGCCCTTTGAACGACCACCAGCGCGAATTCATGGCGCGCCTGCAAGCGAGCATCCGCGATATTACCGCCCTCGTCAACGACCTGCTCGACCTGGGGCGCCTTGAAGCCGGTTTCGACTCCCGCCGCGAAGTGGTACAGCTTGAAAACATCATCGGCTACACCGTCAACCTGCTGGAGGGGCAATCCCGCGCGCGCAACCAGACGATCAAATTCGAACAGCAGTCCGGCCTGCCGCCGCTGCGCGCCAATCCTTTGCGCGTGCGCCAGATGCTCGACAACCTGATCGGGAATGCCATCAAATATTCCCCGGCCGGCGGCGAGATTCGCGTGAAATTACGCTCCGAAGACGGACAATTGATCCTCGAAGTGAGCGACGACGGTCCCGGCATTCCGCCCGCCGACCAGCCGCGCATCTTCGAAAAATTCTTTCGGGCCGAAAACGTTCCCGAAACCCTTCCCGGCTCCGGGCTGGGACTGGCGATCGTCAAAACCATTGTGGAAAACCATCAGGGGCGCGTCTGGGTTGAATCCACGCTGGGGCAGGGAAGTTCCTTCTTCGTCGTCCTGCCCGCCTACATTCCCCCGATTTCATAGCGCAATTTGCCGCCTGCCCGTTAAAAAAGCCTCCGCCGGGGAGAACCGGCGGAGGCATTCGCCAAAGGAGGAGACAGTGAGGAGCAAGTTGGAGGTGTCTGTGTTCCGTCTCCGCCCATATGTTAGCAGGTTTTCAAAAGTCTGACAAATCCAAATGTCACGAATAACAAGTGATGATAATCACAAAGTGTCCGTGAACGGGGGTTCGCCCCGAATGATGAAAATTTTGAATCTCGAAGTTCTACTTCGGGAAAGCTGCAAGTAGAACTTGTGGAATCCTTTTTATTTTCAAATCAGTCAGCCGTCCTTGCGGGGCAGGCGGGACAGGATGGATTGGTCCGGCTTGCGCGAGGAAGGCGGCGCGGCGAGAGCGCCGCGCCGAAGACTTTCCAATTCGCTGCTGAAACTCATCCAGTCATTCACGAGGATGACGAAATGCGGCGTCTTATCCTTGAAGAAAAACGAAGACAGGAACGCGCGTAAAAACCAGGCCGGCGCCGGCCAGCCGTTCAGTTCGAGCACGATAGCCGTGCGTCCGCCCAGCGAGAGAAGCACATCCCGCTTCCAGCCTTGCGTCTGTTTCGGCGGAAAGAGGGCGCTCATCTCGGCGGTGGTCGAACGCCGCAGGCGTTTGTGCGAAATGTTCAACCGCAGGAACGGCGTCGTCAGTCTCAAATATTTGGGGAACGTCTGCACATAAGCCATGCCCCGCATCGCCAGCAGCAACAGCGCGCAGAGCGTGATCCCCGCGCCGAGCAAGAGCATGCCTTGCCAGCGCCAGGGTTGCGACTGTCCGAGCGGGTCCTTGTAAAGCGGCCATGCCAGCGCGGCCAAAAGCAATCCCAGCGCCAGCGTCTCAGGCCACCAGCGGTTGAGGATCTCGCGATAGACGACGAGGGGATAACGGCGACCGCGGCGGGCCATGCCCTAATTCTCCTGTGGGGGGATTTCTCCCGCCTCTTTCTGGACCTCGACCGGCTCCCCGTTTAACTGGCCGATCAGCCGCCCGATCGCCTGCTCGAGGTGCTCGCCGCGCAGACTGAACGTGATGTCGCCGCGCGTCTTCTCGATGATGCCCCTCGCCAGGTCGGTCTGACGGCGCAGGCCGCTGGTGATGGCGTCGGGATAGTCCATGCTGACGAGCGCCACGTAGATGTCGTCCATCGCGAGGAGGAGCCTTTCCGCTTCCGGCGAATAGCCGTGACGCAGGATGTCCAGCGCGCGGCGGCGGAGTTCGCCTACCGTTTCGGCAAGCCCATTAAGATACGTGGCGCCGGTTACTTGTAATTCTTCGGGCGTGGGCAGCGGCTGGTTTTGGATGAGAGCGCAGGTGGCGCTGGCTTCTACGAATTCCTTGAGCGCGTCCTGGGTGTACCCCGCGTAGTACAGATCGGGATGCTCGCGCAGGTCGGCGCGCAGCCGTCCGGCGAGGGAGCGCGCCTCGGCCAGCAGGTCCGCCATCCCGTCGGTTTCGAGGCGGTGCGCGGCGCGGATGGCGAGCGAGCAGACGCGGGTCAGTCCCCGCGCGGTGGCGAGGGCGCGGTCGCGGGCCGCGGTGCGGGCGTCAAAATCCCTGCGGATTTGTTCTGCGATGGATTCGAGTTTGTGCATGTCAGTCTGCTTTATCGGCGGGCGGTTCGGGCGGCTGGTGCGGACGGAAGAGGCGCTCGGCCAGCGACGAGTTGACCGGCACGGCGATCTCGCCAAAGGCGGCTTCGTAGCGCGCCAGGTTTTCGCCGAGGGCGCGGTAGAACAGTTTCGCGCTGAGCGGCGACATGAGCAGCCGCGCTTTGACCACGGCTTTGTTTTCGCCGGGCAGGGCGTGGGCAAAGTCCATTACGAGGTCGGCGGGGGAGTGGGAGATGCGCGCCAGGTTGGCATAGACGGTATCGAGCCCGGTCGGGATCTCGAGCGCGATGGGAACGGGCTGCGGGTTGTTTGACATTCGTCCGCCTCCGCTAGAACGGGATGTTGTCTTCGGCGGGAGCGACCATGTCGCCGGCGTCCATGCCGCCCATCCCGCCTTCGCCGCCGTCCTGCCGCGAGGAGAGGAAGCGGACCGTGTTGGCGGTGACTTCGTAAGACGCGCCGGCGGAGCCGTCCTGTTTTGTCCAGATTCTTGGCCCCCCAGTGGCCTTGTCGGGGGTCAGGCGACCCTCCACCAAAACCTTGGAGCCCTTTTTGACGTATTGATTGCAAATCTCTGCGGTCTTGCCCCAAGTCGAGACGCGAAACCAGATGGTTTCCTTCACTTGCTCGCCGTTGGAACCGGTGTATTGACGGTTGGTGGCGACTGAGAAGGAAGTAACAGCCTGCCCAGCAGGGGTGTAGCGCATCTCCGGGTCTCGTCCAACATTGCCGGCAATAATGATGGTGTGGTACATGGGGATTCTCCTTATAGGAACAAGTTGCCCGCCGCTCCACGGCGGGGACGGATGAAACGGGTTTATTTTACACGATAACCTTGCAGTTATTTCTTCGCTTTGGCGCCGTCTTCCGACCATTGCTGGACGAGGGCGCGTAAGTTGCGCTGGTGGAGCGCCTCGGCAAGTCCGCCCAAATGGACGCGGCTTTTTCCGCAGTCTTCGATGGCGATCCCGGCGAGGGCTTCTTCGGGGTTGCGCCGCCGCAGGGCCGCCTTCACGATTTTTTTCAGATTCGTGAGGTAGGCGAGGTTTTCTTTCACCGCCGCGTCGATCTCGCCTCGCAGGATGATGTCGCCGTGTCCCTGGATGATGTTCTCCAGTCCCATGCGCCCGATCTTGCGGATGGAGGCGGCGCTGTCTTCGAGGCTGCCGTCCACCACGTAGGGCAGGGGCATGAAGGCGTCGCCCGCGAACAGGACGCGGTCCTCCTCCACCAGTACGGCAATCCCGTCGTCGCTGTGACCGAGCGCCGACATGATCGTCAGGTTCTTTTTGCCCACGCGCAGGGTCAATTCGCCCGAGGAGAAGGTCATGTGGGGGAGGACGATCCGCGTCTGGCGGAAGGCGTTGTTTTGCCGGCGCGCGGCTTCCAGCGACGGGAGGCCGCGTTCCTCCAGCAGTTCGCGGCAGCGCGCGTGCGCGATCACCGTCGCGTCGGGGAAGAAGCAATTGCCCCAGGCATGGTCGGCGTGGTAATGGGTGTTGATGATGTAGCGGACCGGCACGCTCAATTCCCGTTCGATGAAATCGCGCATGCCGATGGTTTCATCGGGCAAAGCCAGCGTGTCTATCACCACCGCCCACTGCGGTCCCACCACCACCCCGGCCGTCACCTGCGCGTAGACGTCGCTCTGGAACCAGTATACATTTTCAGAAACACGTTCGCGTTGCATATTCCATCCTTCAAAAAAAATCATGCCAAAAATAGCATGGACTGAAGATAAAGTCAAGTTATCTATACAACATCAGGCGGATTCCTCGTTTGCGCCAACCTTCGGCGCTTGACACAGAACGCCTGTTCTGGTATATTTATAGCACAAATGAGCGAGTTATGGCTCAGGAGGTTGCCATGATGATGGTGCGTAAACGAAGCGAAGAACCCAGCGAAAAACACATTCGCATCCTTGAATTTCTTACGAAATACATGGATGAAAACGACCGCCCGCCGTCCATCCGCGAGATCTGCTCCGAGGTGGGCATTTCATCCACCTCGGTGGTCAACTACGATCTCGATCAACTGGAAAAACGCGGCTACATCGTCCGCGACGGGCGCGTCTCACGCGGCCTGCGCCTGACCGAAAAGGTCAAGGAAGTGCTGGGCGCGTTCGGCGACCTGTTCCGCATCCCGGTCCTCGGGCCGATCGCGGCTGGTCTGCCCCTCCCCGACCTCCAGCCGGGACGGACGTTCTACACCGACAACGAGTCCCACGCGGTGGAGATTGCCCGCAGCCTCCTGCCATCCAAAGAAAAAGGCAACGACCTGTTCGCCCTCGAAGTCAAAGGGGACTCGATGATAGACGCCATGATCAACGACGGCGACATTGTGGTGATGAAACCGGCCGTGGAAGCGCGCAACGGAGAGATGGTGGCGGTCTGGCTTCCCGAAAACAACGAAGCCACGTTGAAATATTTCTTCAAGGAAAAAGACCGCTACCGCCTGCAGCCCGCCAATCCCACCATGGCCCCGATCTACGTCAACAAGAACAAGCCGCTGGAGATCAAAGGCAAAGTGGTGATGGTCATCCGCAAAATGGAAACCATGAAGCAGTGACTGAATAACATAGCCGCTTTGCTCCGAATCAAAAAACGACCGCCCGAATGAGCGGTCGTTTTCGTTTTACGGATAAACCCTAGGCGAGTTCGACCACGCCGCCGGCTTCCTCGAGCTTCTTCTTGGCATCCTGCGCGGCGTCCTTGCCGACCGCGGAAAGCACCTTGCCGCCGGCCGTTTCGGCCAGGGCTTTGGCTTCGCCGAGGCCGAGGTTGGTCAACTGGCGGATGACCTTGATGACCTCGATTTTCTTGGGGCCGGCGTCTTTGATGATGACGTCGAATTCGGTCTTCTCTTCGACGGGTTCGGCGGCCGCGCCCGCAGCCGCGCCCGCGACCATCGCCACCGGGGCAGCCGCGGAGACGCCCCATTTTTCCTCGAGCATCTTGACAAGTTCGGCGGCCTCGAGCACGCTCAGTTCGCTCAGCGAGGCAACCAGGGATTCCAGATTTGCAGCCATTGTTTACAAACTCCTTGCTTGTTGTTGGTTGATTTTAGAATGTACGACTTGCATCGTCTTCGCGAACTTATGCCGCGGCGGGCTTTTCAGAATAAGCGCGTAACACCGACGCCAGCGAACGGGCCGGTTCGGCCAGAGTGCGGACTAGTTTGCCGGCCGGGGCTTGCAGCACGCCCAACAGTCGGGCGCGCGTGACCGGGAGCGGGGGCAGTTCTGCCAGGGCTTTTACCTGCGCGACGCTCAACGCCTGTTTGCCCATGAAGCCGCCTTTGACTTTGGCGAACTCCATTCCCTTCACCGCCTCGCTCAAAGCCTTGGCGGTCGCGGCCGCGTCTGTGAACGCGAACGAGACGGCGGTGCTTTTCACGAGCAACTCGGTCGGGACGCTCATCCCGCTGGCTTCGAAGGCGCGCTTTACCAGGGTGTTCTTCACGATGTGAAACTCGCCGCCAGCCTCGCGGATCTTGGCGCGGATGGCGTCCAGGTCTTTCATCTTCGCCCCGGTGTATTCCACCAGAAGCACGGCCTGGCTGCGGTTTAACCAGTCTACGTACTGGTTCAGCGTTTCTTCCTTGCGCTGTTTAGAAATGGCCAAAGGACAATCACCTCCTTTCACAAAAAAGTCTTTGCCACTCGTCGCGAGGCAAAGACTTTTTGCGCGGTCCCGCAGGGACCAATCGGCTAGTCAGTCTCCACCTGGGCAGGGGATTAAGTCCCGTTGGGGGACGCCTGCCGTCATTGGCGAAGTGGCTTGTTTAAGTCGAGCGAATCTTATTCGCTTTCCTCCAATGCCTGGGCCGCGTTGGGGTCTACCTTGATTCCAGGCCCCATGGTGGTCGCGACCGTGATGCGTTTTACGTACACGCCTTTAGCGCCCGAGGGACGCGCCTTGCGCAGGGCGTCCATCAGCGCGGTGAAATTGTCGTAGAGTTTATCTGCTGGGAACGAGGCCTTGCCGATGGAGACGTGGATATTGGCCGTCTTATCGAGACGGAATTCCACGCGCCCGGCCTTCGATTCCTGGATGGCGCGGCCGAGGTCGGCGGGAGCGACGACGGTCCCCGCCTTCGGGTTCGGCATGAGGCCGCGCGGCCCGAGCACGCGTCCGAGGCGGCCGACTTTGCCCATCATGTCGGGCGTGGCGATGGCTACGTCGAAGTCCAACATGCCGCCTTCGATTTTTTTCAAAGACTCGTCGTCGTCCGCCACCAGGTCGGCCCCGGCCTCACGGGCGGCAGCGGCGCCGTCGCCCGCCGCGAAGACGAGGACGCGCACCGTCTTGCCGAGTCCGTGCGGCAGGACGACAACGTCGCGCACTTGCTGGTCCGCCTGGCGCGGATCGAGCCCGGTGCGGATGTGGACTTCCACTGTCGAGTCGAATTTGGTGGTGGTTGTTTCGCGGGCCAGCTCCAGCGCGTCTTTGGGAGCGTAGATCTGGTCCATGTTCACTTTGGCCGCGGCGGCCACATATTTTTTACCGTGTTTTGCCATGGTTTCCTCCGTGGTGCAAGCGGGCCGCGCGCGGCAGCCCTCCCACTATGTTAATCAACGACGTTCAAGCCCATGGAGCGGGCGGTGCCTTCGACCTGTTTCATCGCGCCTTCGACGTCAATGGCGTTCAGGTCTTTCATCTTCAGTTCGGCGATCTCGCGGACCTGCTTGCGCGTCACCTTTCCGACCTTGTCTTTGTTCGGGACGGCGGAGCCTTTCGGCACGCCGGCCGCCTTGCGGAGAAGCACCGCCGCCGGCGGGGTCTTCAGCACGAAGGTGAAGGAATTGTCGGTGTAGACGGTGATCTCTGCCGGCAGCACCTCGCCCTGGCGGTTGGACGTGCGGGCGTTGTACTCCTTGCAGAACTGCATGATGTTGATGCCATGGCCCGCGAGGGCGGGACCGATGGGGGGCGCAGGGTTGGCCTTGCCGGCCTCGATCTGCAGACGGACGATCGCTTTCAGTTTCTTTGCCATAGTAACTCCTATGTGGTTTTAGCGGGTCTTGGACCCTCCCACGATCTCAGTAAACAGCCATCAGCGCGCAGTAATCAGAAGACTGATTACCGACACTGAAAACTGGTAACTGGCTTATTAAGCCTTCTCGACTTGCAGGAAATCCAACTCGACGGGCGTCTCGCGTCCGAAGAAGTTGACCATCACGCGGACTTTCGTGCGCTCCATATCAATCTCGGCCACGTTGCCGCGGAAGTCGTTGAACGGGCCGTCAATGATGCGGACGCGCTCCCCGACCTTGAAGGTGACTTTGACCGTCGGCGCTTCGGCTTCCATGCGCTTGATGATCTGGTTCACTTCCTCCGGGCGGAGGGGGGTGGGGGAATTGCCCATGCCGACGAAGCCGGTCACGCCCGGGGTGTTGCGGACGACGTACCAGGACTCTTCCGAGAGGGCCATGTTGATCAGCACGTAGCCGGGGAAGATGTGACGTTCCACCGTGCGGCGTTTACCGTCGCGGACTTCGATCTCCTCCTGTGTGGGGATGACCACGTCGAAGATCTTGTCCTTCATGTTCATGGTTTCGATGCGCTGCTCAAGATTATGGCGGACTTTGTTCTCATAGCCTGAGTAGCAATGGATGACGTACCAGGCCGGACTGCCGTCCGCAGGCAGGTCCACGGGGGCGCCGAGATTGGTGGGCAGGATCGATTCCAGCGCGGACGGCGCCTCGGTCGCGCCCGGCGCGTCGACAGCCTCCGTCGCGGAGGAATCATCGGTCAAGACCGGTTCGTCCGGCGGGTTCACGTAGGCCTCGTCCGGTTCGATCGGCTCCTGCGCAAATTGCTTTTCGGGATCCTGCAAGTCCATCCAAACCTCAAAGACTACAAGTTGATGATCAGGGTGATCAGGTAATGGCCAATACCGTCCACGATGCCGAGGTAGACGCTCATCACCAGCATGACCGCGAGGACGATGAGGGTCAATTGCCAGGTTTCGGGCCAGGTGGGCCAGTTAACTTTGCGAAGTTCGCCGTTGGTCTCGCGAAAGTAGCGCGAGATGGCGTTCGGTTTTTTTTCGTCGGCCATGTAGATCTGCTCCATCTATCTTGCTTATTTTGACGGCCAAAACGCCGCCACGAAGACGGCGTTACCAATCAGGCAGGCCAGGCAGGACTTGAACCCACAACCGCTCGTTTTGGAGACGAGTGCTCTACCAGTTGAGCTACTGGCCTAGGTAGTCTGTTAGTCTCATAGTCTAATGATCAGGATTTGCAAGCATTAGACTATGAGACTGGACGACTATTCGACAGCAGACTACTTCGTTTCGCGGTGCAGCGTGTGTTTGCGGCAACGCGGACAATACTTCTTGAACTCGAGACGATTCGGATCGTTGCGCCGATTCTTCTCGGTGGTGTAGTTGCGCTCCTTGCAGTCGCCGCATTGCAGCGTGATGACGGGGCGCACATCCTTCTTCTTGGAAGCCATCTCTTACCTT